>JADGNZ010000002.1 GCA_017883205.1 Thermoanaerobaculia bacterium | reverse complement strand
CTCCGGAGGCGGAGAGTTTCGTGTCAATGGTGAACTCCAGCCCCTGCGCGAACGCGGCCAGCCGCTGAGCGATGGGGCGGAGCTGGTCGCGGAACTGCAACGCCTCCTGCGCCGCAGCGACATTGAAAAGATCCTGTGGCGCGGATGGAACCGACGTCACCATGGTCACCGTCGCCGCGATCAGCTCGTGAGCGAACTTGGCGCCCGCCGCCACACGTGCGATCTCCCGCTTGTCGTGCGGTTCGAAGTCGGGGACGAGGCTCTCCATTTTGGTGACGAGATCCAGGAGCTGGCTGGCGATCGCGTCCAGCGTCTGGGCGTCGATGGCCGCCGGCGCGTCGGTTGGTTGAGTGGGTTTGGTTGGTTGCATGAGACAGACCTCCCTCTCTCGCGTCCGGTTGGCCGGACGCGAGGTTGAACAACGATGCGAGCTCGCCGGATCGCCCCGTCAACCACGCGTTGACGGAACGGGCTGTAAGTTAGACGCAACAGCCCGGTCAATAGTTTCCCCATTCGATGAAAGAAGATTCTTCCGCGTCGTCCGGACCATTTCGGGGGCTCGTCAGCGGCGTGGAAGAGGGGTCGTTTTGAGATTGAGGGGGGTCGTTTTAAGAATCGGAGGGGTCGAAACGAGATTTGGAGGGGTCGATTTAAGAATCAGGGGGGTCGTTTTAAGAAATGGAGGGGTCGAAACGAGATTCCAGGGGGTCGTTTTGAGATTCGGAGGGGTAGCGATCTCAAAAAAGGAGATCGCTATCTCCCTTCGCGAGATCGTTTTGAGAAACCGATAGATCGCTTTGAGATGGAGAGGGGTCGTTTTAAGAAAAAAACTCAAATTTTTGAGATCGGGAGGGGTCGATTTAAGAATTGGAGGGGTCGAAACGAGATTCTGGGGGGTCGTTTTAAGACTCGGAGGGGTCGAAACGAGATTCGGGGGGATCGTTTTGAGATTGGGAGGGGTCGTTTTGAGATTGCGAGGGGTATCGATCTCAAAAATGGAGATCGCGATCTCTTCGGAGGAGATCGCGACCTCGGGGAAGGAGATCGATCGGAGATTCCGAGGGATCGTTTCGAGATTCGGAGGGGTCGCAATATCTCGAAACGAGATCGATTTGAGATTTCGCGAGGTCGTTTTGAGAAGCCGAGGGATCGCTTTGAGATCCGGAGGGGTCCATTTGAGAAGCCGAGGGGTCGAAACGAGACTCCGAGGGGTCGGTTTGAGAGAGAGGGGGATGTCGATCTCAAAACTGGAGATCGAAACAAGAATGGAGGGAATCGTGACTTCGAGGAAGGAGATCGCCATCTCATGGAGAGAGATCGCGATCTCTCCGGCGGAGATCGGAACCTCGGGGAAACAGATCGGCATCTCGTGCAGGGAGATCGGGATCTCCCCGAAGCAGATCGCGACCTCGCCGAAGCAGATAGCGACTTTGTGGCGGGAGATCGCGACCTCGGCGAAGGAGATCGCGACCCCTTTCGCTTCGATCAGCGCGCCATCTTCGTCAGCTCGATGAATCCCGGATCGTCTTTCATCGACGCGAAGACGTAGTCGACGCGCGCTTCCCACATTTCCATGGCCCGGACGTCGTCGTAGCGCTCGTATTGGTAGAAGTGGCGCTTGAGCAGCTCCATCGCTTTGCCTTTGTTGCCGAGGAGGGAGTAGATGGCGGCCAGGTTGTAGGAGGCGGCGAGATCGCCTTCGTTCTCTTTGGCGATGCGGAGGGCTTCTTCCTTGCGGCCGCTGTCGGCGAGGTAGGTGGCGGCGAAGATGAGGTTGTACGAGTCGTGCGGGTCGAGGGCGAGCGCCTTCTGGACATACACATCCGCCTTTGCGCGCTGGCGCTCGGAGTTCCAGTAGACGGCCATGTTGCGGTAGGTGAGGGCGAGGGGATAGGCGGCGATGGACTCTTCGAAAAGGGCCAGACCTTTGGCGGAGTCGCCCATGTGGATGGTCATCTTGCCGAGGCCGTGGAGGGCGACGGCGCGGGAGAGCGGATCGGGCTGGATGGTGAGGAGGTGCTCGAACGTGGCGCGCGCCAGCTCCCACTCGCCGGTGTGATGGCGATAGAGCTCGCCGAGGAAGCGTGAGGGGACCGGGTCGGCGGGATCGATGGCCGCGGCGGCGCGATAGAGCGCACGCGCTTTCGGATAGTCGGCCGCCAGCTCCGCCTCGAACGCCTCGGACATCGCTTTCGTGATGCGCGCGTTCATGGCCGGCGACATGTCGGGATCGATCGTGCGCAGATCCGATGCCTTCACGATCACGCCGAGGTGTTTGAGTGCCTTCTGCGCTTCACGTCCCTGCTTCGGCGCGAGACAGTGTTGCTCCCAAACTTTCTGATAATCGGCGATGGCCGCATCCTTGTTCGTCGCGCTCTCGTTCTTCGCGGTCTCGAGCAGTTGATCCAACGCGGTCTCGCGCCGGAACAGCTCGTGATGGATCATGTTCTCGACGCTGCTCGATGTGATGAACCGTCCGTCGGGATGGACGTGATCGACCACCTTGCCGTCGACGACGAGCAGCACGGTCGGCTGCTTCGTGACGACGTCGAACTTCGCGAGCGTGTTTACGTCGTCTGGCTTGACGAGCTGCAGGCCGACGCACTGCGCGGCGTAGAGCGTGAGGATGCGCGAGACGTTCAGCTCGGAGGTATCGATTTCGCGCGCGTCGACCGGAAACCACATCACCACGATCGGCGTCGTCAGCGGCTTGTCATTCGCTCCGATCGACTTCCACGGCACGACGTACGGATTGACCGGCGTCCGCTGCCCGCCCATCGTCTGCCCGCCCATGTTCATCGACGAGCGAGGCATCGTGCCCCCCATTCCGCCGCCGCCACCGCCGCCGCAGGTGGCGAATACCGGGTTTGCAGCGAGAGCGAGGGTTGCGAGGGCGAGGAGAAGTTTGCGCATGGGTTTGTAAAAGCGAGGGAAGTGCTCCGTTTGTTCCTTGGAAGAACCTGTTTCACGCGGAGACGCGGAGGTCGCGGGGTTTGTCTACCTCCGCATCTCCGCGTCTCCGCGTGAAACAACAGAGTGCGCTTAGAGCGCCGCCTTCGCCGGACCGCGGAAGTTCCTTCGCGCGAACAGCATCCAAACCGCGATCAGCACGACGGGTTTCTAAACTCGGTGATCTCTGAGTCTCTGTGGTTAATTCATTTTTCGCCGAGGAGCCGTTCCTGGTACCGACGCGACAGGCGCAACGTCTCGCCGCTTCGCAGCACGACGATGTAGTCGCCATGGAAGTGCGACTGCACTTCCTTGATCGCTTCGATGTTGACGATGCCGGAGCGATGGATGCGGGCGAAACGTTTCGGATCGAGGCGCGTTTCGAGATCTGCCAGCGTTCCGCGCACGAGATGCGAGCCCTCGGCAGTATGCAGGCGGACGTAGTTGCCCTCGGCGGTGAGGTGGACGACGTCCTTCGTGGTCACGAAGAAGAGCCTGTCGCCGTGGCGGACGACGATGCGCTCGAGGTGCGAAGCGGTCTGCGGTAGTGAGGCCAGCAACGTCGCGAGCTTGCCTGCTTCGCCCTGATCGTTTTCGAGCCGCGTCCGCGCACGGTTAAATGCGACGTCGAAGCGTTCGCGTGAGAACGGCTTGAGCAGGTAATCGACGGCATGAACGTCAAAGGCCTGGAGCGCGAACTCGTCGTAGGCGGTGGCGAAGATGACTTCTGGCATGGCGTCGGCGCCGATGGCCTCGATCACTTCGAAGCCGGTCAGGCCGGGCATCTGGACGTCGAGCAGGACGAGCTGCGGTTCGAGCGAGCGAATGGCATCGACGGCTTCCAATCCGTTCTCCGCCTCGCCGATCACCTCGACGTCATCGTGACGGGCGAGGCACGATCGGAGGAGCCGGCGTGCGGGGGCCTCATCGTCCGCAATCAGTATTCGTGTCACGCCATCGCCTCCTCGGCTGTGTGCCACGGCATTTCGATCGTGAGCAGCAATCCGCCCTCGCTGCGATTCTCGAATGAGAGCTGCTGCCGCGCGCCGTAGAGGTGTTGCAATCGCGCCTTCGTGTTCGACAGACCGATGCCGCTGCCGGACGGATTCGCTCCGTCGACGAGGCCGGGGCCGTTGTCTTCGATCGTCACGCACAGGCGATCGCCATCGCGCGACGCAGCCACACGGATCGCCGCGCGTTTCGTGTGATCGCGCAGCGAGTGCGTGATCGCGTTCTCGACCATCGGCTGCAGAAAGAGATGAGGCACGAGTGTGTCTCCCAGTTCTACGGGCACGCAGACGGTGACGTTCAGCCGATCCTCGAATCGCGCTTTCATGATGGCGACGTAGCTGGCGAGAAAGTCCATCTCGTCCCGCAACGGCACTTCCTGCGCGGCGGAGCTTCGCAGGGTGGAGCGAAGAAAGCTGGAGAGATGCTGCACCATGGCAGCGGCGGCTTTCGGATCGTCCTCGATGTGCGAGGCAATCGTGTTCAGAGCATTAAAGAGAAAGTGCGGCTGCAACTGCATCTTCAACGCGGCCAGCCGCGCCTCGGTCAGCTCGCGCTCGAGGCGCGCCGCGGCCACGTCACGCTCGCGGTTGGCGCGCGCGTAGGCGATGAAACGGAGCGCGGAGTAGATCGCCACATAGACGATGAGCTGCTTCTGCCCCTCCATGAAAAAGCGATAGCGCATGTTGCCGTAGTCGTAGTGACCCCACTCGAGGAGGTGGTAGATCAGCTCGCGGCTGCCCCACATCAGAAGCGTGTGGCCGGCGGCAAAGACGACGAAGACGGCGGCGTGGAGAGGAATGCGCGTCGCCATGTTGTCGCGCCGGATCGGAAAGCGCGTGGCAGCCAGGAAGAGCAGCGGAAGCACAATGAGAAAGGTGTAGGCGCCGGTCATTTCCGAGACGAACGGGTATTTCGCGGCGCCGTGGCTCTGCTCGGAGAGCCAGCTCGTCTCGACGATGCTGAAATTCAGCAGTCCGGCGAACGTGACGGCGGCGAAAATCCCGGCGATCGATTTGATCCGCACAGCGGGACGGTAACGCTACGGAGCCGCACTGTCACCCGCCGCGTGATGAGCGGAGCAACGGCGTGACGAGCGGGGGCTGCAAGCCGGTCGTCCCGCTCCATCGCCGTTCATCACAAAGGTGTTGCCGGTTCGGCGTCGCAGAGCCGATCGTAGGCGGCATGAGCGAAATGAGTTTGCCCTCTCCGACCACGCGAACGTCCTCGGTTCTTTGGAGCGGCCCTGCGATCGTTGCCTGCCTGGCAGCCGTGAAGTTCGCGTTCCACATGGCCACGGCGAAGCTGTACGGCTTCTTCATCGACGAGTTGTACTTTCTTGCCTGCGGGCAGCATTTGGCCTGGGGCTATGTCGATTTTCCGCCGCTGACCGCGTTTCAGGCGTGGCTGACGCGCGCTCTGTTCGGCGACTCGGCGTATTCGATCCGGCTCTTCCCTTCGCTGGCCGGGGCAGGCTTCGTGCTCATCGCCGGCGCGATTGTGCGCGAGCTCGGCGGCGGACGCTTCGCGCAGTTTCTTGCCGCGCTGGTCGTCTTGCTCGCGCCGGGCTATCTCGCATTCAGCAGCTATCTGTCGATGAACGCGGTCGAACCGCTGATCTGGAGCGGCTGCGCGCTGCTGGTCATCCGCATCATCAAACGAAACGATCCGCGGCTCTGGCCATGGTTCGGCCTCCTCGCCGGAATCGGCCTGCTGAACAAGCACACGATGCTGGTTTTCGGCTTCTCGATCGTGGTGGCATTGCTGCTCACCGCCGATCGCAAGTTGATGTTCAACCGCTGGTTCGTTCTGGCGGGCGCGATCGCGGTCGTCGTGTTTCTCCCGAATTTGATCTGGGAGATTCGCAATCACTTTCCGCATCTGGAACAGCTCGCGAACATCAAGCGCAACGGCCGTGACGTGCAGATGAACCCGATCATGTTTCTGCTGTGGGATGTCCTGATGGCGAATCCTGCGGCAGCGCCGCTGTGGATCGCCGGGCTGGTCTCGCTGTTGACCGGATCGCTGAAACGATTTCGCGTGCTCGGACTTGCCTGGGTCATCGCGTACGTCGTTCTGATCCTTGCGCACGGACGTTTCTACTATCTGATGCCGGCGTTCATCATGATCATCGCGGCGGGCGCAATCGCCGTGGAGCGGATGACGGAACGCGCCGGGCGCGGATGGATGCGTCCGGCGTATGCATCGCTCATCGTTCTGGTGGGCTTGCTCATCGCGCCGATCACTGTGCCGGTGCTTTCGCCGGACGCGTACGTCCGATTCACCGAGCTGACGCACATCAAGCAGCCGCGTTTCGAGCATCGGCAGACGACGTCGATGCCGCAGTTTTTCGCCGACCGTTTCGGCTGGCAGGAGATGGTGGAGACGACGGCGCGCGTCTACAACAGTTTGCCGCCCGAGGAGCGGGCGAAGACGGCAATCTTCGGCAATGACTACGGCCAGTCGGGTGCGATCGATTTCTATGGCCCGCGTTACGGCTTGCCGAAAGCAATCGGCGGACACCTGACCAATTGGTACTGGGGTCCCCGCAACTACACCGGAGAAAGCATGCTCGTCCTTGGCGATAACCGCGAAAGTCTCGGCCGTTGGTACGAGGATGTACGGCCGATGGCGGAGATCGGGGATCCGCGGGCGATGGCGCAGGAGCACTTCACGTTGTTCCTCGCACAGAAGCCGCGGGGATGGACGCTCCCGCAGATATGGCCGAAGTTGAAGAAGTTCGAGTGACCTTCGGAGTGCTGTTGCGTTTTGTTGCGAGCAGCTACAATTCGGCACATGTCCGACATCGACGAAACCATCAGCGAAGCTGTGGAGCTCGGCTCCGAATCGCGGCTCAACTCGATCATCGCGCTGCTCGTGGCCCTCGCCGCGACGTTCATGGCTGTCTGCAACGTCAAGGACGGCAACATCGTCCAGGCGATGCAGCAGGCGCAGGCGAATGCGCTCGATCAGTGGTCGTACTACCAGGCCAAAGGGATGAAGTTGAATCTGGCCGAGTCGATGCTCGATCAGCTCACGTTGCAGCGCGCCATCCTCACCGATCAGAAGTTCGCGCCGCTGATCGATCAGAAGATCGCGTCGTATCAGGGGCAGGTGAAGAAGTACGACAAAGAGAAAGCGGACATCAAGAAACAGGCGGAGGGATTTCAGAAGGAGTACGACGCACTCAATTTTCGCGACGACCAGTTCGACATGAACGAAGCCTGCCTTTCCGTCGCCATCGCCCTCTTCGGAATCACTGCCTTGACGAAGAAGCGCTGGCTCCTCGGCTTGGCCTCGGTATTCATGTTCTTCGGCGTGCTTTTCGGTCTGGCGGGTTTCTTAGGATGGAGCATTCACCCCGATTTCCTAGCGAGGGTTTTGTCGTAGGTTAACGTCGCGGTTTCCGAGATCGGTCTTCGCCGTGATCGAGGCGGTCATCGAGAACGCGGAACGCGAGAGCTTTGGCTTTCGCAACAGCTTCGTCCCGCGTCGCGCCATAGCATAGAACTCCGGGCAGATTCGTCACTTCTCCGATCCAGCGACCATCGTCTTCCAGCTCGACGTCGACAGCGAATTCGCTCATCCAGCGGAGTCTACCTCCACAACTTTCCTGTCACGAGCAGGGGTGAATCGCGATCTCACCGTCGGTGTGTGGCTACCAATTCGGCAAACACTTCTTCAGACGGAATGGTTCGCGCCGTGCCGTCTCTGAGCTCCTGGTAGCGATGCTCGGCTTCAGCTAACCAGCCCGGGCAACTCCATCCGCAGAAGGTTCACCGAGGCTATCGAGCAGGCGCTTCGCGAGTGCCGCCCGCGACTCACGGCCCAGATCGAGCGCTTCGATGACGAGGTCATCCATTTTGCGATCGTCCATACGTCCGAATGATTCTACAGCGCAAGGGCAGTTGACTAACTGGTCATACTATCGTCATACTTCTTGGATGAAAGCAGCAGTTTCGATTCCCGACCCCGTTTTCAAAGCGGCCGATAAGCTTGCCCATCGCATGGGCGTCTCGCGCAGCCGCCTTTACACCATCGCAGTCGAGCGCTTTGTGCAGGAACACGATGAGGAGGCGATCACCGCGAAGATCAATGAGGTATACGCTCACGAGTCGTCATCGCTCGATCCAGTGCTTCAAAGCATTCAGTTTCGGTCGATTGGGAAGAACGATTGGAAGTAGCCCGAGGCGAAGTGTGGTGGGCCGATTTACCGGAGCCGGTCGCGTCCGACCCGGGTGGCACTAGGCCTATCTTGGTCGTACAGGCGAATCCATTCAACAAAAGTCGAATGGCAACGGTACTGGCCGTGATCCTGACGACGAACGAACGCCTGGCTTTTTCTCCAGGCAACGTTGTCCTCTCGACGCGCGATACAGGACTCAAGCAGGCGTCCGTCGCCAACGTCTCGCAGATCATTACTGCTGATCGCACATTTCTCAGGAAAAGGGTTGGGCGTATTCGGCCCGAAGCGATGGTTAGAGTTGAAGAGGGCTTGAGACTCGTGCTGGGTCTCACTTAGCCGGTCGAGATGCATGTGTCGGCTCCCCGATCAGAGTATTCACCCCGATTTCCTGGCGAGGTTTTTGTCGTAGCCGACGTCGCCCGCTCTCAACGCCAGGTTTCGTCATCGACTTTCCAGTCGCCTTTCTCTCGGGTCATCCGGGCGGTTCCGAAGGACTTCGTTCCGTCAGCGGCCTCGGTTTTCATGAGCTCGAGCCTCGTGCTGTCTGGGTCATGAACACCGCCAACGACCTCGACCTTGCCGGGACGCACCGCGGCCATGAATGCCCACGATCCGGCTGTGCTCTCGTCGAGCGGCTCCGGCGTGTGCATCTCGTTGGCGACGCGACTCTTCATCGCGGCGGTCATCTGTTTCAGGAGTGCGGCGCCGTTGTGCGCGTCGAGATCGCGCCGGTACGCGAGATAGGCTTTCCCTTCGTCCCCGCCTCCAACCGGAATCAGGCGTAACGCTTCGTGGGCGTCGATCGCCTTGTGCTGAGCGGCCAGCTGCGCCGCGTTCACGATCTCAAACCCCTTCGACCCGATCGTGGTGAGGAACGTGACGTCGTACGCAAACGTCCTTTTGAAAAATGTCTCCGGCTCGTGCGTACGTGAACGCCCACCGGTCCAGCCGCTGTCCAGCCGGTACGGCTCGTACCAGAAGTGCTTTCCCGAAAACGGAGTCGGCATGTCGAAGGCGCTGCTGTACACCTCCGCCATCTCGACATGATTGGAGTCGTTGATCAGAAGCTCCACGCCGTTCACCTCACCCTTTTTCGTGAGATCTGTCAGAGAGGGTGTTGCTCCGGAACTGAATCCGGCCGTTTCCTCGGCCAGCATCGGTGCCTCGAGCGCGCGATCCGTGATCAGCACCAGCGTCCCACCGAGCGAGGCATCGTGACGGGCGTAGGCATGATGCAGCGCGGTGGCCTTCCCGTTCACGGTGACCGTTCCCGATGCGTTGACGGGCTGATCGGCGGCGAGCTTGCCGGCGGTCAGGAGCGAAATCAGGGCAACGACGAGACACTGAGCTCTCGGAACGGACATTGGCGACCCCCTCTCGCTCATCTGGTACTCGAAGATCTTGCCTGAGTGAAGCATGATCATACGCTTCGTGTGTCGCAGGGCGCGGCTGACCCCTTCCTTTTCCCATTGTGTCGAAGAGGCTCTTTCGCGTCGGTTTGTTTTTCGAGACCGAAGAGGTGTGCCGGCGAATTTCGACCTCCGCCCTGACCGCACTGGGGCGAGGACGCCCGAGTGCCCGCGGTCGAGACGACCGCACTCCTTTCGAAGCGCTGGCGCGCGCCCTACGCCCTCACCGGCTCCGTCGCCGGCTGCTTCTCGCGTCCCCTCAGTCGCAGCTTGTCCAAGTACATGTACGTCACCGGCGTCGTGAAGAGCGTGAGCATCTGGCTCATGATCAGGCCGCCGACGATGGCGATGCCGAGGGGGCGGCGAAGCTCGCTGCCGGTGCCCCCTCCTAACGCGAGAGGCAGGCCGCCGAAGAGCGCGGCCATCGTCGTCATCATGATCGGACGGAAGCGGAGGAGGCAGGCTTCGCGGATGGCGTCGCGGGCGCTTTTCCCGTGTTTGCGCTCAGCCTCGAGCGCGAAGTCGATCATCATGATGGCGTTTTTCTTGACGATGCCGATCAGCAGGATGATTCCGATCAACGCGATGATCGTGAACTCCGTGTTGGTCAGCAGCAGAGCGATCAGCGCGCCGACTCCGGCCGACGGGATCGTGGAGAGGATCGTGACCGGATGCACGAGACTCTCGTAGAGGATGCCGAGAACGATGTAGACGGCGAGGAGCGCGGCGAGGATGAGCAGCGGCTCGTTGGCCAGCGATTGTTGAAAGGCCTGTGCCGTCCCCTGGAAGCCGGGATGGATCGACGACGGCATTCCCATCTTCCTTTCCTCATCTTCGATGGCGGCGGTGGCGACGCCGAGCGAGACGCCAGGCGACAGGTTGAATGAGATGGTTACGGCGGGGAACTGGCCCTGGTGCGGAACGGAGAGCGGCGTCTGATTGAGGCCGAAGTGAGCGATGGCGCTGAGCGGCACTTCGCGTCCGCTCGACGAATGGACGTAGACGTTGCTCAATGCCGCCGGCGAGCCGCTGAACTTCGGATCGACTTCCATCACCACGTGGTACTGGTTCATCCCGCTGTACATCACCGAGACCTGACGTTGGCCGAAGGCGTCGTAGAGCGTGCTGTCGATCGAGGCGAGCGAGATGCCGAGGCGCGCTGCAGTCTGGCGGTCGATGACGACGGAGGCTTGCAATCCCTGATTTTGCTGGTCGCTGGAAACGTCTTTCAGTTCCTTCATTTTCTGCATGGCTTTCGAGAGTCTCGGCGCCCACGACATTACGTCAGCCACGTTGTCGCCCTGAAGCGTGTACTGATACTCGGCATTGCTCTGACGCCCGCCGACGCGCACGTCCTGCACGGCGGTGAGGAAGAGTTGGGCCCCGGGAATGTGTGACGTCTTCGGGCGAAGCCGGGCGATGATTTCCTGTGCCGAGGCGTTGCGGACGTCCAGCGGCTTGAGCGTCACGAACATGCTGGCGGAGTTGCCGCCGCCGCGTCCACCGCCCGTGAAGGAGATGACACTCTCGACTGCCGGGTCCTTCTCGACGATGCGCATGAACTGGTTGAGCTTCGCGATCAGCGCGTCAAACGAAGTGTCCTGAGCGCCCTGCACGTTGCCACTGAGTCGTCCGGTGTCCTGCGAAGGGAAGAAGCCTTTTGGAATGACGATGTAGAGATAGATCGTGAAGCCGATCGTGGCCAGCGTGACGAGGAGAACCGGCAGGCGGTGGTCGAGCACAAAGTCGAGCGTGTGCTCGTAGCCGCTTCGGAGGTGGTCGAAGGCGCGCTCGCTGGCGCGATATAGGCGGCCGTGCTTGCGGTCCTTTTCGGAGCGAAGGAACTTCGCGCACATCATCGGTGTCGTCGTCAGCGAGATGATCAGAGAAAAGCCGATGGCTACGCTCAGCGTGACGGCGAACTCGCGGAAGAGCCTTCCGACGATGCCGCCCATGAGCAGGATGGGGATGAAGACGGCGATGAGCGAGGTGCTCATGGAGAAGACGGTGAAGCCGATCTCGCGCGCACCGAGCAGCGCGGCGTCGAGCGGCTGCATGCCGTCCTCGAGATGGCGGCTGATGTTCTCGATCACGACGATGGCATCGTCGACGACGAATCCCGTCGAGATGGTCAGGGCCATGAGCGAGAGGTTGTCGAGCGAGTAGCCGAGGAGATACATCACGCCGAACGTGCCGATGAGCGAAAGCGGCACGGCCACGCTCGGAATGACTGTGGCCCAACCGCTGCGAAGGAAGACGAAGACGACGAGGATGACAAGAAGAATCGAAATGCTCAGTGTCACCTCGACATCGCGCACCGAGGCGCGGATCGTGCCGGTGCGGTCGAGGACGACATCGAGATGGATCGACGGCGGGATCGTGGCCTGCAGTTGAGGAATCATGGACCGGACGCGGTCGACGGTGCCGATGATGTTCGCTCCCGGCTGCCGGAAGAGGACCAGGGAAATGGCCGGCTTGCCGTTCACGGATCCCGCACTATTAATGTTCTCGACCGAGTCCTCGACCCGCGCCACCTCGGAAAGGATCACCGGCTTGCCGTCGCGCGAGGCTACGATGAGACTGCGATACTCTCTCGCCTTGAAGAGCTGATCGTTCGTTTGCAGCATCCAGATGTTGCTTGGGCCGGAGATCGAGCCTTTTGGACGGTTGGCGTTGGCAGTGCCGATTGCCGCGCGCACCTGATCGATCCCGACATTGAGTTTGCTGAGCTGCAGCGGATTGACTTCCACGCGGACGGCAGGGCGCGAGCTGCCGCCGACGAAGACCTGTCCGATGCCGTCGATCTGGGCAATCTTCTGGGCCAGCACGGAGTCGGCAACGTCGTACATCTGCGGCTGCGTTTTCACGTCCGAGGTGAGGCCGAGGATCATGATCGGCGCGTCGGCTGGATTGACTTTGCGCCAGTTCGGATTCGACGGCAGATTCGCCGGAAGCTGGCCGCGCGCGGCGTTGATGGCGGCCTGCACGTCGCGCGCGGCGGCGTCGATGTCGCGGTCAAGCTCGAACTGCAATGTGACGTTCGTCGAGCCCGAGGAGCTGTTCGATGTCATTTGCGTCACGCCGGCGATGCGTCCGAATTGACGTTCCAGCGGCGTGGCGACGGATGAGGCCATCGTCTCCGGATCGGCGCCCGGCAATCCGGCGCTCACAGAGATCGTGGGAAATTCGACCTGAGGCAAGGGGGCGACCGGAAGGTTCATGTAGCCGAGCGCTCCCGCCATCAGCACTGCGACGCTAAGGAGCGCGGTGCCGACCGGTCTGCGGATGAATGGCTCGGAGAAGCTCATTTTGAAGGATGAATGTTTGAAGGATGAGTGTCTGAAGGATGAAGGATGAAGGATGTTTTTGAAGGATGAGGGATGAAGGATGAAGGATGAATGTTCGACGGATGAACCATGAACGATGAACGGTGAACGAGGCGCGCGGTAGTGGTTGGTTTAGCGTTCATCCTTCATCCTTCAATCTTCATCCTTCCGCCTCATCCTTCCGCGGGCTGGACGCCGTGCACTGGATTGCCGACGCGCACGCGGCGTTTGATCCGTTTGGCGAGATTGTCGAACCAGATGTAGACGACCGGCGTCGTGTAGAGCGTGAGGAGCTGGCTGACGAGCAGGCCGCCGACGATCGTGACGCCGAGCGGATGGCGCAACTCCGACCCGGTGCCGGTGCCGAGCGCGAGCGGGAGGCCACCGAAGAGCGCGGCGAACGTCGTCATCATGATCGGACGGAAGCGCAGCAGGCAGGCATCGTAGATCGCTTCCTGCGCTGGCTTGTTCTGTTCGCGCTCGGCCTCGAGCGCGAAGTCGATCATCATGATCGCGTTCTTCTTCACGATGCCGATGAGCAGAATGATGCCGATCAGCGCGACGACGCTCAGCTCCATATGGAAGAGCATCAGGGCCAGGATCGCGCCGACGCCGGCCGACGGGAGCGTCGACAAGATCGTGAGCGGATGGATGTAGCTTTCGTACAGCACGCCGAGCACGATGTAGACGGTGATCAGGGCGGCAAGAATGAGGTAGCCCTCGTTCGCCAGCGAGCTGCGGAAGACGGCGGCGGTGCCCTGAAATTCGGCGTGGATGCTGGCCGGCATTCCGAGCTGGGCCGTGAGCGCGTCGATCTGCTTTGTGGCATTGCCTAGCGAGGCGCCCGGCGCCAGGTTGAAGGAGATCGTCGTCACCGGAAACTGGCCTATGTGATTGATGGCTACGGGCGCCGGTTTCGTCTCGAAGCGGGCGAAGCTGCTGAGGGGAATGATCTGCTCGCGCGTTCCGGAGAGTCCCTGAACGGGCGAGGTCGTGCCGGGCGTCGAGGACGTTGCCAATGTCGCGGCCGGTGCGGCTTGCGCGGTCTGCGAGGCCGCCGCCGCGCCGACGGCAGGCGTCCCTGTTCCCGCTGTGCTGACCGCGCCTCCGCCATTCGGCGAAGCGTGTACGTAGATGTGCTGCAACGCATCGGGGCTGAGCTGCAGTTTCGGGTCGGCTTCGAGCACGACGTGGTACTGGTTGAGCTGCGTGAAGATGGTGGAGACCTGACGCTGGCCGAAGGCGTCGTAGAGCGTGTCGTCGATCATCTGCGGCGTGACCCCGAGCCGCGAGGCGGTGTTGCGGTCGACGACGAGATCGGCCTCGAGACTGCCGGTGCCCTGGTCGCCGGCGACGTCGCGCAAGTCGGGGATCGTCTGCAGCTTCGCGATCACCTTCGGCGTCCACTCCGCGAGCTCGGCGGCGTTCGCGTCTTCCAGCGTGTATTGATACTGCGTGCGGCTGACCCGGTTCTCGACCGAGAGATCCTGGACGGGCTGCATGTAGAGCATGATCCCGGCGACCTTCGCCAGGTTCGGCTGCAGGCGCCGGATGATCTCGGATGCCTCGGATTTTCGCTCGTCGCGCGGTTTGAGGTTGATCTGAATCCGGCCGACGTTCGAGGTCATGTTCGTACCGTCGACTCCGATGAACGATGAGACGCTCGTCACGTCGGGATCTTTCGTCACCACATCTGCGAGCGCTTGCTGCCGGTCGGCCATCCGCGCGAACGACGTCGTCTCGGGCGCTTCAGAGATGCCGAGAATCACGCCGGTGTCCTGGACAGGAAAAAAGCCCTTCGGCACGACGATGTAAAGGACGAGCGTCAGCACCAGCGTGGCGAAGGTGACGATCAGCGTCGTGGTCTGGTGCCGCAGCACGAATTGAAGCGTGCGGCCGTAGTAGGCGATCACGCGGTTGAAAAGCTCTTCCGATTTGATGTAGAAGCGGCTCTCCTCGCCCTTCTTGTCCGCCTTGAGCAGCTTGGCCGACATCATCGGCGTCAGCGTGAGAGAAACAACCGCGGAGACGAGAATGGTGACGCTGAGCGTGACCGCGAACTCGCGGAAAAGACGCCCGACGATGTCGCCCATGAAGAGAAGCGGGATCAGCACGGCGATCAGCGAGACGGTCAACGACACGATCGTGAAGCCGATCTGCTTCGAGCCCATCAATGCGGCCTCGAGCGGCGCGTGGCCCTCTTCGATGTAGCGCGTGATGTTCTCGATCATGACGATGGCGTCGTCGACGACGAAACCGGTGGAGATGGTCAGCGCCATGAGCGAGAGGTTGTCGAGCGAGTAGCCGAGGAGGTACATCACTCCGAACGTTCCGACGATCGACAGGGGAACGGCGACGCTCGGAATGATGGTTGCCGACAGGCGGCGCAGAAAAAGGAAAATCACCATCACGACGAGGGCGATTGTGAGCAGCAACTCCAGCTCGACGTCGTGTACCGAGGCGCGGATGGTGACGGTGCGGTCGGTGAGCACGGTGACTTTGACGCTCGGCGGAAGACTGGCGGAGAGCTGCGGCAAGAGCTGTTCGATACGGTCGACGACGTTGATGATGTTCGCGCCGGGCTGCCGCTGCACGTTCATGATCACGGCCGGCGTGGCGTTCATCCACGCGGCCTGCTGCGCGTTCTCGACGCCGTCGACGACGCTGGCCACGTCGCCCACGCGAATGGGCGCGCCGTTCCGGTAGGCGATGATGACCGGCTTGTAGTCGGCACTGGCGTAGATCTGGTCATTCGCGCCGATGCTGAAGCTTTGCGACGGACCTTGCAGGTTGCCTTTGGCCTGGTCCGTGTTCGCGGCCGCGAGTCCCGTACGCAGATCTTCGAGGCTCAAGCCGTACGAAGCGAGCGCCGACGGATTCGCCTGCACGCGCACGGCCGGCTTCTGGCCGCCGCTGATCGTTACCAGGCCGACGCCAGGAAGCTGCGAGATCTTCTGCGCAAGCGTCGTATCGGCGAGATCCTCCACTTTGCTCAGTGGAAGCTGCGTCGAGGTCAGCGCGAGCGTTAGGATCGGCGTATCGGCGGGATTGACCTTGCTGTAGATCGGCGGGTTGGGAAGGTCGCGCGGCAGAAAGCTCGCCGCGGCGTTGATCGCCGCCTGCACTTCCTGCTCCGCGACGTCGATGTTCTGTTTGAGATCGAATTGCAGGGTGATGAGCGAACCGCCGAACGAGCTGGTGGAGCTCATCTGCGTGAGGCCCGGAATCTGCCCGAATTGACGTTCCATCGGCGCCGTGACTGATGACGTCATGACGTCGGGACTCGCGCCCGGATAGAACGTCAGCACCTGGATCGTCGGATAGTCGACCTGCGGCAGCGCCGAAACGGGGAGTTGGCGAAAGGCGACGAAACCGGCCAGGAGGATGGCCGCCATCAGCAGCGAGGTGGCGACGGGCCGCAAAATGAAAATGCGGGATGGGTTCACGGCTGGCCCGCCTGTTTCCTCCTCGCTGCTCCTGCTCCCGGCGCGCCATTCTTGCCGCCGCCACCACGGCCGCCGCCCGCTCCGGCGATCTCGACTTTGCCGTGCGGCTGGAGCTTGTCCGCGCCGTCGGTCACCACCTGATCGCCGGGATTAACTCCGCCGCCTAGCACCGCCGTCGTCCCCTCGGTCATCACAACCGCGACCGGCCGCGCGTCCACTGTCTTGTCCGGCCGAACGACGTAAACGTACGTTCCCTGCGAGCCGTGCTGTACCGCTGCGGCGGGAACGGTCAGCGCGTTGTGCCGGACGTCGACCCGAAGGCGGGCGTTGACGAACTGGTTCGGGAAGAGAGCGCCGTCGCGATTATCGAAGACGGCTTTGCACCGGAATGTGCCGGTGTTCGGATCGATCTGGTTGTCGATGGTCAGAAGACGGCCATCAGCGAGCTTCTGCGTGCTGTCGCGGCTCCACGCCTCGACCGGAAGCCCGCCGCCCATGTGCTGCGCGACCGCGGAAAGGCTGTCCTCGGGCACCGTGAAGAGGACAGCGATCGGCTGCAGTTGCGTGATGACGATCAGGCCGTTCGGATCGGATGCGTGGACCATGTTGCCGGGATCGACCGAGCGAATGCCAATGCGCCCATCGATCGGCGACTTGATGTGACAGTAGCTGACGTTGAGCTGCGCGTTCTGCACCTGCGCCGCGTCCGCTTTGACCGAGCCCTCGTTGACGGCCAGTTGCGACTGTTGCGTGTTGTACTGCTGTTGCGGGATCACGCCGGCTTTGTACAGATCGGCGAAGCGCTGCAGATCACGCTTCGTATTCTCGAGCGTTGCCTCATCCCTGAATTTCGTCGCCTCGGCCTGCGCCAACGCCGCTTCCGAGGGCCGCGGATCGATCAGCGCCAGCTCCTCGCCGGCGTGGACCATCTGCCCTTCCTGAAAATTGAAGCGCTCGAGTTGTCCGTCGATGCGCGTCTTGACGGTTACGGTGTTGAGGGCGTTGACGTTGCCGAGTCCGTCGAGATAGACGGGAACATCGCGCTGCTCGACCGGAGCGACGGAGACCGTGGAGGCTCGGTTCTTTCCGGCCGCTGCCGCGTCTTTGGACGCCTGCGCCTGCGTGGCCGATCGTTGGCGGAGCGCGACGAAAATCACAACGACGATCACTACGCCGATCGCGATCAGGATGAATCGCCCGCGCCGGTTCGGCCGGGCGGCAGCGTTCTGTTCGTCGTCCTCAGGCTTCGGAGCCTGTCTCGCCGCGGGGTTCGGTACTTCGTACGATACTTCTCGATCAGCCACGCTTTCGTCCACTCCGCGGTTCATCAATACTCCAGCAGGCTCCCGCCCGGAAGCTCACGATAAAGCAATCTCTTTACCATCAGCGTCGCAAATCGTTGAACGGGCTCTGCTAATCGACAAAAGTCATCTGCCGGAGCATGTAACCGTTCGTTAGCTGTCTTTCACCCGCGATGCCGCCATTCACACCCGGGATGATGTGCTCTGCATCCACGATGATGTCTGTTGCGCCCCACGATGATGCATCCTGCACCCGCGATGATGTCTGTTGCGCCCCACGATGACGCGTCCTGCACCCACGATGATGTGTTTCGCACGCGGCCATGTCCCACTGGTACACCGCCCATGTCCCACTGATACACCGACCATGTCCCACTGGTACACCGCCCATGTCCCACTGGTACACCGGCCATGTCCCACTGGTACACCGCCCATGTCCCACTGGTACACCGGCCATGTCCCACTGGTACACCGGCCATGTCCCACTGGTACACCGGCCATGTCCCACTGGTACACCGACCATGTCCCACTGGTACACCGCCCATGTCCCACTGGGGCACCCCCCGTCACACTGAGCCCCCCGTGTCCCCTGTGACACCCACCGTGATGCTGCGGTTTGCACCCACGATGATGTGTTTCGCACCTCCGACGGCCGCTCCAGATGCGGTACCAGAACGCCTCCAGAACGCCTGACCTCCCCAGAAAGCCGTGAGTGGCGGTGACGCCGGCCGTCCAATAGTCGTCGGCGAACCAGCGGAGGTAGATTCCGCGATAGCAGAGGACGGCCAGAGCTGACGCGGCGGCGACTCCCGCGACCACTGCCGCCGTGCGCTCTTTCATCGGCTCCGCGGCGTCTTAGTGGGTAACCGCGGCGTCCGTAATATCCAAAGCTCTGTCGATCAGCTCGAATGCTTCGCGGAGCTGTGCTTCCGTAATGCACAGCGGCGGGTTCGTGAAGAGGTTGTTCCAGTTGATGAAGGCGTACATGCCGTTCTCTTTCAGGAACGCGCCGAGCTTCTGCATCTCGGGGCTGGTGCCGTTGAATGGGGCCATCGGCTCTTTCGTTACGCGATTGCGCACCAGCTCCAGGACGCCGAACAGGCCGATGGAGCGGACGTCGCCGACCGAGGGATGCTTGTCTTTCATCACGCCGTGAAGATCGCGAAGGACGCGGCCCATCTTCTGCGTGTGCACCATCGTGTCGTCGTCGATCATCGCTTGCAGGCACGCTTCGGCCGCAGCGAGGCTCATCGGATGGGCGTTGTAGGTGAGACCGCCGAAGAAGGTGTTCTTGTCGAAGTAGTTGGCGATGCGGTCGCTCATCGCCAGCGCGCCGAGCGGGAGATACGCCGACGTCAAACCCTTGGCCATCGTGATCATGTCCGGAACGACGTTCCAGTGATCGGCGGCGAACCATTTTCCTGTTCTGCCGAGGCCGCACATCACTTCGTCGCAGACGAGGAGGATGCCGTAGCGGTCGCAGATCTGGCGCAGACCCTGGAGGTAGCCGTCGGGCGGGACGATGAGGCCGTTCGTGCCGGTGACGGTCTCGACGAAAATCGCGGCGATGGTCTGCGGACCTTCGTACATCAACGTCTCTTCGATCTCGTCCAGGCATCGGCGCGTGAACATCTCATCGCTGTCGCCTTCCCGGAAGAGATGGCTGCGGTATTTGTAGGGGTCGAAGAAGCGGACGACGCCGGGGAGGCCGGGCTCGTTGGCCCAGCGGCGCGGGTCGCCGGTGAGCGAGATCGCGCCGGACGTGGCGCCGTGATACGAGCGATAGCGGGCCATGATTTTTTGCCGGCCGGTGACCATGCGCGCGACACGGATGGCGTTTTCGTTGGCTTCAGCGCCGCCAAGGGTGAAGAAGAAGCGATTGAGATCGCCGGGGGTGAGGTCAGCGAGCATTTTGCCGACGCGCGCGCGCACCGGCGTCGCCATGCCCGGCCCCGCATATGCCAACTCCTCAGCCTGACGCTTGATGGCGTCGATGACGCGGCGGTCGCCGTGGCCGATGTTGACGCACATGAGCTGCGAGTTCATGTCCATGTAGCGCTTGCCGTTGGCGTCCCAGAAGTAGATCCCCTCGCCGCGGACCATTGGGATGGGATTGACGCTGCCCTGGGCGGACCAGGAAAAAATCGTGTGGCGCTTCGTCAGGGCGACGATCTCTTCCGCGGTCATCGCGCTGCCAATAGTTTCCGTTGTTGCCGTCATCTGGATGCTCCTCGGCGAAGTAATAGCTGGGTGGGAGTTGAATTGCAAATGGCGGCGTGGAGATCAGAAGGGAGAACGGTCACGCGGAGCCGCGGGGACAGATCAGAGACAAGAGATCAGAGACAAGGGATCAGAGACATGGACAAGGAAGCTTTGCCTGATCTCTGATTCCTTGTCTCTGGTCTCCGCATCTCCGCGTCTCCGCGTGAAACAGACAATCCCCCAGCTACAATGCGCTCATGGGATGTGATCCGCGGCTGCTCTCCGGCGTCCAGCTCTTCGAACTGTTGAGCGAGGAAGATCGCGCTGCGCTTGCCGCGGTCGTCGATTCGATTCACGTAACAGCCGGCCATACGCTCTTCGAAGCCGGCCATCCCGGCGAGTCGCTCTTCGTCGTCCGCAGCGGTGAGATCGAGCTGTTCATTCGCGACAACACCGGCCAGAAGATCGTGCTGATGAACGCGGTGGAAGGCGGTCTCTTCGGTGAGCTCGCTCTCCTCGATCGCGGTGCGCGGACAGCGACCGCGGTCGCTCTGTCGGACAGCGAGTTGCTCGAGCTCGACCGCGAAGATCTCCTCCTTCTCTTCCAACGCCATCCCGACAGCGCGGTGAGCATGCTCGCGGCGGTCACTGGGATGATGCGCAAAGCCGACGAACTGCTGCGCACACGCGTGTCGCGCAACGTCAACGAAGAGGTCGAGGAGCACCTGACCACGCTGCAGAGAGTCGCCGACTGGATCGCCTGGTTCAGCGGCAGCATGCCGTTCCTCCTCATGAACGGCATATGGTTCGTGGCCTGGATCATCGTCAACACGATCCACGTAGGACTGCCGTGGTTCGATCCGTATCCGTTCGGGCTCCTTACGATGATCGTCTCGCTCGAAGCGATCTTTCTCTCCTGCTTCGTCCTCGTCAGCCAGAACCGCCAGGCCGAGAAGGACCACGTGCGTTCCGACGTCGAGTACGAGATCAACGTGAAGGCGGAGCTGGAAGTGGCCCACCTGCACGAGAAGACGGACCGCATGTACGAGCAGATGCTGGCGCGCTTCGCGGTGCTGGAACAAAGGAGTGCGGGCGTCTCGCCAGGCGTCTCGCCCGCGGCCGATGGGCGTCTCGCCCAGCGGTGATGCGCGCAAAACAGACTGCTCCAGGTTTGTGGCCGCACCGTTTATTGATCGCACCAAACGGCGAGGGTCGCGCAAACAGACTGCTCCAAGCTTGTGACTGCCCCGCTTATGGAACACTCCCAACGGCGAGGCGAGACGCCTCACCGCCGCGAGCGAGACGCTCGCACTCCTCCCGCTATACTCCGCGTCCTCATGACGCAGTCCCGTCCGGAGGTCTTCAAGTTTGGCGGCGTCGCCGTCGGCAATGCGGATGCGATTCGCGTCGCGCTTGCGCACGTGAGCCGCGCCGCGCCGGGCGTTGCCGTCGTCGTCTCGGCGATGAACGGCATCACCGATCTGCTCCTCGAAGCCGGACAGGCAGCGCTGCGCCGCGACCGCGCGCGTTGCGACGAGGCGGCCGCGCAGGTCGAATCGCGGCACCGCGATCTGGTCGCGGAGCTGGTTGCATCGCCCGATCGCGCAAATGCCTTGAACGCCGTCATCACCGAATCCGTCCGTGAGCTTCGCTCCATGACCGAGAGCATCGCCGTCCTCGGCGAGCTGACGCCGCGCGCCCAGGACGCACTCGTTGCCCGCGGCGAGCGTCTCGTCGCGGCGATCTTCGCGACTGCGGCAATCGAGATCGGAATCGATGCCGTGTACGTCGATGCGACCGAGGTGATTCAGACGGAGCGGAGGTTGGGGACGCTTTGGCCGAATCTGCTGAAGTGCGAGCGCGCTGCGAAGAAGAACGTCATGCCGCTGCTCGCCGCAAGACAAGTCGTCGTGATGCCGGGCTTCATCGCCAGCGGGCCCGATGGCTCGGTCGTCACCCTCGGACGCGGTGGTAGTGACTTTTCCGCAGCGATCCTGGCGCGCAGCCTCGGCGCGCGTGCGCTGACGCTTTTCAAAGAAGTCGACGGCCTCATGACCGCCGATCCGAAGAGCGTTCCCGCTGCGCGCGTCATCGCCGATCTTCACTACCGCGAGGCCGCGGAGCTGGCCTACTACGGCGCGAACGTTTTGCATCCGCGCACGATGATCCCGCTCGTTGACCGACGCATCCCGCTCTTCGTTAGAAATACCTTTCGCGAGACCTCGCCCGGGACGCGCATCGCCGGCGACGTGAAGCCTGGCTCCTACCCGGTGAAAGCGCTCACTGCCATTCATCGCCAGGCACTTCTTTCGATCGAAGGAAACGGAATGATCGGCGTGCCGGGCGTTGCCGGGCGCGCCTTCACAGCGCTCTCGCAGGCGGGCCATTCCGTCTCGATGATCAGCCAGGCCTCGAGCGAGTCGAGCATCTGCTTCGTCGTCCCCGAATCGGAAGCGGATCACGCGGTGGCAGCGCTCGAAACGGCTTTCGAGCCTGAGCGCAAACTCCATCTCATCGATCGCATCGATGCAGAGAAACGCGTCGCCCTCATCGCTGTCGTCGGACTCGGCATGCGCGGAACCTCCGGCATCGCCGCGCGGACGTTTTCCGCGATCGCTGCCGCCGGCGTCAACATCGTGGCCATCGCCCAGGGCTCATCGGAGCTCAACATCACGATCGCCGTTGCCGAAAGCGATGCCACCCGCGCGCTGCTCGCGCTCCATTCCGAGTATCAGCTCCACAAGATCCGTCCGCTCGCCGACACCACCGGCCGTGAAGCCAAGCTCACCCTTCTCGGCCTCGGGCAGATCGGCCGCGAGCTGGCCCGCCAGCTCATCGCCCAGCAACCTCACCTTCGCCGCGACCTCGGCATCGATCTTAAAGTCGTCGCCGTCGCCGACCGCTCCGGCATCCGCATCGACGACAAAGGTTTTACTCCCGCGGCGTTGCAGCGATTCGCGAAACGGAAAGAGTCAGGCGCGCGGCTTTTCGAGCGCGGTTCACCACTGACGTTGCGCGAGCTCGAGACGATGATGCGCGACGAGCTGTGGATGCTGCCGTCGTACCGGCCGGTGCTCGTCGATCTCACCTCGGAAGAGACAGGTCCGTTACTGCAGGAAGCGCTCGAGTACGGATTTCACGTCGTCTGCGCGAACAAAAAGCCGCTGGCCGGACCGCAGCTCGAATTCGACCGGCTGATGGAAACGGCGAAGGAGCGGAACCTTTCCGTCCGCTACGAAGCCACGGCCGGCGCAGGACTGCCGGTGCTCGACACGATCGCAAAACTGCAGGAAGCCGGTGACAAGATCGAGATGATTCTCGGCTGCTTCTCCGGCACGCTCGGCTATCTGATGACAGCGCTGGAAGACGGCGTCGCCTTCTCGGACGCCGTGCGCAAAGCGTGGGAGCTCGGATACACGGAGCCCGATCCGCGCGACGATCTTTCGGGCATGGATGTGGCGCGCAAGGCGCTGATCCTGGCGCGCACGCTCGGATATCGCGCCGAACCGGACGAGATCAAACTCGAGCCGCTCGTTCGCAGCGAAGGCAGTGCGGTCGACGCGAAGACCTTCATCGCCGGCCTCGTCTCGCTCGATGCCGAATATCGCGAACGCGTCGATCGCGCGCGCCGCGGCGGCAAAGTTCTTCGCTACGTTGCCACGATCCGCAAGCGCTCGATCTCCGTTGGCGTCGAAGCCGTGCCGAATACTTCGCCGCTTGCACACCTTCGCGGAACCGCCAATCAGGTGGCGATCTATTCGAAGCGCTACAAAACGAGTCCGCTCGTCGTCTCCGGCCCGGGCGCCGGCGCGACGGTGACCGCGGCGGGCGTTCTCAACGACATCGTGGCGATCGCCATGGAGGAACGGCGGAGGGGGAGCCGATGAGTGCGACGGCATTCGCGCCCGGATCCATCGGCAACGTCGGCCCCGGCTTCGACGTTCTCGGGCTGGCAATCGAAGGGATCGGTGACCGTGTCACCGTCGAATTGACCGATGGCGATGCACGCGTCGACAGCATCACCGGCATCGACGCCGCACTCGTGCCGCTCGACCCGCAGCGCAACGCGGCGGCGATTGCCGCCATCGCCTGGCTTCGTGCGCACGGCGATTCGCGCAATCCGATCGTGACGATCGACAAAGGTTTGCCGCTCTCCGGTGGCCTCGGCGGCAGTGCCGCCAGCAGCGTCGCCGGTGCGTTCGCGGCCGCGCTGGCGATGGGGAGCGAAACGTCGCCGATCGAGCTCGCCGCGGCAGCATTGCAAGGCGAGATGACCGTCGCCGGCGAGCATCTCGACAACATCGCGCCGGCCATTCTCGGCGGACTGGCACTCTCGCGATCCGTCCGTCCGATCGACATCATCGCGCTGACGGTGACTGGAGACTGGCGCCTCGCGCTCGTGACGCCCGATGTGCGCATCCAGACGAAGGCGGCGCGCGAAGTGTTGCCATCGACGTCGGGACGCGCGGTTTGGGTTCAGCAGATGGCGAACACCGCCGGCGTCGTACACGCCTTCGCGACCGGCGACGGCGAGTTGTTGCGGCGCGCACTCGATGACCGCTACGCCGAGCCACGCCGCGCCGCGCTCATCCCGCATTTCAACGCCGTGAAGCGTGCCGCGCTCGACGCCGGTGCGTTCGCGTGCACGATCAGCGGATCCGGCCCCACGCTCGTTGCGATCTGCGCGGATGACGACATCGCGCATCGCGTGACCACCGCGATGCAGGCGGCCTTCGAGCAGGTCCGCTCGATCGCACGGGTCTCGCCGATCGCGCGACAAGGAGTCCGTGCCGTATGAGCGAGTGGCTGCAGTGCATCGGATGCGAACGCCGGTACGACGTGATGGAGATCCGCTACACGTGCGATTGCGGCGATCTGCTGAACGTCGAGCGCGACTCCTTTCCGAATCGCGACGTGTTCGAAGCGCGCCGCACCAGCCGCCGCACGATCGATCAAAGCGGCGTATGGCGATTCCGGGAAGCGGTGCTCGATGTCGCGGAGACGGAGATCGTTACGCATCCCGAAGGTGCGACGAGGATGTACTCGCGGCGAGAAAACGTAGGTCGGACTCTCCAGTCCGACGATTGCGATCAGAGAGTCGGACTGGAGAGTCCAACCTACGTTTCCTCCCGACTCCCGATCCACTTCAAACACGAAGGCGAAAATCCCACCGGCTCATTCAAAGACCGCGGCATGACCGTGGCCATGACGCAGGCCAAACGGCTCGGCGCGCGCGGGGTGGCATGTGCGTCGACCGGGAACACGAGCGCGTCGCTGGCTGCGTACGCGGCGCAAGCCGGAATTCGCGCGGTCGTGTTCATTCCCGCGGGCAAGGTGGCCACCGGCAAGCTCGCGCAGACGCTCGCATATGGCGCGACCGCGCTCCACGTACGCGGCGATTTCGACGCCGCCATGACGCTCGTCCGCGAAGCCTGCGACAAGCTTGGCATCTACCTCGTCAACTCCATCAACCCGTTTCGCATCGAAGGACAGAAAACGATCGTCTGGGAGCTGCTGCAGGATCTGGAGTGGAACGCTCCCGACTGGATCGTCGTCCCCGCCGGCAACCTCGGCAACACCAGCGCCTTCGGCAAAGCGCTGCGCGAAGCCTTCGACGCCGGCTGGATCACGACGATGCCGCGGCTCGCCTCGATCCAGGCCAGCGGCGCGAATCCCTTCTTCCGCAGCTATCGCGATTCCTTCGCCACGCGCCACAAGATCACCGCCGAGACCATCGCCAGCGCCATCCGCATCGGCGATCCCGTCAGCCACGCCAAAGCGGTCACCGCCATCCAGCAAACGAACGGCATCGTCGAAGAGGTAACGGACGACGAGCTCATGGCCGCAAAGCGCGAGATCGACGAGATGGGCATCGGCTGCGAGCCGGCCTCGGCAACCACGCTTGCCGGCGTGAAAAAGCTCCGCGCCGCAGGCATCATGCGCGACGGCGAGCGCATCGTCTGCGTCCTCACCGGACATCTGCTCAAGGACGCCGACTCAATCCTGCGCAACGTCCCGAAGGAGCGTACGATTGAGATCGATCCGACGATCGAAGCCGTCGAGCGGGCACTTGATCAACCCTGACACGGCGCGCGACAAGACCTGGAGTCTGCGCGAGAACGCGATCGATGGAGCATGACTGGGAGGTTGCGTTTGGTTTCAGAGCAATCAGGGCGATGGATTGTTGCAGCGACGCGGCTGGCTGAAAATCCGAAAGACCGCGTGCCGTGCCCCGTCTGCAAGACCGGCTACCTCGAGACCACCGCCGCTGACTTTCCGGACGGGTCGCACACGGACTTCTACATGAAGTGTTCCGCGTGTGGCGCGGCAAACGTCCTGACGTACATGAAAAAAGAGCGTTGAAGTGAGCGCAGTCTGAAGACGCGCGCGCTCAAACGATCGTGACCGGGCCTGCCAAGACCCTGAAAGAGGGTTGGCCAACCAGCGAGCCGCGCCGTGGGCGGTGGCGGAGAGAGAGGGATTCGAACCCTCGGTAGAGCTTTAGACCCTACGACGGTTTAGCAAACCGTTGGTTTCAGCCACTCACCCATCTCTCCGTGGCTCAACCGATGGTGCCAAATGCACGCAGCAGAATGCGGATTGAGGGGGGTCAATTCCCGTGACGCGCAAAGATACGGGGATGGGGGGTGGGGTGTAGGGTGTGGGGAGTGGGAGTCGAGCCGAGGTCGTTTCTGGAAACTCTCAAACAACTCTCCTACTCCCCACCCCCTGCACCCCACCCCCCATCCCTGTTATTGCGGAGCTTACTGGCACAATTCGTGAAGCCTGATTAGCTCGCTACGCAAGCAAGTAGTGCGCAGTTCACGCTGTACTACTCATCCCCCAAAGGAGACACTCATGGCCAACACAAGCAAGCGCGGTTTCGCGTCGATGGATACATCCAAGCAGCGCGAGATTGCCAGTAAGGGCGGGCGAGCCGCTCACGCGAAAGGAACAGCTCATGAATTTACTTCCGACGAGGCCCGCCTCGCCGGGCGGAAGGGTGGGGAAGCGGTCAGCCGCGATCGAGCCCACATGTCAGCGATCGGCCGCGAGGGCGGACACAGCCGCGGACGGACGCGCCAGACAATGCCCAGCGATGACGCCAACGCCGGCGCGGGCGGTGCGGGAAGCGGCATCGACACCGAGCGCCAGAACTACATCGGCCACGCCAGCGACCGCGGAAGCTTCGGGGAGCCGGAGCGCAGACCGGCGCGTCAGGACAACAACGAGATCCGCTCCGACAACAACGCCGGCCGCGGAACGCTGTAACCCGCTCTCTTCCGGACCGCCGTTCCACCTGGAGCGGCGGTCCTTTTCTCTTTGCGGGGGTCGCGATTCGGGGGTCGGGGGTCGGAGAGGGTGAAGCGAAGAGCTCGATCCGACTGCCGATGCGCGGGAACCTAGCGACGTTCCGCCGACGCGCGAGAGCAAGGACATGGAAGCTCCGTGCTCTCCGCGGCTCCGCGTGACATCAGGTTTTGCACGTGGATGCATTCGCAGAACGCGTCAACACATTCCGATTTCCCGTTCACTCATTCCGATTTACCGCTAACGGATTCCGATTTACCGTTCATGGATTCCGGTTTACCGTTAACGGATTCTGATTTACCGTTCATGGATTCCGATTTACCGTTAACGGATTCTGATTTTGTCTAGTTTCCATTTTTAGGTGTGAGACCGTCAACTTTTGTGGACACGTCGAGCGTCCTTGCACCCGCTTCCCGCCGTGCTAGCATCCCAGCCGGTGTGTGGTCATGGTTCAGGACCCCTACTCGACCGTCTTCGCCCGCGTCTCAGCCCTCGATGAGGCGGCCAGATTGGCGATGGCCGGTCTGTACCTCGCCAACTACGACGGGACGTCCGAGGCGCTCTTCCTGAGCGATCTGGCAAAGAAGGACGAAGCGCTTCTCGTCTACTCCGGCCATCAGCTCGTCGGCTTCACGACGCTCATGGTCTTCGAGCGCGAATGGAGATCCGAGCGCATCCGCGTCGTCTACTCCGGCGACACGGTCGTCGACCGCGCGCATTGGGGGCAGCAGGCGCTGGCCTTCGATTGGATCGGACGGATGGGGGGCATCAAGCGCGAGCGCCCCGATGTGCCGCTGTACTGGTTCCTCCTGGTCAAAGGCCATCGCACCTATCGCTACCTGCCGCTCTTCGGCAAGTCGTTTCACCCGCATTGGAGCGTCGACCGCAGCGACCTCAAGCCGCTGGCGGACGCGCTGGCGACGGAGATGTTCCCGGACGACTACAACCCTGCCACCGGTGTCGTGGAGTTTCGCCGCTCGCGCGGTCACCTCAAGGCGGATATCGCGCTTCCCGCGCCGTCAGATCTCGACCGGCAGGATGTGAGTTTCTTCCTGCAGCGCAATCCCGGATTCCAACGCGGCCACGAGCTGGTGTGTGTCTGCGAAGTGGAGATGCACAACATGAAGCCGTTGACGCTGAAGCTCTTCGAGAAAGCGCGCAATGGGTGAGGGGGTGGGGGGTGGGATTCCTGACGCGGGGAGTCGGGCGTCGGGAGTCGGGGGTCGGAGCGAAAACCCTATCGCTCTTGGCGCTGCTCTCGTTCCGATCGCTGCTCACGCCACCAACACCGTTGCCCTCCCTGAGCAAACTTCCTCACCCACTCCGACCCCCGACCCCCGACTCCCGACTCCCGCTTTAGCTCCCACCCCCCACCCCCCACCCCCCACCCCCTGGCTAACCACCCTTCTCGCGCACAACGCCGGCACCGCCTACCTGCGCCGCTACGACAATCCCCTGACGCTCGAAGCATTCCGCGACAGCGTTCCTGTCACGGACTACGAGGATCTTCTGCCGTGGCTTGATCGCGTTCGCGAAGGCGAGTCCGATGTGCTCTTCGCTGGACGGCCACTCGCGTACGAGCGCACCGGCGGAAGTACTGGTGGCATGAAGCTCATCCCATACTCGGCCGAAGGGTTGCGCGATTTTCAGTGCTCGCTGTTTCCCTGGCTCGTGCAGGTCGTCAAGACGCACGCGATTACGGGACGCGCATACTTTTCGATCAGCCCGGCCACGCGTCCGCCGGAGTCGATCGGCGGCGTCCCTGTCGGTCTCCCCGACGGCGCCTACCTCGGCGACACCGGAGCCGCACTCCTGTCGCGAATGACTGCTGTGCCGTTCGATGTGGCGTCGATCGCTGATGTCGATCGGTGGCGCGAGGAGACGCTGCGTCATCTCGCCGCGGCGCGCGATCTCGAGCTCATCTCGGTCTGGAGCCCGACCTTCCTGCTCGCCCTACTCGATCACCTCGACGACCCGCAGAAGCTCTGGCCGCGGCTCAAAATCGTGAGCTGTTGGGCGGACGCGACATCGAAGCCGTTCGCTGAGGAGTTGGCGGAACGGCTGCCACACGCGCACATCCAACCGAAAGGGCTGCTGTCGACGGAGACCGTCGTAACCGTCCCCGATGAACGTGACCGGCCCGTGTTGACTCCGCATGGATTCTTCGAATTCGAGCGCGAAGGACGCCAATTCCTTTCGCATGAACTGATCGAGGGCGATATCTACGAAGTCATTGCCACGACCGCCAGCGGCCTCTATCGCTATCGCACGTCCGATCTGGTGCGTTACGCCGGCCTTGCTCCTTCCGGCCGCCCGATCCTCGCCTTCGCCGGCCGCGGCGGACTCGTATCCGACCTCGTCGGCGAAAAGCTCACCGAGCCGTTCGTCGCCGATTGTCTGGACGGAGTGCCGGGATTCCACGTTCTCGTACCCGACTCCGAGCGCAATGGCTACATCCTCATCGCAGAAACGGATCTCTCCATCAGCCTCGATGACGTCGAGCAGCGTTTGCGCCGCAATCCTCAGTACGCCTACGCCCGCCGCCTCGGGCAGTTGCAGCCGCTCCGTCTTGTCCGCGTCGCGAGGCTGTTCGAGCGCTACACTGAAGCGCACATCAAACTCGGCGTGCGGCTCGGCGACGTGAAGCCGGCGGTATTGCGGAACGAGCGCGACTGGCTCGACCGCCTTGGATGCGAATCATGAGAATCGCGCTCATCTCTCCGAAAGGGCCGCTCTACCGTCATCGCGGCGGTATTTTCAAACGCTCGCTGCGCTACCAGCCGCTGACGTTGACGACACTGGCCGCGCTGATTCCTCCGGACATCGACGCGCAGATCACGCTATACGACGAGGGTATTCAGGACGTGCCGCTCGACCTCGACGCGGACCTCATCGGCATGACGGTCATCACCGGGACCGCCAGGCGCTCGTACGAGCTCGCACGTGCATTTCGCGCCCAGGGGAAGACCGTCGTTCTCGGAGGTCCGCACGTCACGCTGCTGCCCGAGGAAGCGACGATGCATGCCGATGCGATCGTGGTCGGTTACGCCGAAGATACCTGGCCCGAGCTGCTCCGCGATTTCGCGCGCGGTGCACTGAAGCGCGAGTATCGGATGGCGCCGGACTTCTCCCTCGATCGTCCCGATATGCCTTTTGCGCGCCGCGATCTTTTCAATTCGCGCCATTTCCTCACGCAAGCTGTCTTCGAAGCGACGCGCGCCTGCGGCCACGATTGCGAGTTCTGCATCGTACCCACCGCGTGGGGCAGCCGGCAGTTTCAGAAGCCGGTCTCCTGGATCGTCGAAGACATCCGGCGCGTCGGACAGAAGCAGATCCTCTTCGTCGATCTCAACTTGGTCGCCGACAAGGTTTACGCCCGCGAGCTTTTCACGGCGCTGATTCCGCTGAAAGTTCGCTGGTTCGGGCTGTCGACGGTCCTCATCGCGCACGACCGCGAGCTGATGGAGCTGATGGCACGCTCCGGCTGCCGCGGTCTCCTCCTCGGGCTCGAGTCGATCATGTCCGACAGCCTCGGCGACGCCAACAAGCGCTTCAACGGCTCCGTCGACTACAAGGCGCTCATCGCCGATCTGCACGATCTGCACATCGCCATCCAGGGATGCTTCGTCTTCGGACTTGATCACGATCCGCTGGAAGTCTTCGACATCACCGCCGATTTCGCGATCGACAATGGCATCGACCTGCCGCGCTTCGCGATCCTGACACCATTTCCCGGAACGCCACTGCACCAGCGACTCGCGGCCGAGAATCGCATTCTGACGCGCGATTGGGAGCTGTACGACGGGCAGCACGTCGTCTTCCAACCGCGCAACATGACGCCGCAGCAACTCTCCGCCGGTCACGAGCGTGCCTGGAAGAAGGTTTATCGCTACAACGCCATCGCCCGCCGGCTCTGGAAGGCGCGCGCCTTCGAGCCGCTCGGCCTCGCCGCGAACCTCGGCTACCGCTTCTACGCCCATCACTTGCAGCGCTTCTACAACTGCGACTGGCACCTCTCGGCGATGCCTTCATTGAGCAAGGCAGTATGAAGCTGACGTTCGTTCATCCGGCGGTCGGCCATCGCGCGGGCGAGAGCTACGTGCGCACGTGGCAGATGGAGTCGCTGCCGATCGCGGTGCTTGCGGGCCTCACGCCGCCGGACATCGACACTGCGTTCTATGACGATCGGATGGAGACGATCGACTACGACGCGCCCACCGACGCCGTCGCCATTCCGATCGAGACCTACACCGCCGCGCGCGCCTATCAGATCGCAAGCGAATATCGCAGCCGAGGGGTACCGGTCGTCATGGGCGGGTTTCACGCAACGCTGGTTCCTGATGAAGTTGCACGCTTTGCCGACGCTGTGGTTACTGGGGAGGCCGAGGGTGCGTGGCCGCGCGTCATCGACGATTTGAGGCATGGCACGTTGCAGCATCGTTATCACGGCGCACAGCAGCCTCTCGCCAACATCAAGATCGACCGGCGGCTCTTTCGCGGGAAGCGCTATCTCCCGATCGGTCTCGTCGAAACGGGACGCGGCTGCCATTTTCCCTGCGAGTTCTGCGCGATCCAGACCTTCTTCTCGCGCACATACCGCTGCCGGCCAACGGACGATGTCATCGCTGAATTGTCGAGCCTCAAAGGGGACAAACGGGTCTTCTTCTTTGTCGATGACAACTTCGCGGGCGATCTCAAATCCGGCAAGCCGCTTCTCGCGGAGCTGGCGAAACTCGATATCCGCTGGATTACGCAGATGAGCATCGACGCCGCCCATGACGAAGACTTCCTCGCCGAATTGCATCGTGCCGGCTGCCGCGGCGTGCTCATCGGGTTCGAGAGCCTCGATGAGGACAATCTGAAATTGATGAACAAGCGCTTCAATACGATGAAGAGCGGTTTTCGCGGCGCACTGGAGAACTTGCGCCGACACCGGATCTTCGTCTATGGCACGTTCATCTTCGGCTACGAACACGATACGCACGCCTCATTCGACGAAGCAGTGGACTTCGCCACCGAGGAGGGGATGTACATCGCGGCGTTTAACCACCTAACGCCGTTTCCTGGTACGCCGCTCTACAAACGTTTGGCGAGTGAAGGGCGACTGCGGTTCGAGGCGTGGTGGCTCGACCCTGAGTATCGTTACAACGCGGTTCCGTTTGAGCCCAGATCGCTGACACCGGACGAGGTGACCGCCGGCTGCGTAGCCGCGCGCCGCCGCTTTTATGGATGGCCCAACATTCTGAAGCGCAGCACGCGCCACATGCGCGACGGCTTCGTCTTTCGCAACTTCTTTCTCGTAAACGCCCTCCACCGCAACGAGATCTCGCAGCGTAATGGCTATCCGCTGGGCGACGAAAACTGGCGCGGCAAACTGCTGGAGGTTCAATGACGACCTTCAGGCTTGCGACAGAAAACGACGACGCTCTCATCCGGTCGCTCTTGCGCGGAAACCCGATGCCGACGTGGGTCGATATGGCCATCGAGCGTGAGCCGTCGTTCTTCGCGGGCAAGGACCTGGTCGGCCACGACTGGGCAGTCATCGCCGAGGACGATAGCGATGTCGTCGGGATGTACACGGCGTCCGTTCTGCCCGCGCACGTCGATCGCCAGCCGGAACGCCTCGGCTACCTCGGCGGACTGCGAGTCAACGCCGGCTACCGCCGCCGCATCCACTATCTGCGCGATGGCTATGCATCGATCCGAAAGCTTGCCCCGGTCACAGGCACAGTCCCCTGGTGGTTTACCGTCGTGGCCGCGGAAAACAAAACTGCGCGCAGGCTCCTCGAGTCGGGCGTCCCCGGTCTTCCCCGCTATCACTTTCAGGGCGACTACGTGACGTTTGCGGTCGCGACGTCGCGAGGGAAGCGGCGGAACTTGTGGCGCCGGGCAACGGCGGACGACATCGCGCACATTGTGGCCTTCTACAACGACTATGCCGCGCGGTTTCAGTGCTCGCCGGTGCTGACGGAAGACGTTGTGCGCCGCATCGGCTTCGAACAGTTCTTTCTCTACGAAAACCGCGGCATCGCGGCATTGTGGGACCAGCGCGCCTTCAAACAGATCGTCGCCCGGCGATACCGCTCACCGCTCGGTACTCTCCGTCCGCTGTATAACCTGTACGCCTCACTGCGGCGTCAGATTCCACTGCCGCGCGAAGGCGGCGCTCTCGATCAGACATCGATCGCCTTCCTTGCGCTCAACGACGAAGAGCAGCCGCATGCCGGCATTCTCTTGCGCGATCTCCTCTCGCACTGCAAAACGCGCGCGGCCAGCATCGGCCTGCACGCGAAACACCCGCTCGTAAGCGTCATCAAGAGGATGAAACCGCTGCAATACCCAGCGCGGGTCTACGCCGTCTGTTTCGAGGGCGCGCCGCCGTCAAACGGACGGCCCGTCCAGCCAGAGGCGGCGCTGCTATGAGAATCACTCTCATCCGCCCCAACCTCGGCGACTATCGTTCGTCAGACGCCATGCCGCCGTTGGCTATGGGCATCCTCGCAGCGCGCGCTGCGGACCACGAGATTGTTTTCTGTGATGAAAAGGCCGAGACGGTTCCGGTAGGCGATACGCCCGACCTCGTCGCAATGAGCGTCGAGACGTATACCGCCCATCGGGCCTACGCAATCGCTGATGGTTATCGTTCGCGCGGCGTGCCGGTTGTCATGGGCGGCTATCACCCGACGTTTCTGCCGGACGAGGCCTTGGAGCACGCCGATGCAGTCGTAATCGGGGACGCCGAAGGGGCGTGGGAGCGGCTGCTTGCCGACCTTGAGGCAGGTCGTCTTCAACAGAAATACGCTGGCGGCAACGACGCGCCGCTCACCGAGTACCGCATCGACCGCTCCATCTACCAAGGCAAGAACTACGCGCCGGTCGAGCTTGTGCAGTGGGGGCGGGGCTGCCGCTTCTCGTGCGACTTCTGCTCCATTCACAGTTTTTACGGAACGTCACTGCGTACACGGCCGCTCGACGGTCTCATCGCGGAGATCGAGGCGTTACCAGCCGGACGCCTGTTGTTCTTCGTCGACGACAATCTCTTCGGCCGCAAATCGGACCTTTTGGCGCTGCTCGACGCGCTGACGCCGCTGAAGCGTCGCTGGTCGTGCCAGATCAGCATTGATGTCGCGCGCGACGAAGCGCTGCTCGACCGCATGGCCGCTGCCGGCTGCTCGTTCGTGCTCATCGGTTTCGAATCGCTCAATCCGGAGAGCCTTAAGCAGATGCATAAAGCATGGAACAACGTCAGCGGTTCGTACGGCCGCGTCGTCCGCGCCCTGCACGCGCGCAACATCGGCATCTACGGCACATTCGTCTTCGGCTACGACGCCGATACGAAGGAGAGCATCGAGCGCACGGTCGATTTCGCACTGGAGTCGCGGCTGGAGATTGCGAACTTCAATCCGCTGACTCCCACGCCCGGCTCGGCGCTTTACGATCGCCTGGCGTCTGAGCAGCGCCTTCTTTCGCCGAAGTGGTGGCTGGATCCGAATTATCGCTACGGCGACGCGATCTTCGAGCCCCGCGGCATGCACGCGCGCGAGCTCACGGAAGGTGTTTTCGAAGCGAGACGCCGCTTTTACAGTTGGCGGGCAATCGGGCGGCGAGTGCTCGGCGCTGAAACGTCCTTCTCGCCATTTCGCGCCGGCCTTACCACCGTCGCCAACGTCATCTCCCGCCGCGAGATCTACAAGAAGCAATACCGCCTCCTCGGCATGTGACTAGCCGCCATGAAAATCACGTTCATCAAACCGAATATTGGCCGCATGGAGCACAGCCTCTACGTCGACGAGGGGCGCATGGAACCGCTCATGCTGGCCGTGCTCGCCGGGATGACGCCGCCGGACGTCGAGTGCGTTCTCTACGACGACCGGATGGAGAGCATTCCGTTCGATGAGCCGACGGACCTCGCGGCCATCACCGTCGAGACCTACACCGCGCGCCGCGCTTATGAGATCGCCGCCGAATACCGCAAGCGCGGCATCCCGACGATTCTCGGCGGGATGCACATCACGCTACTTCCCGACGAAGCGGCCTTGTACGCGGACAGCATCTTTCTTGGCGACGCGGAGACGATCTGGGACCAGGTTGTCGACGACGCGCGGCAACACAAGCTCAAGCCACGCTACCAGGGTCCTCCCGGCGTCGGGCAGATCGGCCGCGTCCTTCCGCGGCGCGATCTCTTCAAAGGCAAAGGCTATCTGCCGCTCACGCTGATGCAGTTCGTGCGCGGCTGCCGTTTTGCTTGCAGCTTCTGCGCGGTGAGCCAGTATTTCGATAAGAAGCACTACGTCCGGGCCATCGACGATGTCCTGCGCGAGATCGAGGCCCAGGACAGGAAGTTCATCTTTTTCATCGACGACAACATCGCTAGCGATCAGAAGGCGCTCGCCGAGTTCTGCCATGCCGTCACTCCGCTGAAGCTGCACTGGGTCAGCCAGGCCAGCCTCGACGTCACGCGCAATCCGAAGCTCATGAAACTTCTGGAGCGTGCCGGCAACTGGGGCAACGTCACCGGATTTGAGACCATTACGCCCGAGAGCCTTCGGGAATCGCGCAAGTCGCCGAACATCCCGCGCTTCACGAAATACAAAGAGGAAGTGCGCATCCTTCGGGAGCATGGGATGCAGAGCTGGGCGGCCTTCACGCTCGGATACGATCACGACACGAAGGAGTCGATCGAAGCCACGGTCGATTTCGCACTGGAGAGCCGGTTCACGCTGGCCGCTTACAACATTCTCATGCCGTATCCCAATACGCCGCTGTACCACAAACTGGGGAAAGAAGGGCGGCACCTGTACGGCGGGAAGTGGTGGCTCGATCCGACCTATCGCTTCAATCGCGCCGCGTTCAAGCCCGCGCTCATGAGTCCCGACGAGCTCACGGATGCGTGCCACGCGGCGCGTACCCGCTTCAACTCGATCCCGTCGCTCTTCCACCGCTTCGCCGATGTGCAGACGCATTTGCGCTCGCTCTCGCGGATGGGAGCGTTCTGGAAATACACGCTGCTCTTCAAGAAGGAAATCCCCAAGAAGCACGGAATGCGGTTCGGACTGCAATGAAACGCCTGCTGTCGATTTATCAATATGCTGCGCCGATCGTTCTGGCGCCCCTATCGTTCCTCCTCTGGAAGCGCGAGTACGCCGGAAATCTGAAGCTCACCGCCACGGCATGGCTGATCCCCATTCTGTGGGCGTATATCGTCCCGGGAATCGGTACGAACGTGTTGAACGTCTGGGAGTTCGACACGCGGCTGCGGCTGGGCCGCTTCCGGCCGCACCACGGCTTCGTCTTCGGCTCCGCGACGGCGATGATTGCCTGGATGGTCCATGGTCCGCCGTCGCGTGACCTTTGGGATGTTGCCAGGAATGCGTTGATCCTCTGCTCGGTAATCGGCTTCTGGAACCTTCTTTACGAGGTCAAAGCCCTTCAGAGCGGAATCCTGCGTGTCTACAACCAGCCGTGGGCCGATGGCCGCGATGAGACAGCCATCGCACTCGATTACGCGCCCTGGTTCTTTGGCGGATTCGGCGCGATCTACGGCGCCGGAATCGGACTGATGGAGTGGCTGGAGGGAAGAGGAGCGCTGTCGATGCCGATATTCGCGGCGGCATTCGGTGTGGTTCTCGTTCTGACACTCACTGTGCCGGCGGGTGGGTACGTTTTGCAATCGATCCGACGTCACGGCCATTGGGGCACGCGTCCGGTGAAACGATCATGCTGAAGCCGGGCGCAGTCCGCGGAGCCGCTCCGGAGAGCCTGAATTGGATTCTCCTCGGCGCGTCAGCCGCCGCCACGTCAGGCTGTCTCTGGCTGGCCAGTCATGGCCGGTGGTGGGCGATGCTTGCGGCCTCTATCGTCTTCGCCTTCGTCAACAACGTTCCATTCGCGCTGATGCACGAGGCAGTTCACGGTGTCGCAGCGAATACGCCGCGCCGCAACTACTGGTTCGGATTTCTCGCCAGTTGCATGTTCCCGACCTCGTTTTCCATGCAGCAGATCGCTCACCTCGGGCACCACGCCCGCAATCGCACCGACACGGATCTCTACGACTACTACCTCCCCGGCCAGTCGCGTCTCGTCCGTAATCTCTGGCTCTATGGCGGCAATCTCTTCGGGCTTTACTGGTTCTGCATCCCGCTTTCGAATTTGATCTATCTTCTGGGGACGCCGGTTTACCGCTCTCGCTTCTTTGTCGAGCGCGTAGCGCCGAGGATGGGGTTTGGTCCGCATGTGCGGGATATTGCTCAGCTATCGCCGCTTCGGGTCTGGCTGGAGATGCTCTGCGCGTTTGTCTACCAGGCCGCCATCTACATCGGTCTCGGCCTCGATTGGAGAGGCTGGCTACTGGCGCACTGGTTCTTCGCGCTGCACTGGTCGGCGCTGCAATATGTCGATCACGCCTGGAGTGCGCGCGATGTCGGACACGGCGCCTGGGACTTGAAGGTGTTCGCACCCGTGCGCTGGCTGACGCTCAACTATCAGTTCCACCGCGCGCATCACTCGAACCCCGGTGCACCCTGGACCGAACTACCAGCGCTCGCCGTGCACGACGGTCGCGAACCGACGTTCCTCCAGATCTACTGGAGCCTGTGGCGTCACGGTGTTCAACCGGCGCCACCAATGGGGGCGCCGGCACAGCGGTCACTCTTTGCGGCGGCCGATCAGGAAGCCTAAAAGGAGGCCGAGGACGAGTCCCACTCCTCCGGCGATGGCTGCGTACTTGACTACCGCGTGTTTCGCCGCGGTGAGGATGGGATTATCGAGGAAGTTCGTCCCGAAGTGGATCGTGCGGAGCCGCCACTTGCCATCGGCTTCTTTGACGACGGTCGCCGTCCATCGCGTCGGCATGTCGTATTGGCGTCCGTCTGCGAGTGTGTAGCGTTCCATTCCCGAGCCGCGAACGACGCCCCACGTCTTGTCGGGAGACAGCTCGGTGAGCGCGTCGGCGGTGAATGTCATATCCAGCTTCTTGAGAAAGCCGCCCGGCCCGAACCAATGCTTGAAGTATGCGGACACCTGTTCGTGACCCGACATCACTTCCTGTGTGATCGTCGTGGCGCGAATGTCCTTGCTCAGCACCGGCAACATCGCGTCGTAATTGCCGCTGTTGACTGCGGTCTGCACGGTGGTGAGGATGCCGCGCAACTCCTGATGAATCTCGTGATCAGCTTCTTCCGCGGCATAGAGGGGAAGTGTCAGGAACAAACAGGCGATGAGCAGGGACTTAGTCATGGATCACCTCATAACGACGACGCAAGTACCAGACGATCGCCAGCGCGGCCGCGACGTCCAGCAGATGGTGCTGATGGACGAGCAGAGTCGAGGCGACGATCACGACGAGCCACAAAAGTAATCCAAAACGGGCGCGAGGGCGAGCGAAGTCCGCACATGCCAGCGTGATGGCGCTGGAGTAGATGACGTGCAACGACGGAACGAGATTGAATGGCCGGTCGACGCCAAAGATGCCGGCGTATAGGTTGGCGTACGGAGCGGCTGAAGGCACGGTGCGTACAAATCCAAGCTCCGCCGGCAGCAACAGAAACAGCGCCGCGCTGATCAGAGTGCCGGCGATGAGTTGCTTGCCGAGGGGAGGCATCCGGGCTGTCGGGACGAAGATGAGCGGCAGGAAGAACAGCACGTACATCGACAGGTAAGCCCAGATGAACTGTGGCACGAACGGAATGGCCAGCTCCGCAGGCACGTAGAGATGCAAGCGCACGGCGCGCAGCGAGGTGATCCAGTTCATCGTCGGATAGACGCCGAAGAACGCGACGCCGATCCAGAGCGACAAGAAGGAGAACATCCGCAAGCGCTCCCAGCGCGGCAGGGTCGGAGTCGGAAGCGCATCCTCGGACATGAGGTGCTTCAACTATAGCGGAGGAGGATTGTCGGATTCATTCTTGGGCATCATCGCTTCCGATTACGAAAAGCCGTCGTTGTGCGGTGATTCGCGCCGCGAACGAATCGTTACGGGCTCGCTTGCGTTTCCATTCGGCGGATGTGAAGACGGTGGGATTGATCGTTCTGGCGAGACTCTTTTCGGCCGCTTCGAGCGCCGCATAGATGTCGGCGTAGGCGAGATCGTCGGTGACGACGAGGAGATCTATGTCGCTGCCGGCATGCTCGCGGGCTTTGGCAACCGATCCGAAAACGAAGGCGAGATGAATGCGGCTCGCTAGCGGCGCCAGGGCCGCGCGCAACGGCTCGACGACGCCGACCGTTTTGACGATGAGGCCGTGAAGCTCGGCGAAGACGGGTGACTCCCTCTGAGCCTGGTAGTACTTCTGGTTCCCGTCGCGGGTCACTCCAATGAGGCCGGTTGCGGCCAGCCGCTGAAGCTGGCGGTGAACCGCACCGGTGCCACTTCCGGCAAGCCGGATCAGCTCTGCACTCTGGAACCGCCGCTCCGGCTGCCCGAAGAGAAGCCCAAGCAATCGTTGCTGAACGGGAGTGAAAAGTGCCGTCGCCACAGCGCTTCGGGGCGGCTTGCGGAGTACCGTTCTCATTTCGGGAACGATCGTACCCGATTTGGGAACGAATGCAAGACGGGTGATTGAGAGGGAGGGGCCGCTGGTGTCCCCGGCAGGGATCGAACCTGCGACCCACAGCTTAGAAGGCTGTTGCTCTATCCGACTGAGCTACGAGGACGAAACGGGAAGAGAAATTGGTCGGGGCGATAGGATTCGAACCTACGACCCCCTGCTCCCAAAGCAGGTGCGCTACCAGACTGCGCTACACCCCGACGCGAACCTCACACAACAGCGGCTGCGGCGAAGGCGATTCCTCCGCCGTCGAGATCGCGTCAGACTGCTCGGGCGCGGTCGATACCTCTCGGGGGAAAGCCGGCCTCCCACTGCCGTGCCGTCGGCAGGTCGAGTGCGAACTCGAAAACGTGATTGTGCGCGCGGATGCGCAGCACTTTTCCGGGCATCGTGTGGCCTGTGGCTGTCTCGTCGTCGTATTCGACCTCTTCGATCAGAGCCAACTCGATCGATGCCTGAATGTCCGTGTTCTCGTAGTAGATGGCGTCGTTCTTCAGCGCCAGAGCCACCGGAATCATCTCCATCCCTTCCACGAGGTTGGCGCGGCTGCAAACGCTTGCCGAGCCGCGATGCCTGTCCAGGATTTCGTCGATGCGATCTTTGCTGCGCATGCGCAAGTAGATCCAAAGCAGGACTACGAGTACGACGACGCCGGCGAGGGTGACGTATTCGAGCGGTGGCATCCTAATCCTCCTGTCACGGCCGTGTGACGGAAAAAAGCGTACGCCTTTTTCATGCGAACGTCACGCGGTGATGCCGGATTTGATCGGCCTGACACATAATGGCCCGAACGGCAGCGTGCCCATTCGTGAGGTAAATAATGTCTCGTTTCACCCTTGCAGTAGCCATTAGTGTGCTTTTATTTGTTCCGAACGTCGCATCCGCATTAGCCCCCCCGTCGGCCAGCGCCTCCATCCAGGTGACCGTCGCGCAGCCCCAGCCCGTGGCCGCCGGAGCCAACTTCGACTACGTGATCAACGTCAGCAACGAAGGTCCGGCCGATGCCCTGAACATGACGCTGACGTTCCCGTTGCCTTCCGGCATCTTCTTCCAGTCCGTGGCAGTGGCCGCGGGCTGGTCGTGCACGCCGCCGTCCGTGGGCGCTACGGGAACGGTGACCTGCACGGCTCCGACGCTCACGCCGGGCACCGCCTCATTCACGATCACAGCTTCGACTCCGCCAAGTGCTCCCGCCGGTACCTACAGCACGACGGCCACCATCACCAGCACCACACCGGATCCGGAAGCCAACGACAACACGGCACAGGTCGACGTCACCGTCTCCACACAGTCCGACTACAGCATGGCCCTCACGGCATCGCCGAATCCGGTGAATGCTGGCGCGAACCTTACGTGGACGATGACGGTGACGAACAACGGACCGAGCACAGGAACCTCGGTCTCCGTTAGTCTGCCGCTGCCTGCCTCGACGACCTTCGTCTCCGTCGCCGCACCCGCCGGATGGTCGTGCACACCACCGCCTGTTGGCACCAACGGAACGGTGACCTGCTCGCTCACGACGTTGCTGAATCCCTCGTCGCAGGCGATCTTCACCGTCGTCTCGAAGGTCGATTCATCGACAGCCTCGGGCACGACGCTCTCGGGAACCGCGACAGTCTCTTCGCCGGACGACATGTTCCCGATCCACGACTCGGCGACGGCGAGCGTGCAAACGACGGCACTCGCCGATCCCGCGGTGACGAAGAGCGTGGCACCGGCGACCGACTTTCCGGGAAGCGCGTTGCAGTACACGATCGTCGTCTCCAACAACGGACCGAGCGACGCCGCAGCCGTTACGATGACCGACGTTCTTCCGGCCGCTCTTCGCTTCACATCGCTTGTCGCTCCGGGCGGATGGTCCTGCACGACACCGGCGCCGGGCGCCAACGGCACCGTCAATTGTTCGCTTGCGTCGATGACCGCCGGCAGCGGTGCTAGCTTTACGCTCAACGTCGTCATCGCTCCCGCGACGGTACCGGGGACCACCATCAGCAACACCGCGCAGACCGGCAGTTCCACGCCCGACGCGAACAGCGCCAACAACTCTGCAGCCGCGCAGATCGTTGTCGCAAACCCCGCCGCCGTCCCCGCTCTTTCGCAGATGATGCTGTTCCTTCTCGCCGCCGCGCTGGCGGTCATGTCGCTGATCGTGATGAGGAAGTAGAATCTATCGAATGCCCGACGCGCGCCGGAAGACCCGTAATGAGCACTCTTCGGGCGGCGCCGTGATCGACATGCGTGACGGAAAGCCGTTCGTGGCTATGATCGCCACGCGCGGCCGTTCGCGATGGGGATTACCGAAGGGTGCTGTCTCCCAAGGCGAGACCTCGGAGCAGGCAGCCCTGCGCGAGGTGAAGGAAGAGACGGGGCTTGATGCCGAGGTCGTTGGGCTGCTCGATACGATCGAGTATTTCTTTCGGGCCGGCGACACGCTGATCAAGAAGAGTGTCGACTTCTATCTGATGCATCACCTCGGAGGCACGCTGGCGCCGCAGCTCAGCGAGGTCGACGACGTGGAGTGGGTTCCGCTTTCGGAGGGGATTGAGCGCGCGAGCTTCGAGTCGGAGCGGAAGCTGCTTTCTTCCGCGCTGGAGCAGATCGAGCTGGTCGTGAAGAGGGCGCGCGCTTCGTCTTCGTAGCAGGTCCTGCCGGGTTCTTTTTTGCGCTGCCCTTTTCTTCCTCGAGTTTATCCGCCAGAGTCGGCGCTTTGCCGGATGACATTCGGTTGCTCTGCCACGTCCGCTTCGAGGCACCGATCTCCTCAACTGTAAGATCGGAAACGACGGAGCGCGGTGCAACCTCGGTGACGTCGACATCCGCGTTGGCGAACTCGTCGCGGTGTTTCAGGAGCAGCCACTCGTTGCCTTTTCCGTCGCCGCGTCCATGAATCTTCACCAGCGCCCACTCGCCGAACATCTTCTTGCCGTACATGCGAAACGCGAGCTTGCCCGACTTGAGCGCTTTGACCGGATCGTCGCCGGGCTCGATGAGCTCCCATGTACCGTTGTCCCAGATGATGACGTTGCCGCCGCCATACTGGCCGGCTGGGATCACCCCTTCGAACGACGCATAGTCGTACGGATGGTCCTCGGTCATCATCGCCAGGCGCTTCGTGGCCGGATCGTACGAAGGCCCTTTCGGTACCGCCCACGACTTGAGAACGCCTTCCATCTCCAGGCGGAAGTCGTAGTGCAGGTGTGAGGCGTGATGCTTCTGAATGACGAAGATCGGCAGCTTTGTCCCCTTCGGGTTGCCGCCGGAAGGCTCCGACGTCACGCCGAAGTCGCGCATGGCGCGGTATTTCTTGAGCAGGTGGTCGGGCATGGGTTGGTTGCTAGGTTTCTGAGTCGTTGGTTTACTGGTTCTCTGAGTTGCTTGATTGCTAAGTTATCGATGTTCGGCGACCTGTCAGCCGAGCAACCCAGCAACCTCCTCACGCCCTCCGCTTCTTCGCCGCCGGGCGCGCCTTGTTCCTGGATGCCGCCTTCGTCGGAGCGCGACGCGCCGCGGTGCTGGTAGTGCCGCGGCCTTTGCTGAGACTGCGGCGCAGAGCTTCCATGAGGTCGATGACTTCGCCGCCTTTCTCTTCTTCCTCTTCCTCCGGCTCGATCGTCTTGCCTTGCGATTTCGCTTTGATGCGCTGGAGGAGGCGCTGGCGGTACTCATCCTTGAACTGGAGCGGATCGAACTTCTTTTCCGTCAGCTCGTTAATCAACATCTCGGCAAGCGCAACTTCCTTTTCCTTTACCGGCCCTTCCTCGAGATCGATGGCGCCGAAGTCGCGCACTTCGTCGGCGTAATACATCGTGTGGAGCACGAGCCCTTTCTCGTACGGCCGCATGACGACCAGATGCTCTTTGCCCGCAGCCACCCAGCGCGCCACGGCCACCTTGTCCTGCTTTTTCATCGCCTGCGCAAGGAGCCGGTACGTCTTGCCTCCGCCCGGTGAGGGTCCCAGAAAGTACGCCTTCTCGAACATGAGCGGATCGATCTCGTGAAGATCGACGAACTCGGTGATCTCGAGCGCGCGGTTGTCGTCGGTCTCGAGCGTCTCGATCTCTTCGTCGGTGAACGTCACGTACTTGTTCTTTGAGATGGCGTAGGCACGGATCAACTCGTCGGAGGAGACGATCTCCTCGTGGTGCGGGCACCACCACTTGCGGTTCACGCGGGTGCCGCAGCTCTCGTGAAGCAGATTGAAGTGAATGTCTTCCGACTTCGTAGCGGTGTAAAAGCGGACCGGAATCGAGACCAGGCCGAAGGAAATCGTCGCGTTGCGCAACGGTCTGAGTGCCATGTGCTCCTCCGCAAATCGATCTTGCATCCACCGTTCCAGCGCGTTGTGCGTGGAAGTTATTGAAATCGCGTAACTTGAACGCCTGGCTGGCCATCCGCAACGGCGTCGATCTTGCAACAAAGGGCGGCGAAAAGATGGACTCACCCATCCGCAGCACGTTGTGGAGCGCCTACGGGGTGCTCGTTGTGCTCATCGTGGCCGGTCTGGCGCTCACGGTGGGGATACTCCATCTTTCCGATAAACAAGAGTACCGCATCGTCGAGGGGTCGGGACCATTGCTTGACGCCGTCAGCGCGATGAATGACGACACGCTCGCGATCATGAGCGCGGCGCGCGGGTTCGCGCTGACCAAGCGGAGTCAGTTCCAGCAGCAATACGACGAGGCCGTGCGCGATTTCCGAAAGTCGTCCACGAACGCAGTGCGTCTGGCAAGCGAGCCGCGCGATGCCGAGCGCGTCGCCAAGATGCGGAAGCTCTTCGACGAGATCAAGCTATACACCGATCAAGAGATGGCCTCCGCTATCGACGGCCGCGACGGGAACGCGAACGAGTTCATGGTTGCGGCAGCCAAAGAGCACAGTTCGGCACCCGACTACACTGGCACGATGGCTGACGAGCATGCCCGTCAGGAGCGCGCCGACCTTCAACGCATCACGGGCATGCGCTCCAGGCTGACGCTGCTGATGGTGATCGTCAGCCTGGTGGTCATCGCCATCGCTGCGTTTCTGATCTGGAAAATCCAACAGTCGCTCATGGCATCGGTCGAGCGGCAGGTGCGCCGTACCGAGACGATGATCGCCGGAATGTCCGATGGCGTGATGCTCGTCGATGCCGAGGGGAAGACGGCGTTTCTGAATCCCGCGGCGCAAAGGCTGTTGAACCGCTCCGAGCTCGGCGTGCCGATTTTCAAGCACGCCGAAACATATGGCCTCGTGAATGACGAAGGCGCGCCGATCGACGCGAAAGAGCTGCCGGCGGCCCGCGCACTCTCGACGGGTCGGGCGGTGCGCGATGACACGATGCGCATCGCCAGCGGCGATCGCCAGATCGCCATCTCGATGAGCGCGACGCCGCTGCACGAGGACGGGCATATCTCCGGCGTCATCGTCACGTTCCGCGATATTACCGAGCGGCTCCGCCTCGAAGAAGAGCTGCAGCTTCAGGCCGAGCGTGCACAGATCCTTGCGGACGCCGGCGCGTTCTTCGCCAGCAACATCGATCCCGTCTGGGTGAATCAGGCCATCGCCGAGCGCGTGGCCGAGGTGCTAGGCGATTGGGCGGCGGTCATTCTCAAGTCCGCCGACACCAACGAGCTGCGCGTTGCCTCGATTTATCACCGCGAGATGGCTTCACTCGGTCTGGCCTGGTCATACATCTATCGCCAGCCGCTCATCGTCGGCGAGGGAATCATCGGGCAAGTCGTGAGCACCGGCTATCCCTCGCTCACCCAAAACCTCGGCACGTCCAGCCCGGTCGCTCCCCAGTCGGAGCTCGAAGGCGGTTATCACGCCGCGCCGATGAAACTGGCGTCGCTGCTGATTCTCCCGCTGCGCACGCGCCGGGAAATGCTCGGTGCGCTCGTCATCGCCGCGAACGATCCGGAACGGGCCATGACGGATGAGAAGCTGCCTCTCGCCGAGATTCTCGCCGAGCGTGCGGCGCTGGCGATCGAGAACGCCAAGCTCTACACCGAACAGGTCGATGCGCGGCGCAAGGTGGAAGACCTCTCGCGGCTGAAGGACGAATTCCTTTCCATCGCTTCGCACGAACTGCGCACGCCGGTCACGTCGATCAAGGGATACACGCAGCTTGCCAAGGCGCTCATTCGCGAAAACGATCTCGTCACCTCCGAAGAGTATCTGGACGTTGCGCTCGACCAGATCGATCGGATGTCGCGCCTGATTCTCGAGCTGCTCGACGTCTCACGCATTGAGACCGGCCGCCTCGAGATCCGGCGCGAGCCGATTCCGTGGTCAACCTTCGTATGCGACGTGGTTCACCGGCATCACACCGCCGTCAGCGACCGGCGTTTTCAACTCAACGTTCCCGTCAGCAACAAAAGGGTCGTCGGTGATCGCGACCGTCTCGAGCAGGTGCTCGGCAACCTGATGGAAAACGCAGTGAAGTATTCGCCCGACAGCAGCGAGATCATCGTGTCGCTCGAGGAGCGCGACGATCAGCTCGTGACGTCAATCGCGGACCGCGGCATCGGCATCCCCTCGGACGAGCTCGGGCAGGTCTTTGAGCGTTTTCATCGCGGACGACAGGTCTCGTCGACGAATTACGGCGGACTGGGCCTTGGCCTCTACATCACCAAGCAGATCGTAGAGCGTCACGGCGGCACGATCTGGGTGGAGAGCCGCGAAGGGCAGGGAACGACGTTCTCGTTTTCGCTACCGGTCGTCAATGCGGCCGAGCAACCTGTCGCCCCGACAGCGCAGGAACCGCGAGCGATCGCCGCTTCATAGCGGAGGCGTGGAGCAACCTCCGAATTTTCCCTGGAGGGGCGCGGTTTTCGCGACGGATGCGGCTCGTCGTCGTCCCCTTCGTTCTCCTCATCTCCGCGATTGCCCTCAACGGTCAGGATCTGCGCCTCGATTACCAGCGCGAGTCGCTCATCGGCACGTACCGCCACTACACGCAATATGTCGACGGGCTCCCGGTCCTGGGCGGCGAAGTGATCGAGCGAGTCGATCGCAACGGCATCACGCACGAGCTTCATCGTGCCATCGCATCCGCCGCTCCGAAGCGGTCACTCATCGCCAGGCAGTCGGCACTCTGGGTGCTGCCGGCGGGCGAGGTTCGCGATCAGCAAATGGCCGCTGTCAACGTGGCCGGAGAAGCGCGGCCGGTCTGGCGTGTCGTCGTTGAAGAAAATCCGCACGAGCCGGTCGCGCATTACGTCGATGCCGTCACCGGAGCGCTGCTGCTCTCAAAACCGCTCTTCGCGCGAATCACGGCAAGCGCGCGCGTTTTCGATCCGAATCCGGTAACCAGGTTGAACGATCCTTCGCTGCGCGATCAGAACGACGCAGCCTCTGCCGTGCCGGATGCGGCGTATTCGCTGGTCGATCTTCTGGAGCTCAATCCCACCGGGATGCTCGCCGGACCGAATGTTCAGATCGTCGATACCGATGCGCCGTCGACTCCTCACGCCGACGCTTCCCAATCACTGCTCTTCGACCGCAGCCAGCCGCAGTTCGAAGAGGTCAACACCTACTTTCATCTCGACCGCAGCCAGCGCTATCTGCAATCGCTCGGCTACACGGGCTCGCGGCGGATTGTCGCCTACTCCATTCCGGTCGATCCGCATTCGGTCTCGGGTGCCGACAACTCGCTCTATGTCGGCAGCGCGACGCCCGGGCAAGGGAAGCTCTATTTTGGCGATGGCGGCGTCGATGACGCCGAGGACTCGGATATTCTGTTGCACGAGTTCTGTCACGCCATTCAGGACTGGGTCGCGCCATCGGTTTTCTTCGGAACGTCCTCCAGCCAGTCGCGGGCAATGGGCGAGGGCTACAGCGACTACTGGGCCTACTCGTCGAACTACGTGCCCGGCTTGGGCACAGGCCGCGATCCGTACTGCCTCGCGGAGTGGGATGCCCGATGCTTTGGCGACGATTCCTCGCAGAACTGCGGCTATCCGGATGGTGCGGACTGTCTTCGCCGTGTCGACAGCGCCAAGACGATGAACGATTACATCATCGGGGAGACCTCCGGCACAGAACACAAGAACGGAGAGATCTGGTCCTCCGCGCTCCGCGAGATCTTCGATACGCTCGTGCAGCGTCACGGCGTCGCGGCCGGCCGGCCGATGGCGGATACGCTGGTCCTCGAGTCGATGTTCGGCGCGCCGTCCGATCCGACCTACGCGATCCAGGCTCGTAAGCTGATCGATGCCGACCGCATTCTCAACGGTGGCGCTCATGGAGCCGCGATCTGCTCCGCGTTTATCGCCCGCCTGATTCTCGCCGCATCCGATTGCGACCGCACGCCGCGCGGCGACGTGACGTTCACGCAGTCGCCGCAGCACGGACTGTTGATTCCGGACGCAGCGCCCCGAGGAGTGATGCCGACGCTCGAGATCACCGACGCGCGCTCGATCGAACGGCTCGTGGTCAGCGTCAACATCGTTCATCCGTCCCGAGGCGATCTGCAGATCAGCCTTATCGCTCCGGACGGCACCACGGCGATTTTGCAGAACCCTTCGACAGACCATGCAGCGTTCTCGCCGGTGACCTATGGGATCGATGCCGACACTGTGGACCGGCTCGATGTCTTTCACGGCCGCGCGGCGAATGGCCAATGGACGCTCAACGTGCGCGATCTGCAGCCCCAAAGCAGCGGAACGCTGATTTCGTGGTCGCTCGGCATCACGTACGTCGGCGACGTGCCGGCAACGACGCGGCCGGCGTCGTTCGCGCCGCGGAAACACATCGCTGCCGTCGCGCACACGCCCGGCGAGAGCGGCACGAGCTGGCAGAGCGACGTGCGGCTCTTCAACGGCGGTAGCAGGCAGGCGAACGTTACAGCGATCTTCACGAGAGCGGGCGAAGAAGGGTGGGGACATTTCGCAGCCGTCAAGCTCGCGGTGGCGCCGCAGCAGGTCATGGCGCTCGATGACGTCGTTGCCACGTTGATGCAGACGAGCGGCGTCGGCCAGCTCGAGTTTCTCGGCGACACAGACGCGCTGATCATCACCAGCCGCACATTCACGAAAGTCACCACGGGAGGCCCGGGCACCTACGGCCAGTTCATTCCGGCGGTGGCGACGACGGATGCAGCGACGCTCGCCGACGTTCCGCACATCCTCGCCACCGCAGACTTCCGCACGAACCTCGGCTTTGCCGAAGTGAACGGCAGCGACGGTACCGCTCGCGTGACGCTGTTCGATGCGGCGAGCGGGACCGTCGTCTCGCAGCACGACTACCCGATCGTGCCCTTCACGCAGTTGCAGTTTCCTGCAACAGGCGCCGCGCTGATGACGGCGGAGTTGCAGGTGATCAGCGGCGACGCCCGGATCGTTGCCTACGGCTCTGTGATCGACAACCGGAGCGGGGATCCGATCTACGTTGGTGCGTCGCAGCCGCAGGCTGGCGCGTTCGTCGCGCCGGTCATCAGCCAGCCCGGAGTCAGCTCGCTCTGGCGCAGCGACATCGTCATCAGCGCGTTCGGCGATGCGGGCGGTGCCTTCGATCTGACGTACATCGATTCGATCTCCGGCGAGCGGATCACGAAGCATGGGACGGTGAGTGCCCATCAGGCCGTTCGGATCGAAGATGCCGTCGGCACCTACTTCGGCCGGCCCGGCGCATTCGGCACCGTTCGCGCCGATCTCTCCGGAACGCTTGTGGCCACGTCGCGCACGTTCAACACGGCCAGTACCGGAACCTACGGCCAGTTCATCCCGCTCGCCCGCGCGAACGAAGGCTTTCTCCCGCTGACGCCGGCTGGCCCTGCGCGCGAGCTTCTCCATGTCGAGCATTCGTCCACCTTCCGCACGAACGCGGGCGCAATCAACGCGGGCACCCTCGACGCCGTCGTCCGCTTCACGCTGTTCGATGCCGCCGGTCATTCGCTCGACGTCATCGACCGCACGGTCCACCCGCTGCAGGCCGTTCAGTTCCCGATCGACGCGACGGTCGCGGACGGGCGCATCGAAGCGCAACTGCTCTCGGGCGACACCGGCGCCATCGCCTGGGCCTCCGTCATCGACAACGCCACCGGCGATCCGATCTTCGTTCCGGCGCAGTGATGGAGCCGCTCTTCGATTCAGTGTTGTATTCTTCAGGCCCATGCCCGTGACCCAGCCCGAGCCGCAAACGCTCGCTCAGGTACCTTTCAAAGTCCTCGATGAGACGCTCCGCCAGCTTCGCGGAACGCGTAACGACATCATCCGTTACGCGGTCTGGAACACCCGCAACCTGACCGACGACGAGTTCAACCACGCCGACGACCGCAAGCTCCTCGGCTATTTCCGGCAGGATCTGCTGGAAACCCGTTTTCTATCCAAAGGCCGCCGCATCGACCTGATCCAGCTCTGGCACTGGTTCGACGATCAGATGACCGGAACCGAGCCGATGCTCATCGCCGGCCAGGAAGTCTTCGTCAACGTTCAGGACAAAGACCTCGAGAAAGTGCGCAAGCGGATCTCGGAGATCCAGTCATTCCTGCCCACACTACGCGGCGACGACTTGGAAGCGTTCAAGCGCGTGAAGTACAAGCTCCGCCGTACAGTCCTGCGCCTGACCTACGACCTGCACCACCTCTTCAAGCGCCTCGAGAAATACCGCAAGAACTTCGGCGGCCCCGCAGTACCGCGGCTCGAGAACGTCCCGCACGACGTGGTGGCCGATGTCCCCGAGCCGCCGCTCATCGACGAGCACGATGAACACGACGAGCAGTAAGAGTTAGTTCGTGTAGTCGGCGAGAAGCCGGACATGAGCCTCGCTGGGTGTTCCGACCAGCTTTTGAACGAGTCTGCGATCAGCGGTGATGCAGATGGTATCGAGACGAACCGCAAGGGCAACGTACGAGGCATCGTATGCACTAGCACCACTGGCCAGCGCCAGATCGATTGCGTCGCGTGCAAGGCTCTGGTTTGCGTAGACGACCCAAGACGCGGCGGCAATCTCGTCAATAATCGCGGCCGCTCGCTCTGGCTCGATCTCCCCTCGCTTCACCAGCTTCCAGAGAATGTTGGCAGACTCGACGAAGAGCAGATCGGGCGCTGCGAATCCGGCAACAGACGCTCGGAGCTCAATTGCAGCAGCGCTGTCATCTTCTGGGATGAACCATTTGATGACGACGCTGGCATCCAGGACCCACAACGTCACCGCTCGCGATCCTCTCGCAACAACTCAGTGGTGTCAGAGAACTTCCGGCCGGTCGCGCGCAGCTCCTCGAAGATTTGGTCCGCCGCGGCCCAAGTGCGTTGCCAGTCGCGAGCTGCAGCCTCCTCAATAATCGCCTTCAGCTCAGCCTGCAGCGATCGATTGCCTTTCTCCGCCCGCTTCTTGAGTTCGCTGACTGTCTTCTCGTCGAGATCGCGTATGAGAACGTTCATGATAGCAAAATGATATCACGACTCGCCTACACATCGTAATTACTCTGCTGCCCGTCGATGACATCGATCTCCACCGTCTTCGTGATCCGGTCCGTGTTATCGAGAATCTGGAGTGTGTAGTGGCCCGCGGCCACGTTGTTGATTTGCGTTGTGCCGGGAGGCAGAGACGAGATCCCCTGCGAGATCGGATTGAGGCCGTGTGTGACGCCGGCGGCATCGACGAGGCGGGCGCGGCGGGTGGTCGAGTCCTTTGAGTGCAGGACTATCGTTCCGCCGGGGGAGAAGCGGACCACCTGTTGCGAAGGGGAGGACATCGACAGCGTTTGCGACGCGTAGTTGCGGGCGACGACCGTCACGGTGTAGACGCCGGGAGCGAGCGCCAGTTTCACGGTCTCGCTGCTGTTGCCGAAGAATCCCGACGATGACGGCAGCTCGTTCCCTTGCGCGTCGACGACGCGGAGGACGTTCACGGTGAGCGGCGTGTTGTCCCGCGTGTCGACCGCACGAATCGTGATGCCGTCGCTCGGTGAGAGCTGGAACTGCACCGGGTCAGGATCGGAGTCGCTGATCGTGATCTGTCGCGAGTCGTGACCGTAGCCGCTCTTGTCGGCAGTGATCTGGTACGTACCGGCGGCGACGTTCTCGATGGTGAAGCGTCCGTCCGCATCGGTCTGGCCGGCACCGCCGCCGAAGATCGACTGGCCGGTGGCCTGGCGCAGATCGACGGTGGCTTCGTTGAGCGGATGCGTATCCGCGGCATCCACCACGCGGCCGCGGACGGTCACGGTCTTGATGGTGATGTCGAAAGTATCGGAGCCGTGGACTTCGTATTGCGTCGAGAACGGGCTGAGCCGGGCCATGTCGATGACCTGCACCATGTACGTACCGTCATCGAGGCTGTTCACTTCGTAATGGCCGTTGGAGTCCGAGCTCGCGCTGGAGACGGTCTGGCTCTTTGCGCCCCGAGGAATGAAGGTGACCTGAGCGCCGGCGACGGGGCTACCGTTTCTCACGATGCGGCCGCTGATTACCGTGGACGACTTGAAGTCGATGTCGACCTGGGCGGTGCCGCCCGGCTCGAGCTCCACAGTTTTCGGCGCCGCCGTCTTGCTCGCCCCGCCGAACATCGCTCCAGTGCGAGCGGAGATCCGCACGGTGCCCGAGGGTGCTCCTTCCATGCGGAAGTTGCCGGCGCTGTCGACCGGTGTGGACACGCCTCCGCCACCGCCAAACGGGCCGCCGCCGCCGCCGGAAACACTCGCCGAGACGGTCGTCTGATCCAACTCCTGCTGCGTCAACCCATTCACATGGCCGCTGATCACGCCGCCGCTTTTCAGGACCACGCGTACCGGCCCCGATGTGGCGATGTCAACGTCGCGAAGCGTGGCCGGTGCGAAGCCGTTCTTCATTGCTGTGAACGTGTAATGGCCGGGTGCGAGCGCTTCGATTGCAAAGGCGCCGTTGCTGTCCGTTGTTGCCTGACGCCCGCCGTCCATTTCGCTGGCCGACGCCGCGCGCACCATGGTGTCCGGAATCGGCGCGCCGCCGTCGGTGACGACGAAGCCGGTGGCGCGAAGACCGCTGGAGAGTTGCACATCGAGCCGCGTCTCTTTTGCTGCTGCCATCGTCACCGTCTGCTGCTGGGCGATGTAGCCTCCCCGGGAAAACGTAAACGTTTTCTCGCCGGGCTCCAGCGTATCGATCGTGTAGTCGCCGTTCGGATCCGTTGTTCCGCCCGTGTCGGTGGCGTCGAAGCGCATGACACGGCCGCCTCCGCCGCCCATCTGATCTTCCCGGACGGAGACGCCCGCGACCGGGCTGCCGTCCGTACCGGTAACGCGGCCCGTCAGCTTCGCTCCCGTCTCGACGTCGACCTCGACGTCGGGCGCCGTCTTACCGTCCTCAACTTCAATGTTCGGAACGCGCGCCGTCGTGTAACCGGGAGCGTTGACGACCACCTGCGTCGAGCCGGGCTTGATCCCTTCCAGAACAAACGTGCCGTCGTCGCTCGTGAACTGCTTCTGCATCGGCGGCATCATCATCACCATCCCGCCGCCGCTGCGCGAGGTTGTGACGCCGGCCATGAACGACGTGATCGGCTCATGGCTGGCTTTGTCGAGCACGCGCCCCGTGATGCGGCCGCCGGAAGGCAGTTCGATGACGATGTCCTTCGTCGGCGCCGTGACGGGGCGCATCTCCTGGATGAACGAATCCTGTTTTGCGGCAATCAGCATCATCTGACCGGGTGTGAGGTCGGCGATGCGGAACGCGCCGTCCGGGCCGGTGACCGCACCCTGGAATCCGCCCTGCGACATGGCCCGGACGTTGACGCCTTCCACGCCGGCGCCGCCGCGCGTGACCCGGCCGCTGATCTCGACGCCCGGCTCGAGGGTGACCTCGACCGGCTTGGTCGTTGCGTCGACTTTCGTCCCGCGTACCGTTTTGGCGGAGAACCCTTCCCGATTGAAGGCGAGGTCGTACGTCCCCTCTTTGACTTTGATCGAGAAGGTACCGTCGCTTCCCGTGCGCACCTGCTCGTCGTTTCGATTGCCCATGAGGGTCGACATGACGACGCGGCGCACGCCGCCCATCGCATCGGCCGATGCTTCGATGGCCTCGACTGCGACTCCGGAAAGCGGTTTGTGGTCCTTGTCGGTCACGTGGCCGGTGACGGCGATGCCGCGCGGGATCGTGATCGTCACGCCGGTCTTGCGCTCGCCGGCTACGAGCTTGAGCGTTGCCGATTTGGCTCCCGGATAGCCGCGCTTCAACGCATCGACGTGCAGGTCCGCGTCCGTCTCGACGTTGCGGAGGACGAAGTGGCCGTCGGGCGCGCTGTAGCCGTCGCTTGCGCCGCCGCGCATCATCCCGATCATCGCAAACATGTCATTGCGCGCTGCCGCCCGAGTGGTGGCCACGTGTGCTGCCGCAACCGGCCGCTTGTCTTCGTCGAGGACCGTGCCGCTGATCCGGCCGCGCGCCGTCGCGTAGAGTGCTTTCTGCACCGCGTCGGCGCCTTTCACCATCACCGCCTGGGCACCGTTGATGACGTAGTCGGGACGTGCCGGCCGCACGTCGTAGGCGCCGGGTGCGACCGGCGACATCGTGAAGTTGCCCTTAGCGTCGGTGATGGCGTCGCGTGTAGCTTCCCGGCTGCCGAACGCGCCCGAAGGCGCAAGGGCCACGCGTGCACCGGCGACGGGAAGCTGCGATTTCACGTCGCGCACACTGCCGCTCACGCTGCCACCTTTGGCGAGTTTGAGCGTTGGGGAAGCGCCGGCTGTCCGTGCCCGCCGGGCCACGCGATTTGCGGACTGCGCTTCGACGTAATCCCACTCTTTTCTTGCGTGCGCGATCGTGAAGGTTCCGTCGGCCGCCGACTTGCCCGCCGGCCAGCCATCGAGGAAAAGCTGCGCGTCTCCCGCCGGCGTCTGGCCGTCCTCGGCGACGACACGGCCCGTGACGGCGACTCCCGTGCTCATCGAGAAATCGGGACCCTTTTTCGTCCCATTCGGACCGATGAGCTCATCGACCACCGCGTAATCGGGATGCAGCACGATGACGCGAAGCGCCCATTTGGAAGGATCGGGCGCGGTGTAGTGACCGTCGGTGTCCGTTTTCGTCGTGTACTCGCCAGTGCCGCTGTAGATGGCGACGGTAGCGTTCGGGACCGGCTTGCCGTTCGCTGTAATCGTTCCGCGCACGGGCGCCGCCTGGGCGAGGAGAATCGCGCCGGCGTCGTCGTCTGCGGTGTACCGGTTGCCTGACGGTGCGTAACCGGCGGCTTCGACGCGGATATCGACGATGATCTGATCCTTCGGGACGTCAAGGGTGAACTTGCCGCCGGAGTCGGTCGTGACAGTCGCCAGCGGCGTTCGCTGCGGATCCGCTGACTGCAAGCGTGGTCCCTGCGCGGCGATGAGCTCCGGCGCGAAGAGAGACACCTTCGCTCCCGTGACCGCCTTTCCGTCGATGTTGATGACGGTACCGGTCACCGCCGCGTGAAGCGGCACGACCAGAGACGACAGTAAGAACGAGACACAGAGCAAGCGCCGGATTGCGAACATGGTTTTCCTCCCGAGGTTTCGAACGGATGTACGAACTGTAGACGAAGAATGCTGAACACGGTTTCGGCGTTTGGCCAGACATGCCGAGAATGCCGGTGCGCGGAGAGAAGCTGCGCCAGCGGCTGGACACGCTCGTGGAGACGTTCGACGTCTCGACGATCGCTCCCGATCCGCTGCAACTCGTCCTCCGCTACACCAATCCTCCCGATCAGGAAGTGGCCGGTCTTCTCGCTGCCGCATTTGCCTATGGTCGCGCGGACATCGTCGTTGCCAACGCCGGCCGCGTGCTCGACCGCATGCTCCCTTCTCCTTATGAATATCTCGTGAAGTTCGATCGTGCCGAAGCGAAGCGGCGGTTCGCAGGATTCTCCCATCGCTTCCACAAAACGCCGGAGCTCATCGATCTGCTCGCGCGCATCGCCGCCGCCATTCGCGAGCACGGCACGATCGGCGAGCTATTCCGCATCTGTTACGACGATCACGACCGCGACATCGGCCAGTCGCTGACACGGTTCGTCGAAGCGCTGATCGGCCCTCGGAGGACGAAGGCCCTCGACTACCTCCTGACGTCACCCGCCAACGGCTCAGCCTGCAAACGGATGAACCTCTTCCTCCGCTGGATGGTTCGCCGCACGTCGCCCGACCTCGGCATCTGGGGCTTCGTCGATCCCGCCAAACTGGTGATGCCGGTCGACACGCACGTCCACCGCATCGCCACATTCCTCGGCCTCAACGGTCGCAAGACTGCAGATTGGAAAGCCGCACGCGCGCTCACCGATCGTCTCGCGAAGTTCGATCGCGCCGATCCCGTCCGCTACGACTTCGCCATCTGCCGCCTCGGCATCCTCGATCTCTGCAGTCGCAAGCGCCGCAAAGCAAACTGTGACGTTTGCCTCTTGCGCGATGTCTGCCGCTTTCCGGTTCTGTAATGCCGGATAGACTGCGGCCAGCCGCACTGGGCCCGGAGATCAAAATGAGAAAGCAGTGCACGTTCGTGTTCTTTGCCGTGCTTGCCCTTGTCGTAACAACCGCCGTAGCGCAGACCCACGAATCGATCACAGTCCAGGTCATCGACGTGCCCGTCTATGTCTTCAGCAACGGCACCTCGATCCGCAATCTGACGAAAGACGACTTCGAGCTGTTCGTCAATGGAAAACGGCAAACGATCGACTATTTCGACCCGATCGAATTCACGAAGGTTGATGCGCCGCGTCAAGCAGCAACTGCGCCGGCGGCGCCGCCGGCCGATCCGCGCGAGCGCCGGCTGTTTCTCCTGGTGTTCGATCTCGCCTACAACCGCCCCGCGGGGATCGCAAGCGCGAAGAGGGCGGCCGCGATCATGGTCGATCAGGCATTACCGGGGGACTTCTTTGCCGTCGCCACGTACGGCTCGCGAGGTGCGAATTTCGTCATTCCTTTTACGCGAGACCACGAAATCATCCGCCGGGCGGTGCTCAAGCTCTCGGCAAGCAGCGCACATGACTCGCTCTCAATCTCGATTACGGATGCTGAGCGTCAGTCAGCCGACGCCTGGAATCCAACAGGGGAGGGCGCGGGAAGAGGCGCGCGCGCGCCTGCTGAAGATCCGATGCCCGAAATCATGGCAGGGTTTGGAACCGACGAGAGGCAACGAGCCAAGAACGCGAGCAAATCGCAACTCAGCGAGCTTTCCAAGATTGCGGCGCGGCTTGCCAACCTCGAAGGTTACAAGCACATGATTCTGTTCTCGGAAGGTTTCGCCGCGGACTACTTCACCGGATCGACCCCCAACCTCGGGGCTCTGAACTATGAGGGCAACCTGCCTCCCCAGGTCGACAACGACATGTGGCAGAGCCTTCAAACGATGGTCAAGTCATTCCACGCCGCCGGTGTGCTACTTCACGCAGTCGACCTGCGCATCTCCGACTCGATACCCCTGGACGAAAAGTCAGTCAACATCCCCGGACCGAAGCCTGTGTCGGAGCGCTTCGACACGCTTGCCAATGACACTCTCTATTCTTTCGCAGCCCAAACAGGTGGACAGTTCATTCACTTCACGAACGACTTCAGCGGCGCTTTGACGAAACTCTCCAGAACGGTCAGCGCCGGCTATCGACTCGGATTCAAGCCGGTCAATCCGAAGAAAGGCGAGAACACCATCGATGTGAAAGTGAGGAACGTTCCCAGCGGAACGACCATTTCGTTCCGCAAAGGGTTCGGTGGCGCGGCCGAGTCGCCCGACGCACGCGACACGCTCCTTCTCGCCGACATCATCCAAAACGACATACCGCAGACGGGAACGCCTCCGCTCTTCGCCTTCAACGTCCGCCCCTTCATCGATGTCGTCGTGCCCGCCCGGCAACTGGCCAGGGAGCACGGCTCAATCAAGGATGCCTCGGTCCTTCTCTACATCTTTGACGACAAGGGCGTGGCCGTCCTCAATCTGGGGAAGAACATTTCGATCGCCCGAAACACGCGCTCCGACGCCGTCGTCCGCGAGAAACTCGAGCTCCCGCCAGGGAACTACGTCGCGAAAGCGCTCCTGCGCGTGGATAAGTCGATTGGATTCGCAAGAGTGGCCTTCACCATTCCGGGCGTGAAATGACTCGCGGCACGAAGCCTGTCACGGAGAACCGATGAAAATGCGCTACTTATTGTTGATGTTCGGAGTCCCCCTACTACTCGCAACCGCTGCCTCTGCGCAGACGCACGAATCGATCACCGTCCAGGTCATCGATGTGCCGGTCTACGTCTTCAGCCACGGCAAACCGATTCGCAATCTGACGAAAAACGATTTCGAGCTGTACGTCAACGGAAAGCGGCAGACGATCGACTACTTCGATCCGATCGAGCTCGTGACATCAGCGCCCGCGCCGGCCGCGGCCAAGTTAGCGCCGGCAGCAACTCCCATCGCCGATCCGCGTGCGCGCCGTCTGTTTCTCCTGCTGTTCGATCTCGCCTATGGCCGCCCGGCCGCCCTTGCCCGTGCGCAAAAGGCGGCGGCGATCATGGTCGATCACGCATTGCCGCAGGACCTGTTCGCGGTGGCAACCTACGGTTCGACTGGCGCGAACTTCATCATTCCGTTCACGCGCGACCATGATGTCATCCGGCGCGCACTTCTCAAGATGGCTCCCAGCAGCGCGCACGACGCCCTGGCGCTCTCGATTACGAACGCAGAGCGCGATACCGCGGAGGCGTGGGATCCAAACCTCATCCCGCCCGGCAGCGAGGATCCGATGCCCGATATCATGGCCGGGTTCAAACAGGAGGAGCGGGAACGCGCCAAGACCTCGGCCAAGGACCAACTCAAAGATCTCTCCTCGCTCGCAGCGCGCCTCAAGGATCTCGAAGGCTACAAACACGTCATTCTCTTCTCGGAGGGTTTCAGCTCGGATTACATGACGGGCATCACGAACAACGTCGCAGGCCCGCCCGACGTCGATTCCGGGATGTGGCAGGCAGCACGGGCGCTCTACGACGCGTTCAACGCCGCCGGCGCCCATCTGCACACGGTCGATCTGAGGATCAACGACCCGATGAACCTCAACGAAGGTGGCCGCACGCCGCAAGCCACTCCTGTTTACGCCGGAGGCAAACCACAAAGCACGCAGCGTTTCGATCCGCTCGCGAACGACATACTCTTTCAGTTTGCGGCGCACACAGGAGGCCAGTTCATTCACTACACGAATGACCTGCCAAGCGCGCTGGAGAATCTCTCGACGACCGTGAGTGCCGGCTACCGGCTCGGATTCCGCCCGGTCAATCCGAAGAAGGGCGAGAACACCATCGAGGTGAAGGTGAAGAACGTTCCCTCGGGCACGACGGTCTCCTTCCGCAAGGGATTCTCGACGACACCGGACGCTCGCGACACTTCGGACGCGCTGCTGCTGGCCGACATCATCCAGAACGACCTTCCGCAGACCGGAACGGCTCCGATTTTCTCATTCACGACGCGTCCGTTCATCGACATCATCATTCCGGCGCGGCAACTGGCGCGGGAGCGCGGCGCGGTCACTGACGCCACGCTCATGTTCTACATCTTCGACGCAAAGGGAAAGGCGGTCGAATATCGCGAGAAGAAGATTTCGATTCCCGCAACGCCTTCTTCCGACATGGCCGTCCGCCAGAAACTGATCATGCCGCCCGGCAACTACGTCGCAAAGGCGCTGCTGCGCATCGACAAGTCGATCGGCTTCGCGAAGGTGGCGTTTGCGATTCCGGTCGAGAAGTGAGGGCGCTCTCGAGATCGGCTGGCATCTCGGGAACTCGGAAGCATAGGATGAAGCTGGCCCTCCACGCGCGGCCTATTCTGGTTTCCTGACTCGACTGCCGTTCTTTTGCGTGAAAACAACAGCCGCCCATTCAGGAAAAGCACGGGATACGCGGTCGTACTCGGCGTTCGCCTTTGCCGCCTGGTGTAACGCCATGTACGCATCACCACGTTTCACAAAGAAATCTGGCAACACCGTGGAGGAGTACTCCTTCGCCTTGATAAGAAACTCGTTCGCAAAGCTTGTATATGACAATGCATGGTAAAACAGTCTCCTGAGCTTTTCACAAAGGACGTCGTCCGGAACGGCGTCGTACTCTGGATAAATACGTCGAAATTGCTCAATGTTCATCATATACAACGCGCTCGGGAGAACGAGCTCGATCGAACGACCAATATCTGCAATGGCCATGGTGTAGTTGTGAAGTTTCAGATAGGCGTCGGCTCTATTCTCATACGATTGGCACAATTCGCTGCACCCTAACGCGATCGATCGGCTGAAGTCTAGAATTGCGCTGTGATAGTGGCCCAAGGCCATTTTTGCTAGTCCTCGATCATTGTAAATGCTTCGCACCGTGTCACCTTCTGGAGCCAACTTCAACACCTCGTCGTAGTCTCGTACCGCCTGCTGGTATTCTTTTAAGTCGTAAAGAGCATTCGCTCTGATCGCATAGGCGTGCATAAACGTCGGATCTAGCGCAATCGCCCTCGTGAGCGAACGAATGCCCGTCCTACGGGCTTCGTCAAGGGCGAGGCACGCCGGTGTGCGAGGGACGACATAATCCAGACACTTCGCGTTTGCGGTGGACATCACTCCGCCAAGACGCCCGATGGTGTATAACTCGCCGCTAAAGAAATGCGGCAATGGTGAAGCTGGATTGAGTGTGGCGGCCCTTTCGAACGCGTCTATCAGTGGTGTGTAGTCAGACTCCAGGTCGAACGCGAGGAAGTAGCTCAGATATAGTCCTCGATAGAGCGGTGGCCGGTAATCTGTAGGGTATCGCTCCGCCAATGTGTCGAGGTCGGCAAGCGTCCAAACGCATGGTTTGGCGATGGTGCTTGGCTTCGTGCCACCGTCGTTGAAAATCTGTTGAGCACTATCGTAGTCTTGCTTGATGGCGGTGTCTAGATCGCGCATCGCGTCATCGTAACGGTGGTTGTCGAACTCGACCTTGGCTCTCAGTGCATAGCGTTCTTTGAGCGTCTCGTCACCATTTCGTCTCGGACCTCGCAGCGATATCGATTGAGCGAGGTCGTTAAGGACATTCACGTGATCTGCACGGGCGTAGCAAGCCAGGGATGCTCGCAGAAAGTAGAAATCTGAGTTGTGCGGCTCCTGCCGTATCAGATCGGTGAGTTCTGCGATGGCTGGCCGAAGCGTCTTCGGATTCTCGGGGTCAGCCGCGCGAATTACCTTGCTCTGAGCAAACTGTCGAAGAGCCGGCCCCGGCGGTGGCGGAGCGGCCTGAGGCCGCCCTGTCAACTCGGGTGGCTCGTGCTGAACATTTTGAGTGCCGGCCCTGACAGTGCTTTGCAGTGTCTTGCCGGCAGTTGGCGACGCGGCGCTGAGTGACGTGGACAGCAACTGACTGCAACACAGAACCAGCAGTGTGAAACGTGTCATCGTGGCCCCTGATGTTCGTTTCCATCTTGCGCCGAATTCGCGTACTGACGCAAGGGCAGGACAGTGGTCGCTATCGCTAGCTCGCGCCTAAGCTAAGCTGGCGACCCACCGCTTGTGGCATCTTTGAGTTGCCTCCGACCACAACGCGGCGACGTAGCTTCGGCCGTGGCGAGGAACCGTCGGTCTATTTCTCCCGTCGTCGTCGCCACGCGGCAATTCTCTTGATGATGTGGTTGAGGTTGATTCCGACGCCAAAGATGTTAGGTCTCAATTCCAATGCGTCGACGTCGGCAATTGTGATTTCGCTCGCGGCAGGTTCGGCCGAAGCTGTTCGCTCACTCATCGGGGGTGCAACCTGCCGATGAGTGGCGGCCTCACGAACTGCATGTTTTGCCTCGATCGACATTTCCTTGACCGCCACCTTCAGCCTCAGTTCTGCGCGTGGAGCGATCATCGTATATAGGTCCATGGAACTTGGCATGGGCGAGTGACCGTGGCTGAACCAGATCCTTCTCGCTTCCTCGTTCAGATCGGAACAGATCTCTCGGATGTCGTCGTCGGTCGGTATCAGGTGTTCGCGCCGGAATCCTGCTAAGTAACTCGCTATCTTTGCGTCAAGGACTTCGGTTGCAATCTCCGCGTATTTTTCGTCGATCGCGCTCCGTGGAGGACCGCTACTGCGCGCCAACTGCTCAAGGCGTTGAAGCTCAGCGCGACTGCGCCGGAAGACTTCTTGCGTCGCAATCGTGTGTTGAGTGCTGATTAACTCGCGTGACTCGTAGCTCAGTCTCATTTGTCCATCAATTCTGAACCTTGGTTTCTCACCCCACCACTTCGAACTTCCGCCCCACCTCAACGATCGCCTCGATGGCCCGGTCGAGGTGCTCGCGTGTGTGCGCGGCGCTGATCTGGCAGCGCAGGCGCGCCGCGCCTTGAGGCACGACCGGGAAGCCGAAGCCGGAGACGTAGACGCCGCGCTTCAACAGCTCGGCTGAGATGGCGATCGCTTTGGCAGTGTCGCCGATGATGATCGGGACGATGGGATGGATTCCTTCGCGCACGGCCACACCCTTTGCCGTGAGTTGCTGGCGAAAGTAGGTCGTGTTCTCGCGCAGGCGCGTCACGAAGCTGGGATCGTTTTCAAGTAGATCGAGCGCGGCCAGCGATCCCATGACCACCGCCGGCGGCAGCGTGTTCGAGAAAAGGTACGGCCGCGACTTCTGGCGCAGATAGTCGACCAACGTTTTCGGCCCGGTCGTGAATCCGCCGTGCGATCCGCCAAGCGCTTTGCCGAGGGTCGAAGTGTGCGCGTGGATCTTGTCGAGCACGCCCAGCTCCTCGGCCGTTCCGCGGCCTGTCTTGCCGAGGACGCCTGTACCGTGGGAGTCATCGACGACGAGGAATGCGTCGTACTCCTCGGCCAGCGCGGCCATCTCCGGCAGCGGCGCCAGCGAGCCTTCCATCGAAAAGACGCCGTCGGTCATAATCAGTTTGTTGCGCGAATCGCGCGTCGCTTCGAGCGCGCGGCGCAGGTCGGCCATGTCGCGGTTCTTGTAGCGCTCCTTCTTCGCCTTCGCCAGGCGCACGCCGTCGATGATCGAGGCGTGATTGAGCTCGTCGGAGATGATCGCGTCCTGCTCCTGCGCGATGGTCTGAAAAAGTCCTTCGTTCGCGTTCCAGCAGGAGCCGTAGAGGATCGTGTCTTCCGTCCCGAAGAACGCGGCGATGCGCTGTTCGAGCTGGCGGTGAATCGTCTGCGTGCCGCAGATGAAGCGCACCGAGGCCAGGCCGTAGCCGTAGTCGTGCTCCGCTTTCGCGGCCGCTTCGCCGATCGCAGGATGGTTGGCCAGGCCGAGGTAGTTGTTGGAGGTGAGCATGATGACTTCGCCGAATCCTTCGACGTCGACGATCGGGCCCTGCGGCGATTTCATCAGCAGCTCGCGCTTGAGCGTGCCTGCGGCAGCCATCTGATCGAGCTCGGTTTGCAGCGTGGACATCAGCGACATTGCGTCACCTCGGCGGGTTGGAATTGCGGCGGCGGATTGTATCAGCGGGGTGGTGGATGGCTTCGGTGCCGCCTGGCTTGCCGCGACGGCCACAACCGGGGACGAGATATCCAAAATTTTAGTTGTCGATCTAGATATCTTCATCCAGAATCTGGATGTCAACGTCTGAGAATCTAGATATCTTCATCCAGAATCTGGATGTTAACGTCGAGAATCTGGAGATCTTCATCCAGAATCTGGAGATCTTTATCGAGAATCTGGAGATCTTTATCGAGAGGTCTCGATGTCAACGTCGAGAATCTGGATGTCAACGACGATTTCGATGTTCTTGATGCCAAATTTGGTGGAACGACGCAGAATCATTCCACGATTGGTGCTTTCCGTGTGATGTTATCCCGACTGTCCGATCGAGTTGGTGTCATCCTGAGGCTGCCGGAGCCGCCCGCTCGAATCGCGATGTTTGCGCAGTGCGTGCTCGGCGGCGCAGGACGTCGAAGGATCCTAGCGCGGGCTGCGCCCGCAACCCAAGATGAAACGGCGTCGCTCTTCGGGTAGAAAGGCTGTGACAAACAACCCTTTCGCCCCAAAAAGGAGGACGCCGTGGAGAAGTTTCTATCACGCTATCGCTCGCTCGTCACTGGTGTGCTGTCTGGATTCGACCGGGTCGTCTTTCACGGGATCTTGCAGCGTCTGATGCGGCACGACGGCATGCACTTCCTGCTGATGGACGCGAAGGTGAGGCTGCTCGACTTCAAGAAGTTCGCTCTTGCCACGACCGAACAACTCAAGGAGGGCTCGATGGCAGAGGCGCATCGGAAGAACCGGCCGATCGAGTACCTCCAATCAGGCGACGACAAGCAAAAGCGGGCACGCGAGATCCTGGCCAAGAACCCTGTTGAGCAAGGGCTCATCTGTGTGTTCAAAGCTATCGAGCCCTGCATGACATTCGAGTATCAGCGTTCGGCCAACCTCGCCGAAAGGGGATTGCGGCTCCACCCGAGCAAGTGTCTTCATCTCTATCACTACTGGCTTGATCCTCGGTTCGGTTTCATGAACGCCCGCATCCAGACCTGGTTCCCGTTCACGATTCAGATCTGCATCAACGGACGGGAGTGGCTTGCCCGCCAGTTGTTGCGCAAAGGCCAGGACAACTTCAAGCGCGCGGACAACTGCTTCACCTGGCTTGGAAACCCTAAGCTGGCCCAGCGCCTGATGGACGATCAACTCCGCACCGACTGGCCTCGGGCGCTCAACGCCATCGCCCGCTCCATCAACCCACAGCATCAAGCAATCTTCCGCTGCTCACCCATGGACTACTACTGGACGGGCTACCAAACCGAGTTGGCGACCGATGTCATGTTCCAAGATCCACGCAGTCTGGCCGATGTCTATCCTCCGCTTGTCCGCTACGGCATGCTCGCTTTGAAAAGCCCCGACGTGATGAGGTTCCTTGCTCCGAAAGCTCCGGGGAACTTTACGGGAGAGATCGTCACCAGCTTCAAAGACCGCGCCGAAGGGGTTCGCGTCAAACACTGGCTACGCGGCAACTCCATCAAGATGTACGACAAAGCCGGCAGTGTCCTCCGCGTGGAAACGACCATCGGGGACCCCACGGACTTCAAGGTCTTCCGGCCTCTTCAGAACCACCCCAAAGGCAAACGTCAGTGGCTCCCTATGCGCAAGGGAGTGGCCGATCTCTATCGCCGGGCCGAGGTCTCACAACGAGCCAATCACACCTACTTCAATGCTCTCTCCGCAACGGGCGATACCACGCCATGCTCCAAGATCTTCGATACCGTCTCCCAACCTGTGACCGGCAAAGGCCGACGCGTTCGTGCTCTCCGTCTGGCCGACTCCAACGATCTTGCTCTGCTCGACATCGTCGCTCGAGGTGAGTTCGCAATCTCCGGCTTTCGCAATCGCGACATCCGCGGCCGGCTCTACCCTGCCGGTGGCGACTCCGCAATCGAGCAACGACGCCTCGCCGCCAAGGTCAGCAGACAGATACGCATTCTTCGCGCTCACGGCCTGGTCCAGAAAATCCAGAAAACAACGCGCTACCGACTCACGGAAGAAGGTCAAACACTCATCGCTGCGATCTTCGCTACGAGAAACGCCGACGTCACCCAACTTCTCGCTAAAGCCGCGTAAAAAACGGCGCGCCGCTCGACGTTTTTCGGAAGTAGTAGTTCAAACTTCGCAGATCGTGTTCGTCCAGCGCGAGCGATCGTGATCAAAGACGCTCGAACGAGATCTTCGCATTTTGAGATCCTTCGCCGTCCTGCGGCGCCGAGGGAGAGTCAGTGCGAGAGTGATGAGTAGCGCGGGCGCCTCCGGCTGGCTCAGGATGACACCTCACGTTTTGAGCGTATTCAACGGATTCGGCGGCCCACGGGGCTAATCCAGGCTAATCCACTTGATCTCTATCGCTAACCCAATCTCTCCAGCAACTCGATCCGATTGCCGAACGGATCGCTGACGAACACGCGGTCGTAGCCTTCGATCACGAGCGTATCCGGCCGCGACGGATGGCCTCCCGCCTCGGCGAGCGCGATGACGGCCGCGAGGTCGTCGACCAGAAGCGCAGGATGCGCTTTCTTCGCCGGGCGGAAATCGTCCTCGACGCCGATGTGCAACTCGAGCGTTCCGACGCGATACCAAAGTCCGCCGCGCTCGCGCTGGTTAGCCGGCTTCGGGATCTCGGTCAGGCCAAGCACGCCGCCGTAGAAAGCGCGGGCTCGATCTTCTTCGCCGCGCGGAATGGCCACCTGAACGTGGTGAAGGGCGATGGCGGGCACGCGGATTACTCGTTGTCGTACTTCAGTTCGCGGCGGAAGCACGTACCGCCTTCGACGTCGAAGACGACGCACGAGTCGATGGGACGCGAGTAGACGTGGAGGCTGACGGCGCGCTCGTTCCACTCGGCCAGATTCTTGATGCGGTGGATCGTCTGCGTCTTGTCGACGGTGTTCACCGGACCGCCCGGGACGCAAAGCTCCGTGCCGAGGGCTTGCATCTCGATTCGGGTCGCTCCGGCCAGGCAGTCCATGCCCACCACCTGCTGGTTCTCGGGGCGGTTGCAGTCGACCTTCTTGTAGTTCTCGACGACGAGCTTCCCTTCGATCATCGTCATCCAGCCGAGCTGGCCGTTGTGCGTGTGCAGGGGCGTGATCGTGCCGGCGGGCCAGCAGATCACCATCGCCTCGATCATGTCGTTGCGGAAGACTTTGTTGCGCGTGTGGCGCTCGGGCAGCCACATCTTGTACCGCTCGAGGTCCTCGTCGCGGATCTGGTAGGTGGCCAGAAAGTCGTAGATCTTCTGCTTGGTGATGACGCCCATCGACAGCTCGCGGATGCTGTCGATGAACTGTTCGACCGGAACCGGCGCCGGCGAGTAAACCGGCTGTGTGGAAGAGGCGGGGCTGTTGTGCAGGTCCATGCGGGTTCCTCGGGTGCAACTATAGCTGGTGTTGGGGAGTAGGGAGTGGGGAGTGGACTCCGCATCCGAACTCTCCGAGGTGTAGGAAGTGATCGTTCACTACGGCTGCCAACCACCGTCAATCCCGCTCCCACCCCCCACTCCCCACACCCCACCCCCCTCCCATGCTAGTCTCCCCGCCGCATGAAGAACCTTGCAGTCATTGGCGCTCAGTGGGGCGACGAGGGGAAGGGAAAGATCGTCGATCTTCTCTGCGAATCCTTCGACGTCGTGGCCCGCTACCAGGGCGGGCACAATGCCGGGCACACGGTGAAGTTCGGCGACAAACATTTCGCGCTGCGGCTCATCCCTTCCGGCATCCTCCATCCTGACAAACTCTGCATCCTCGGCAACGGGATGGTCATCGATCCCGAAGCGCTCCTCGACGAGATCGAGAAACTGCGCGCTCTCGGAATCGTGATCGAGTCGAACCTCAAGATCAGCGACTCCGCCCACGTCATCCTTCCGTTTCACAAGGCTCTCGACTTGGCGCGCGAGGAAGCGGCCGGCGCCGGAAAGATCGGCACCACCGGACGCGGGATCGGTCCCGCGTACGAGACGAAGGTGAGCCGCTACGGAATCCGCGTGGCCGACCTCCTCGATCCGTACGTTCTGCGCGACCGCATCGTTTTTGCCTGCGCCGAAAAGAATCCGGTGCTCGAGGTTTATGGGAAAGAACCGTTCGATCCGCAGAAGCTTTATGACGATTACACGCGCTACGGCGAAGTGCTGGCCGACCGCATCACCAACGGGACGATTCTGATCAACGAGCAGATCCGGGCCGGGAAGAAGGTGATGTTCGAAGGCGCGCAGGGCGCGATGCTCGACATCGATCACGGCACGTATCCGTTCGTGACGTCATCGAGCACGGTCGCCGGCGGCATCTGCACCGGACTCGGCGTCGCGCCGAAGCACATTCACCGAGTGATCGGCGTGGCAAAGGCCTACACGACGCGCGTCGGCGGCGGCGCGTTTCCGACGGAGCTCAACGACGCCTCGGGCGAGCATCTCCGCGCGCGCGGCAACGAATTTGGCACCGTCACCGGCCGCCCCCGCCGCACCGGCTGGCTCGACCTCCCTGTCCTACGCACCTCGGCCATGCTGAGCGGCCTCGATGCCATCGCCCTGACCAAGCTCGACGTTCTCGACGAGTTCGACGAGATCCCCGTCTGCACCGGCTATAACGTCCGCGGTGAGAACTGGAAAACGTTCCCGGCGTTCGCAGTCGCCCACAACGACTACAAGCCGGTGTACCGCACGTTCAAAGGCTGGAAGTCGCCGACCGTCGGCATGACGTCGTACGACGAGCTGCCGCAGGCGGCGAAGGACTACGTCCGCTTCATCGAGGACGAAGTGGAATGCCCGGCCACGATCATCTCGACCGGACCAAGGCGCGAAGAAACAATCGTTCGATAAGGAGTGCGAGCGTCTCGCTCGCGGCCAGCGGGGCGTCCTCGCCCCGGTGGTTGATTTCGCGCCGCTTGAGCGCCAACGTCCGTTTGCAGCACGTGATACTGGTGCACTCGGGCGACATCCGGCCCCGCCGCACGTCCACTCCCGCTGGTTGATTCCACCCTCCCCGCCCGGCAAGATCCGATCGTTACCCGCGATACCGAGCACCCGGGCGAGACGCCCGGCTGCCCGCGTGCGAGACGCACGCACTCCTTGCGCGCGAAGAGACGATCGTCAAGTTGGGGCTGCGAGTGCGCGCTCCGAACGTCTCGATGTGAAGTCTGATTGCCGAGCGAACATCGGCGAGGGCTTCGTCGTAGGTATCGCCTTCGCCTACGACGATTCCGCGCATCCCCACCGCATAGGAGACGTAACCATCCTCGTGTTTTTCGACGATGATCTTGATCGAGCCCACACCTGTGAGTATCGCATGGCCGGGAACGAAGCACCCGGGCGAGACGGTCGGCTGCCCGCGTGCGAGACGCACGCACTCCTTGGCCTACAATCCGCGGATGCCGACTGCTGCGCCACCCGTCCGCCCTGTCACGCTCGATGAGATCTACGCTGCCCGCGAGCGCATTCGCGGCGTCATCACGCGGACGCCGCTGATCAAGTTGCGGCATGACGCGGCGGCGCCGGAGATCTGGCTGAAGCTCGACAACCTGCAGCCGATCAATGCGTTCAAGATCCGCGGTGCGGCGAATGCCGTGGCGATGCTGACACCCGAGGAGCGGGCGAAAGGCGTGTGGACGATCAGCGCGGGAAATGCGGGGCAGGGTGTGGCCTACGCTGCGCGCGAGTACGGCATTCCCTGCTCGGTCCTGGCGATTGAGACCGCTCCCGAGACCAAGATCGAGCGGATGCGCAACCTCGGCGCGCGCATCGTCAAGGCGCCATTCGACGCCTGTTGGAAAGCGATGGAAGAGCGGCGATTCGAAGGGATGGAAGGCTCGTTTGTGCATCCCTTCGACGATCACAACTTCATCGCCGGCAACGCCTCGCTGGGGCTGGAGATCCTCGAAGACCTGCCGACCGTGCGCACCGTGATCGCGGCGATCGGCGGCGGCGGACTCGTCTCCGGAATCGGCAGCGCCATCCGGCAACTCGCTCCATCCGTGAAGATCCTCGGCGCCGAGCCAGAGACTGCCGCGCCGGGCGCTCGTTCGTTCGAGAAGGCATCCGCGCAACAATTCGAGGAGTGGCAACCATCGTTCGTCGATGGCGCCGGCGGCAAGAGCATGTTCCCGCGGATGTGGGAGCGGATGCAGGGAATCGTCGACGGCTCGATCGTCGTCACGCTCGACGAAACCAAGCGCGCCATGCGCATGGTGGCCGAGAAGGTTCGCGTCATCGCAGAAGGCGCCGGCGCGCTTGCCGTCGCCGCCGCGCTCAGCGGTAAAGCAGGCGAAGGCCCGATCGTCGCGGTCATCTCCGGCGGCAACATCGATCTGAAGAAATTCGCGGAGTTGATTGGCGCGGCTTAGCTCTTGACGAGGAGCTTCTTCTTTCGTCGATCTACCTTGAAGTTGTGCCTCGCCTCCGCCTCCTCGATCGAGTGCGACTCGGTGATCTTCTCGGCGCGTTTCGCCATCTCGGCGAGGCGCTGATAGTGAATGCGCAGCACTTTCAGCTCTTCCTCTGACAGATCTTCGACGGAGATCAGCCGGTTGCTCGCTCCTTCCAGCGCGGCGACGATCTCGTCGAGCTTCAACTGCACGGCCAGGGCGTCGCGGTTCTGCGCGCGCTGAATGAGAAAGACCATCAGAAACGTGACGATCGAGCTGCCGGTGTTGATGACCAGTTGCCAGGTATCGGAAAAGTGAAAGAGCGGACCGGTGATGATCCAGATGAGGATGATCGAGGCCGCACAGACAAAGGCCAGCGTCGAGCCGGTCCACGCCGTCGCAGCGCTGGCGAAGCGGGAAAGAATGTTGCGGTGATCGTGATGTCGCCGGTCGGCCATCGGTTTCACAGCAGAGACTGTTCACGCGCGGTGCCAACGCCGTTTAGAATGCGCCGCCATGGTCCGTCACCTTTTTCGATGTGTTGCGATCCTTCTCTGTTCGCTGCCTGCGCTCGCCGCCACGCATCCTCGTGACTTCAACATTTACCTCGGCAACGCCAGCAGCGAGACGAACCGTCACGGCCGGTCCCGCTTCCGCACGATCAGCTTCGAGTTGCTCACAGAGCCACACTTCTTCAAGCGCTACGTCGACCGCTGGCTGCCAAATGCCCGAGTCGGCGTCGATATCGACTACGCCGACGTCCGCCAGCCGCGGAGTTGGTTCGGTCACACGTACGGTGATCCTGACGACTCCGTGCGCGCCGAGTGGGCGCATTTTTTCGTGCGGCAGTACTGGCTCACGTCGTCCAATCTGATTCGGCCCTACGCCGATCTCGGTACGGGACCGATGTGGTCGAACAGGCGGATTCCCGCAGCGACGTCGAAGCTCAATGCCAACTCGCAGCTCGGACTCGGGGTAGTCCTCTTTCCCAACGCCCGCATCCCCGTCTACGCCGGCTATCGCTTCTTCCACATCTCGAACGGGGGGGTGACCGGCCGCAACCCAGGTCTCAATGTGAACGGCTTTTTCGTCGGGACGAATTTGCGGCGGCGGTGAACGGCGTTGTTTTGCGCGGATTTCTCTTTCGCCGAGGTGATCGTGCGAAATGATGGCGTGGCGTGGCGTTGCGGGCGCCCCCTCATCCGGCTTCGCGCTCGATGAGTGGGTGGCGCGAGGATTCGAGAAGGAGCTGTGCGAGTTGGGCGCACAACGTTCGATCATGAATGCCAACTCTCCAATCGGGCACAACTCTCCAATTCAATTGAGCCCAACTCTCGCAATCTACCCCAACCCTCCAATCGAGCGCCTTCTCCCCCACGCTTTTCAGTGGGGGAGAAGGTGGCCGAAGGCCGGATGAGGGGGTACCTGCCGTGAGTGAGCGTTGACGTTGAGGGCGGATGTGAGCCCTACTTCACCTTCGCCAGCGGTTGATACGTTGCAGGCGCCATCGGATAGTCGTGGCGGTCGGACATTTGCGCGATCGGTGTGTTCATGATCGGGATGCGCTGGTCGGCGACAGTGACGAACTTGCCGCTGGGAACTTCTTTTTCGATCTGCATTGCCATGCGCACTTTCACGCTCTTCGGATCGAGAAGAACGACCGATCCTTTCTTCAGCAGCATCGACGGCACAAAGACGTCGGCGTTGCCGGGAACGTCGGCCAGGACCAGGTGGGCGGCGGGGGCGTTCGGGGCGGTGAAGGTGATCGTCACGTTTCCGGGCGGCACGTCGAGCAGGAGAAAAGCGCCGGTCTCGGCGACGCCTCCGGAGACATACGGAGCGTTCTCGACCCAGACATTCGTATCGTGGAAGAGACTCGCTTTGCGCGCGGACTCCGTTTCGATCGTGTGGTAAGCCGCCGCGTTCTCGCCGGCATCGACGTCGGTGATCCAGCCGCGGACGCTGATCGGCTCCTTCGCCACGTGTGGCCCCGATTTCGTCCCGAAATCACAGGCGATGGTGAGGAGCGCGAGAAAGTAAACGACGCATCGTTTTATGTTCACCCCAAAAGCATAGACTGAGATCCTTGGATCGGCTCGCTCTGCTGCAAAACGCAAAACGCGTTGGGTATGTTTTTTCGGGCGGCTCCTCGCGATGTGCCTTTCAGATCGGCGTCATCGAAGCGCTCGCCGAGCTCGGTGTCACACCGGCGCTGGCGATTGGCGTCTCGGCGGGCGCCTGGAACGCGGCGATGGTTGCGGCGCGCTCCGAGAAACGCATCCGCTACTACTGGCGCTCCTTCATGCGCATGCCCCACATCGACCTGCGCAACCTCCTCATCGATCATTCGCCGTGGCGCTTCCGGCATTTGCACGAGCGAACCTTCGGCCGGTTCATGGGCCGCGATCGATTCAAACAACCTGACGCGCTGCCGTTGCTCGTCTCGGTGACGCGCTTCCGCGACGGTGCCAACGTCATCTTCGATGCGCGCGACGTCGACGATCCGCTTCAGCTCCTCATGGCCACGAACTACTTTCCGCCGTTTTACACGCATCGGCCGCGCATCGCCGGCGAGGCCTACGGCGACGGCGGAATCTCCGACAACGCGCCGTACGAGAAAGCGTTGGAGCTGGGATGCGATGCCGTGGTCGTCGTGGCGCAGAAGGGGGAATCAGAGGGTGGCCTCTTCAAAGCGAAAGGCGACTACGACCACGTGGTCACCGATCCGCGCGTCGTCGTCATCCGCCCGCGCCACCGGCTTCCCTTCCGATTCACCGAACGGCGCTGGCACATCCTCGATGTTCTTGCGCGGATCGGCTACCTGCGCACGCGCGAAGTGCTGCTCGATGAGGAGCATGAAGAAACGAACGTGCGCGCCGAGGGGGAAGCTCCCAGCGCCAGGGCCCGGCGAATCCTCCGTGCGATAATCCGTCACCCCGTATGACCCGTGCCCTCTCTCTGACCTCAATCGCTCTTGCTTCCGCGCTTTTCCTTCTCGCGCAAGCTCCCCCAACGGCGCCGCCACCGAATCCCGCCAATCAGGCCACTGTGCGCGCCGCGAATGGCGATCACAAAGTCACCATCGCGCAGCAGAACGGCCAGACCTACTTTGCCGCCGACGAGGTCATCGCCGCGCTCGGCGGGACCCTGGCTCACGAAGGAAACGGCTTCAAGGCAGCGCTCAACAACTCGGTGGCAGCATTTGGAACCGACAGCCGCTTCGCTGTCGTCAAAGACGATCTGATCGAGATGCCTGTTCCGCCGGTGACGATCGACAACCGGCCGTTCGTCCCCTGGCAGTTCTTCCAGGGCTTCCTGCTTCGCTCCTCGGGGCTCGATGCAACGTGGGATCCGGCCGCGCGTCTGCTGCAGATTCATCCCGCGCAGACCTCTGCGGTCGGAGTTCAGGTCTCTGTCGCCAATGTGCAGGGAATCTCGAAGCTGGTGCTGACGCTCACCGCGCCGGCGGAGTACGCCATCGTCAAAGAGCCGGGCGCGTACACGGTTCGATTCAAGAGTGCCATCAAAGCGCCGTACGTCGAGCAAACGCACGAAGATCCGTACGTCGCGAAGACATCATTCATCGGTAACGACCTTCGCATCCAGCTCACCGCCCCCGACGTCGTCGGCGATGCCTACCGACTCGAGAATCCGTTCCGCATCGTCCTCGATCTTCGCAAAGGTGCCGCAGCCGCACCGGGGACGCCGCAGCCGCTCACGTCGTCGCGGCCGGTCGAACCACCCGGGATCCGTACGATCGTCATCGATCCCGGCCACGGCGGGAAAGAGGTCGGCGCGATCGGGCCCGGCGGATTGATGGAGAAGGACGCCACGCTTGCAGTCTGCAGGCTGCTGGCGGCTTCGCTCGAAGCCAGGTTGAAAACACGCGTGGTCCTGACGCGCAATGACGATACGGTCGTGCCGCTCGATCAGCGCACGGCTATCGCCAACCAATACCACGCCGATCTTTTTCTCTCCGTGCACATGAACGCCGCCATCGTCAAAGGCGCGCACGGAGCTGAGACCTACTTCCTTTCGCTCGATGCCTCGGACAAACTCGCAGAGAAGGCGGCCGAGGTCGAAAACAACTCGGCGAAAACCCTGGCCACGCCCGCCTCTTCGAGCGATTTGAAACTCATCCTCTGGGATCTCGCGCAGCAGGAGTACCTCAACGAATCGAGCCGTCTCGCGCAGGCCGTGCAGGAAGAGATGAACCGGATCACCGGCATTCAGAGCCGCGGCGTGAAGCAGGCACCATTCAAGGTGCTCGTCGGAGCGACGATGCCCGCCGCGTTGGTCGAGGTTGCGTTCATCACGAATCCCGATGAAGAGGCGAAGATCAAGTCGGACGCGTTCCAGAAGACGGTCGTCGAGGCTCTGACGACCGCCGTGGCGCGGTACAAAGTCGACTACGAAACGCGGATCGGCGTCGCTCAGCCGCCGCCGGCACCGCTTGCGCCGACTGTGACCGCGCCGCCGTCAAAGCCGGCTGTACCAACCACGACGGGTACGACGACAGCCGCGACGACGAGGACAGGGACGTAGTGCGCCGCTCCATCGCGATCCTGATCGCGCTTCTCGCGCTCGGCGGCGGATGCAGGAAGCGCGAGCTTACCCAGAACCTCAATGTCGAGAACAAGGTTGAAGTTCGCCCCGTGACGCTCTTCTTCGAGGGTCCCGAGATGCTGCTGGTGCGCGAAACGCGGAGCGTGGCACTGCCGGAGAACCCCGGTGGCGCATTGTCGATCGTAGCCCGCGAGCTTCTCAAAGGGTCAGCCAACGCCGGTGTGCCGCACATCTTCCCCCGCGACACCGTCGTTCGCGCCACCTTCCTTCTCCCCGACGGCACCGCCTTCGTCGACCTCGGCGGCCCCACGCTGACCCAGGGCTGGGCAACCGGCAGCCACGAAGAGCTCATGGCCGTCTACTCCGTCGTGCAGACCGTCACCACCGATTTTCCTGAAGCAAAGCGCGTTCGCATTCTCGTCAACGGAGAGCCCGCGGAAACACTCGCCGGCCACGTGAACCTCCAGCACGCGCTCACGCCGTTGCCGGTGTTCGTGGCGAAGTAGGCATCGTCACGCTCTGTCCGGATACGTACCTTTCAATTGCGGCGGCATCTTCGCGTCCATCCCCAGCGATGCTTCGAGCTCGACGGCATTCACGATCGCCTGGCCGCGGAAGTGATTGTTCGTGATGACGTAGGTCTCTTTCGCGTCGGACATCCGCTGAATTCGATCGACCCACGGCGTCAGCTCTTCGCTCGAGTAGAGGTAGTTGTAACGCTCCCACGACTCGCCGTGCGCAAACCATTTCTCGAAGTTGCGGCCGTGAAGACGCACATATCCAACGGGTCCCGTCAGCGTGTCTGACGGCTTGACTGAATCGTGAAAGAGCGGCTGATCGATGTTCACCCACGACACCTTGCGCTCCTCGAGAAACTGCAGGAAGGCGTCATTCTGAAACGTGGAGTGGCGCACCTCGAGTGATAGCGGGTAGCCGTCGAAGCCATCGAAGAGACGCTCCAACTGGCCGCGACTCTCCTCGTTGTTCCGGAAGCTCCATGGGTACTGGATCAGCACCGCGCCGAGGCGGTTGGATTCGGCGAGCGGGTCGAGGTAATCGCGAAAGGCTCTGACGTCGTTCTCGGTGAAACCAGCGGCGTCATGCGTGAAGCCGCGAAAGACTTTCGTCGTGAACTTGAACGCCGGATTGGCGGCCACGCGGCGCACCCACGACTTCGCGTGCGAGGGTGGCGGGATTCGGTAGAAGGGCGAGTTGATCTCGATCGTGTCGAAGAACGAGGCCAGGTAGGCGAGCGGATCGAACTTCGATCCGTGCGGTGGATAGACGATTCCCTCCCAATCGGAGTAGCTCCAGCCAGCGGGCCCGATGCGGATCTGATGTTCCATGATTGATGGTCAAATTGATGGTCAATACGTTGACGAACTTATTTTGAGCAACTCGTAATTCATTGCCTGCGTTAGGCATCTATGCTAAAACTCGACGCAACGAATCCAGCAAAAGAACAAAACCTCAGGACTGCGACAAAGCGTTCCAGGGGTACCGCTGTATTCGCTACCGAAGGGAGGCTGGTCGACCTAACCGATTCGCTTGTGAACACAAAAGCGGGGAGAAGGTCGCGGCACCCCGCACACATTCTGCGCTGCGGCACCACCATCTGATCGTAGATTCAAAGGAACAATTTTAGGAGATCAAGGTTCATGGATACATTCAACGATAAGTCTCTCAACTGCGCCGACTGTGGACAGGAATTCGTGTTCAGCAAGAACGAACAGGCGTTCTATTCAGAGCGCGGTTTCACGAACGAGCCGAAGCGCTGCAAGAACTGCCGCGACAAACGGAAGACGGCGCGCGACGGAAACGGCGGCGGCGGTGGCCGTGAGCGCCAGATGGTGAGTGTGACATGCGATGGCTGCGGCGTCGGTACGGAAGTGCCGTTCACGCCGGTCAGCGGCAAGCCCGTGTACTGCCGCGATTGCTACAACCAGCGCCGCACAGGCGCCCGCTCGTCGAGCTGGGCGTAAGTTTCCTACATCGATCACGACGACGGCGGGCTCTCGGGCCCGCCGTTTTGTTTCTGTGGTAGCAACCACGTAACCCCGCCACCGCGTATACAATCCCGCGCGCTTGAGCCGGCCTCTTCTGAAACCCGTCCGCAACATCCTCGATCTCGTCGGCAACACGCCGATGCTCCAGCTCACGAACATCCCGAGTGCCGGTATGGCTGACCTCTTCGTGAAGCTTGAGTTCCTCAGTCCCGGCTTTTCCGTCAAAGACCGCATCGGCGTCGGGATGATCGAGCGCGCCGTGCGGGATGGGAAGCTCGCCAAGGGGGGCACGATCATCGAGCCGACGGCGGGCAACACCGGCATCGCGCTGGCGCTGGCCGGCACGCGTATGGGCTACCGCGTCATCCTGTGCGTCCCGGAAAACTTCTCGCTCGAAAAGCGCGAGGTGATGAAGGCGCTCGGCGGCGAAGTGGTGCTGACGCCGAAGGACGACGGGATGAAAGGGGCGATCGCGAAGGCTGAGGAGCTGGCGCGGTCCATCCCCGATTCCTACGTGCCGCAGCAGTTCACGAATCACTACAACAGCGACGCGCATTACGCCACGACCGGTCCTGAGATCTGGGAGCAGATGGAAGGCCGCGTCGATGCCTGGCTGGCAGGGGCAGGTACCGGCGGCACGTTCAGCGGCGTTGCGAAATATCTCAAGGAGCGCAATCCCGCCTGTTGGTGCGTCGTCGTCGAGCCGCAGGGATCGATTCTCAAAGGGGGCGAGGCGGGACCGCATGAAGTCGAAGGCATCGGCGCCTCATCATTCATCCCGCCGGTTCTCGACATGTCTCTGGCCGATGACGTGATCCAGATCTACGACGATCCCGCCTTCGTCATGGTGCGGCGCCTTGCTGCCGAGGAGGGCGTGCTGGGCGCGTCTTCAGCGGGAGCGAACGTGGCCGCCGCGCTGCAGGTTGCCGAAAAGCTCGGCCCCGGCAAGCGTGTCGTCACGCTCATCCCTGATGCTTCCGAGCGCTACATGTCGAAAGGCATCTACACGAAGTGGGCGAAGGTGGGTGGCCGGGATTCGGAGGTCGGGGGTAGGGAGTCGGAGTAGATTCAAAACCCGACTCCCGACTTCGATTACCCGACGTCCGACATTCGACGCGCACAGACTCCGACCCCCGACTCCCGACTAACGACCCTCGCGAAAGGAACTCCATGGCCTTCTCCACTGATTGCATTCACGCCGGGCAGGAGCCGGAGCCGGTCACCGGCTCGGTCACTTATCCGATTTTCCAGACCTCGACCTACGTGCAGCCGGAGCTCGGAAAGAACAAGGGTTTCGAGTACGCGCGCACGAAGAATCCGACGCGCTCGGTGCTCGAGGCCAATCTCGCCGCGCTCGAGCGTGGAAAGCACGCACACTGCTTCGCCTCGGGCATGTCGGCGACCGACACGGTCTTCCGGCTGCTGAAGTCAGGCGATCACGTCATCGCCGGCGAGAACATGTACGGCGGTTCGTACCGGCTCTTCAGCAAAGTCTGCGAGAAATTTGGGGTCCACTTCACGTACGTCGACACATCGAACGTCGAAAACGTCCGCGTGGCGTTGCGGCCGGAAACGAAAATCGTCTTTCTGGAGACGCCGACGAATCCGATGATGACGCTGACCGACATCGCCGCGTGCGCCGAAGTCGCGCATGCCGGTGGCGCGCTCGTGGTCGTCGACAATACGTTCTGTTCACCGTACCTTCAGCGTCCGATCGAGCTTGGGGCCGACCTCGTCGTTCATTCGACGACGAAGTTCCTGAACGGCCACTCGGACTCGGTGGGCGGTGTGGTCATTTCCAACGACGACGCGATCGCGGAGCAGATCGGATTCCTGCAGAATGCGGTCGGCGCGATTCTCTCCCCGTTCGATTCATGGCTCGTACTGCGCGGCGTGAAGACGCTGGCTGTCCGAATGAGGCAGCACGAAGAAAACGGGATGGCCATGGCTGAGTACATCTCGCAGCATCCGAAAGCCTTGAAGGTCTATTACCCCGGGCTCCCCGATCATCCGCAGCACGAGTTGGCGAAGCGGCAGATGCGCGGCTTCGGCTCGATGATCTCGTTCGACGTCGGTTCATTCGCGAATGCCAAGAAGTTCCTCGACCGCGTTCGCCTCTGCTCACTCGCAGAATCCCTCGGCGGCGTGGAAACGCTGATCTCGCATCCGGAGACGATGACGCACGCCTCCGTCCCCCTCGAAACGCGCACCCGCCTCGGCATCACTCCGGGCCTCGTGCGAATCTCGGTGGGAATCGAGGATGTCGAGGATCTGATCGCGGATGTGAAGAACGCGTTCGACGGCATCTAGGCTCCAATAGCAACCACAGAGACGCAGAGATCACGGAGAAGTCTCTGTGTCCTCAGTGTCTCTGTGGTTCATGATTCTGGGTCAACTCTCGTAGACTGTTCGCCGTGGAAGTCTCAGATGCATTGCCCGGCGCGGATCTGATTCGCAAAGGATTGAGCGACCTTGCCGCAGGCGTCGAATCCATCCCATCGCTCCTTGTCCTTGTCGGCGCGCCACGTTTGCGGCGCATCGGATTCGATGTGCCCGATGACACGCCGTTTCTCCCCGAGGACCGCCTTTACGCGATTTTGTCGGAAGAGGATTCCGATTCGGCGCACTCGCGCTACAACGCGTTGATCAGAAGGCTGGTCAGCTTCGAGCGGGCTGCGGAATGCGTGAAGCCGTAACCGAGCCGCGGCTGCGCACGTTCATGCGCGCCATCGCTGCCGAGGCGCGCGAGCCGGGCCGTATCTATTTCACCGGCGGGGCCTGCGCAGTGTTGCAACACTGGCGCGAGAGCACGCTCGACATCGACATCACGATTCTGCCGGAGAGTGACCGCATTCTCCGAACGATTCCTGATCTGAAGGAACTTCTTCACGTCAATGTCGAGCTGGCGTCGCCGGCCGACTTCGTTCCGCCGTTGCCGGGTTGGGAGACACGCAGTCCTTTCATCGCGCTTGAAGGTCCGATTTCATTTCATCACTACGATTTCTATTCGCAAGCGCTGTCGAAGCTGGAGCGCTCGCATCGGAAGGATCTTCTGGACGTGAGCGCGATGATTCGAGATGGACTTGTCGACCCCGAGCGCCTGAAGGCGTTGTTCAAGGAAGTCGAAGATCTCCTCTATCGATATCCTGCAGTTGATCCACGTTCGTTGCGCGCGGCCGTCGAACGACTCCCGCGCCTCTGAGCGCTCTACAATACAGACTCCATGGCGCCCGCTCTCCCGTATCTGCTGCTCATTGCGGCGTATCTGATCGGGTCCGTTCCGTTCAGCTATCTCGTGGTCAAGCTCGCTGCGGGAGCGGATATCCGGTACCACGGCAGCCGCAATGTGGGAGCGACGAATGTGGCCCGCACGTTCGGGAAGGTGCCTGGAGTCATCGCTCTGGCTCTGGACATCGCCAAAGGCTACGCCGTCGTAGCACTGTCCGTCTGGATCGTGCAGCGGCCGGACTGGCCGCTGATCGCCGATAGCGCGCACATGCCGGCGTTCTATTCGACCTCGTTCTGGGTCTCAATGGCGGCGCTCGTTGCCGTGCTCGCACACATGTTCCCGGTCTGGCTTCGCTTTCATGGCGGCAAAGGTGTGGCCACGGCCACGGGTGCCTTTCTGGCGCTCGATCCGCTCGTGATCATGGCGGGCGTGCTGGTGTTTCTGATCGTCATTCTGGCGACGCGCTTCGTGTCGTTGGCGTCGATTCTCAGCGCTTCGTCGATTCCGATTTTTTTTCGTTTTCTCGTTCACGCGCCGTTCTGGACGATCATCATCAGCATCGTCATCGCCTTCGCCATCATCCTCAAACATCACTCCAACATCGCCCGGCTGGCCGCGGGCACGGAACGCAGGATGGGAAAAGGGGAAGAGGGATGAAAATCTCGATCATCGGCGCGGGCTCGTTCGGAACGGCGATGGCTGCGGTCGCAGCGAGTTGCGGCAATGACGTGGTTCTCTGGGCCCACGACCCGAATATCGCGGTTGAGATCGAGCAGACGCGCCACAATCCGATCTATTTGCCCACCATCGCTCTTGACGCGCACGTGCACGCCACCAACTCCCTTGCGGAGGCAGTCGGGTTCAGCGACGTTCTCTTCATGATTGTGCCGAGCCACCACTTCCGAGGGGTGCTTGCGCAGATCCGGCCGCACCTGCAGCGCCCTGTCTCGATCGTGAGTGGCACGAAAGGAATCGAGAACGACACGCTGATGCGGATGTCTGAGGTCACGGAGATCGAGTTGAAGGACGCGCTGCGCAGTTTTGCCGTTCTGTCAGGACCGACCTTTGCGCTCGAGACGGCACGCGGCGACCCAACGGCAGCGGTCGTGGCGTCGACCGACCTTGCGCTCGCGGAACAGGTGCAGCATGCGATGTCGTGCCCGACGTTTCGTCTCTACAACTCGAACGACGTTGCCGGTGTGGAGCTCGCGGGCTCGTTGAAGAACGTGATCGCAATCGCCGCCGGAGTGCTCGAAGGGCTCGGGCTGGGATCGAACACGACTGCAGCGCTGATCACCCGCGGCCTCCATGAGATGACGAAGCTAGCCATCGCCCTCGGCGGACGTCTGGAGACTCTGGCGGGATTGGCGGGGATGGGCGATCTGGTCCTCACCTGCACGGGCTCACTTTCCCGCAATCGCAGCGTCGGCGTCGCCCTCGGCAAAGGAAAGCCGCTCACTGAAATTCTGTCCGAGACACGGGCGGTGGCGGAGGGCGTGAGGACATCGAAAGCGGCCAAAGAGCTCGCCGAACGGCATCACATCGACATGCCGATCACCGTCGAAATGGTTCGCGTGCTTCACGAAAACGAATCGCCGCGCGTGGCCCTGCAGCGCCTGATGACGAGGTCGCTCAAGGCGGAAGCGGCACTCTAGAGGGGCGGCCTCGGCGAGGTCGGCTGCATCGTAGCCGGCGTCGCCGGTTTCATCGTCTGGACCGGACCTTTCATCTGCCCCGGCTGATCGTTCAGCATTCCTTCCGGCGTATCGCCTTCCATGAGCTGTTCCAGCCGCGCGGCGGCGAGCTTCTTCTGCTGTTCGGACTTGGCCGCTACGGCGGCCGCAGTCGCTGCCTCGATTTCCTTTCTTCGTCTGTCAGCGAGCCATTGCTCCTCGGACTGACCGGGTGCGATGCGCACCGGCGCCATCGGCTGCAGGGACGCGGCGGTCGTGAAATGACCACCTGTGCGGATGAGAGTCTCGTTCGTGATGACCGTCGAGGCCTTGATTCCGGGTTTGTGGGCGGCCTTGGCGGCGCGTACCAGCGGCGAGTCGGCGCCCGTGGCGCTTGAGGCGGACAACACCGCTGGAGCGGGAGCGGTAGGTTGTGCCTTTGCCGCCTCTTTTGGCTTGGACTGCGGGTCGCTTGCGTAAAGGGAAAGGGTCGCCAGGATCAGGCTGGCTGTGAGCGCGATCGGCTTCATCGGGGCCTCCGGTAAGGTTCAATGTTACGCTTCGCCCGCCAAATTTCATGAGATACCCCGAATCTTGCACTCTGCGGGTTTGAATGTCGCCCGAGCTACTGCTCCAGAAGTTTGGATACCTCGCCGTCTTCGTGGGGACGTTCCTCGAAGGCGAGACGATTCTGGTGATGGGCGGCTTCTTCGCGGAGCGCCGATACCTGGCCCTCCCGCTTGTGATCGTCACGGCCTTCGGGGGCTCGTATGTCGGCCATGTCTGCTGGTTCTGGCTTGGACGCACGCAAGGGGTGCGTCTGCTCGACCGTTTCCCCAGATTGAAGAAGCATTTCGGGAAGGGGGTCCGCCTGTTCGAGCGCTACGGCGCGCCGGCGATCTTCATCACGCAGTGGCTCTACGGACTGCGCATTACCTGTGCGGTGATCATCGGGATCTCGAAGATCTCGACGATCAAGTTTCTGCTCTACGAGGCGCTGACCTGTATGGTCTGGGCAATCGTCATCGGTACCGCAGGCTTCTACTTCGGCCGCGCGGTCGAGCGGGTGCTCGGCCGGGCCGCGCACATCGAGAAATACGGTCTGCTGCTGCTCGCAGTCATCGGGGTCAGTCTCTGGGCGTATCACCGCTGGAAAGACCGGCGCGAGGAGCAGGCGCCCGAGGTCTAGACTTTCATTCACTGCACTTGAGATACGAATGCCGAAACCGCTAGCAGCCGTCATCGCACAGATCACAGCGGGAAAGATCCCGCCGGTGATCCTCGTCGGCGGGTCGAGCGACTTTCTTGCCGAGGACGCGTTCCGCGATCTGCGCGACGCGATCGTCGCAGCGAAGCCGGGTGTGTCGGTCGAATCGTACGAAGCCGGCAGCGAGCTCGCCGCGATCCTCGACTCCTACCGGACGATGTCGCTCTTCGGATCGGCGCGGCTGATCGTCGTCTCCGACGTAAACGCGTTCGTCTCCGCGAAGGAGCTGGCGTCGCTGTACGACAAGTCGGTCGCGGATTGGAAATCGGCGAAGACGGACCGGAAGCGCTCGTCGGCAGCGGCCAAGCTTTTGCACGTGCTCGGACTCGTCGGCGCGGACTTCGACATGACCGATCGCGAGATCGCGACGGCCCTCGGTGCGACGCTCGATCCAGTGCTTACAGACATGCTCGCGTTCTGCCGCACTACGGGGAAGAAAGCGTCGCGCGGCGAGGATGATGCTGCGCTGCTCACCGAGGCGATCTCGCGCGGCGGCGCGCCGAACACGTGGCTCTTGATGCGCAGCGGTGAAGTGCCGCGCGAGTCTGCCACGGTCGAGCTGATCGACCGTAATGGTGCCGTCGTCGTCATGGATCTGACGCGCGAGACGTTTGCCGGCGCGCTCGACCGCGCCATCGCAGAGGTGGCGGAAGAGGCGCAGGTGCGCTTCGACCCGAGGGCGCTGGGGATGCTGCGGCAACGTCTCGGCATCGAGCGGCTGCTGGCCGACAAGTTCGCGAAGGATGTCCCGGACTTGCGCCCTGCCGTGTCCGAGGCCGAGCGGCTGGCCACGCTCGCGGGTACGGGCGGGCGCGTGACAGCGGAGATGGTGGAGCACGAAGTGGCTGCCGTCGAAGGCGGTGCACGCTACGAGTTCGGATCGCTGTTCACGGAAGGGAAGATCATCGAAGCGATCGCCAAGCTGCGCGATCTCGTGGCGCAAGCCCGGCGCGACGATCCGAAAGCACCGCTCGACATCCAGTACGGCAAGTTCCTTTTCCCGCTCGCCGACGAAGTACGCCAGATGATCGGCGTGGTCTCCTTCGCGCGCACGAACCGCATCGATCTCCGCGCGCCAATGAATTACAACCGCTTCAAGGACACGCTGGCCGACCGGCTCGGCGACTCTCTCAAAGCCAACGGCCTGGTGCGCCAGAAACCGCATCCCTTCCCGTTGCACAAAAAGTGGGAGGCAGCGCGGAACCAGACGGAGGCGAGTCTGTTTCGCGCCCTGGCCGCTCTGGCCGACCTAGAGATCAAGCGGAAGTCGGGAGGAATCCCGGCCGACCTCGGGATCGAGACGTTCCTGCTGCAGCGGCTGCGTGGGTGACGCAGAGATCAGAGACAATAGATCGGGCTGTTTGCTCCTGATCTCTGATCTCTTTCACTTTCGGCTCATGCAAGAGATCAGAGACAAGAGATCAGGTGGTTGTTCTGATCTCTGATCTCTGATCTCTGATCTCTGATCTCTGATCTCTTGTCGCTGCTCTCTGCTTCCCCACGCTAAACTGCGCCCTTCATGTCGTCGCTTCGCTCCGTCGACCGCCGCGCGTGGCATGCGCTCTTTGCCGCGCAGCTCGGCTGGATGCTCGACGCGATGGATTTTCTGCTGTTCAGCTTCGCGGTCATTCCGATCCGCGAAGAGTTCCACCTCACGAACTCCACGATGGGCGCGCTCACCTCCGTCGCGCTGATCGCCAGCGCCATCGGCGGAATGGTCTTCGGACGCCTTGCCGACCGCCTTGGCCGCGTGCGAGCACTGACGCTCTCGATCCTGCTCTATTCCGCTGCCACCGCCGGTCTGGCGACGAGCGCCGCGCTCTGGCAACTCGTCGCGTGGCGCATTCTGGTCGGCCTCGGCATGGGCGGCGAGTGGTCTGCAGGCTCGGTGCTGGTCGCCGAAACTTGGCCGGCGGAGCATCGCGGCAAAGCGATGGGATTCATGCAATCCGGCTGGGCGATCGGGGCGTTGATCGCTGCCGCGGTGTCGGCCCTGACCATCGAGCGCTTCGGCTGGCGGGTGCTGTTTCTCATCGGTGCGCTGCCTGCCGTCGCCGCGTTCTTCATCCGCCGTAACGTCGAAGAGCCGCAGGTCTGGCGCGAGCGGCCGCGCGAGGCGTCGCGGTGGATTGAGATGTTCGAGGCGCCGTTCCTGCGCCGCACGGCGATCGCGACGCTTCTTGCCAGCAGCGTGCTGATGGCCTTTTGGGGTGTGACGTCGTGGCTGCCGACGTTTCTGGCGACGCCATTGGTGAAAGGCGGCGCAGGTCTCACCGTCGCCACCTCGGCGAGCTGGCTGATCGCGCTCCAGGTCGGCGCGTTCTTCGGCTACATCAGCTTCGGATGGATCGCCGACCGCATCGGACGCCGTCCCGCGTTCACGTTCTTCATGATCGCGTCGACGATTCTCGTTCCTCTCTTCGCCTTCTATGCCCGGACGCCAACTTTGCTCCTGGTCCTCGGGCCGCTCCTCGGCTTCTTCGCGCACGGCTACTTCTCGCTCTTCGGTGCGATGCTCGCGGAGCTCTTCCCGACGCGCATCCGCGCCGGCGCGCAGGGCTTCTGCTACAACGGTGGCCGTTTCGCATCCGCGGCTGCGACGTTCGCGATCGGCAAAGCATCGTTGACGCACAGCTTCGCAACGGTCATCACCTGCGCCGCGCTCTTCTTCGCGGTCGGCGCGGTGCTGGTCTGGCTGCTACCCGAAACGAAAGGAGCCGAACTGTGATCGATCTCAGTGCCGACCTCGGCGAAGGCGCGCCGGACGAACCAGAGATCTGGCCGCTCATCACATCCGCGAACGTCGCCTGCGGCGGTCACTTCGGCGATACCGATTCGATGACGCACGCTACTCGCCGCGCGCGCGAGCTTGGTACACACATCGGTGCGCACCCGTCGTATCCCGACCGCGCAAACTTCGGTCGTAAGTCGATGACGATGCTGCCGCAAGCGCTCCGTTCATCGATCATCGAACAAATCAACGCGCTTCGCGATATCGCGGGCGAGTTGAGCCACGTCAAACCGCACGGCGCGCTTTACAACGACGCGCACAAAGACCGAGCACTCGCCGAAGTCGTCATCGATGCGATTCGCGCCGTCGATCCATCGCTGCCGATCGTCTGCAGCGATTCCTCGCAAATGGCCGCCGCCGCGCGCGCCGCCGGCACACTCGTCATCCGCGAGGCCTTCGCCGATCGCCGCTACAACGCCGACGGCTCCCTCGTCGCCCGCAGCGAGCCTGGTTCGCTGCTCGATGTTTTGGAAGCCGCCACGCAAGCCGCGATGCTCGCGAATGAAAATACCGTCGTCGCGAAAGACGGCACCCGCATCACCATCCCGTTCGACACGATCTGCATTCACGCCGACATGGAGCACGCCGTCGAGAGGCTGCGTGCGATACGGCAACGCCTCGGAGGAACCCATTGAAAAAGCTTGCTCTCGCAATCGTTTTGACCATCGTCGCGCTCGCCGCAGCCGCGCAGCAGTTCGATCTCTCGATCGACAACATCATGCGAGGTTCGGGGCTTTACGGCTGGACACCTGAGGAGGTGCGATGGTCGCCTGACGGACAGCATGTCTACTTTTCGTGGAAGCTCTACACCGACACGCTGGAAAAGGATCGCGACACCTACGTCGTCAACCGCGATGGCAGCGGACTGCGCAAGCTGAGCGATGAGGAGAAAAAGGACGCGCCGCCGGCGAATGCGCAGTGGACGCGCGACAAGCATCGCGCTGTTTACACCGATGAAGGTGATGTCTTTCTCTGGGATTCGGCGACGAACAAACGCCGCGCGCTGACGCAGACCAACGAGAGCGAGAGCTCGCCACAGTTCACATTCGATGAGACGCGCGTGACGTTCGTCCGCTCCAACAACGTCTTCGCCATCGATCTCGCGAACGGATCGTTGATGCAGCTCACGAACATCGTGGCGCCTGACGACAAGGGGCCGAACGTCACGTTGTGGGATGACGCTGCGAAGAAGGGAACGGCCAGTCAGGAGTACATCAAAGCCGAGGAGCGCAAGCTGCTCGACATCGTCGACCGCAAGGCAAAGAAACGTGAAGAGGAAGAGGCCAAACGGAAACGCGAGCATCCGATCAAGCCGTTCAAGCTGGACAAGAAACAGACCGTCGCCACGGCGCGCCTCACTCCGGACGGCAAGTACGTCGTCCTCGTGATCAACAACGAATCGGACAAGGCGAAGAAGACGATCGTGCCGAATTACATCACCGAGGCCGTGTACACGGACACGATTCCTGGCCGCGAGAAGGTTGGCGACGCGCAGCCGCCATCGCGCATCGCCGTGGTCAGTACCGCCAATGGCGAAGTCAAGTGGTTCGATCACGGCCTCAAGCCGCCGACGCCGGCAGAAAAAGAATCGACGACTGCTGCGAAGGCGACGACCGAAGATCAGGGGAAGGCGAGCGAACAGAAGACCGAGAAGAGCGCCGACACGCAGAAGGAGAGCACGCAGCCGAAGGAGCGCGAGGTCAATCTGCGTGCGCCGATCTGGTCGGAGGACGGCAAGCACGCCTTCGTCGTCGTCCGCTCCTCCGACAACAAAGACGCCTGGATCATGGCCTTCGATCCGGCTACGGCGAAGGGACGAATCATCGTCACGATGCACGACGACGCCTGGCTACGCTTCGACATTTCGTTTGGCTGGCTGGCCGACAACGCCACGATTTACTACCTCTCCGAAGCGACCGGCTTCATGCATCTGTACGAAGTCGGGTTCGACGGCGGCGTGGCAAAGGCGGTGACCAGCGGCAAGTGGGAAGTCGACAATGTGACGTTGTCGGACGACAAGAAATCGTTCTACCTGACGACCAGCGAAGGGAGTCCCTTCGAGCGGCATCTCTACCAGATGCCGGTCACCGGCGGACGATCGACGAAGCTGACGTCGATGACGGGCGACAACGAGACCGATGTTTCGCGCGACGGAGGCGCCATCGCCAACGTCTACTCGTACACGAACAAACCGCCCGAGCTGTACATCGGGACGAAGCGAGTGACGACGTCGCCCGCGCCCGACTTCGCGAAGCAGGCATGGCTCGACGTCCCGATCGTCAACGTTCCCGCGCGCGACGGAGTGAATGTTCCGGCCCGCATCTACAAGCCGGCGAACTGGAAGCCGGGCGGCAAAGCGGTGGTCTTCGTGCACGGCGCCGGCTATCTGCAGAACGTGCATCGCTGGTGGTCGAGCTATTCGCGCGAATTCATGTTTCATCACCTGCTGATGTCGATGGGCTACCTCGTGCTCGACGTCGATTACCGCGGCTCGCGCGGCTACGGACGCGACTGGCGCACCGCGATCTACCGGCACATGGGCGGCAAGGATCTCGACGATCAGGTCGATGCCGCGCGCTGGCTCGTGAAGGAGCACGGCGTCGATCCGAAACGAATCGGCGTCTACGGCGGCAGTTACGGCGGCTTCATCACCCTGATGGCGATGTTCACGACGCCGGATGTCTTCGCGGCCGGCGCCGCGCTCCGCCCCGTCACCGACTGGGCCCAATACAACAACGGCTACACCTCGGGCATCCTCAACTTCCCGCAGACCGACGCCGAGGCGTATCGGAAATCGTCGCCGATCTACTTCGCGCAGGGACTCAAAGGAAAGCTGCTGATCTGCCACGGAATGGTCGACACGAACGTGCACTTCCAGGACAGCGTCCGCTTGGCGCAACGACTCATCGAGCTGCGCAAAACGAACTGGGAGCTGGCGCCATACCCCGTCGAGAACCACGGCTTCGTCGAGCCGACGAGCTGGGCGGATGAGTACAAGCGGATTCTGAAGTTGTTCGAGGAAATGTAGTTCTTGCGCTTCGCGCGTTGTCGGTTGTCGGTTGGTTGCGCTTCGCGCGTTGTCGCGCTTGGTTGCGCTAGCCGGCATTTCTTACACTCTTGGGGCTCCTTTGATCGACAACTGTGACAAATGACAAGTTAAAACGGGCGGGAGCAAACCGCGGGACCCTTGGCTGCTGCTGATGTTGTTGGCGTCGCGCCGTCCGTGAGCCGGCTGGGCACGTTTCGAAGCATCGATCCAATGTTTCAGACCCTCGACGCTGTGTCTTTCACCCGCGATCACGTGATTCACACCCGCGATGAGATGTTCTGCACCCACGATGATGTGGTCTGCACTCACGACGAGATGTTGTGCACCCCCGATGAGATGTTGTGCACCCCCGATGAGATGTTGTGCACCCCCGATGAGATGTTGTGCACCCCCGATGAGATGTTCTGCACCCCCGATGAGATGTTCTGCACCCACGATGAAGTGTTCTGAACCCACGATGAAGTGTTCTGCACCCACGATGATGTGGTCTGCACTCACGATGATGCGGCCTGCACCCACGATGATGCGGCCTGCACCCACGATTATGTGGCCTGCACTCACGATGCTGCGGACTGCACCCACGATGCTACGGTCTGCACTCACGATGCTGCTGTTTGCACCCGCGATGCAGCGGTTTGCAGCCGCGATGCAGCGTTCTGTACCCACGATGCAGCGTTTTGTTCCCGCGATGCTGCTGTTTCCACCCGCGATGCTGCGGACTGCACCCACGATGCTGTGTTTCGAACCATCGATCGTGAGTCTAGAAAAGGACGAGGTGTAGCAAGAAGTCGCAAGCGTGTGAGAAATGCGGGCTAGCAGGGGCTAGCAGTTGTCCGTTGACGATGTTTGTTCGTCTTTGCTGACAAGCCTTGGCGGGAGCATTGTTCGTCCCCCGGCAACGCGCGAAGCGCAATCAACCGACAACCGACAACGCGCGGCCGCCAGGCCGCGCAATAATGTCCCTATGAATCCCGTCGCATCCCCGCCCGACGTACCCCCTTCCCACGCCGTCGCCAATCTGCGCGAAGGCATCGAGACCTTTCTTCGTTTCGCGCGGGGCAAGGTGTGGCAGGAGGCGTCGAGGCATGAGAAGTTGCACGCGCTCTCCATCGCGGTGCGCCGGCCGATGCTCGACGCCATGCGCGATACCGAACGGCGCTATCGCGATCAGGACTCGAAGCGTCTCTATTATCTTTCGATGGAGTTCCTCATGGGCCGTGCCCTCGGGAACAACCTGACGAGTCTGAAGCTCTACGACGAGGCGAAGACGATCATCGCCGAGCTTGGTGTCGATTTCGAGGAGATCCAGGAGCTCGAGCAGGATGCGGCACTGGGCAACGGCGGCCTCGGGCGACTGGCTGCCTGCTTCCTCGATTCGCTGGCGTCGCTCGACATGCCCGGCTTCGGCTACGGCATCAACTACGAGTTCGGTCTCTTCCGCCAGACGTTCCTCAACGGTTACCAGCACGAGAAACCCGATCACTGGCTCGATGAAGATGGCTCGCCGTGGCTCATCGATCGTGCCGGCGAATCGATCACGGTCCCGGTTTACGGCTCCATTGCCCACACCACGATCGACGGCGTCTACAAGCCGAAGTGGGTCGGGTTCAAGGAGATCGTCGGCGTTCCTCACGACATGCCGATCGTCGGCTTTGGCGGGCGGACGGTGAACTTCCTCCGTCTCTACACCGCGCGCTCTTCCGACGAGTTCGACATCGGCATCTTCAACTCCGGCGACTACATCGCGGCGGTGCAGCACAAGATCAACACCGAGGCAATTTCGAAGATCCTCTATCCCTCGGACTCCGTCGATCGCGGCCGCGAACTACGGTTGACGCAGGAGTACTTCCTCGTTGCCTGTTCCGTGCGCGACATCGTGAAGCGCTATCTGAAGACGCACAACTCCTTCGACGACTTTGCGGAGAAGGTGGCCATCCAGATGAACGACACGCACCCGGCGCTTACGGTCGTCGAACTGATGCGGCTCTTCATCGACGACTACGGCCTGCCGTGGGAGCAGGCGTGGTCGATCACGGTGGCGACGTGCGGCTACACGAACCACACGCTGATGCCGGAGGCGCTGGAGAAGTGGCCGTTCGACCTGATCGAGCGGCTGCTGCCGCGTCATCTGCAGATCATGCAGGAGATCAACCGGAGGCTTCTTGCCGAGGTGGAGCGGCGTTATCCCGGCGACACGGCCATGGTGCAGCGCGTTTCACTTTTCGACGAGAGCGAGCGCCGCAATGTGCGGATGGGGAATCTGGCGATGGCCGGCAGCCATTCGATCAACGGAGTGGCCGCGCTGCACTCGGAGCTCGTGAAGACCGCGCTGGCTCCGGAGTTTCACAAGCTCTATCCCGAGCGCTTCAACAACAAGACGAATGGCGTCACGCCGCGCCGCTGGCTGCTGCACGCGAACCGGCCGCTGGCCTCGCTCATCACGCGTGCCATCGGCGACAGTTGGATCCGCAATCTCGACGACTTGCGGCAGCTCGAAGGGTTCGTCGATGACGCCGGCCTGTTGGACCGCCTCGATTCGGTCAAGAGCCGGAACAAGCTCGCGCTCGCGCACCTGACGAAGAAGATGACCAACATCGTCATCGATCCGAGCTCGCTGTTCGATGTGCAAGTCAAGCGGATGCACGAGTACAAGCGACAACTGCTGAACATCCTCCACGTCGTCGACCGCTATTGGCAGCTTGCCGAAGACCGGCAAACGCCGCTGGTGCCGCGCACGTTTTTCTTTGCCGGCAAGTCGGCGCCCGGCTATTTCATGGCCAAGCTGATCATCAAGTTGATTCACTCCGTCGGCGAGGTCGTGAACGCTGACCCGCGAACGCGCGACTGGCTGCGCGTCGTGTTCCTTCCCGATTACCGGGTTACGTTGGCCGAGGCGATCATTCCGGCGGCCGAGCTGAGCGAGCAGATTTCGACAGCGGGAAAAGAGGCCTCGGGTACCGGCAACATGAAGCTCGCACTCAACGGCGCGCTGACGATCGGCACGCTGGACGGGGCGAACATCGAGATCCGCGATGAGGTGGGCGAGGAGAACATCTTCATCTTCGGCCTTCGCGCGGACGAGGTGGCGCGCCTCGTCGCCGAGGGCTATCACCCCGAGCACTACCTCGGCTCCAGCCGCGACCTGCGCCGCGTCGTCGACTCCATCGCCTCCGGCCATTTTTCCCGAGGCGACAAAGACATCTTCCGCCCCATCGTCGCCAACCTGCTCAGCGCGCGCGACGAGTACGTGCACCTCGCCGACCTCGAGCCGTACATCGAGGCGCAGCAGCGAGTCGATATCACCTGGCGCGACCGCGCGCAGTGGAACCGCAAGGCGCTCCTCAACATCGCGCGGATGGGCAAGTTCTCCTCGGATCGCACGATCAGCGAGTACGCGCAGGAGATCTGGAACATCAAGCCTGCGGAGATGAGTCGTTAGCAGGAGTTGCGCGTTGCGGGCTCGGCTGGCCTTCTGGTGAGCGCCGTGTTTGGTGTCATCGCCGGAAAGAACGCAAGAAACTTGTCGAAGCGATGATTCGTCCGGGCCCGCGATAAACTCAGCCACTCACACAAATGGTCCGTTTTCGCGATCTCTCCATTCGCAGCAAGTTGATGACCGGCTTCATGCTGACGAGTCTGGCAGCGCTGCTGCTGACGATCGGCGCGCTGGCTGCGTACGATCGCTCCACCTTTCGCGACGAAGTTCTGCGCGACGTCAACACTCTGGCCGGCATCATCGGCGAGAACGCGTCGTCGTCGGTCGCGTTCAACGATAAGGAGAGCGCGAAAGCCTCGCTCGCGGCGTTGCGCGCGCAGCCGCAGATTACCGGCGCTGCGATCTACGACAGCAACGGCGCATTGTTCGCGACGTACGCACGTGCGAAAGATGGCGACACGCCGGGTGCGTTGCCGCGCGATGGCGCGTGGATTGATGCCCAGCACATCGGTGTCACGCGGCCGGTGCTCTTCAACGGCGCACGCGTCGGGACCGTCACGGTCCGTTCCGATCTGAGCGAGATGGCCGTGCGGCGGACGCGCACGCTGCAGATCGCCGGCGGTATCTACGTCGGCGCGGCGTTTCTGGCGCTCCTCCTCGCATCGCTTTTCCAACGCGCGATCACGCGTCCCATCCACAGGCTGCTGCGCGCCGAGAAGCGCGTCTCGCGCGAGAAGGACTACACGCTACGCGTCGAGAAGGAAGCGAACGATGAGATCGGCCTTCTCATCGATGGATTCAACGAGATGCTGGCGGAGATCCGCGCGCGCGACGCGGAGATCCTGGCAAAGCACGATCAGGAAATGGCGCTGGCAAGGGCGATCCAGACGTCCGTCTTGCCGCGGACGTTCGAGCTGCCCGGCTACGACATCTCGGCGATCATGCTGCCGGCCGAAGAAGTGGGCGGTGATTTTTATGAGTTCCGCCGCACAGGCGCCGGCGCGTGGATTGGTGTCGGTGACGTCACCGGCCATGGCGTGACATCGGGTCTGATCATGATGATGGCGCAGGCAATGTTCACGATGCTTTGCGAGCAGAATGGGCATCACCAGTCGCCCGCAAAATTCGTCTCGCTTCTGAATCGCGCCATGTTCTACAACCTCAAATCCCGTCTCGGGCAGGAGAAGTTCATGACGATGGTCGTGGCGCGCATCGAAGACGACGGGAAGATCGTCTACGCCGGCGCGCACACCGATCTGCTCGTCTATCGTGCCGCGGACAAGAGCGTCGAGAGGCTGCCGACCGAGGGGTTGTGGCTCGGCATTTCGGCCGACGTCGAGCCGCACACGATCGACCGGTCGATCTCGCTTCGCCGCGGCGACGTGGCATTGCTGCACACCGACGGAGTGACCGAATCGCGCAACACGGCCGGAGAGTGTTACGACATCGAACGGCTGACCGCGGAACTGAAGAGACTTCACGATGCGCCGGCGGAGACGATCGTCGCATCGATCGCCGCGACGGCATGGCAGTGGGCCGGGACGCCGAAGGATGACGTCAGCCTGATGGCAGTCAAAAGGAGCTGAAGAATGATCACGGAGCGGCTATCTTCCGACTACGTCGAGATGCGGTTCGGGCCGCGATGGACGTACATCAGTTGTGTGCGCAAGTTTGTGGCGAGCTTTTTCATGATCGGGCTCTCGGACAAAGAGCGCGCCGAGCAGATCTCGATGGCTGCTTCCGAGCTTCTCGAAAACGCCGTCAAGTACGCCTCGGAAGAAGAGGGCTACCTCAAGATCTCGATCGCCAAGGCCGAGAACGAGGTCGACGTCTGCGTGAAGAACAAGGCCGAGCCGCATCACATCAACACGCTGCGCCGCGAGCTCGCTCTCATCCAGACCGGTCAGCCGGAGCAGGTCTATCTGAAGAAAATGGAGGAGGCGGCGATGACCGAGGGACAGAGCCGTCTCGGTCTGATCCGGATTCTCTACGAAGCGGGCGCGCGATTGCGGCTTGACGTCCACGACGACGAAGTCTCCATTCACGCCATCTTCAAACTGGAGGGAGCATGAGCGCCGAGCGTGGTTTCGTTCCTCTCACGGTCGAGTCGCTCTCGATCGTCCCCAGGCTCGACGGCGACACGCTGCGCATCGCCATGAGTGGCGCGGTGGAGATGCGCGATCCCGGCGATGCGCTGAATCCTTACTGGACGCTGATCGATGAGGAAGCGCGGCGCCGCAACGTGAAAGTGGTCGAGCTCGATGTTCAGGATCTCAATTTCATGAACAGCTCGGGCATCCTCACCCTCGTTCGCTGGATCACACGCTGCAAATCGACGCCTGATTGCTACCGTCTGGTGTTGCGCTATGACCGCAACGTAACCTGGCAGCGCGCTTCCATCCCCACGTTGGCGAAGCTCGCTCCGAATGTCGTCGTACCGATGGAGATCGATGCCTGACGTTGAACGCGCGCCGGGTTACGACCTGACGTGCCATGCCTGTGGCGCCGCAGTGCGGCCCATCGACCAGTTCTGCAGCCAGTGCGGACGGCGCGATCCTGCGCACTTGCAGGGAGTGCAGAGCCATGACGGCAGCTTGACGTCGACAACGCTGGTGAGCGACGGCCCCACCAACGAAGACACGTACCCGACGTTCATCGCTCCCGAGGAGGCGATGGGGCAGGGAACGCTGATCAAGTCCGTCCGGCGGGAGCACTCGACGCGCCTGAACACGCTCGCGGTCGAGACGATGCTGGCGCCGGGAACGATCTTCGCGCGGCGCTATCGCATCCAGCGCTTCCTTGGCTCGGGCGCGATGGGCTACGTTTGCTGCGCGATCGATGAGTCGATCGATGAGGTGGTGGCGTTGAAAGTGCTCTCGCTGCCGATCCACGAGGACCCCGACGCGTACGATCGATTCAAGACGGAGCTGAAGCTGGCGCGCCGCATCCGCCATCGCAACGTCGTGCAGAGTTTCGACCTCGGGTTCGCCGAGGGCTATCCATTCATCTCGATGGAGTACATCGATGCCGACAATCTCCTCAAGCATCTGACGCGGCGTACGACATTCGATGAACAGTCGGCGCTGGCGATCATGCGCCAGGTGTTGCGCGGGCTGCGCGCGGCCCACGACCTCGGGATCGTGCACCGCGACATCAAGCCCGAGAACATTCTGCTCAACAAAGATCGGATGGCCTTCATCACCGACTTCGGCGTGGCCACGTCGCAGGACATCGTTCAGAAGGAGTTGGCCGGCACGCCGGACTACATGGCACCCGAGCAGCTCCGTTGCGAGCCGGTCGTGGCGGCGTCGGACCTCTATTCGTGCGGCGTCGTGCTCTACCGCCTGCTGACGGGTGAGTTGCCGTATCGCGCGAAGTCGATCAAGGAAGTGCTGGAGGCGCATCTCTACGCCGCGCCGGAGCCGATCGATCGCTCGCTCAATATCTCCAACGACACGCGCGAGCTCGTCTCGTCGATGTTGCAGAAGAAAGTTGCGGACCGGCCGCGCAGCGCCCGCGAACTGCTCGACCGGATCGACATCATGCAGAAGGCCGCGACGATGACGCGCAGCGCTTCGAAGCGCGTGACGGCGCTCGTGATCGATCACGATCCGGCGGCTCTGGCGCTTCTCAGCGGTGTTCTGAAGACCGAGGGCTACCGCGTGCTGGCCACGGACAACGCGCGCGAAGGCGTCAACCTCGCGTTCGAGCAGAGCCCGGCCATCATCTTTCTCGACAGCCGGATCCGTGGCGGCTTCGATCTGCCCACCGAGGCGAAAGGCGAAGAGCCCGCCGCCGACGGCCTCGGCTTCGTCCGCGTCGTCCAGCGCGACGAGCGCCTCCGTCCCGTCCCCATCGTGCTCATGACCGACGAGATGCTCGCCCAACTCGACAACACCTTCGAAAAAGCCGGCGTCGCCGGCGTGATGCGAAGACCCCTTTCGACGATGGACGTGCGCGGCGCGCTTAGCCTGATCAAGATGGGGTGACGACGGCCCGCTATCGGCGCCATCATCCCTAACGCGGTCTCGCACTCGAAATCCGTCCCGAAGTCAGCGAACCCGATTCTTTTGGAATCAGATAAAGCCAATTCGCCCCTTGGCAAGACAGAGATTGCTGAAGCCGTTGATCCTGGCTCGCGAATCACCACGACTTTCCAAAGTTAAACGGCAATTTTGCAATGTTAAACGGAAGCTCTCCAATGTTAAACGGAAGCCTTCCAATGTCAAACGGAAGCTCTCCAATGTTAAACGGAAGCCTTCCAATGTCAAACGGAGGCTTTCCAATGTCAAACAGAGGCTTTCCAAAGTGAAACGGAAGCTCTCTGATGTGAAACGGAGGCTCTCCAATGTTAAACGGAGACTTTTCGTTTCGAAACGGAGACTCTGCGATATTGAACGAAGACTCCGCAATGTTGAACGGCTAGTCTTCAATATCGAGACTTGCGTTTCGGATATCGTAAGGAATGGAGTCATTCGAGAAGTTGACGTCGTCGTTTGCGAGAGCCTGGGAACCAGTCAGAGTCAGGTACCGTGCCTTTCCCCGACCCCCGACCCCCCTTCACGGCGGCCCGAACATATCTTCCGGAATCTCGACTCGCGGTAACTCGACTGACACGCGAAACGGCAGCTCGATGGGAGGCTCGATCTTGAGGCCGAGCGCTGCTGCCGGCGGCGTCTGGACCTCGCGCCTGGCGGCGACACGTGGCTCGGCGCCGATGCGAACAGCGCTGCTCATCTGCAGTGGTGCGAGCGTCAAACGGGAGAGCGAGCGGAAGGCCTCGTCCAACGCGGTGCGCTCCGCGGCCGGCATCGGGCCAAATGCGGCCACCGGCATCGGTTGCGGTGCGGTGGTGTGAACGATGCGTAGGTCCTTCGTGTGATCGGCGAGCAGCGGGTTTGATTCAGATACGAGCGCCGCGTCGGTGCGGCCGTAGAGTGCGTTCGCGAGTGCGGTGAGATCGTCGGCTACGCGGTTGGTCACGCCGGCGCCGTCATCGCCGAGGGCTTCGACACCGCTGACCGTTTTTCCGCGGAGATCGGCCAGTGCTTTCGCCTGGCTGCGCACAGGCACGACCACGACGCGGCGATACGTCGTCCGGCCATCGTGGCTGAAGGCATAGCGCGGCGCGAATTCGCCCGGCAGAAACTCGGGATTGGCGATGACGACGCCGACGCTCTCGCGGTTTGCATTGATGAACGCGCGGGCATCCTCGGCACGCCGAAAGAGCTCCGGCTTCAGCGGCAGCGACGACGCCGCGGCAAGGCTGCCGACGACGGCCGTGGCGCCTTCTGCGAGCTTCTTCTCGTTCTCCGCCGGCGTGTCAGGAAGAAAGACGACGACCGTGTTTCGCTGCTGCGGCGCCGAGGGCTCGGTTGATTGCGGGGCTTCTTCGACGGGCCGCGCGGCTTCCAGGTTCTTCTTGGCCATGGTTGCGATCGCAGTGGGCAGATCGCCGGCGATCGCGCGCGCGAGCGCATCGCGTGCAGACGCGTCCGCACCCGCGGCGAGATCGGCCGTCCCGCGGAGGAAGAGCGCGAGCGACTTTTCGCGCTCGTCGGTCGAGGCCACTCGTTCGACGATCTGACGCGCGCGCCGGGCTCCGGCTTCGTCCTGCCGCTTTGCCGCCTGATCGAGAACAGTGGCGGCCTGCGACAGAAGCGCGTTCGTCAACGACCTGCGAGCGCGCGCGCAAACGTCAACGGCGGATCCGAGCACGAGCTCCAATGTGGCGCCACGGTTCTCCGTCGGCTTTAGCGCGGATTCGCAGCGGATTGCCGACAACGCCTCCGCTGCATCGTCGAATCGCTTTTCGGCGAGCGCCACTTCGCCTGCTGCGAGCGCCACCTCATTCCAATCGGCCAACGCTTTGTGAGCCGCTGCGAGATGCGGTACTGCTTCACCATTTCGCCCCAATTGCCACAGCAGGATGCCGGCGTCGCCTCGCGCGACCGGCGACGTGCTGTGCGCCAGCGCTGCTGCTGCCGCATCGCGCTTCCCATCCAACGCGTCGAGCACCGCGGTGACTTCGGGATTGGTGACGTGGAGAGCGCGAAGCGTCGAGGCACTCGGATTCTGGCGTGCAATGACGACGTTCAGTTCGGTGCGCAGTGGCGCACGGCTCGGATCGTGCGCGAGAAGCGCTTCGAGCGCAGCCCGCTCCTTGGCCAGGTCATTCGCGTCGCGCGCCACGAGTGCGCGCTCGAGCGTAACGACCGCATTCGACGGCGCCGCTGCCTGGGCGCGCTCGAGGAGCGATTTCGCGTCGTCGAGACGCTTGTCGTGTCGAGCCATCCGGCCGAGGAGAAGAAGTGACTCGGAATCATTCGCGTCGAGCTTCAACGCCTCTTCCAACGACTGGCGTGCGGCTTCACGATCGGCGTGTGCGAGTTGGGCTCGCCCGAGTAGCCGGAGCGCCGTGTGCTTCGAGTCGGCGTCATAGTGCGGCATTCCATCGCTCAGCACCTTGATCGCTTCGTCGTACTTCGCCGCGCGAAACGCAATCGTGCCGAGGTGCAGGTACGCCAACGGCAGCGACGGATCGCCCGCCAGCGCCTTTCGATACTCGTCCTGCGCACGATCGTTCTTCCCGGTCGTGAAAAAGAGGAAGCCGAGGTTGTAGTGGGCGGCGGTACTGTTCTCAAGACTCGCGGATTTCTGGTAGGCGTCGATGGCCTCGGGCCACTTCTGTTGCTTGAGATAGATCGCGCCGAGGTTGGCGTAGGCGCGGGCTTGAATCGCTTCCACCGGTTGATGCTTAGCGAAGGCCTGATCGATCGGCGCGAGCGCCATCCGGTACGCGCCGAGCGCCTCCTCGTAGCGGCCCGCTTCGAAAAGGACGGCGCCGAGGTTGTAGTAGGCGCGCAGGAGGTTGTGATCGAGATCGACCGCCTTTCGGAACGCGGTGATTGCGTCGTCTTTTCGCCCGAGCGGAACGAGCAGATTACCGAGGCTGAACTGATACTTTGCCTCGTCCGGCGCAAGCTGCGTTGCCTTCTGGATCGCGGCGAGCGCGTCGTCGTTCCGGTTCATCGAGCGCAGAATCGACGAGCGGAGCGAGTGGAGCGCGGCGTCGCGCGGGTTCTTCTCGATCGCCGCGTCGATGTATTTGAGCGCGTCCTCCGATTTGCCGAGTTGCTGCCCCGCGGCCGCCGCGTTCGTGAGCAGCGTTCGATTGGAAGGCGCGTTCGCGACGCCATGCACGAATGTCTCGTACGCCTCGGCGATCTTCCCCTGTTGAAAGTAGAGAGCGCCGAGGTTGACGTATGCCGACGCCAGTGCCGGAGCGACCTCGATGACGCGTTTGTACTTAGCGATCGCGTCGTCGAGATGGTTTGTTTCCCGGGCGCGATCGGCGTCTTCCATCAGGCCGCGCGCAACCTCGGGCATTTCCTGAGAACGCGCAATAGGCGCGAGTAGCGCGGTCATGAGCAGCGCAGCAACAAGGATGCGGCGCTGCATCAGACTTTTGCCATCGCGGTCGCGATCGACTGAAAGATGCCCAGTCCGTCGCTGTTGCCGAGCAGCGCCTCGGCGCATCGCTCCGGATGCGGCATCATGCCCAGAACGTTGCGGCCGCTGTTGCAGATGCCGGCGATGCTCCGCGCCGAGCCGTTCGGGTTCGCCTCGCTCGTGAGCCGTCCCTCGGCGTCGCAGTAGCGGAAGATGACCTGCCGGTTGCGCTCCAGCGCATCGAGCGTGGCGTCGTCGGCGAAGAAGTTTCCCTCACCATGCGCGATCGGCATGCGCAGCACCGCGCCGCGCTCGAGGGAGCCGGTGAACGGCGTGTCGGTCTCTTCGACGCGGATCAACACATCGCGGCCGAGAAAGCGCAGGTGCTGATTGCGCATCAGCGCCCCCGGCAGCAACCCCACTTCCGTGAGCACCTGAAATCCGTTGCAGATGCCGAAGACGAGCCCGCCGCTCGCCGCATGCGACCGGATCGAATCCATGATCGGCGCGAACTTGGCCAGCGCACCAGCGCGAAGGTAATCGCCGTACGCAAAGCCGCCCGGAATGATCACGCACTCGGCACCGCGCAAATCGGTCTCTTTGTGCCAGAGCACGTCGACGTCCGCGCCGAGCAGGTCGCGCGTGACGTGAACGGCATCGTGATCGCAGTTCGAGCCGGGAAGGAGGACGACGCCGAATTTCATCAGGTTGATTCTAAGCGGCGCGTGATGAACTGTCATTCGCGGCGGCGAGGACGCCGCCGAGCCAGCCGGCGGGACGCCAGCGTTCCGCTGGCTACTTCGCCACCGCCGCCCGCGGCGCCTTGTAGATCGTGAGGAAGCCGGCCCGGTCGGTGACGGCTACCGTGTTGCTCTTCGGGTCGTAGGCCATGGCGTAGGCGGCGACGCCGTAGAGGGAGGCGGGGGTGACGTGGCGGCTCGATCCGCCGAATGCGCTGCTGGCGCTGCAGCGGCGCTCGGCGAAGAGGAGCAGGTCGGGTGACGCCAGCGTGGCGATCTGCGCGCCGCTTCCCTCGGGGAGGCAGATCGAGTCGCTGTTGGTGAGATCGCCGAAGTCGATGGCCATCCGCATCTGGCCGTTCGTTCCTGCGGTCATCTGCTTGACCGGTTTGCCTGCAGCGATCGGCTTTTCGAACAACGATCCGCGGCTGAGCGCGATGAAGGCCTGATCGCCGGCTGCGAAGAGCGCTTCTTCGATCGTCTTGTCGGTTTGCAGTGGTTCGCGGGCCAGCTCGGCGAAGGTGGTCGTGTCGTAGAGCGCTACCGACGTCGCTTTCGTGTTGCCGAAATCCTCGGTGGCCACGACCGCGAGCAGCGACCCGTTCTCGCTGGCAGCGATCGCCATCGGATCGTCGAGATTGATCGTGTGCAGTTCTTTCTCACCCTCGGCGTCGTAGACGTGGACGTGACGCCCGAGGAGGTAGAGATAGCGCCCCTTCGGATCGGGAACGGCGTCGCGGATCTGCTCTCCCTCGGTGGTGATCTCGCGGCGCACGGCCAGATCGGGGATCGAGAGGATCGTCGCGCTCTCATCGCTGCCGTTGGCGATGTAGAGGCGCGTTCCGGCGTGGTTGATACGCATCGTCACGAGCTCTTTGGTCGAGGCGATCTCCGCGGAGTCGAGCACGAGTCGTTGCTTGACCATGCCCGTTTTCGGATCGATGGCGACAACTGCCTGCGGCTGCGCGAGGCCGGCGTAGATGGTGCCGTCCGGTCCGATGGCGATGCCGTGCGGATCGCCGGGAAGCTCCCAGCGCTTGACGATTTTCTGGTCGTGCGTGGTGACGGGAGTGAGCGGCTGCGCGGCGAGCGGTAGGGCCAGAGCCAGAAACAGCGCGAAGCTACTCGTCGATCGAATACGAGAAGTTCTCGATGACGGTGTTGGCGAGGAGACGCTCGCACATCTGCCGGAGCTGACGTTCGATGTCTTCACGAGGCTGTCCGTTGTCCGCAAGCGTGACCCGAAACAGCTTGCCCGCGCGCACATCTTCCACCCCTTCGAAGCCCAGCGTGCTCAGCGAATGCTGGATGGCCTTCCCCTGCGGATCGAGAACGGACGGCTTGAGCTCGACGATGACGGTGGCTTTCATGGTTTTGATGATATCTCGGACGAAAGAGAGAACGGTCACGCGGAGACGCGGAGTCGCGGAGAAACACCCGCGTCCTCCGCGTCTCCGCGTGAAACGGTTCTCACAACCGTCACCCCAGAGCAGCCACTGTTAACCAACCCCACCCACCACCGTATTAGCTCCCGAGTTTCAACCTGGAGGTTTCATGGAAAGCACAGTCTTCCTCATCCCCATCACCATTTCGATCACGTTCTTCGCGATGGTGGCATTCATCGTCTGGGCAAGCACGAACGCGAAGAGCCGGCGTGCAGCGCTGCAGGCCGACGTGCAGACGCGGCTCATCGACAAGTTCAGCAACGCTCCCGAGTTCGTCGATTTTCTCAACTCCGATACCGGCAAGCAGTTTCTGACCGGCGTCGACAAGATGCCGCAGCTCATGGCGCGCGACCGCATCGTCGGCGGTGTTTCCCGCGGCGTGATCATGACGCTCCTCGGCGCGGCGTTCATCGCCATCTGGATTGCCGGCAGCGAAATCGGCTTCATGTACCCGGGCTTCATTCTCATCGGCCTCGGCATCGGCTTCTTCATCTCCACCCTGATCTCGCTCAAGATGTCGCAGAAGTTTGGCCTCATCGGCAACGATACGCCGACGCCGCGTGAGATCGTGAACCACAGGCTCGACCGCCGTGATGCGACGGAAACGCAGGCGTGAGGCCGACGTGTTGCTGGAAAATGCTCTGACCTCGCCGTTCGGAGCCGCCGTGCGAACGGCTTCTCCGCAACGGCCTGAAAGACCGATGGACGAACCGGCATTCGAGGCCTTCTATCGCAAGACGGCCGGAGGTATCTGGTCGTACATCTATCGAATGACTGGTGATCCCGCGATGGCCGACGATCTGCTGCAGAAGACGTTCTTCCGCTTCATCCGCAGCAATCCGGGGATCACGGACCCGGACCATCTGCGCCGCTACGTCTACAAGACCGCGACGAATCTGGTGTTCGATCACTTTCGGGAAACGAAGCGCGAACGGACGCGTGCCATCGAGTGGATGCCCGCCGAGGCGCGGCCGGACCGGGGCGATCTGCGTCACGACATGGCGCGGGTGTTCTCGGATCTGAAGCCGCAGGAGCGCGCCTTGCTGTGGCTGGCGCATGTGGAAGGTAACTCGCACGAAGAGATCGCCGAGGCGATCGGCGTGAAGTCGAAGAGCATCAAAGTGATGCTGTTCCGTGCCCGCAAACGGCTCGGCGAATTGTTGACGAAGAAAGGTCTGGCTCCTGAGGTGACGCGATGACGACGGAATGCCCATTCGAATCAAACGTCATCGACGCCGTCACGGCCGGTTCGTGGACCGAGTCACTTCGCGCGCATGTGGCCTCGTGCGCCGATTGTGCAGCGGCTGCCGAGGTAGCGCCGTGGCTGACGCGCTTCGCGGGGATGGACGAGCGTACGCACGTCCTTCCTGATCCGGCGGTGCTCTGGCTGAAAGCGAAAGTGCTGCAGACGAGCGCCGCAGTCGAGCGAGCCTCGCTGCCGATCACCCGCCTCCAGATCGCCGCCTACCTGATCATCGCCGCCGGCTGGGCCGCGGTCCTGACCTGGAAATCGGCCGCCCTCCAGGCCTGGATCAATCACTTCTCTCCCGGCCACCTGATCCTCGGCGCAACCGGCGCGGAGACGACATCGCTCTCGCTGAGCGTCCTCGTCGCCATCATCGCGCTGGCGTCAGCGAGCGTTGGTGTCGCTATGCACACCATCCTCGCGGAGGAGTAGGGGAAGACTGAAGAGCATCCGGACAACGGTTGCCACTGCGTAGGGGAAGGCAACCAGAGTGATGATCCATTTGATCGAGGAGACGGTGCAGACAAACGGCGCGATGGCGTAGTGACCGTTGAGCTCGAATGTCATCCCGATGTTCTCGAGAACGTCCATCGGTCCGGCGACAAACATTGCCCAGCCGAGGAATCTGCCAGCGCGCGAGAGCCAACCATTCCAGACGATGGCGCCATAGAAACCGGCCAGCGCCAGCGTGGCGGTATAGAGCGCGATGAAGGCGTAGTCGAAGCGGATGTCTTCGTAGGCGAGACCGATCAGATCGTTGAAATCCCACGATTCAACGACGGTCTTTGCACGGTCGGCAGTGGGTGCAAGCTCAAGGCAGAGGATCTTGTAACCGCCGCAACGTTTGAGCGGCGCGCCGTGGCGTCCAAGGACGACCATCATTGCCGACGTCCCGGCGATGAGAGTCACGAATACGAGGAGCAGGGCAGTCTTCGGAATCATTGCTTCATCCTGTCTTCGCTTTGGCTTGCTTCGGTCTGAACCGAGTCGTGTTTGACCGCGGGCAGTGCGCCCTGTGGCGCAAGATCGGTTGCGATCTTCACAAGGAAGCCGCGATTTCGTTCGACGAACGGTTTGATGGCGGGGCTGAGATTCGACGGCACGTCAGGACCGACCTGCTCATCAATCGCGCTGCGAGTTCGCTGCGCGAGAAGCCATCCGAGCGGAAGAACGATCCCCTTCTGCTCCTGCGTCAGGAGGAACTCGAACTGGTCGGCCGGCGCCACGAGGCGCTCGACCTCGGAGTACGCAAGCGTGGCATGCGCGCCGCGAACATTCAGCAGCGCTCGCAACGGCGAGAGCACTTCGTTGGCAAAGCGCGTCGGGCCTTTTGGCACGAACGGCCTTCCGTCCGTACCGACTTCCTGGAAACGAATGAGGATGAGTTTGATCGTCACGTTGGGAGGCTTCAGTGGCAACACCTTCCGAATAATGTCGGCCGCTGTCTGCCCGCCGGAGTTCTCGAAGTAGCCGCCGTCGACGATGTGATCGATGAGACCCGGATTCAGCATCGATCCAGCCGGTGATACGTAGGTGAAGCGGGCGCTGTTGTGCGCAGCGGTGCTCAGCCGCACATCGCTGCCGAGTTGGCTGAGCGTGTCATACGAGTCGGGGATGTCGTCGCCGAGCAGGCAGTTGCTGGTGATCGTGCGCCGGCCCTGTTCGACGATCGTGCCGTTGAGAAAGAGCGACGGAACCAGCGCGTTGCCGTGGTCCGCGTACATCTTCGCGAAGCCTCCGGAGAAGAAGTCGTCGTCCGCACCGCTCGCCGTGCGGATGTGCGTCCGCCATCCACGCTCCCATCCGGTCTCGAGTGCTTTCGCGCGGTCGGGGATGAAGCCGACGGGAAGGAAACGCTGGACCAGATCCGCGTGGAGCAGCGATGCCAGAGTCGGCGCGAGGAAGTCGTACGAAAGGGCTTGCTGCGCGGCGAATCGGAACGTCTTCTGGTTCTCCGGTTTGTTCAGCGTGTCGCAATCGCTTTCAGCCTTTACGCGATTGCTGTCGGCGACGAGCGATGTGAAGGTCGTCGCGCCGAGCGAGCCGCCGGAAACGGCGCTGATCGCAAACACATGGTCGGAGAACTGAGGCGCCGCGTCCTGAAGCGCCGTCAGCACAGACGCGGTCCAGTACGCCGCGCGAATGCCACCACCCTCGGTTGCCACGATGTAGACGGGATGGTTCGGTTCGGTCGGGTACTTCGCGTTGAGTTTTCCCAGCCAATCGCTGAAGGTTATTGCGATGTCTTTGCGAGCGATGGGATTTCCGGGCCCGCCACCATTTGGCAGCTTCCGCACGGCGTGGTTATCGTTGAAGAAGCTGAAGCCGAAGGCGAGAAGAAGGAGTATGGCGATGATGGGAACACGATAGAGATCGGCCCAGTAAATGAGCCAGCTTCCGATGCCGATCCAGAGGGCCGCGGAGATCATCAACATGGACGGCGAGGGGAGGAACATGCCGGCCGTCAGCGGAGAAAGCGCAGTCCAGATCACGAAGACGAGTGCAACGAGCAACGTGAGCCGAAGAATGATGCGGGTGACGGTGGCCAGTTGATCATGCGAGCTGACACGTGGCGACCGTCCGACTTTGGATCGCCGCTTCACGACGAACACAATGAAGAGAATCATCGCGACGATGAGGATTGCGATCGTGATCGCAATTACCGTCATCGTGTAATCCCATCCGCCTGAGTAGTCGAGGTACGCAGTGCGAAGAAGCGCGCCGATGGCGATGAGAAACGCGGCGATGCCGACTAATCGCGGCGTCCACGTCTGCGTCACCGAATAGATCGTTGCAAGCTCCTCGGTCGTCTTTGCTCGCGGCGCGCCCGTTTCCGCCATCGCAGCGGCGGCGCCACTTTGCGGGAAGTTGACGCGGAGCATCTGGCGCGCCCAGTACCACGATTGCAGCGCCAGCAGCGATACGCAGACGACGAACCACGCCAGCGCGCCCCAGTGCGGACAGTTTCGATCGAACTCCACGACCGCGCGAATCGAATCCTGCCCTTCCGCGGAGTAGATCAACGCCCAGAGCAGAATCGCGAGCGGGATGACGACGAAGCGTATCGGTTTCAGGAAGACGAACGGTTCACTCACCGTGTGCCAGATCTTCTGCAGCCAACGCATGAACGTCATGGCGGTTCTCCTCGATCGGTTGGACGGACTTGATTAGGAGATGCTCAGGAAGGGTTGTTCCCTACCCCCAAAATCGATCTGCGCTCAGAACGTCGCCCACAGCAGCACGCGCTTGAACGTGTAGAAATACGGCCTCTCCTCGCCGAGCTGCTCGACGAGCCTCGCCGTGTATTGCGCGAGGAACTCCTCGTAGCGCTCGGGTGAAAGGGCTTCGCGGTAGGGCGTCAGGGTCGTGCCTTTGGTCCATTCGACGACGTCGCGGGTTGAGTGGAGGACGTGTCCGTAGACCTGGAGGCGGACGTGTTGGCGCGCGAAGCCGAGGTGGTGAAGGAGCGATGCGTAGCGCTCGGGGGGGAGGACGTTGACTCCGCGTGATTCGAGGCCGAACGAGGTTGCGAGCTCGGCGGCAATGCGGTGCGAGGGATGGTCGTGATTGGCGGGCATCTGCACGGCGAGCTGGCCGTGTGGGGCGAGGAGGGCGACGAGCCGTGCAAAGAGATGCTCATGATCGGCGATCCAATGAAGCGCGGCGTTGGAGAAGACGAGATCGAATGGGCGGTCAGCGACGAAGCCTTCGATCTCGCCGCGCTTGAAGTGCAGGACTTCGGAATCGAAGGAATCCGCCTTGAGTAGCATCGTCTCCGAGCTGTCGATCCCGATCGTCTCTTCGGCGGCGAGCTTCTCGTGCAGCGAGCGCGTGAGCTCGCCTGTGCCGCAGCCGAGGTCGACGACGCGCATGCGCGGGCGAGGCTCGATCAATGAGACCAAGTCATGAAACGGCTGCGCACGCTCGTCTTTGAATCGTTCGTATTGGGTTGGATCCCACATGTGTGTTCGGGTGTCGAGGTTTCGGGAGTCGGACGTCGGAGATTAGAGACGCTGTTCTACTACGACTCCCGACCCCCGACTAGCGACCCCCGCCCAGCCGATCCCAATTCATGATCGCGTTTGTCACCAGTGCGTAGCTGCCTTGCGTGTTCTGACGCCACATCGGGTTGTTGGCGAAGAGGAGGATGTGGCCTTTGCCGCGGGGCGAGTCGATGACGAGCGGTTTGCCGGCGATCTCGTCGCCGCCTTCGAGCATGCCTGACAGGAGGAGCTGGTCGGCCTGTTTGGCGAAGGAGACGATGACGCGCGGTCGATCTTCGGCGCGAATCAAGGCGTAGTCGGAGTTCCAGGGCGCATCTTCCGGCGTCTGGAATCCTTCCTCGCCCGGGGCCGGTTTCGGCCGTTCTGGCATCGGCGTGAACGAACGGCCTTGCGCGACATCGGGATCGTTCTTGCTGCCGCGGCCACTAGGCCGTGACTCGGGCGGCGGCGCGCTGAATCCAACCTGGAAGATCGGCGCGCCGGCGTAGTAGACCGGCATCGTGTCGTCGTAGCCGGCGGCGATCGGGCTCTTCTTATCGGTGATGCTGGCGAGCAGGATCGTGCCGGGGGCACGCAGCTTCTGCGGTTCGATGACACGCACCCATCGCGCCAAGCCGTACTGCACGGCCCAGATCGACGTGTCGCGCGCAGTGATCAGCAGGCCGCCGTCTTCGACGAAGCGCGTCAGATGATCGACGCCGGAAAGGCCGAGGCCGGGACGCATGTCGTCGGTCTCGTCGATGCCGCCGAGGTTCGGAGTGATAGCCGTTTTGTGCCATGGGAGCGGTGGGCCGGGAGGAAGTCCGTTCACGATCTCGGCGGATGAATTCGCGCCGCCGGTTGGGGCGAAGAGGATGACGTCGAATCGATCGCGAAGACTCGGCATTTTCGCGACTTCCTGCGTGGAGAGATAGGTGAATGGGATGCCGAGCGATTCGAGCCCAAGTCGGAACCAGCCTTCGTCCTGGGTGCGAAGCCAGGTGTGGAGGATGGCGATGCGAGGGAGATGGAGCTCGTGCGTCTTCGTGGTCGGTGCCGATGACGCGGCGACGATCGTCCCTGTTGCGTACTTCTTCGTCCCGGCTGTGAACGCTTCGTCTGCGACGAGCCAGCGAGCCTGAGGAGTGGACCATACAGCGCGCGGAAGGCTGGTGTCGGCGTCGTTCTCGAGAATTAGCGGTGACGATGATTTCGGCGTGCCTCCCGTCCACTCGTGAGCCGCCACCTTCAGCACGTCGGGATTAGCGACGCGATTGAAATCGACGTTCTTGAGATAGCCAAGCGTCCAGCCGGTGTCGTCGTACACCTTCTCATCGCTGCGAACGTATTGGACGTCGAGCATGGCGTCTGCAAGCCGCGCGTAGGGCTGGTCCATCCGGATGATGAAGCTGCCTTTTGCGAAGTTGACCGGTTGGCTCGGGTCGGGTTTCGCGGGACGAGCCTCCGACGAACGTAGGTCGGACTCTCCAGTCCGACTCTTTTCCGTCGTCGCTTCAGAAGCCTGTCGGACTGGAGAGTCCGACCTACGTTCCGAGGAGCCTTCGGACTTCGGCGCTGGCGGCGGCCAATTCGTCGCGATGCTGAACGGCGCATCCGACTGCTGCACCTCGATGCCGTGCGTGCGCAGGAGGTTCATGAGATCGGTGAGCTGTCCCTGCCGCTTCTGCGCGCCGTCGAAGACCCAGGCGGCAGGTCCTTCGTTCGCCGCCTTGGCGATCGAGCGTTTGCCGAGCAGATAGAACTGATCGAGGAAGTGCTGGCGCCGGTCGGCGAAATCGGAGAGCGCGAGCAGCAGACCGCTCTGCTGATAATTGATGTTGTTGCGAAGCGACCACTTCACGGTGCCGAGCGGTGGATTAGGACGGAACCAGGCGCGGTCGCTTTGTCCACGGACGACGCGGTCCGCGGTCATCGGAAAACGATTGCCGAACGTCTCGTAGAAGCGGCCGATGGCGTTGTGTCCCTGTCCGGCCCACATCATGTAGTTCGGCGCCCAGCCATCGTAGAAGCCGTAGGTCCAGACGCCGGGCAGCCCGCGCTTGGTCAGCTCCTGCACTTCGTGCCACGCCATCCGCTGCCACTCATCGATGACGAGAGGATCGAGCGATGGGTTGTACGGCCCGGTGCCGGTGGAGATGTACATGAAGGGCACGGACTCGTGAAGATCGTGGAGGACCTGCGGGTGGAACTCGAAGAATGTATGCAGCACGTTGCGGCTGAGCGCGAGTGCCAGGCCGAGGTTGTCGCGGTTGTTGTCGTGGGCGACGTAGTGGCCCCAGTAGACGAGCGGCGGAACGGGACGGTTGGGATTGGCGTCGCGCCAACGGGCCAGATCGACCTGACGATCGCGCCCGTCCACTTCGACGACCGGTGTAATGACGACGATGACGTTGTCGCGGATTTTGCGGATGAGGGGCGAATCCTCGACAGCCAGCCGGTAGGCCAGCTCCATCAGCATCTCCGGGCTTCCCGTCTCAGGCGAGTGAATCGACCCGGTGATGTAGTAGATCGGCTTGCCCGAGGCGATGAGCTTGGACGCATCGTCGTCGGTGAGTTTGCGAGGATCAGCTAGCCGTTTGGTGACGTCGCGGTAGTGGTCCAGGTGCGCGATCGCTTCGTCGGACGCGACGGCGACGGCGATCATCTCGCGCCCCTCTTCGCTCTTGCCGATCGAGAAGACCTTCACGCGCGGCGAGGCTGCCTCGAGCGCACGCATGTAGCGGTTCACGTCCTGCGAATAGGTGAGATGTCCGTCAGCGCCGGCGACGTAGCCGAAGAACTTCAGCGGGGTCGGCACGTGCGCGGAGGCCGGCAGGTGGTCGACCATCTCGGTCGTGAACTGCGGTCCGGTCGTGAACTGCTGGATCTGCCGCGTGTAATCGGCGTCATTCTGCTGCTGAGCCACGGCACTGGTGGCGATCAGAATCAGGAGTGCGAAACGTTTCAAGGAGCCTCCTCATGCGGTTGCGGTGTAGCGAGGTCGCGGGGTCTCGAGGTGCTCGTGCGGATGCGCAGGGCGAGACCGCACGAACGAGGTTGCAAGGTTACCGGTTTTGGAGGTTGGGTGGCAGGGTTAGTGGGTTGCTGGGACTTGCGGGGACCTTGCCACTCACCGACTCACATCAGTATCCCGTTTCTCACGATGTCCGAAAGCTCTTTGATGATTTGCGAGGCCGGGTTTCCGAACGGTTCCGGGACGTTGAAGAGGATCTCGATCGTGAAGTAGTTGAAGAAGACGCGCGAGGCAATCAGGAGTGCTGAGATTGGCGAGACCGAGGGACGGAGGCGCTGTTTCATGGTACCGAGGGCTTCTTCGCCGACGAAGGCGCCAAAGCGCTGGCCGAGTCCGCCATAGAACTTGCGGATGTGCGTTCCTTCGAACTCGATCACGTCGACGAAAATCAGTGCAAAGTAGGGCTTGAACTCACGGATCGAATCGCGCGCGGCGAGCCCAAGCTGCTCGATGTTGTCGGGGAACTGGCCGATCGACAGCGCGCGCGTGTACGGGTAGCGCTTCGTCTCCGTGATGCGCCAGAACTCGTCGAGCAGCGAACGGAAGATCGATTCCTTGTCGGGAAAGTGATGGTAGACGTTGCCGGTCGACACGCCGGCGCCTTCTGAGATCTCGCGTACGGTCGTCGCACGAAATCCTTGATGCGAGAACAACTGCAGAGCGGCGTCGAGCACCTGCCGCCGGCTGCGCTCAGACTTCTCCTCTCTCTGCATTGACACCCCGCGCGAAGGCTACCCGCGCAAGGATAGGGGGTCAAACCCTTGATCGCGGGCACGGACGATCACGATACTGTGTGATTGGACGGACACTTCGGCGAATTTCGCGCTGAATTGACAATTGACAATGGACAATGGACAACGCGGGCAGGCCGAACCGTCGACCACAAAAGAATTGTCACGCGGAGACGCGGAGAACACGGAGTCGGTTCCTCCGCGCCCTCCGCGTCTCCGCGTGAACCAACGATACGATCAGATCACCGCGAACCGCTCCTCGTTATTGCCTCGGAACAGCGCCCTCTCGGCACCTGTTCTAAACTCTGACCCTCATGTCCATCCACGCGCGCGTCGATGCGCTCCTCGGGCGGCTCGCCTCCGATCCGCAGTTTCCTACGCAGGGCCAGACGATCTTCGTCGACCTCGAGCATCAGGAAGTGAGGCGCGCTTACATCCCCCTCCGCGTCGTCGAGACCCTCCTCGGCGGGCGCGGCGTGAACATGTTTCTGCTCCACAACCTGCTCGATGAGACCCTCGAGCCTATCCATCCTCACGTTCCTCTCATCTTCGGCACCGGCATCCTGACGTCGATGGTGCCCTCGGCATCGCGCGGCAACGTCACATCGTGGTCGCCAGAGTCACGCGTGTTGATGGATTCGAACGCCGGCGACTACTTCCCGTCGTTCATGAAGCTCAACGGCATCGATCACCTCGTGCTCTACGGCAAAGCGGCGAAGTGGACGCTGCTGCACTTTGAAGGAAACGAACCGAAGTTCGTCGATGCCGCTCCTTGGGTTGGTCTCGACAATCTCGATCTTCGCGCGCGGCTCGCAGAAGATTTCAAGGGCGTCGAAGGGAAGGACTACGGCCTCGCCGCGATCACCACCGCGGGCGAGAACCTCGTCCTCTGCTCCGGCATCATGGCCGGCCCGAAAGCGATTTATGCGCGCGGCGGACCGGGCGCGAAGATGGGCGGCCTGCATCTCAAGGCGGTCCTCATTCAGGGCCGCGCCGCCGACCTCACCACCGCCCGCCCGCACAAGCTGCGCAACCGCGATGTCGCGCTGAAGCTGCTCTCGACCTCGGTCGTCAAGAACGCGCTGAAGATTCGCGGTACGCCGTTCCTCTATAAACCGTCGCGCATGCTCGGCGCGATGGGAACGAAGAACAATCAGGAGACCACCTGGACCGACAAGCTCGATGCCGAGAACATCGATCCGTATCGCCCCGGGATGGAGGGCTGCTTCGCCTGTCCCGTGAATTGCCGGCCGCTGAACGATATGTCTGGTGTTGGGGAGTGGGGAGTGGGGAGTGGGGAGTCGGAGAACCGTCACTCGGCCCATTTGCCGAACTCCGCATTTCAAGCTGGACAGCCAGAGAGCGCGGGCGCGTCGGCGTCTTCTTCCACCCCCGACACCCCACACCCCACCCCCCCGCCCGACAAGTACATCAAAGGTGACGGCCCCGAATACGTGACCCTCGGCAAGTTCGGTCCGAATATCGGCATCACCGAAGTCACTCAGGTTCTGCGGCTCAACAACATCTGCAACGACCTCGGGCTCGATACAGCATCAGCCGGTTCGGCGATCGCGTGGGCGATGGAGCTCTACCAGCGCGGCATCATCACGCAGGAACAGACGAAGCTCGATCTGACGTGGGGCAACTACGACGTCATCGAGAAGCTCCTTTTCATGATCGCTAAACGCGAGGGCATCGGCGACACGATCGCCGATTCGTCGCAGGCGGTGGCTAACGGCAAGTATCCAGCCGAGGCGCTCGACTATTTGATGGCGGTGAAAGGATTGACGCAGAGCGATCCGCACGATGCGCGCATCCTCAAAGCCTTCGCCCTCGGGCTCGCCGTCGCCACGCGCGGCATGGACCACCTGCGCAACCGCGTCACGCTCGAGATCAACGCCAAGATCAACGACTCGCCCGACTTCAAAGCGGAGCTCTACGGCGGCCCGGTTTCCGCGGAGCCGAATAGCTACGAAGGCAAAGAGATCGCCGTCCGCCGATGCGAGAACATCTACGCCGTCGGCGATTCAGTCGGCATGTGCCGCTTCACGACGAAGCTTTTCAACTCTCCGTCGCTCCCGGGCTACCCCGAGTTTGTCGATCAAGTCGAGAACGTCACCGGCATCTCGCTGACCGCCGAACAGATCGACGCCATCGGCCTCAACGTGATGGGCGTGGAGCGCCTTATCAACGAGAGAATCGGTGTCACGCGCGCGGACGACACGCTGCCCAAACGCTGGTTCGAGGAAGCGATCGGCGTCGGCCCATACAAAGGCGAAAAGATCGACCGCGCCGAGTTCGACAAGATGCTCTCCCGCTTCTACGAGATCTCGAACCTCACCGAGGAAGGCGTGCCGAAACCGGAGTGGCGCGAGGAGCTCGAAGGCGTGTTGGCGTCGTAGAATAGGACCGCCATGTTCGTATTCATCAGCCACGGCGATGCCGACCGGGAGTTCGCAGCCGAGATTGCCGATTCGTTGCGCAACGCCGGCGTGGACGCATGGCTCGATGCCAGTGATGTCGAGCCGGGAACGAATTGGCTTCGATCGGGAGCACGAGCACTCGATCGGGCCGACGCGATGGTCCTCGTTATCTCAGCGAAGACGAGCGGCTCGCCCGATCTGAAAAAGGCGTTCGAATTCGCACTGACGACGCCGCGCTTTGAAAATCGCGTCATCACTGTCGAACGAAGGGCGCCGTCGCAGGTGCCCTTCCGCTATCCATGGATCCTTCGCGACTTGCCCTTCATCAAAGAGGCCCAGGACCCGCAACGGGCAGCGGAGAGAATCGTCAAGTTCCTGAAGAAAGCTGCGTGACGGGTCCGATGATCACGGTCCATCTCCCCGAGCCCTTGCGCGAAGGCCGCGGCGATGTCATGACGATGAACGCCGTCTCGCTCGATGACATCATCGCCCGTCTCGATCTCGCAGGCGACCGCGATGAGTTGTTCAACTTCGCGGTCAACGGCGAACTGATTCTCCACGGCGAGAAAAACGTCACGCTGAAAAACGGCGACGAGGTCGAGATCGTCGTCGCCTTCGCCGGCGGATAAACTGGCCCATGGACGACATCGAACGACTGTTTGCTGACTGGGCCGAGGCAGTTCGCAGGAAGGACGCCGAGGGGTTGGCCGCGATGGTTACGGAGGATTGCGAGTTCTGGGCGCATGGCGCACCGGCCCTGCGCGGTCGCGATGCCGTCGCCGCAGCGTTTCGCAACGCATTCGCGGCGAGATCGTTCGAGCAGACGTGGAACGAGATCGAGCGCCTCAGCGGCGACGACTTCATCGTCAGCGTCGGCCTCGAGGTCACTCAGGTGACTCCCGACGGCGGCGAGCCGATCGTCGTCACACAACGGGGCTGGACGCTGGCGCGACGGTGTGACGATGGGCGCTGGCGCTTCGCACGCGGCACTACGAATCGTGAAGCATGACGGGCGGATGAGCCTGCCCTACGGCCGGCTGGCGATGACGACGGCGCTGTCGTTCGTGCGGTTGTCGGTTGTCGATCCATAAATCACGGCACTTCCGTTCGTGACAAAAAAGGAGAGAAGGGCGTCGGGACTGGCTGGAATGTTGTCGACGAATTGCTGCAGACCGAACTGTTCGAAGTAGTTCGGAGGGAACGTCTTTGCGGCGATTGTTCCGAGAGACGTGCCGCTCTTCGATGCATACACGACAATAAAACTGACGCCCTGCTCGAATGTGCGCACGCCGATGTTCATGCGAAAGTTGTTCGGATCGTGCGGCGTGGTGAGCAACACCTGACTATTTGGGCCGGCGGCATCGCGCGTTCGAACGAACGGCTCAAAGAATCCCTGAGTGCCTGCAGAGCCGTTGTCGTTGAAAACGCGGACGGTCACAAGAGGTAACGATCCCGTGCTGAGAACATCAAGTGTTCCCAGGCCGGAAACGTTGAGCGTCGTGCCGATGTCGTCAAACTCCACCGTGTCTCGATTCTGAAGGGAGAAGTCGACGCCCGGATCCGACGCGCTTGCGCCGGTGCCGCGAGGATGAAATACGAGCCGGCCGCTGACGGTCTGGCCGCCTGCTCCGCCGCTCGCGATTTGAATCGACGTGCGGAAGGAAGAGCCCGATGCGCCCTGTAACGAGCCAACCCCTGGAATGACACCGACGAGTGTGGGCAGCGTTCCTGATGCCCTGGCATTGATTTGATAGCCACGCAGCAGAGAACCGACGCTCGCTGCTCCCGTCTGGACGTCACCAGTGATTCGGAGCGCTGTGTGCGTCGAGTCACTGGCGCTCAGGGCCGCACCTCCGCAGTTGCCTGATGTTGGGTTGATCTGCGTCACCGCGAGCAGGTCACCGGCCTGCACTGCGATTGGCGGGTTGAGCGTCGTAGTCAGGTCACCGGATCCCGTGGGAAACGGTCCGCGCTCGCCGACAACCGTGAACGTTCCCAGCTGTGTCCCCTGCCTCAGAGCTTTGATCTTGTAGCCATTCGCGCAGGGCGTGCCGGAGAGCTGCCAGCGAACGGTCGCGGAGGTGAGCGAGCCATCCGATGAAGCGGGCTGCGTGATGTCGACGAGGGTCGAAGCTCCGAGGGAGCTTCCGAGAGTGGTGAATGTCTGACCGAACGGCAACTCGCCGATGCTGACTCCTGATCCGACAGGCTGGGCCAGGAGTGTTGTCGAAACGAGCATCGCCAGAGTGCCGGCGAGGGTTCGCAAACCGTGCATGGGTCCTCCCCTTCGTTAGGACTGGAATCATGCCTCAAAGCTCGCCGGGCCCGGGCCGCCCTTCAGGAAGTCGTCCCGGCAGCGGAAAAGAAAGGGTTCTGCAGCGACCATCCGGACCGTCGTCAAAATACCTCTTGCCTCTCACGTAACGTGAGGTTCTATCTTGTCGTTCGTGCGCACGAACGATCACGATTTTGAGGAGGTTTCATGACGCGCTCCGGCCTCTGGCGGGTGGGCGAGCTGGCGAAGCGGACCGGCGTTTCTGTTCGGACCTTGCACTGGTACGAGGAGATCGGGCTGATGTCGCCATCGAAACGCTCGGAGGCGGGGCACCGGCTGTATGCGGCTGAAGATCTCGGCCGCCTGCAGCAGATCCGGTCGCTGAGACAGCTCGGGTTCTCGCTCGACGAGATCCGCGCGTGCCTCGGCCAACGGCAGTTTTCACCGCAGCAGGTGATCGCTCTCCACCTCGGGAGGCTCGATCAGGAGATCGCGTTGCAGCAACGGCTGCGCGCCCGTCTGGAATCGATCGCTGCGCGGTATGGCGCGGCGGAGGCTGTCTCCGCCGAAGAATTCATTCAAGCAATCGAGGCAATGACCATGATGGAAAAGTACTACACGAAAGAACAACTGGAAGAGCTCGAGCAGCGCAAGGGCGTACTCGGCGCCGATGCTATCAAGGCTGTCGAGCAGGAGTGGCCGCAGCTCCTGGCCAAAGTCCGCACGGAGATGGAGAACGACACCGATCCGGCGGATCCGCGTGTGCAGGCGCTGGCCAAGCGGTGGATGGAGTTGCTGCAAGCGTTCAGCGGCGGCAATCGCGAGATCGAGAAGAGCGCAGCGAATATGTATCGCAGCGAACCGGGCGTGGCGCAGCAGTACGGCCTCGATCCGAGGATGTTCCCGTACATCCAGAAGGCGATCGACGCGGGGAAGGCATCGTAGTGTTTAGACAGTCGAGGAGGGTGCCGTAACGGCGGCACTCTCGTTACGCCGCCCGCAGGTTGACTTCCCGTGCGTTTCACTTTCTACCCCAATTTCTACACGCCGTAGACGGCAACCAAAGTTTGCTATCACAAACCCCCTTGCTTGCCATGAGATTGGCAGAGCTATGCGATATGTTATCAATAGCAATCTTTGGAGGTTTTGTGTCTCAGAACGCCGTTATTTACCGCATTCTTGTCGCGTCGCCAGCAGATTGTGATGCCGAAAGAAAACTGATTCCGGAAGTCGTCCACTACTGGAACGCAGTTCACTCGCGCCAAACGGGCGCCATTCTAGAGCCGGTGTCTTGGGAGACTCACTCCACGCCAGAGATGGGCGATCGTCCGCAAGGAATAATCAACAAACAGCTCGGAGAGATATCAGACCTCCTCGTCGGGACATTTTGGACCCGCCTTGGAACGAGCACCGGCGTCGCCGAGTCGGGCACTGCTGAAGAGATCGAGGAGTTTCGCAAGGCGGGCAAGCCTGTCCTTCTCTACTTTTCGCAGCAGCCGGCAGTACTCGAAACGGTGGACCAGCAACAACTCCAAGCGCTTGTCGAATACAAAAGGCGGCTAGCGTCAGAAGGGTTGTTCTCAACTTATGCATCGCTAGCTGAACTGCGAAACGACCTGTTTCGCCACCTCAGCTCTAAAATGGCAAAACTACACAAAGGTCCGGCGCCGGCAGCGCAAGACCTCGACTCTAAACGAGAACTGCGGACCTTCCGAAATCAATACGAGTCTTTTCTGCGTCGATTTGAAACCGAGTGGTCGTCCGAGCGGGATAGTGCCCCACACTCCATAAACGAAGGTCAGTCAATAGCACGATTCCGACTCTCGGACCTCGTTACTCTTCGAGCGAAGATCATCGAGGACAACTCGGACCTCTCGAAGACGATTGATGACGCCCTGCGGCGCCTTCGTGCTCTTCAGCGTTGGCAACTCGTCATGGATGGTGGAAGGTCTTTTGCTCACTTTTGGGAAGAAGGCACTGCGATAATCGAGTCACTGAAAAGTGTTCTGCCAATTCTCGCCAAACTGATGGCCGTTTAAGTCTTGGCGGCCGAAACAGCCACCTATTCTGCGCTGCTCCAGCTCGTAAAGGCCACTACGCGGCCGCGTTCGTGGCTTGATCCGAGGTGATCCTGCCGTCGTGGATCTCGACCACGCGGCTGGCACGGCGGGAGAGGGCGGGGTCGTGGGTGATGATCACGATCGTGCGGCCTTGCTGCCAGAGGTCGGTGAAGATCGACATGATGTCGCCGCCGGCGGATGAATCGAGGTTGCCGGTGGGCTCGTCGGCGAGAACGATGTCGGGCTCCATGGCCAGCGCGCGGGCGATGGCGACGCGCTGCATCTGACCGCCGGAAAGCTCGGTCGGTTTGTGATCGAGGCGGTCGCCGAGTCCAACTCTTTCGAGGAGCTCGGATGCGCGCTTGTGGCGCTCGGCCGGTTTGATGCCGCCGAAAAGCATCGGCAGCTCGACGTTTTCGAGCGCGGTGATGTGCGGCAGGAGATTGAAGGCCTGGAAGACGAAGCCGACGCGGCGATTGCGGATCTCGGCCAGCTCGTCGCGCGTGACGCCGGAGACAGCCTGTCCACCGATCTCGTACGTGCCGGACGTCGGCGTGTCGAGACAGCCGATGAGATTCATCAGCGTCGATTTGCCGGAGCCGGACGGACCGACGATGGCGATCATCTCGCCCTTTTCGATCTCCAGGTGGATGCCTTTCAAGGCGTCGACTTTCACCTTGCCGGTGTCGTAGGTTTTCCGGATGTCGTCCATGCGGATGATGTGGTTTTGCGTGGTCATGCGGTCTCCGAGCTGATTACTCGTACCTCAACGTCGACGCCGGATCGATTCTGGCCGCGCGTCTTGCGGGGAAATAGCCAGCGGCGAGGCCGATCAGGCCGAGTATCGCGGATGTAGCGACGCCGATTTGTGGCGACAGCGTGGGACGGCCGAGGAACGAGAGCACTTTGTTGCTCTCGATCGGTACGAAGCTCGTAAGTGACACGAGGATCGTGGCGATGATGATGCCGAGCGCGCCGCCGATGAAGGTGTAGACGAGCGCTTCGAGCACGAACGGGGCGATGATCCAGCGCTGCTTCGCGCCGAGAGCCATCTTCACGCCGATCTCGCGCGTCCGCTCTTTGACGACGGCGTACATGATGTTGGCGACGCCAACGCCGCCGATGAGCAGAGTGAGCGCGCCGACGATGCCGAGGAAGAGCTGGATGCCGACGGCGATGTTGGCGGTCACGTTCGCGCTCTTGGTCATGTCCCAGGTCGAGAGCGCGCGGTCGTCGGTGGGGTCGTAGCCGTATCGTGCGCCGAGCAGTTGATTGACACGTGCCAGCGCCTGCTTCATTTGCTGTGCCCGTTCGGTCTCGACGACCATCACGTTGAGCTGATCGCGGCCGAACTGCGCGCGGAACGTTGTGATTGGAATGACTGCATGGTTCGCGTCGGGGCCGCCGTACATCCCCATCTGCGTTTTCTTCTGCATCACGCCGATGACGGTGTACGGCGCGTTGTTCAGGAGAAGCGTTTTTCCAACGGGAGGCTCATCGCCGAAGATGTCTTTGGCCATCTCGTCGCCGAGAAAAATCACGCGGCGGCGCTGGACTTCATCTTCGACACTGAGAAAGCGGCCACCGGCAAGGGGATAGTGTTTGCGGTCTTCGCCGTAGACGTAATTGACGCCAATGATGCGGCCGTTGACGGTCTTGCGGCCGTATGTGAGCGCGACGCGCCCGGCCTGTACCTCTCCGTGAATCGCTTTGAGCTCGGGCATGCGCTCGCGGACGAAATCGACGTCGTCGATGCGAAGGCGGATGGGCCGGCCGGGAGGCAAACCCTTCCATGGTTTCGTCGTCTCGCTCGGCCACATGACGGCGAGATTCTCGCCGGTCGAGCGCCGGTTCTTATCGAGTTGGCGTTTGAGTCCTTCGCCGAACGCAAGCAGTAGCAGGATGGCCACCGTTCCCCAGGCGATCGCCGCGATCGTGAGGTAGGCGCGCTTCTTCTGCAATCGCGACGACGTGGCGAAGAGGTTGAGGATGACGTGGAGGTCGGTATTCATTTTGTTGCGCGGCCCTGCGGGCCGCGCGTTGTCTATTGTCGGTTGGTTGCGCTTCGCGCGTTGTCGATTGGTAATCAGAGACTAGAGATCACAGACTTTCGTCGCCGGCCTGATCTCTAATCTCTATTCTCTTATCTCTGTTTATCTCTGCTTCACCGTTGTCAATTCTCAATTGTCCATTGTCAATTCTTCAGAGTTTCATCGCGACTACCGGGTCCAGCCTCGCTGCGTCTCTCGCTGGGAAGTAGCCGGCCACCAATCCGACCAGGCCGAGCGCGAGTGATGTCAGCGCGGCGACGAGTGGGGAAACGACGGGGTTGCCGACGTACTCGGCGAGGCCCAGTTTCGGGAAGATGGCGCAGACGGTCAGTGAGATGGCGAATCCGATCGCGCCGCCGAGGAACGTGACCAGCATCGTCTCGAAGAGGAATTGCGAGAGGATCCAGCGCTGCTTGGCGCCGAGGGCCATCTTGATGCCGATCTCGCGGGTGCGCTCCTCGACGACGACGTTCATGATGTTCGACACGCCGATGCCACCGACGACGAGGGTCAGCACGCCGATGATGCCGAGGAAGGCGTTGAAGGCCAGCATGAACGTGTCGAAGAACTGAAACTGCTCGGTGGTGTCCCACATCGAGAGTGCTTCTTTGTCCTTGGCGTCGAAGCGGAGACGGCCCCCGAGTGCGGAGCGCAGCTTCTCGATCACTGCTTTTGTATCGGTCGACGCCGCGGCTTGAAAGACGAAGTTGTCGACGTACTTGTCGCCGTTCAGGGCGCGAAACGTGGTCGACGGGATGAACATCTTCTCGTTGTCACGGCCGCTGTAGCTCGAGTCCTGATCCTTCTCCACGAGAACGCCGACGACGAGAAATGGCGACTGGTTGACGGTGATGGTCTTTCCGACCGCGGGAGTCTCACCGAAGATGTCTTTGGCCAGTTTGTTGCCGATGAAGGCAGTGCGCCGCTGCTCGGCGAGATCGATGTCGTCGATGAAGCGTCCGCCGGCCTGGGGGATCAGATTGCGCATCGATCCGAACTCGGGCGCGACCCCCGAGGTATCGACGGAGAGGGTTTTCGTCCCGTACTCGACCTTAAGGTTGTTCGAGTATTCGGCGGAGAGCGCTTTCAGTCCCGGAACATTGCCGCGCGCGGTAGTGAGGTCGTCGTCGGTGATGCGAATTTTCCGCCCCTTACCGAGACCCTCGAAGGGAATCGAGGTGAGGCCCGGCCAGGCGATCACGATGCGGTCGCCGAGACCGGCAGTCGACTTGATGAGCTGCGTGTGCAGCCCCGTGCCGAAGGCGAGCATCAGGCTGATAGCGACGGTCCCCCAGACGATGCCAAAGATCGTGAGGAAGGTTCGCAGCTTCTCAGCTTTGAGGTCGCGGGCAAGCTGTTTGAGGACGTCCTTCATGGGGTGTGGGTTGTGGGGTGTGGGGTGTGGAATCTGTTATGTCGGGTGTCGGGTGTCGGGGTTTGTGGTTCGGGTCTTGGTTTGGTTTTGATTCTTCTCCTACTCCCCACCCCCGACCCCCCACACCCCGCTAGGAAATCTCCTTCGGCGGTCTCTCCACGACCTTCTCGCCCTTCTTCAGTCCGGACAACACCTCGACATTCAGGCCGTCGCTGATGCCGGTTTTGATGCCGACCTTCTTCGGAGACTTCGGATCGCTGCCCGGCACTTCGACGCTGGCGGTCTTGCCGCCATCGCCGAAGGTGACGAGGCGCTCCGGGATGACCAGCACGTCTTTGTGCTCGCGGATGATGACGTCGGCGTTTGCGGAGTAGCCGGCGCGCAAGGTGATTTTGCTCGGCTCGAGCTCGACCTCGACGTCGAAGAGCGTTGCTCCCTCTTTCTGCTGCGCTTGCGGAGCGATACGCGAGACGTGGCCGGTGACGACGTCGGTGGGTAGCGCACCGACTTTGATGCGCGTCTGCATGCCGACGGAGAGTTTGCCTACATCGATCTCGTCGACCGTTCCTTTGAAGATGAGATCGCGCATGTCGGCGACGGTGGCCATCTCGGTACCGGGCTGGTACGAGGTGAGCGGAACGATCGGATCACCCGGATTGACGGTGCGCGTGAGGATCGTGCCGGCCGCCGGTGCGCGGATGATCGATTCGGTTCCGGAGACGGTGAGTCGCCCTTTGCGCGTGAGGTCGCGGTTCTGCTCGGCCTTCGTCATGGCCACACTCGCGAGGTCATACGATTCTTTCTTCGCTTCGACGTCGGACTTCGGCAGCACGCCGGAGCGCGAGAGTTGCAGCGAGCGCTGGTAGTCGCCTTCCGCCTTTCGATACGACGCCGAGGCCGATTCGACCTGCCGATCGACCTCGGTCACTTCCATCGGCGTCGGGTCAGGCGCGATCTCGAAAAGCGGATCGCCGGCGTGCACCGTATCGCCGACCTCTGCCAGGGCACGTTTGACGATGCCCGATATCTTCGATTTGACCGCGAACTTCTGCCGCGGCTGGATCTGCCCGACAGCGACCGCCTTTTCGACGATCGATCCCTGGATGACTTCGACCTGCTTGAAGCCGTCGTCTTTCTTCCCGCTGCGCGTCCAGGCATACACGCCCGCACTCGCGCCCGCCAGCACGACCAGTATGAACAACGTTCTCCATAGCTTCCGCATAGGTGATCTCTCCGAGCTCCGAAGGGCTTGTACGGAGGATTGGACGTTTGGTTAACGATGAAGTTGGGTGCGCAACGCGGCGTACCAGGCCTTTATCTGCGTCCATCTGCGACATCTGCGGATCAATCAGGTGGGGACCGATCCGCAGATGACGCAGATGGACGCAGATTGATGCATTCGGCAAGTTTTGCCGCGATGTATTCCAAAATCGATGCTTTCGACTCACAAGTCTTGAGTCGGGACTCAAAAACGAAGGTCCGGACCCAAGAATCTAAGGTCCGGACCCAAGAAACCGAGGTCCGGACCCAAGAAACCAAGGTCCGGACTCAAGAAACCAAGGTCCGGACTCAAGAAACCAAGGTCCGGACTCAAGAAACCAAGGTCCGGACTCAAGAAACCAAGGTCCGGACTCAAAAACCAAGGTCCGGACTCAAGAAACGAAGGTCCGGACCCAAGGAACGAAGGTCCGGACCCAAGAAAGGAAGGTCCGGACCCAAGAACGAAGGTCCGGACCCAAGAACGAAGGTCCGGACCCAAGAAAGGAAGGTCCGGACTCAAGAAACGAAGGTCCGGACCCAAGAACGAAGGTCCGGACTCAAGAAAGGAAGGTCCGGACTCAAGAAACGAAGGTCCGGACTCAAGAAATTTGAGTCACCGCCAAGCTGCGGCTGTCGTCCCGTCCAGAAACTCCCGCAACTGCTTCTCCCAGACGGGAGCCCACGTGTGCGTCCCATGCCCGCGCGTGGCATCGCTGATCGGCAGCAGCAGGTAGCGTCCGTGCTTCACGCGTTTGATCGCGCTCTCCATGATGCCGAGCTCCGGCGGGTTGATGAAATCGTCCGCCGAGTTGATGGCCAGCAGAGGCGCGGCGATGCGATCGAGCTGCGGCGCGGGGTCGTAGTCGCGCGACGACTCGATGGCGTAGAGGAGATCGTCGACATCGTTCGTTGCTGTGCGCGACTTCATCTGCTCCGCGATCCAGCGGTCGGCATCATCGCGCGCCGGCGCAGCCTTCTGCCATTGCAGCGGACTGCTGCCGACGAGGATGAGAATCTGCAGCGCGGCCGGGAGATCGTTGCGCTGCAGATCGTCGATCATCATCTTCCGCCAGATGCGGTTGCGCCCCGCGATCTGCGCCGGTGCACTTGCCAGCGGCACGAGCGCGTCCGCGGCGTCCGGCCAGCGCTCGCCCCACATCCACGTCTGCATCCCGCCCATCGACGTCCCCATGACCACTGCCAGATGATCGATGCCGAGCCCCTCGGACAGCAGCCGATGCTGCAGCTCGACCATGTCGTTGTAGCCGTAGTGCGGAAACTTCGCGCGCAATCCATCGCTGGGCTTGCTCGACTTCCCGTGGCCGATGTTGTCCGGGATGACGATGAAGTACCGATTGGCGTCGAGCAGGCCACCCGGCGCGAAAAGCACTCCGGAGAAGTGGTCGTTGAGAAACTGCTTCAGCGATCCGCCCGTCCCGTGCAGCACGAGCACCGCGTTCGTCCCGTGCGCCGTCTTCCGCAGCGTCCCGATCGTCGCATAGTGAATCCTCGCCTCGGGCATCACCTCGCCGCTGGCAAAGTGAAAGTCTTTGACGAGAAAGTCGGCTTCGACCGGCGCAGGCGTTTGCGCATGAACGGCAAAGGCGAAGACAAGGAGAGCGAGGGCGGCAAGGTGGCGCATTGGCGAAGTGTAGCGCCGGCGCTCGGAAGGGTTACCGCTGTTTGAGGCGTCGCGCCACTCGGTCGCGCACGTCGTCCCACGGCTGACCCGAGGATTCACCAGCCAGGACCCGGCGGGCGCGCCTTTCGATTTCCTTCGCCCACGCAGCCTGAACCGCGGCCGGGTCCTCGGGCGTGCCGTCGTCGAGGCTGGCTAGCAATTCCGCAGCGACTCGGGCGCGCTCTTTTGCCGGCAACGACATCGCCTCTCGGAGGATGGCTTGCGCTCGATCCGTCATCGCATCGATTGTAGACTTCCTACGGAGTCCAACAAACGGCAGCCCCAGTGCTAGTCAGACATGATCAACACTCCCTACCTCGAAGTGACGTATCGAAAAGGGCGAGCGATTGCCGCCTACTACTATCTTCCGCGCTGTCCCGGTCAACGTAGCGTACGAACGCAGCGCTCGCACGGCGGTCTCTTGATCGACTTCGCCCGAGGCGGGAGACCGGTAGGCGTGGAGATCACAACCCCTCATACGTTTTCAGTCTCCATCTTCAACCGGGTGTTGCGCGAGTTAGGCCTTCCGCCAGTCAAGCCTGAGGATGTCGCGCCGCTCATCGCCAACTAAGCGGGTCCGACAGTGGCGTCGAGGTTAGAATCCCCCATCCCAACCTTGGAGAATCACGATGATCCCAACGATCCTTGCGGTCGCGCTCTTCTTCGCTACGCCCACGGCGAGCTGGTACGAACACTACGAGCGCGGTGTCCGTCTCATCGAGCAGGGCAATGCCGCTGGCGCACGTTCGGAGCTGGAGGCGGCGCTGGCGGCGCATCCCGCGGAAGGATTGCAGCTCGCTACGGCGCCGCGGCAGTACACCGACTATCTGCCCCATTTGTATCTCGCCATCGCCGATCAGATGTCGGGCGATGTCGTGGCGGCGCGGAAGCAGCTCGCGCTCGCCGAGGATAGCGGGGTGGCGATCAGGAGCGAGGCGGGCCGGCCGCTGCTCGTCGCGTATCAACTGCTGTTGCGAGGCGATAGCACGGGCAAGTTCGCGCGGCCTGCCTATGCCGTCTACGCCGAGCGGCCGCCGATTCTCAGCGAGGCGGAGTTCAACACGTTGCGCAACGACGTCCTGAACAAGTGCAACCTCCCTGACGCGAAGCTCTCCGATGCGCCGTGGTACGCGCGCTACGAACTGGCGCTGGAGCTCGAGCACAAGGGCGACTATCCCCGCGCACTCCGGCAGCTCATCGACGCCGTCGCCCTCCGCCCGAATCCGCAACGCCACGCCCGCATGTACGGAATGTGGCTGATCGACTACTACCCCTACTTTCACATCGCCCGCGAGCACGTCCGCCTCGAGAACTGGGAGTGCGCCCGAAACGCCCTCGAAATCTCGCAGCGCCTCTCCGAGATCCCGGCAGGCGCGCCAGAGATCAACGAGCTGATGGCGATGCAGCAGGAGACGGCAAGGAAGCTGGCGGGGGCGGGAAAGTGAGATCGGGTTAAGCCATGAGCCACCCTATCCATCGCGTCGCGCGGTTCGCAATCACCGGTTCCTACACTCTCAAGGTGGAATTTGAGGACGGCACCGAGCAACAGATCGACTTCCGGCCGGTTTTGCACGGAGCGCTGTTCGGACCTCTTCAGGTTCCGGAAACCTTCAACGCCGTGACGCTCGACTCGGAGGCCGGCACCCTCGTCTGGCCAAATGGAGCTGACTTCGATCCAGCGACACTCCACGACTGGCCCAAAGTTCGTGACGAGCTCGTGGTTCGCGCACTGGAGTGGGAAGAGGTTGCATCAAAGAATCTGGTAGTGGTCTAGTTTGGAGCGCGAGTTGTAACAGGCGAGTCCGTGCCGGTTCACTCCCGACGAAGCGCGTCCGACTGTGCGGTGATGTTTTGCATCAGGGACGCATCCTTCTCCTCTTGGCTGGCTGCGGGGTCATTCATTCGTCTTGATGGCGCTGATTGTCATCAAGTAGCTTTTGCACCGCGTCAGATGGCTCGAACCCATGGCCGAGCCGTATTGCTTCGTTGTGGTCGTCGATTGTTTTCTGCGCGGTCGCGCGGAACTTTACACAGCAATGAACGGCATGCTGCGCTTGAACGGACCCGTCCTCGGCAACGATCAGATAGATGTCCGCAAGTTCGAAATGATCGTCGCATTCCAACCCTTTGAGGTCACGGACCAGCGAGGGCGCTCGTTCGAGGTGGGTGCCGTCTACGTTCACGATGGCTGTAAGTATATGCCTCCGTGAACGACGCAACGATCGACTACGCCGCTTCCGCCGCGCCCCACATCTCCAGCGAGAGAAGATCAGTAGCCGTCCAGCGATAGTCGGTCAGGCCAGCAGCCATCGCGGGCGTGATGCCCTTCAGAGACTGATGCTTCCGGCAGAAGTTGTAGTAGACCATCGTCATCGCGAGCATGTGGCAGTGGTTCTCGAACTTCTTTGAGAAGCCGTTCGTGAGCCGGGTGAAGCGCCAGTTCTGCATGCTGAGGGTGAGGTTCCAACGCTCCATGAACGAGGTCGAAACGTGCTTCATGTCGGGCTCGCCGATCGCCGCAGTCTTCTCGGTTGAGAGCAGGCGTCCCGGAGAATACCTACTCGCCTCACTGTTCGCGTTCATCCCCGGTTGTGGACTACTGGCTCCGTACGTTTTGACGACTTGACCGAGAGTCGCAGCGCCGGGAGGGAAGTTCTTCGCAACACCGTCGATGTAGTACGCCAGACCATCGGAGGAGATTTGAAGGTGGTTCGTCGTGCGCGATCGGAGGTCACTCAGGAGCGCGTTCGCGGCATCCGCACTGCGGTTACTGGCGAGCCACGAAATCATCAGCTTGGAGTCCGCATCAAGCGCCGTCCACGTCCAGATTGAGCCGATGCCCACGGTCTCCTGCAACTCGGCAGGGACGCCCTTTTGCTTCATGGCGCAGAACGACCAGCCCTCATCGGCCTGCACGCGCTCCGTTGCGAGGTCGCGCACGACCGCGTCATGGAACGCGGCGCATGCGGTACCGACTTCGCGGATCAGACTCAGCACGGATCTTCGCCGCGCCAGTCATCCGGCAGGTTGAGGCGATAGAGTTGCCTTCGATCAGGGCCGAGATGATTTGGGCGCGGGAGTCACTTGAGAGCTTGTTTGTGCACAGCATATATGCTTGAGGGGTCACGAAGCGAAGTTGTAACAGGCCGGGTTCCTGCGTTGGCGGTAAAATGGATGGCGCTCCGGGCAGGATTCGGACCTGCGACCAGCAGATTAGTAGTCTGCCGCTCTATCCCACTGAGCTACCGGGGCACATTGCTTCTACGCCTTTAGAATGGCACTTCGTCGTCGTCATCCATAGCCAACGGAATCTCGTCCTCAGGCTCAGGTGGTGCCGCTTCGACAGTTTGACCGAAACCGGGAGGCGGCAGGTTCTCTTCACGATCTGGTGCATGGTTAAGTTCGATCAGGCCAAAAGTGTTGGGCGCCGTTCGGACGAATATTTCCCCGCGCCGCACGTACATACCGATCGCGCTGGTGATCGAAGCTCGCGACTTCTTGTCGGTTGGCTTAGCCAAGGCTTGCAGGATTTCATCGACGTGTTGCGGGCGACGTTTGGAAAGAATCAGGTCTCTGACCCTAGCCAACGCCCCTCCCGCGCGCAAGATGTGCTCCGGCTTCACATCTGACGCATCGCGAGGCAAAGCTTTGATCGTCTCCTGAAGAGCTTGGATATAGGCTTCGGCCCCAGCCTTGCGTCTCTCCCACTCAAGTTCAGACAGGTTCAGCTCTGCCTGCTTACGCTCGATACGACGCATCAAGTCTTCCCGGAGCCCCATGTCTCAGGTAAGATACATCTCGCATAAAACACAAGTCAAGACAAATGAGCACAAAGGTTAGCAAAACGGGACGTATACTTAGCGCGAAGGAGATGATGCGATGAACGACCTCGTTTCGCTTGGGAAGGGCGCCTTTGATGACCTGAAACTTACGTCACCGGAGGGTGTCGATTACTGGCGAGCGCGCACACTCCAGTCTCGTCTGGGCTATGAGACATGGGAGAACTTCGAGAATGCCATCGAACGAGCGATGGACGCCGCACGCGTGTCTGGCTATCAGGTCGAAAACCAATTTCGTGCAACCACGAAATTGGTAGAATCTGGAAGTGGCGCGAGAAGACACGTAAAAGACTACTTTCTGACACGTTATGCGTGTTACTTGATCGCGATGAACGGAGACCCGTCGAAACGGGAGATCGCGGCGGCGCAGTCATATTTTGCCGTACAAACGCGACGGCAGGAGCTAGCTGACGCGAACGCTGCGGGTGCGAGCGAGGACGACCAGCGCATCATCGTTCGCGAGAAAGTGCGAGAGTCCAACACCGCCCTGAAACACACCGCGAGTAGCGCTGGCGTCACGAACTTCGGCTTTTTCGGAGACGCAGGTTACCAGGGGATGTACAACGCGTCGCAGGCTCGCGTGAAGAAGATGAAGGGGATCGAACCCAACGAAGATTTTCTAGACTGCATCGGACCACTCGAACTCACGGCGAACGAATTCAGGATTCGCCTGACCGAGGAAAAGCTGCGGCAGAGCAAGACCAAAGGCCAGAGGCCAGCCGAACAGGTTCACGGTAACGTCGGAAAGAAAATCCGACAGCTAGTTATCAGCGAGATCCAGCGCCCACCCGAGCAACTGCCGCGCGCGGAGTCGATCAAGAAGATAGCAAGCCGGAAGAAGAAGGAGTTAAAGAGCAAGTAGTGCCGACTATTTACCCCACCGTGCCGCTGCGGCCTTCTGGCAGAGGCAGGAACAGGAATGGAGCCGGTGCACCGCTGATGAACTACTCCACTCTGGACACCGTCGTTCTCAATCGCGACTTACCTGAGCATGGACTCAAAGTCGGTGATCTTGGCACTATCGTCGAAATCTATGAGCCCGACGGCATCGAAGTGGAATTCGTTATGGCGTCTGGCCGGACCAGCGCGCTGCTCACGCTCAAAGTCAACGACGTCCGCCACGTTGCCGACACCGATCTCGTCACTGTCCGGCAGTTCGCGCGCTCGGCGTAGGGCCTCCTCATTGCTCGTGTAGGCTTCGGGCGTGGAGATCCTCGTCGTCTGTCCCGACTCGTACGACCGCTGGGCCTTTGGCCGCGTCGAAGGGCATCGCTTCCATTTCGTCGATGCGGGCATCAGCCATTGGGAGGCGACGCCTGACTTCGATCTGCTCGCGTATCTGGGGCGGTGTCGTGAGGTGATGCAATCCGAGCACATCGATGCCGTCGTTTCCACGCACGACCTCGGCGATCTGATTGCGGCGGTATTGGCGAAGGAGGCGGGGCTGCCGGGGCCGTCGCCGGAGGCGGTATTTCTCTGTTTGCACAAGTTCTATGGGCGGCGTGCGGAGGTTGATCCGATTCGGTGTGAGGCGGTGCGGCTCGATGAGGCGTTGCCGGCGCTGACCTATCCGGCGTACATGAAGGCGCCCTGGCTGAAGCTTGGGCTTCTGGGGTTCAAGCTCGAGTCGGACGATGAGGCGCGCGCGGCGATGGAGCTGGCGCGGAGGGAGTTGCCGGCGTGGACGCGGCAGTACTACCCGTTGTTTGCGGCAGCGGTCGATCTGGCGAAGTATCCGTTGGCGACGACGAACATGATGCTGGTGGAGGAGTTCGTCGAGGGGCGGCAGGTGACTGTCGAGGGGTGGTCGCTGAACGGCGCGATTCAGATCTGGGCGATGACGGATACGAACACGTTTCGCGGATCGCGTGTGATCGACAACTTCTCGACTCCGTCGCGGGTCGATGCGGAAACGGCTGCCACATTGACTGCGAAGACCGTCGAGACGATTCGCGCTTTCGGCTTCGACGGCGGCTTCTTCAACATCGAGCTCTGGCTGACGGATGCAGGCGTGCGATTGACCGAAGTGAACGGTCGGTCGGCTGCGTGTTTCGGCGGGATCTACGAGTTAGCGCTGGGCGCTGACATCTTCGCGGCGGTTGCCGACGTCGCCTGTGGGCGCGCGCCGCGCGCACTGCCTCGGCCGGGTGGGCGGGTGGCGGGGCAGTTCAATGTCATTACGTTCGAGGACGATCTCGCCGGCAATCTGCTCGACTACGACGCTGCGAAACTGATTCCGGAGCTCTCGGCGTTCCGGCGCGCGGACGAGCGGGTTCGGCCGGTGTCGGAGTTTGGCGTCGTGCTGGGACAGATCGAGATTGCCGGCGAGTCCTATGCCGAGATTCATGCGCGCGCCGAGGAGATGCGGCGGAGGTTACTGAAAACGAAGTAACATCCGGCGACAATCCTTCGAGAACATGAATCCTGAAATGCGGCGTGTGGTGACCGAGGCAGAGGCAGCGGCGCAGGGTGGCTGGAGCGCCGAGGAGGTCGCGGCCCTGGCGGCTTCGACTCTCAACCTACGTGTCGATGAACCGGAGCTTCAGCGAATTCTGTCCCTTCCCATCGCTGATCACGGGTTTCGAGAAGAGGTGTTCACGACCGATCCGGCGTTTCATGCGAGCGTGTTTGGGCTGAGGGCCGGCGAGACGATTCCTCTGCACGATCATCCGGAGCTCGATGTGATTACGAAGGTGCTGCGCGGGCGCCTTCGCGTGCAGACATTCGAATGGATCGACGCGGCGAGTCTGACCGCGCGCGAATGTGGAGAGGTTGTCATTGGCGATGCCGATGATGCGCTCGTGCTGCGCAAGTCGCCGGGGACGTTGCACGTGGTGACGGCGATCGAGGCCACCGCGTTTCTCGATCTCTTTGCGCCGTACTATGACGATGTGATGCGGCCATGCAGGTACTACGCGATTGCGGGATCGTCCGCAAGTGGCGACATCGCGGATGGCAACATGGAAGGTATACAACTTCGTTTGGTTTCGTGGGAGGAGGCGCGCTCGTGTCCGGCGCCCCTGACAAAACCATGACCAGTGCCATCCTTCTCGTCGAAGCGCGCGGGCAGTCGGTTCATTGCCGCGAGGACGCCTGTGTGAACCTCGTGCAGGCGGCGTGGCTGGCGCGAGAGCTGGTGCGCGGCGGTGTCGATGTTCGGATGCGGCTGATCACCGACGCCGGTCAGTCGATCGAGGAGTACTCGATCCTCTGCCATGCCAAAGATGAAGTCGACGGATTCAAGGAACGAATCGTTACGTCGGTGGATCCACGCGCCGCGCGCTATGACGTCGTTCGCGGCTTGCGCGCGCGGCTACCGTTCCTCTGCGAAGCTGTCGCAGCGGCTGGCATCGAGATCGAGGAGCGGCTTTTCTACTCGCCGCTCGTCGCGCACATTGCAGGAGTGAATCGCGAGCTAATCGCGACGCTTCGCGATGTCTCGCATCCGATGTTTGACGTCGAGCGTCTCGCTGATCTGGAAGCGCTGATCGAGGTGCACGCAGGCGTGCCATACCTCGATCTCGATCTCGCCATCGCGCGGCGCGCCATCGCGATCGTCGCTGGAGATGCGTTTGAGTCAATCGATCTCGACACCGTTTCGCGTCCTGACGAAGAGCCGCGGCATTGGCTTCATGGCGCAGAGGGGCGGGCGATGATCGAGAGCGATCTGGCGCGGAAGGAAACGGGTGAATCGAATGGAGGCTTTCACGACCGGCTAATCGGCGTGTTCGCGTCGGTGATCCCAAATGGCGAAGAACGTCCTTACTTTAACTCGCCGGTCTCCTGCCGCGTGGAGCACGGCAAGGTTCGCATCATCGCCCGCGACCGTTTCAACGTCCTCGGCATCGCCGGTTCCGAACGCATGAAATTCGACCGGTTCCGCGACCTGCTCGACGCGCAGGACAACGGTACCGCGGAGCGCCTGCTGGCGATCAAGTATCCGCACACGTCGCGAATCATTGCGTCGAGCGTGGCCGCCGAGGCCGGGGAATTGCTCGAGAGGGGGCCAGTGCACGTGATGTTCATCGACGGCATCGGCGGTTGGAATCCGACGACGGCGGGGCTGATCGACGTCGAGTTGCGTGCGAGCCTCGATCCCGGTGTTGTGTATCACCGAGTCACCGGGCGCGATACGTACCACGAACTGCCGCCGTTCGCGGGCGGACTCCTGCCCATCGTTGACGCGCTCGCCGCGAACCCGCCGTCTCTGTTCGAGAACGGCGAGCTCGCGGCAGCATTGGTTCAGTCGGTGATCGAGCGGGCCGAGCCGGCGACGAACAACGTCCGCTCGTGAAGATCTCTACAACTTGCGCAGCGCCATCGCGGCGAGCTTTCGCGATCGCTCGATCTTCTCGTCCTCGCTGCCTTTGCCGCCGACGCTGATTCGTACGATGGCGTCTCCTTTGAGAACGTACAGCGCGCCCGACATACGATTGCCGCTCCAGACGGCGGTGTCGCCGACGCCGGATACTTTGCGCACGGCGCTTTGATGCTCTTCCGCTGCCTCGCGCGAGGGCGGAGCGGTCTTCGTCGCGGCGTCGCGGTCGTGATCTTCATCGGCGTCCCGCTCCGCGTGTGCGCTTGAAAAGTGCGCTTTCCAGAACGCGCTGGTCTTGCCGTGCATCAGGTCGACGCTCACGGAGTTGGTGAACGACGGCAGGGCATAGAAGCATTGCGAAACGCTCAATCCATCAGCCTCGGTCTCGGTGAGTTTGGCCGATCGAAACGCTTCGCCTTGCACGTGCGCGATCTCGCGTGCTGAGAGTAGCTGACAGGCGTTGGGCAACCGCGACGGCGCCGCCGCGGTTGCCACGAGAAGAAGAAGTGCAGAGAACATGGTGGTCATGGGATTGTCATCGGGATCGTTATCGGCTCAGCAGCGGTGTCGTCGCCGTCCAGACGCTGACTGGCCCGGCGCTGAGGTTGACGGTCTTGATGAGGTAGACGCCGCCGTGCGTCAGAGGCTGGTTGATCACGGCGAGACCGGATGACGTATCTGCCGTCGCCAGCGAAAGGCCTGCGGCATCGACGAGACCCGCGCGCACGAGCATGCCGCTCGGCGCTTCGAGAACGATGGAGATCCCCAGCGCGTTGTCCGGAAGCGTGACCTGCGATACGAGCTCCTGGCTAGACGACAGATTGGACGTGCTCGTGGAAGTCGTTCCCGGTCCACTCGATGGCTGTGCGTTGGACGACGAGCTTTGCAGGACGAAGTTGTCGAGATACGTCGTGCCGTTGCCGCGGAGCTGCAGCGTGTGCGAGCCCGGTTGCAGCGGGCCGTTGGTCTTGCTGAACACGAACTGCGGGTTCTTCAGCGTACCCAGTGGGCCTGAGAAGTCGATCGTGCCTTGCGAGACGCCGTCGAGGAACATTTCGGCGGTGCCGCCCTTCGTGCTCTTCGCGTAGTTGAACGTGATCGAGCCGAACTGATTCGACGGTACGGTGAAGGTGAGGCTTGCGGTGGCTTTGCCGCTGCCCATGCGGAAGTGACCGGCGCTGGCGTTTCCGTCGCTCAGCAGATGCCAGCCGTTCGAATAGGCGATGCGTGCGTCGTCGTCTTCGATCGTCGTCAGCGACGGCGGCGCGCAGAAAGCGTTACCGACCATCAGATAGGTATTCGTGGTCGATGCGGTATCAACCGCCGAACGGCTGGAGGTGACGATGCTTCCGGACGTGACGAACGTGCGGGCGAGAAGGCCTCCGAGGATGTCACCGGCGGCGGCGTTGCCGATCTTCGATGTGGAGAGGACGAGCCGGATCGTGCCGTCGGGCAGATAGGTCGACTCCGCGTCGCAGGTGCCGAGAAGGTGAGGCTGACCGACCGCGGTGACGACTGCGCTGGTCAGATCGATCGTGCCGTACTGGTAGCTGACCACTCCGGTCGGATCGGTGTTCATCTCGACGTAGTACGAGCCGGTGTCGGTGGTCGGGAAGTTCCAGAGAATGCGCCACTCAGCACCGGGAGGCACGCTCGCGAGCGTGCCGACCTTCATCGTGAAGACGAGCTTCTGCGAGCCGTCGCTGTAGTACGGCTCGGCGATCGAGACGGACTGAATGTCGAGAGCTGGATTCGCTGCTGCGGCGCCGTCGGCGGTCGGGTCGGTCATTACGGTGACGCCGGGCAACGTGCAGGAGCTTCCGCTGCCGCCAGCCGAAGTCACGGCGTTGCTGCCGCAGGACGAACCTAGTGAATTCGTGGCCACTACCGAGTAGGTGTAGGTCTGCGAGGGATTGGCGGTCGGATCGGTGTACGAGGTCGCGGTCGTGCTGGCGATGGCCGTGCCGTCGCGGCGCACGGAGTAGTTCGTGATTGCGGAACCGCCGTTGTTCGCTTCGGACCACGACAATCTGGCCAGCGAACCGTTGCGCGTGACCGTGAGAGCAGGCGCAGAGGGAGCGGTCGGCTCCGCCGGGTCGAACTCGGCGAACATCCGCCGTCCGCCTGTTTGTCGCAGAATCGAGGCTACGGCCGTGTAGGAGTTTCCGCGCGCGGTTGCCGGCCCCTGAACGCAGGCATCGACGCAACCGTCGGCGAATCCGATGAGCATGCGTCCCTGTTTGTCGACGGTCATGTCATTGAAGTCGAGCAGGTTCCGCGAGATTTCCGCGCCGCCGCTGAGCCAGACCGGGCCGCGTTGCACGGGATCGTTGGGAGTGGCATTGACGAGATGCCATGTGGAGCCGCCGTCGTACGTCGTGGCGACGTACATGTACCAGACGCCCGGATAGGTGCGCGCGTCGAGCGCGCCGATGCTGTTCGAGCCGAGGAACGCGAAGGAGGCGCGGTTGTCATCGCCGGCCACGACTTCCGAGAAGACCGTGTTCTTGATGCCGGCCGCGGCGCCAACGTCTTTCACATCGTGCCAGCTTTGACCGTGGTCGTCGGAGATGGCGATGACGGGAGAGTTGTTGTTGTCGGCGAAGCCGAAGTAGACGCGGCCGTTCCTCGAAGTGCCGACTGACGGATCGCTGCCCCCTGCGAGGCTGTTAGGCACCGTCCTCACGTTCCACGTGACGCCGTTGTCTTCGGAGACGACGACGCCCTGCTTGCCGCCGCAGTCTTTGTTCGGTACGTAGGCTACGCCGTCGGCACCGACTTTCACGTGACCATGAAGACCGCCGCACTGCGAGGTGTAGATCGGAACTGCCGGGCCGTAGGTCAAGCCGCCGTCAAGCGAGACGGCGCAGTTCGCGAGGGCCAGGTCCTGGGCGCAGTAATAGACGGCATTCGGATAGAACGCGCCTGCCAGCAACGGCGCATGGAAAGGTCCGCCGCCGACTGTCTGGTGATCGATCCCCGAGGCGATTCCGGCGCCTTGCGACGGTAGCCAGAGATCGCCGTCGTTGTCGGTAACCGCGGAGAGACTCTCCGTGCTGGCGAAGACGAGCTGCGAGACGATGGTGCGGCCTACCTTCGAATCCGTCCAGAGAATCGGATCGAAACTCTCATTGCCGGTGATCTGCGATTGTTTGGCAACCCACGTCGAGGTCGGATTCGTCGGACAGGAGTCATCGAACGAGACGCGGAAGGTGGTGACGAATGATTGGAAGAGAACGTTGCCAGTGATCCAGTTCGAACCGATCGAAGGCTCGCCGGCGTCGGTGCCGAGGCCGGTGGCGAGTTGCGCCGCCGACGGCGTGAAGAGACTGAATCGCGGCGGCTGGCCGGTGGCCGGCGTGGCTGCCGGGAACGGGATCCGCTGCGCAGTCGTGAATACGAAACTGGAGGGAGTCGTCGTCGAGTTGTAGAGCGCGGCCAGTCCGTGTCCCGAGTCGATGAATTGCGGGATCACCTGGATGAGCAGTGTGCTCGAGACCGATCCATTGACGGGAACGAGGCTTTCGATGAGTGTCGGCGCCGCGCTGATGCCGGTCAGCGGAACGATGGCGCGGCCGATGAGGCGTTGCGGTTGCGCCCGGTCCGCGGTGTAGTCGGGATCGGCGAACACGCTGACCTGGATCGCGCCGCCGACTCCGATCGTTTCCGGATTGCCGGTCGACCAGTACCACTTGAAGTCGAGCGTGCCGGCCAGATTGCCGGAGTACGGACCGGACCAGTAGATGGCCAGCGGATTACCGACATAGTCCGCGTTGGCGAGCGACGGCGGCCCGGTCTGGATCACCGGCGCTGTGCCGGTTGGCGGGCTCGTATCGAACGTCGCCGTGCCGATGGTGCCGCTGGCGGTGTCGTTGGCGACTTTGTTGGCCTGATCGGTCGGGTCACCTTTGAAGTAGTAGGTCGTGGATTGAGCGAAAAGGCTGGAGGAGAGAACGAGAACGAGGGCGGCTAGGGCGATTATGACCAATCGAAGGCGCTTCGACATGAACAACTCTCCCATTCTGCGTAATTTACTGTTGTTTAGTAGTAGTACTACCAACTCGGAACGATCGCATTGCTACTTTCGCGCCTACTTTTTGGGGATCCAGGCGGGGAGTTGCAAATAAAAAGGCCCGCCGGAACCTGCGGGCCTCGTTAAAGCAGCGGGAAGAGCGCTGGTTAGTTGATGTCCTGACCTGACTCGAGCTTCTTGACCATGGACTCGAGGTTCTTCTTGTTTGCCTCGTCCGGCGCTTGGGCAAGGGCCAGCTTCGCGTACTTCAAGGCTTCCGCGTAGCGTCCCGCGGCGGAGTAGCCTCGAGCCAGGCCGACATTGACAGGCCAAACACCCGGAAAGCGCTTGGCGTTCAGCTCCCACACCTTCAGCGCTTCTGCTTTCTTTCCTCCGGCCAGGAGTTGTCGGGCGTAGGCGTGCAGGTCGAGCGCCGTCGCACTCGGATGGCTCATCGCCTCCTCGCGCGCTTTCGCAGCCTCCGCGGTTTTCCCATTTGCGTCATAGGCCTCGGCAAGCGTCATCAGGTTCGTGAAGTTCTTCCGGCCGATCCCGCCACCGCCGGTGTTGGCCATCTCGGCCCACGCCAACGCTTCGGCCGGATGCTTGTTGTCGAGCGCATACCGCGCGGCCTGCTGCCACGTTGAATCCGTGAATCCTGGCGAGTCGCGGAGCTCGTTGCGGAGGTTGGCGATGTAGAGGTCGACGGCATTCGGGACCGTGATGTCGATCGGTACCGCCAGCTCCTCCCACTTCATCGCGACGGTTGCGTGGTCGTTGCGCCGTTCGGTGAAATCGAAGGTGAGGACCTCGTGATAGTCGCTCTTCTCCGGTTTCGCCTTGACGCGCAGCGCATCCTCGGCGGGGTCGTAGAAGAAGCTGCCCCACGATGTGTGGTTCTTCGAGAAGATCCACGTCCATTCATCCTGCTGCGGAATGGCGAAGAGCGCGTACGAGCCGGCCGGCAGCGTCGAGCCGTTGACTTGGATGTCATGCGAGGTCGTGAAGATGGTGTTCACGTTGGCGCCGACGCGCCAGGGGCATTCCTTGCAAGTGCCGAAGCCGAGGTTGGCCATGCCCCACGGCACGAGCGTCCCCCAGATTTTGCCGCGCCGGTCCACCCCCTGCGTGCTGTGAACGTGCGGACTGCTGTAATCGATCGAGACCGTGACGAGACCGATGTGCTGGATGACCGTGGCGCGCTCGTTGCCGCCCGAGGGAGGAAGAGTGAGTGCAGACTGCGCGCTGGCGCCGATGGCCGTCAGCAGCACAGCCGCCGCGATGAGAAACCGATGGTTCATGGATCGCTCCTTTCGAATGCGCCAATGTACGTATGGTTCATCTTGAGGTCGTGAGCGAACGGTGAACATCGTTAGCCCGCGTTTCTCACACCCTTGTTGTAGCCCTTTCATTTTCCCTGGAAGTCTCAATTGAAATGAGGTCTGCGAAAGAGCGAGAGAAATGCAGGCCAATCGCTCGCACGTGCCTAACGGCCACGGCGATGCTCGACAGCGTCGAGATCCAGGGATCACGCGGTGAACCGGCACATGTGGCGGAGAATCGTCCAGTCCGCGCGGTGAGACGTCCAGTCCGCACGGTAAACCTCGGGTCCGCACAGAATACCCAAGCGTCCGCATGGAAAACCCTCAGGTCCGCGCGGTAAACCCTCAGGTCCGCGCGGTAAACCCTCAGGTCCGCGCGGTAAACCCTCAGGTCCGCGCGGTAAACCCTCAGGTCCGCACGGTAAACCCTCGGGTCCGCGCGGTAAACCCTCAGGTTCGCACGGTAAACCCTCGGGTTCGCACGGTAAACCCTCAGGTCCGCGCGGTAAACCCTCAGGGTCCGCACGCAATACCCAAGGGTCCGCATGGAAAACCCTCGGGTTCGCACGGTAAACCCTCAGGTCCGCGCGGTAAACCCTCAGGTTCGCACGGTAAACCCTCGGGTTCGCACGGTAAACCCTCGGGTTCGCACGGCAAACCCTCGGGTTCGCACGGTAAACCCTCGGGTCCGCGCGGTAAACCCTCAGGGTCCGCGCGGTAAACCCTCAGGGTCCGCACGGAATACCCAAGGGTTCGCATGGAAAACCCTCGGGTCCGCACCGGTAAACCATCGAGTCCGCACTAACCGCATTTCTCACACGTTTCAGCGGCTCCCTTGAGAAATGCGGGTTAGAGGTTTCCGCGGCATTTCCTCGGAGCCGGCGCTCACGCCTCTTTTTGGTGACTGGCGGCTCATTGCCAGCCGGCTCCGTCGGGCTGGAGATCGTCGGCAGGGGCCGGACGTCGAGATGATCGTCACACGACTCGGCGGCGGATGGGAGTTCTCGGGTGGCTCCAGCGCCCCCCGGCCGGATTTGGCGCCCTTTGGCGTGGGAAGCCACGCGTTAGCGATGATGGCGAACCACAAAGCACGTAAGTTGCTGAGCTGAATGGGTCTTGCTTCTCTACCTCATTGCCTTCGAAAAGGTCTCACGCATGAGACTCAGGGGCTGTTGCGTTCGACAAACGAGCGCGCATCAATCAAACTAGTGTTACCCCAGTAGATTGAGAGGTTTAGTGCCACACATCCTGAATCCGGCCAGCTACGGCTTCTCGCCGTTTGCTGTACCTACGCTCGTGACGGCGGCGCTGATGCTTTTCTTCGGCGCATGCGTCATGGTGCGCCGGATGTCGCGCGTGGCGGGCGCGTTCTTCGCCATCTCCGCGGCGGCCTCGGTGTGGCTCATCGCGTTCACTTTCCTGTACTGCGCTAAGGACGCGGCGACCGCGCTGTTCTGGTCGCGCGCCGCCTACCTCGGCGTTCCCTTCCTCGCCCCGGCCATCTATCACTTCACGGCGGAGATGCTCCATATCGCCAAAGACCGGCGCGGAGCGATCGGAGCAGGGTGGGGAATGGCCATCGTCTTCTCCGCTTTGGCCGTGACCGGAGTTCTCGTCGATCGCGTGCAGCACTACTGGTGGGGTTTCTATCCCCGTTACAGCCTGTTGGCCGCGCCGCCGTTTCTCCTTTTCTTCTTCGGCTATCTCATCGCGTCGCTCGTCGAATTTGTTCGCGCGTTCCCGAAGTCGCGAGGCATCGAGAAGAAACGCATTCGTCTCCTCATCATCGCATTCGGCGTCGCCTACCTCGGCTGCGTCGACTACCTGCCGAAGTTCGGATTCGCCGTCTATCCGTTCGGCTACGCGGCCCTGCTGGGGTTCGTCGTCATCGTCGCGATCGCCTTCCGAAAATACGATCTCGTTGCCATCACCCCTTCCATCGCCGCGCGCGAGATCATTGGGACGATGGCGGACGTGCTCTTCGTCTGCGACCGCGACGGCCGCATCGAGTTCGCCAATGCCGCGGCGGAGCGGGTGCTCGGGTATCCCGCGGAGAGCCTGGTCGGGCGTCAGTTCGAAGAGTTGCTGGTCGCAGGCGATGACGACACGTTTGTCGAATCGCTGCGCCGCCGCAGCATCCGGAACATGGAGCGCCGGTTCCACGCCAGCGATGGCCGCCAGATCGACCTGATGATGTCGCTCGCCCCCGTTCTGCAACACGGCGAGCCGGCCGGCGTGGTCATCCTGGGCCGCGATATGCGCGAGCAGAAAGATGCTGAGCGCGAGGTGAGACGGGCGGTGACCCTACTCGAGTCGACGCTCGATTCGACTGCCGACGGCATTCTCGTAATCGGCGACGGCGGCCGTGTGCTGACGTACAACCAGCGCTTCGTCGAAATGTGGCGCATTCCTCCGGACCTGCTCGAAGCGAGGGACGATCGAGGTCTCATCGAATGTGTCCTCGATCAACTCGTCGATCCCGAGCACTTCCTGCGGACGATCGAGACGTTGTATGCCCAGCCGGAGGCGGAGAGCTTCGATCTGATCGAGTTCAACGACGGCAGGCGCTTCGAGCGGTACTCGATCGGACGGGCGGTCGAGGGCATCGCCAACGTCCGAGTCTGGAGTTTCCGCGACGTCTCCGCACGGTTCGCCGCCGAAGCTGCGCTGCGCGAGTCGGAGCTGCGGTACCGGCTATTGTTCGAGCAGAACGCGGCCGGCGTTTGCGTGACCGAGGCGGATGGGACAGTCGTCGACTGCAACCTGACGTTTGCCATGATGCTCGGATACGCGCGGTCGGCGCTGATCGGACTAAACGCCTCCGAGCTCTACATCAACGCGTCGGACCGGGAAGACATCGTGGAGATGCTCCGCGACTCGACGACCCTCAACAGTGTCGAGGTCGAGCTCGAAAAGCAAGACGGGCAGTCGATGTGGGCGCTCACGAATCTGACGATGGTGGGAGAACGGATCCACTCCACCGTCGTCGACATCAGCGACCGGAAGCGCGCCGAGGAGCAGATCGAGTTTCATGCCTACCACGACGTGCTGACAAATCTGCCGAACCGCAAACTATTCACTGACCGTCTCACGCACAGTCTTTCCCGCGCCCGCCGTTCCGGAAAACCGCTGGCCGTGATGTTCGTCGATCTCGATCATTTCAAGTCGATCAACGACACGCTGGGACACGAGGCGGGCGACGAGCTGTTGCTCGAGATGTCGCGGCGCCTGCGCGCCAACATCCGCGACGACGACACAGTCGCCCGCCTCGGCGGCGACGAGTTCACGATCATCCTGGCGGAGCTTCGTCATCCCGAGGATGCGGTCAGTGTGGCCGAGAAGCTCATCCAGGCGATCGAGCAGCCGCTGACGATCGCGGGCAATTCGATCGAGGTCTCGGCCAGCATCGGCATCGCGCTTTTCCCGGACGATGGCGCCGACGCCGAGTCGCTGCTACGCAATGCGGACAGCGCAATGTACCGGGCCAAGGAGTCGGGCCGGAACACGTACCATCTCTGCACGGACGACATGAAGCGCCGCGCGGTGGAGCGTCTCTCGCTCGAGACGCGCCTGCGCCGCGCGATCACGGATGGTCAGCTTGTTCTGCACTATCAGCCGCAGATCAGCCTCACCACCGGCGGAGCGGTCGGCGTGGAAGCGCTGGTTCGATGGAACGATCCGGAGCGCGGAGTGGTGCATCCTTCGGCGTTCATTCCGCTCGCCGAGGAGAGCCGGCTCATCCTGCCGCTCGGCGAGTGGGTGCTGCACACAGCCTGCGCGCAAATGCAGGCGTGGCGCGATGCCGGCATCGACCTTCCGCTCATGTCGGTGAACCTCTCGCTACGGCAATTCCAGCAGAACGACATCGTGAAGACCGTGCGTCGCGTGCTCGCCGACACAGGACTGGACGCAGCCTCGCTTGAACTGGAGATCACGGAAACGGCGGCGATGCAGAACGCGGAGACGACGGTGGATGTGCTGCAGGCGCTTCGCGAGCTGGGCGTCTCGATCGCGATCGACGACTTCGGCACCGGCTACTCGTCGCTCAACTATCTGAAGCGCTTCCCGATCACGGCCGTGAAGATCGATCGCGCTTTCATCCGCGATCTGGCCACGAACGAAGGCGATGCCGCGATCGTCTCCGCAGTCGTCGGCATCGCGCGCGCACTGAAACTTCGCGTGATCGCCGAGGGCGTCGAGACCGAGGATCAGTTGTCGTTCCTGCGCCGCCGCAACTGCGACGCCGCGCAGGGCTACCTCTTCAGCCGGCCGGTTTCGGCAGCCACGCTCCCCGGGCGTCTGGCTATCCACCCGCTGGACGCGCCGTCCGTGCGAATGTACGTGTAGGGAGTGCGGGCGTCTCGCCAGGCGTCTCGCCCGCGGGCACCAGGGCGTCCCGCCCGGGTGCTCATCGCCAGGCCGCTGACCTACACCAGCGCCGCGGCCTCCGCCTCTTCATGCAACACCGGATATTTCCCGGTGAAACACGCGGTGCAGTACAGCCCTCGCGGATCGTCGCCGTTGCGCACGGCCGCGAGCATTCCTTCTTCGGAAAGGTAGCCGAGCGAATCAGCCTCGATGAACGTGCGGATCGATTCGATCGATTGCGCGCTGGCGATGAGGTCCCGCCGCTGCGGCGTGTCGATTCCGTAGTAGCAGGGGCCTGTCGTCGGCGGCGAGGAGATGCGCATGTGCACCTCTTTGGCGCCGAAGTCCTTCAGCATCCTCACGATTTTCTTCGACGTCGTTCCGCGGACGATCGAGTCGTCGATCAGAACGATGCACTTGCCTTCGACGATCTCGCGCACCGGGTTGAGCTTCACTTTGACGCCGAAGCTGCGGATCGATTGCTTCGGCTCGATGAAGGTTCGCCCGACGTAGTGGTTGCGCACGAGAGCGAACTCGAACGGGATGCCCGATTCGTGCGCGTAGCCAAGCGCGGCGAAGACGCCGGAATCGGGGACGGGCACGACGACATCGGCGGCAACGGGATGCTCGCGCGCCAGTTGCGCGCCGAAGCGCTTCCGCACCTCGGCTACGTTGTTGCCGAAGATGACGGAATCAGGCCGGGCGAAGTAGACGTGCTCGAAGATGCAGCGCGCCTCGCGCGGTCCCGTGAATTCGTGGACGACGCGGATCCGCGGCGACGGCTCGGCGCACTCGATCACGACGACCTCGCCGGCGCGTACTTCGCGAATCGTCACCGCTTCGATGAGGTCGAACGCGCACGTTTCGGAAGAGACGACGACTGACTCGCCGAGCCGCCCGAGAACGAGAGGACGGAATCCGTACGAATCGCGCGCCGCGTAAATGCGGCCGGGAGCGAGCAAGACGATCGAGTACGCGCCTTTGACTTGCGAGAGCGCATCGACGAGAGCGTGTTCGAGATCGGCCGCCTTCGACCGCGCGATCAGATGCACGATGACCTCGGTGTCCGACATCGTGTTGAAGATCGCTCCGTCTGCCTCGAGACGCCGCCGGATGTCGGCCCCGTTCACCAGGTTGCCATTGTGCGCCAGCGCGATCGGCCCCTTGCTGGTCGAAGCCACGAGCGGCTGCGCGTTGCAGAGCATCGATCCGCCGGCAGTGGAGTAGCGCACATGTCCGATGGCGATGTCGCCGGGAAGCCTCCGCAACCGCTCCTCGGTGAAGATCTCGGCGACATAGCCCATCTCCTTCTCCGAGTGAATCTGCAGCGACCCCGGCGCGATGATCTGCTCGCCCGTGCCGTTCGATCCGATGGCATCGCCAATGTTCGTCTCGGACCGCCGCCGGTCCGACGACACCGAAGCGATGCCTGCGCTCTCCTGCCCCCGATGCTGCAGCGCATACAACCCGAGGTAAGCAATGTTCGCCGCGTTCTCATGATTCAGAACGCCAAACACACCGCATTCATCGTGGAACTTGTCGAACATCGAATGAAGTGTAGCGCAGTGGGAAAGACGGTCTGGCTACAGGTTTCCGCGCAGATACTCCTTGCGGTCGCGTGCTTCTTTGGCCCAATCCGATTTGGAGTCGACGTCGAGGTAGCTTTGATATGCGGCGATTGCGCCCTGCGTCTGGCCGGCCAGATCCAGAGCCTTCGCTTTATTGAAGAGTGCTTCGAGGGATCGGGGGTTACGCTTCACGACGCGACTGCAAATGTCTGCGGCCAGTTTGATGTTTTTCACGTCTCCCGTGGCGATGAGTGCGGCGGCAAGGTCGCTTTGGAATGCGGCGTTGTCCGGCTCACGATCAGCTGCCATTTGTAGCTTCGCGACGGCCTCGTTCCGCTGCTTAACGAGCCCATCCCTTAACTCGTTATCCTGAGCATTGTTTTCGTTGTACTCGGGGAGCTCGGCTTCCACCTTCAAAAGAAGCGCGACGCCCTTTGCGTGCAGCATTCTCGAGTCGTCACCACGCCGCTGCAGCACCTCGTCGGCTTTCGCTGCTACCTGGTACGCCTCAAGATCGATACCCTCGCTAGGTCCACGCATTGTGCTTTTCGGGGCAACGTAACCAAAGCCGCTTAGTCTTGCCGCAACCAGGCGTGATTGCAGCTTCGAAGAAGCTTCCATCACCGGCGCCAGCGGATCACGCCGCGCGTCGACGAGCCACACACCTCCGACGGCAATCGCGATTGCAGCGGCTGCCGCCATCCACCACCGCCCGCCCGCAGGGCTCTGCTTGACTACCAGATCCTCGTCAAACGCCGCCGGGTCGACAAACGCCGTCGCATCGACGACGGTGATCCGGCAGTCATCGCAGTCGGCGAGGTGCTCGACGACGGCGGCGCGTGCCTCATCATCGAGGGTGCCCTCGATGAAGCAGCCGAGGTCCTCGGCCGGCGGGTGGGTGAGGGGCGTGGTCATTGCAGTGCCTTTGGGCGATCGTCGGAAGGGCCAAAATCGAACTGCAGCGCATCGGCGCCCTTGGTGAGCATGTCTCGAATGTCGCTGATTGCGATGCCGGCGCCAAGAAGCGCTTCCTTCAGCTTGGCGCCGAGGCGCTCAATCCGGCGGTAGAGCCGTTTCTGGTCGACCTTCAGCATCCTGGCCATCGCCGAGACTTTCATTGCATCAAGGTAGCGAAGTTTCATAACCAATCGGTCCTCAGCCGGAAAGCGTCCGAGCTCCCGATTTACGATCGCACTGGTGCGGCACTCGGCCGTTTTGCGCTCGCTCGTCAGTAGTTCGTCCTCGGCCGATATGCCGGATGCGGGCTCGGGCATTTCCTCCGTCCGCTCAACTTCCTCCGCCCGTTGCGCGCGCCGCGTCACGATAGACGAGGCGAGCGTTTCCAGCGCACGGGAGTCGAGCTCCGTATATTTTTGACGGACAATTGCCGAAGCTTCCGCCTGACCCAGTCCATCGCGGCTCATCAGCCGCTCCATGAGAATGGCAGCCTCGCCTCCCTGCCGCGCCCGCACCGATGGCCGCCATTTGCCCAATTCGTGAATCATCTGGTCGGCGTAGTGCCGCTTGATGACGATGACGAGGTAGGTCTTGAGCGCGCACTTGTTCTCGAATTTCCGGAGAACTGCGTAGTCATCCTCGATGAGCTTGATCATGACGACCGAGCGGAAGTCTTCCGCATCGGCGCCGATGAGGCCGTACTTCCTGCAGACGAACGCGGTAGCGCTGTCGATCAGCGGAAGGTTGTCGGTGAAGAATCGCTCCCAGTCCATTCGGCACGCCGCCCCAACAGGAAACCGTACTTGTCTTTGGCGGTGCGCGATTCTAGACGAATTCCATCCCCGGACGCAGTGACTTGCGAACGGACCTACGGCAGTACCGCGAATCCCTCGGCCCGGGCCGCCCCGGCGAGGTCGAGGTCAAGCGTGACGAAAGGGAGGCTGTAAGGATCATCGCCGCTGGCGACCAGAGCGGCCGCGAGCTGGAGCGCATCCATGCCGCGCAAGCGATGCTTCGTTAGCAGATGCCGTGCTCGATCGACAATCGCCACAGACTCATCGATCGCGCAGCAACTGAGCTAGAACGCTGTCTTCGAATTTTGGTCGCAGGCGGGTGAAGAAATCATCCGGCAACGTTCCAGTCCCCCTGCGGGCTTTCCCCTGGCGTACTAGCTCATCGAGATGCGCTTTGAGTCTGCTCTGATCAGGTCTGGGATACCGCGGAAGGGTGCTCGGGACCTCGGGAACTACTTGCGCGAAAGGTGCAATCCCCTCCCTGATCTCAACCGTCTCTCCGTTCCTCACCGCCTCGATGACTTCCTCCAGCCGCTCCTTCAGCTCGCTGACCTGTGCGCTTCTCATGGCGATGAGTGTACCTCGGTGCGCGAGCCATTGCGACCTGCTTGACATCGTCAATCTTTAGACTTAGTCTAATCACCGTGCGCAACAGCGTGAACGTTCTTCAGGAGCATGGAATCCAGCCTTCCGCGCAGCGCGTGGCCGTCGCCGACTACGTCCTGCAAACCCTTGAGCATCCCTCGGCGGACCTGGTCTGGACCCGCGTGAAGGCGCGCGTGCCGTACATCTCACGGGCCACGGTCTACAACACCCTCAACCTTTTTGTGGAGAAGGGTTTGCTGCAGGCGCTCGCACTCGCGGAAGACAGCGTCGTCTTTGATCCGAAGATGGAGCGGCATCACCACTTCGTCGATGAGGAAAGCGGTACGATCCACGACGTGCCCTGGGACAAAGTCCAGGTCTGCAACATCGAATCACTGAAGGGCTACGAGATTCACGACTACCAGGTCGTCATGCGCGGCGTCCGCAAGGGTGCCCGGCGCAAGGCCTGAAAAATTTTGGCAACTCGCTAGACGGTGTCCAGATCGCGACATCGTCCAAATCAAAAGGAGAATGACACATGCCCATGCTTACCGTTGGTGACAAGTTCCCCGAGTACAAGCTGACCGCGTCGGTCGGCACCGAGAAAGGGAAGGAATTCGAGACCGTCAGCACGAAAGACAACGAGGGGAAATGGCTCGTTTTTTACGCCTACCCGAAAGACTTCACGTTCATCTGCCCCACCGAGATCGTCGAGTTCGACAAGAAGGGCGGCGACTTCACCGACCGTGACGCGGTCGTCCTTGGCGGCAGCACCGACAACGAGTTCTCACATCTGGCCTGGCGCGTTGCCCATCCCGATCTGAAGAACGTGAAGACGCCGCTGGTCTTCATCACTCCGGCGTTCGCTGCGCAGCTCGGTATTCTTCATCCGGAAGCGGGTGCCGCCCTTCGCGTGACCTACATCGTCGATCCGAACGGCATCATCCGCTGGGTCAACGCAAACGATCTCTCCGTCGGCCGCAATGTCGATGAAGTGATCCGCGCGCTCGACGCGCTGCAGAGCGACGAGCTCTGCCCGTGCAACTGGCGTCCGGGCCAGCAGACGCTCGGAGCGGCGTAAGTATCATGAGCGCCGTCGAATCGCTGCGCGCGCGCCTGCCCGAGAACGCGCGCGACACAAAGCTCAACCTGCAGAGCGTGCTGCAAGGCGGGACGCTCTCGGCGGCGCAGCGGTGGGGGGTGGCGGTCGCTTCGGCGGCCGCCGCTCGCAACCGCGAACTGCTCGACGCCATCCTCGCCGACGCTCGCGACGAAGCCGGAGATGCTGTCATCGACGATGCCCTCGCCGCCGCTTCGCTGATGGCGATGAACAACGTCTACTACCGCTTCAAGCACATGATCGCGAAGGAGTCGTACGAGCTGAAGCCCGCACGCCTGCGCATGCAGCGCATCGCCAAGCCGGCCACGAACAAGCCTGACTTCGAGCTCTTCTGCCTCGCCGTCAGCGCCATCAACGGCTGCGAGATGTGCATCCGCTCCCACGAAGCCGCGGTGGTCTCAGGCGGATTGACCGAGGATCACGTCGTCGAAGCGGTGCGCATCGCCGCGGTGATGAGCGCGGCAGCGGTGGCGCTGGAACTGCCCGTGGTCATGACGATGGCGACGACATAGCGGTCCGTGACTTGACGCACTTACGTCGGCGCGCCCCTACTGTACCGGCACTCCGCGGCTGAACTCCGAGGTCTGCGTCAAGAAGACATCGTCTGCGATACCGTCGGGGCTGGAACGTGTGTTCGTCGCCGTAACCCACTGGTCGGTCAGGTCGCCCTCGGCTTCGAAGTGGAAGTGCCCCGTGACGTCGCCCAAGGCCGTGCCAAGCGACCGCTGGCCTTCGCCGTATCCGGACGGGTCGGCCGCGTCGCTGGCGTAAATGTTCGCCATGAAGACGAGGCCGCTGAATAGGGCGCCGCTGGTCTTCGCGTTCGGGAGGTCGCCCTCGATGATCGTCTTGTTCTGTGCCGGATCGAAGCGCGCGATGGTCAGCACCGGCGATGTGATGGTAGTGCCGAAGTCGGCCGGCGCGGATGCGGTTGGTCCGTTCAGACCGATGTCGATGCCGAGAAGGCGGTTGGACCAAATGCGGTTGTTCCGAATCGTCACATTCCTGGCGTCGGCGGCGACGGCAACACCAGTTTCGCCGTTGAACGCGATGACGTTGCTGCCGCTGGTGGGACTCAAGAAGTTCGTGTAGAGGGTGGAGGCGGGGCCGACACTCGATCGATATGCTTCAGCGCCGATGTAGACGCCGCTGGCGCCGTTCGGAAGCGGCTCGTCGGCGTGCGCCTTCGCTCCGATGCGATTGTTGATGATGTTCAGAAACCCGCTCAGACCGAAGATGCCGCTCAGCGTGTTGCCTGAAATCACGCAGTCGTGAATCAGAATCCCGTGCAGGCCGGCCGAGGTGCCGATGCCGCGTGCATTCGGCCGCGCTGAAGAGCCGGTAGGATCGCTGCCCAGGAAGAGATGGTGCAGTTCAATCAGGGCCTTTTGCACGCAGTCCGGGGTTGCCTTTGTTACTGAAATGCCGTTACGGAGGAAGCCGCCGATGGAGAGATTCGCCACCTCGGTGTTGCACGCCGCGACGAGGAGTCCATCGCCATCGATTGTGCCGCCGCCGCTGATCTCGATCTCCGGACCGTCGGGATTCGCGTCTCCGAAGAATCCGGCCTGCGTCCCGCCGTCGATGCGCACACCGGACGCGGTGATTGCCGGCAGCGGGGACAGGACGTGGATGGTTTTCCATGGCGTCGACGACTGCTCGCCGATTCGGAAGACGATCGCCAACGGGCTGCCGGTCGCTGCGTTCGCGTCGAGGATTGCCTGGCGCAGCGAGCCGGCACCGGAGTCCGCCGTCGTCGTTACGTAAAAGGAATCGTAAAGGGTCGTTGATGTCTGGCGGCTATTCGACGGTGGATAGGAGTCGGATTCGCGTTCCGTGGCCGTGGCGGCAAACGTGACCTTGCCGTCGCCATAGGAACGAGGCGCGAAGAGGATGATGTCGAACTGCACAAGGGTGGCGACGACATCGGCGTGACAGACGATGCGGCCCGCGGCCAGATTGGTGCAACCGGATGGCAGCGTCTTCACCGTCACCTCGGGATGGAAGTCGACTGTGATGTCGACGTCATGTGCCGGGATCCCTGAGGATAGGAATGCGCCGACCGTCAGCGGAAAGGGGAGAGCCAGATCGGCTTTGGGTGGAGCGATGAGCGAAACCGCCAGATCCGTATCCGCCGTCACGTGAACGGTCACCGACCAGCTGTTGTTGCCGGGATTTGGATCCGGTGTACTGCTCGTCGCCGAGGCGGTAATGACCACGTCGCCCGGCGTGCCGGGAAACTGCAAGGTCTCGCCGGTCGTAAAGTCGCCGACTGGCACAGTTCCGTTGTTGAAGAGGCAGCCGGTTGCGCACGGGCCGGTCGAGACGCCGCCGGTTGCGGTCATGGTGACAACGACGTCCTTTGCTGGGTCAGGCCCGTCGTTGCGGACTGAAAACCTGATAAGGCGACTCGCTCCGATGGGGACAGGAGTCGTGTCGGCAATGATTGGAGTAACGACCAGGTCCGCACCGGCAAAGACGGTCGTTGCGGCGATTGCAATTGTGACTGCCAGGAAGAGCGTATTCATACAAATAATCATACAACGAACCGAGACGCCGCAATTTCAAGAGCCGCAAATCGGAAGCGTTACCAAGCTCAGCGTCACCATGAGTGGCGCGACGAAATGGCCATCGGTTTTTGTTACCTCGGAATCATCTCCGCTTCTTCGCCCACACCTCGAATGACTTCGTCGACACTGTCGCCGCCGAGGAGGAGCGCGAAGGATGTGCGCCAGATGCGGGCCAGCTCCGGCGTTGACGTTCGCACCAGCGGAACGCCGTTGCGTTCAATGAGGAACGTCGCTACTTCCGTGCGGCCGATGCGCATCGCAGGCAGTCCGTGTTTCTTCGCGAGGCGAAGCAACTCATCGAGGTGGGACGTAGAGACGATTGCCCGCCCCTGCGATTCGCCGAAGAGGAGCGCGATCGCGTCGATTGCGTCCGCATGGCCACCAAGCTCGATATGACAGCCGGCGCCCGTCATCGCACACTCGGCCAGAGCTACCGCAAGTCCGCCATTCGAAAGATCGTGCGCGCTACGCAGAAGCCGATGCTCGTATGCGGCGATGAAAAATGAGACGAGCGCGCTTTCGTGATCGAGGTCGACTCGGGGAGGGAGCGCTAACGCATCGGGAAGGTTCGTCTGCTGCCATTCCGATCCGCCCAACTCGTCGTGCGTGTCACCGATCAGAACAATGTCGAGTCCGGCCTCGGGGAACGCGACCCCGCATCCGTCCGTCTCACGCTCGAGGATTCCAACCATGCCCACCGTCGGCGTCGGCAACACTGCCCGTCCCTCGGTCTCGTTGTAGAACGAGACGTTGCCGCTCACGACCGGCGTTTCAAAGGCGCGGCACGCGTCGCTGATGCCGCGAATGCACTCGGCGAACTGACCCATGATCTCGGGCCGTTCCGGCGAGCCGAAGTTGAGGCAGTCGGTGATCGCGATTGGACGGCCGCCGCTGACCGCGATATTGCGCGCGGCCTCCGCCACGGCCTGCTTGCCACCCTCGTACGGATCGAGGAAGCAATAAAGCGGATTGACGTCGCTGGTCATTGCCAACGCGCGGCCAGTGCCTTTGACGCGGACGATGGCGGCATCGCGGCGCTCCGGCCCGGCGATCGTGTTCGTTCTCACCGTCGTGTCGTACTGCTCCCAGATCCAGTGTTTCGAGCAGAGATTTGGCGACGCGATGAGATGAAACAGTTCATCCGTGTGATCGCCGTCTTCGACGCGCTGACGATCGAGAGTCGCCGGCAACGACCGATCCGGCTTCGCCATCGGACGCTCGTACACCGGCGCCTCCGTCGAGATCGGATCGACAGGAATCGCCGCTACTTCTTCGCCGCTCCAGAAGAGCCGCACGAATCCGTCGTCGGTCACTTCGCCGACGACGGCGGCGTTGAGATCCCACTTCTCGAACGTCCGCACCACCTCGTCTTCGCGGCCGCGTTTGGCCACGATCAGCATCCGTTCCTGCGACTCACTCAGCATGATCTCGTACGGCGTCATGCCGCTCTCGCGCACCGGCACCCGGTCGAGATGCATGCGCACGCCGGTGCCGGCGCGCCCCGCCATCTCGAATGACGACGATGTCAAACCGGCCGCTCCCATGTCCTGAATGCCGACGACGGAATCGGACTCCATGATCTCGAGACACGCTTCGAGGAGGAGCTTCTCGGTGAATGGATCGCCGACCTGCACCGTCGGGCGTTTCTCCTCGGATGCCTCATCGAACTCCGCCGACGCCATCGTTGCGCCGTGAATACCGTCGCGTCCCGTTTTCGATCCGACGTAGATCACCGGATTGCCAACGCCGCTGGCTGTGCCGTTGAAGATCCGGTCGCGCGTCGTCACGCCGAGGGCAAAGACGTTGACGAGGATGTTGCCGTTGTAGGACGAGTGAAACGACGTCTCGCCGCCGACAGTGGGAATGCCGATGCAGTTCCCGTAGCCGCTGATGCCGCGCACCACACCATCGACGAGATACTTCATGCGCGGCGCATCGAGCGCACCGAAGCGCAGCGAGTCGAGGCATGCGATCGGCCGCGCGCCCATCGTGAAGATGTCGCGCAGGATCCCGCCGACGCCGGTGGCCGCACCCTGGTACGGCTCGATGAACGACGGATGGTTGTGCGACTCCATCTTGAACGCGGCTACCCAGCCGTCGCCGATGTCGATGACGCCCGCGTTCTCGCCCGGGCCCTGAATCACGCGCGGGCCGGTCGTCGGAAACTTGCGAAGGTGAACGCGCGACGATTTGTACGAGCAATGCTCCGACCACATCACGCTGAAGATGCCGAGCTCTGTGTAATTCGGCGCGCGGCCGAGGATTTGCTCGATGCGTGCGTACTCGTCGGGGCTGAGTCCGTGTGATGCGATGAGCTCGGGGGTGATGCGCGGCTCGTTCATGCCGCTGATTCTGTCAAAAAAAGGGCCGCCCAGGCGGCGGCCCTGAACAGTAGCTGGAGCAGCGTCTACTCGTGCGCTTCGCCAGGGAACGGCATCTTCATCATCATCGGCCCTTGTTCGCCGTGGTCCATTTTGGCGTGGATGGCGTCGAACTTCGCCTTCTGGTCGGGCGTGAGAATCGCGGCGACTTTGGCCTGTGTGGCGTCGTGCGCAGCCCTGATCTGCTTATCGACGGCGCGCATGGCCAGGTAGGCCCTGCCCACTTCGGTGGCATCGGGACTCGATGCGTTGGCGGAGGAGTTCAGCTGGTCTTCCGCGGCGCGGTGCTGGCTGACCAGCGGCAGGATCGATGCCTCGAGCTGCGAGTGGATGGCGTCCCACTGAACTTTCTGGTCGGTCGAGAGGTTGAGAGCGGCGACGATGTCTTCGCGGCCCATTCCCGGATGGCGCATGAAGGCACCCCGTTCCGGTTCCTGGGCGTAGGCGAAGGCGGCGATGGAGAGAGCTGCGACGAGGACAACGATGGTCTTTTTCATTTTTGTGTTTCCTTTCGTTGGGCAATGTACGCATCGTACGCCTCGGAGTGATCAACAACACGCAAGCTGTTTGTAAGAAACGTAAAACTCGCTTCCCGCATCGATTTCCGCGCAAATGCGGATGCTAGACTCGCTCCCATGAAAGGCAGCCGCAACGCCGTCGCGGCGCTGATCTCGCTCGCAGTCCTGGGCGCGGCGCTCGTCGTGCTTGGAGCGCTGCAGTATCGCTGGATCGGCGAGATGGCCGATGCCGAGCGCCAGCGTATGAACGCGGGCATCGAGTTCGCCGCGCATCATTACGGCGACGACTTCGATCACGAGCTCACGCGGATGTTCTTCGCGTTCCAGATGCCGCTTCCGGAAGCGACGCCGGACCATCTGCTGCGCATTTACGACGAGTGGGCAGCCTCATCGCGCGATCCGCGCATCGTGAAAGCCATCTACTTTGTGCCTCCAAACGGAGTCGACAAGATCGAGCTCGTCGATCCGGCGACGCGCACCCTTCATCCCGTCGCCTGGCCCGCCGCGCTCGCGGAACTGCGGCCGATGATCGCCGCCGAATTTGCCGGTGGCCGTCCCGTGCCGCCGCTGATTCCGCGCGTGACAGCGCTCGTCGTGCCATGCGGCGGGATGGAGCGCATGAAGATGATGGCGATTCATCGCGCGGCGATGGGTATGCCGCACATCGAGTTCGCGCCGCCCGCCGGAGGTCCGGTATGTCCGGCCTACACGATCGTCGAGCTCGATCGCGACTACATCACGCGCATTCTGCTACCCGACCTGACTCATCGCTACTTTGACACGCCGGCGGGCCGTCAGTACGAAGTGGCCATCGTCGCGTCGGACAACGGTGATCTCCTCTATCGCTCGGACGATTCGACGGCGCCGTTTCGCGCTGATTTGACGCTGCCGATCTTCAGTGTGCGCGCGCTGCGGCGTGAGTCCTTCGATAGCCCTGTGCTGCTGCGCGAGCCGCAGGTTCATCCGGCAGTCTGGCAGCTTCAAGTGCGGCATCATGCAGGCTCGCTCGAAGAAGTAGTGGGCGCGACGCGCCGCCGCAATCTGATGCTCACCGGCGGAATCCTGGCCGTTCTCGCCGGCACGGTGCTCGCGCTCGTGGCGATGCTTCGCAGCGCCGAACGATTGCGATTGCAGCAGCTCGAATTCGTTGCCGGTGTCACGCACGAGCTCAACACGCCGGTCGCTGCGCTCACTGCGGCCGGCCAGAATCTGGCCGACGGGATCGTGACCGAGCAATCGCAAGTGGCGCGGTACGGCAACGCAATCGTCAAAGAATCGCGGCGTTTGACCGAGATGATCGGCCAGGTGCTGGCTTATGGCGGCATGCAATCGCGCCGCAAACTGTCGCTCGCGCCCGTCGATATCAATGTCGTGATCGACGAGGCGGTTGCGGCGTGCCGATGGATGGCCGAGGAGCAGAGCGTGGTGATGGAAACGCACGTCGATCGCGGACTGCCGCTCGTCGAAGGCGATGCCGCTTCGCTCGCCCGTGCCGTGCAGAATCTCATCGCCAACGCCGTCCGCCACGGCGCGTCAGGCAAATGGGTGGCGATCAGCGCGTCGGCGGACGAACGAAGCGTCGTCATTCGTGTCGAAGACCGGGGAACGGGGATTGCCGCGCGCGATCTGCCGCATCTGTTCGAGCCGTTTTACCGTGGCCGCGGGGCCGATCGCGTGCGCGGCAGCGGCCTCGGCCTCACCATCGTCAAGCAGATCGCCGCCGCGCACGGAGGCAGCGTCACCGCCGAGCGTCGCCGCGAGCAGGGCGCGGCGTTCACGCTGCGGCTGCCGGCCCGTTCCGTCGCCGAGCCGGTTTCGGAGATCGCGCAGCATGCCTGAGCTGCAGCGGCGCATCCTGCTGGTCGAAGACGAAGAGAGCCTGATCCTCACACTACGCGACCGCTTCGAGTCGGAGGGATATGCGGTGACCGTGCAGAGCGACGGCGAGTCGGCGCTGGCCGCGGGAACGCGCTCGCCGTTCGACCTCATCGTGCTTGACGTGGCGCTGCCGAAAAAGAACGGCTTCGATGTCTGCCGCGACCTTCGCCAGCGCGGAATCCAGACGCCGATCCTGATGCTCACCGCGCGCGGCCAGGTCGTCGACCGCGTCGTCGGTCTCAAGCTGGGTGCTGACGATTACCTGACCAAGCCCTTCGAGATGATGGAGCTGCTCGCCCGCGTCGAAGCGCTGCTGCGCCGCTCGCGCACGATGGCCGCGAACGCCTCCGACTCATTCGCCTTCGGCCCCGTCCACGTCGACTTCCGCAGCGCCGAGGTGCGAAGGGAAGGGGCGCCAGTGGAGCTGTCGACGCTCGAGATCAAACTACTCCGCTACTTTGTCGAGCACCGCGGCGCCGTCGTCGGGCGCGACGAATTGCTCGACAAAGTGTGGGGCTACGACGCCACGCCGGTCACGCGCACGGTCGATGTGCACGTGGCTTCACTGCGTCAAAAGCTCGAAGCGAATCCGTCGAAGCCGGAGTACATCGTGACCGTACACGGGCTTGGATATAAGTTCACGGGATAAAAGCATTTCACGCGGAGACGCGGAGGCGCGGTGGTTTTCTCCGCATCTCCGCGCCTCCGCGTGACACCGTTGTATCTTCCCGCAATGCAATCCGTCCGATTGATTGAACCCGCCCAGCCGCTCGTGGACCAGGAGATCCCCGATCCTGCCCCCGCCGCCGACGAAGTCATCGTCGAGATCCGCGCCGCCGGGGTTTGCCATAGCGATGCGCACTACCGCGCCGGACGTGGCCGCGTCGCGCTCCCGATCACCCTCGGCCATGAGATCGCCGGCGTCGTCCTCGAGATCGGTAACGACGTCACCAACGTCGCGGTCGGCGATCGCGTCGCTGTGCACTACCTCGTCTCGTGCGGCAAATGCCACGATTGCCTCCGCGGCGGCGAGCAGTTCTGTGCTCACGGCGAGATGTTCGGAAAGGAACGCGACGGCGGCTTCGCCGAGTGGATCGTCGTCCCCGCTCGCAACGCGGTGCTCATTGCGCCGTCCATTCCGTTCGATGAGGCCGCGGTGATGATGTGCTCGACCGCCACCGTCTACCACGCGTTGCGGCTGGCCGGACTTCAACCCGGCGAATCGCTCGCCATCATCGGATTCGGGGGTCTCGGCGTCTCCGCGCTGCAACTCGCCGGCGCGCTCGGAGCCAGCTCGATCACAGCAATCGACGTTGTTCCCGAAAAACTTGCAGCAGCCGCAGCCCTTGGCGCAGTTGGCATCGACGCCAGGCGCGACGATCTCGCCAACGAGATCAGGCGCATCACAGGCGGGCATGGAGCCGATGTCGTCCTCGATCTCGCCGGCATCGCATCGCCGCGGCTCGCCGCACTGCAATCACTCGCCCCCGGCGGCCGCCTCGTCCTCGTCGCCCTCGGCCCGCAGCCCTTCACTTTCGATCCCTACGCCGACGTCCTCACGCGCGAACGCCGCATCATCGGCTGCTCCGACCACCTCCTGAGCGAGCTCCCCGAGTTGATGGACCTCGCCCGCCGCGGCGATATCGACCTCTCGTCGGCAATCACACGCCGCGTCCCACTCGAAGCGCAAGCGATCAACGAAGTGCTCGATGATCTCGACCGCGGAACGAGCCACCTTCGGGCTGTCGTGACGCGATGAAGGACTCACGCGAAGACGCGAAGACGCGAAGACGCGAAGACGCGAAGACGCGAAGACGCGAAAAAAACATTACCAGCTTCTTCGCGCCTTCGCGTGAGCTTTCGATTCGGACTACGTCACGCTGATCTCACGCGCTCCGTCATCGAGCACGCGAATCGCGATCTCCACATGCCCATCCTCGAACTCCGTGAATGCGCCTTTCGGCCATTCGATCAGCTTCACTCCCGGGCCCTGTAGCAACTCCGGGATTCCGATCTCCAGCCATTCGCGGCGATTCTCGGAGAGTCGGTAGCCGTCGATGTGGATGATTGGCGCGCGGCCTGCGACCGGGTATTCGTGAACGATCGCGAACGACGGCGACGCCACATCCAGCGGATTCGCGCCCAGCTCCGCGGCGATGGCGCGGGCGAGGAACGTCTTGCCGGCGCCGAGGTCGCCGACGAGGTGGACGACGGCATCGGGCGCGAGCGTGCGCGCAATCGCGCGGCCGGCGGCCTCGGTTTCGGATTCGGTGCGGCAGAGGAACTGGGTCACAAGCGCTGATTATCGCGGTTTGTCGCGTCCGACCGTATTACGATCACCGATGGTTGCCCGATGCGGAGGAAAGCATGGCGCGAACAAGAGTCTCATCGAAGTATCGAATCGTCATCCCGAAGGAGATCCGAACCCAGATGGATGTTCGTCCAGGCCAGGAGTTCGAGTTCGTCGCGAAGGCTGGAGTGATCATGATGGTGCCAGACAGGCCAATCGCGGTGATGCGCGGATTTGTCCGCGGCATTCGGACGACCGGCTTCCGGGAGAAAATGGATCGGTCTTGACGGCAACTAGCCGATTGCGGCGTACGGAATGAGCGAAACGGTTGTTGCGGCACTGGCGATGTTCCGGCGGTATCTCGATGATGAGATTCCGCCGTCTGCGGCGTCGTACGCGTTGGCGACGCTGATGGCGCAGCCGCCGGACGTCCTGATGCAGCTCGTCGCGACGTGGACAGCGGAGAAGACGTCGCAGTCGATCGCGCCTCGGGATCTCCTTCTCCTCGCACTGAAAAAGATCTACGTCACGGGTGAGCTGAACCTGCTCGATCGCGAAGCGGTGGCGAACTATCTGGATCGGGCCACAGGCGTGGCCGTGCGTCTTTGCCCCGAGCCGGACCGCGATCGGTTGCGGAGCGACCTCTCCACGATGCGGATGTCGCGTGCGACGGCCGCGTCGCTGCAGGACACCGTCGCTCCGGCGCAGATGCCGGCGCTGAGCACGCCGGTCGAGACGCCCGAGATGCACCTGGCAAAACAGTTTTCGCTGATCTTCGATCGCCTGACGCGGGAGAAAGCGGAAGCCGGATCGAAGGGAGCGCCGGCTGAGCCGCAGGCGATTGCGCAACTCCTGGCGATGGCCGCGACGCGATCGCAGAACGCGCAGCAACTGAATCAGTATCTCGAGCAGCTCCGCCCGCTCGCGGGAGGTGGCGAAGGAAACGTCTTCGTGATCCTCGGCGGCGGGATGCCGTCGTGGGATGTGGCGAGCCTGCTGCCCGGGTCCAACGTGAGACCGCCGTCGCAGGTCGGCGCGATGGAAAAGATCATCGGTCTCGCCGAGAGCTCCGAGGTCGCCATGAAGCGATTTCGCGAGCTGGTCACCGCGGCGATCGAGAAGTTCAATCAGAACGCGCTCGGTGCCGCGCTCTGGATGCTCGATCTGGCGGAAGACTCGATCGCAGAGAAGAAGCTCGACATCGCAGCGGTCGACCAGTTTCGCGCCGAGGCTGTGGAGATGATTAACGCGGCGCAGTTGCGAAAGTACGCGGAGACGCGATCGAAACACGCCGCCGTCAAGATCGCGCTCGAGTTCTTTCCGACGCTTCAACTGCAGACACTCTTTCAGAATCTGCGCAGAGAGCCGCGGGCGGAACGTAGACGCTTGCTCCTCGGCTTCATCGAGGCGTACGGCGCGATCGGCCGCGATAGCGCGCTCGACGAGCTCGAACTTGAATTGCGCAGGCCCGAGCACGCCACGTACTACCTCCGGAACCTCATCTATCTCCTGCACCGGATTCCGCGCGATTCGCAGGAGGCGGCCGGACGCGAGTTCGATTGCCTGACCAAAGCCTCGGAGCCTGGTCAGCTCATTTACGTGATCAAGGAAGCCACGACTGCGCTCGGGTTGATCAAGACCGAGGCGTCCGCGAAGCTGCTGACCACGCGGCTGGCTCAATTCGAGGCCAAGCTCCTTCGCGAAGAAACCTCGGCGTACCCGGCCGGCGAGATGCGGAAGCTGCTCGACCGCATCATCAGCGCGTTGGCGCGGATCGGCACGTCCGCCGCGCTGCTCACGGTCGCCCGGCACGGGATGAAGGCCAGTCCGTTGCTGGGCGATGCGCGGGGCCGGCTCGCTGCACTCGGGCAGTTCGATCTGTCGTTCGACGAAGGCACGGTCGATCTCCTCCTCAAAGCGCTGCGCGAGGAGATCCCCGGGAAACTTCTGGGCCGCCTCCTGCCCAGAAAACAGGAGGCCACCGTTCGTCTCATCGAGGCTCTTTCTGGAACGCGATCCGAACTGACCGAGGATCTTTTTCGAGATATTGCGCGACGCTTTCCGGATCACGACGTCGGCCGCGCAGCGGCGCAAGTGCTCGCGAAATGGTCGCCGGGAGAGGTTGTGCCACGCGCCGAGGCGGTGGCCACACTTGCGGGCGAGCTCGAATTCTTCGGCTTGCCGGCCGTGATGCAAACGCTCGCGGAAATGGGCGCCTCGGGGATGCTCACACTCACGAACAAACAGAAGGTTGCCGTGGCCAAGCTGGTCTTCGTCGACGGGAAGTTCCTCAATGCGCAGATGGGGCACCTGCGGGGAGAGGAAGCTCTTTTCCAGACCCTGGAACGTCCGATGGCGGGTACGTTTGCGTTCGTTCCATATCCTCCGGACAAGTTGGCCAGCGACACCGTCCCCAAAGAAATCGTCGGCCTGGTTCTCGAAGGGATGCGCCGCAACGATGAGCTGCAGCGCCTCACCGCCCTCGTTCCCGACGACATGACGTTGATGAAGACGAATTACAAGCCGACGCCGCTTGAAGAGGAAGAGGATCCGGCGTTGGCGCGCGAGGTGTGGATCAAGGCGTCGTCTGGCACGAGCATCGCGGAGTGCGAGCGGCAACTTGCAAGTGATTCCTTCCGCATACGCCGCCTCGTCGCGCACTGGCTCGAGCGCGGCGCGCTCGCCGAGACGGTGCGTGAGGCCTGATCCTATGTTTCGCGCAGTCGCTTGATCGCGTGCGGAATCCGCTCGGCGAGATCGCCGGCCGCGAGTCCCGTGTCGCCCATTTCGTCCTTGAGCATGTCGCCCGTGAATCCGTGGACGTACACGGCGGCGATTGCGGCATGGAACGGATCGATGCCGCGCGCCAGGAGCGCGGCGATCATGCCGCCGAGGACGTCCCCCATACCGCCGGTGGCCATGCCGGGGTTGCCGGTTGGATTGACGTTCACATGTCCATCGGGTTCGGCGATCAGCGACTGGAAACCTTTGAGCACGACGACGCAGCCGGTGAGACGTGCTGCTTCGCGTGCGACGTCGATGCGATGCGCGTTTACCTCGCTCGCCGTTGTGCCGAGGAGTCGGGCCAGCTCGCCGGGATGCGGCGTGAGAACGCGCGGGCGGCGCGATGGGTTGATGTCGCTTGCGCGTGATTCAAACGCGTTCAACGCCGATGCGTCGATGACGAGCGGACGTTCGATCGCGGCCACCAGACCGCGGACGCGTGCGTAGCTGGTCTTGTCATCGGGCAGCCCGGGTCCGATGAGCACCGCGTCCTTACCCTTGGCAAACGCGATGACGTCATCGCCCGAGTAGGTCATCGACTCGATCGATCCCGCGTTGACGAGCCTCGCCGTCTCAGCGTCGGTCGCGACCGTCACGAGTCCCGCGCCGCTGCGAATCGCTCCTCGGGCCGCCAGAACCGCCGCCCCGCTGCGGCCGGGCGAGCCGGCGATGATGGCCACGTGGCCGTACGTGCCTTTGTGCGTCGAGGCCAGGCGCGGCGCGAAATGCGGGCGCACATCGGACGGCGTCGTCAAAGCCAGCGTGATGTTTTCATCCTCGATGGCGGCGGTGGGAATCGAGATGTCGGCGACGATCACCTCGCCGCAACTGACGGCTGCCGGCTCGAAGACGTGGCAGATCTTCGGAGCTGCGAAGGTGATCGTGAGCGCCGCCTGGACGCACGGCTCGAAGGTCTCCGCGCTCGATGCGTTCGCGCCGCTGGGAAGATCGACGGCAACGATCGGCAGTCCGAGCTCCATCATCGACACGATCGTCTCTGCGTAAAGCCCCTCAGGTGCGCGATTGAGACCGGTGCCGAAGATCGCGTCGATGACGAGATCGGCGTCGGAGGCGTGTACCAGCGCTTCGTTGAGCGAGTCGTCGTCGACGATGTCGTGGATCTGCAGGCCGAGGCGTTCGCAAATGGCGAGATTCGCCGCCGCGTCGCCGCCGATCTTCTTTCGATCGCCGACGATGAAAACTATCGGCACGACGCCGCGCTGTTCGAGATGCCGCGCCACCGCGAATCCATCGCCGCCATTCGCGCCGAGACCGCAGAAGATCGCAGCGCGGTCGCAGTCGGGGTAGTGATCGCCCATCGCGTCGACGACGGCCAGTGCCGCGTTTTCCATCAGCACGATCGACGGAACGCCGAAGCGCTCCGTGGCGCGCCGGTCGATCGATTTCATCTGATCCGAGGTGAGGATGTGCATGGTGATCGAGTGAAAGATACCGCTCTTCGGTTGTTGTCCGTGCGTTCCTTGGACGACGGTCTTCTGGTTTCACGCGGAGACGCGGAGGTGCGGAGAAACCTTCTTACTCCGCGACTCCGCGTCTCCGCGTGAAACTGTCCTCTGACAACAGCGCCGCTAGGTGGCCTTCGGTGTTCTCGGCGGCGTAGCGGTCCAGGTCTTCGGCCACATCGATGTCGTGACGTAACGGGAGAACGGCCACACAGTGCTGCCAGTCGCGGATTTTGGCGAGCGTCGATGCGAAGACGGATGAGGAGCCCCATTCGATGCCCTGGAAGACGTCGCTGTCGAAGACAGCGGCGCGGCAGCCGATCATGTAATAACCGCCGTCAGATGCGGGGCCGATCACCCATTCGCAGGAGTCGAGAAGTCCGAAAGCGTGATCGATCAGATCGCGCGGGAGGCGGGGATCGTCGACGCCGATGGCGATGATTTTCTCTGTTGCGTGAAAGAAGAAGCGCTCGGAGAACGACATCGAGAGGCGGTCGCCGAGGGACTGGCCGGTTTGCATGGCGGTGGGGAAATCGCCGAAGGCGCGCCTCAGCATTTCGCCGTTGGCGTTCTCGCTCGGAGCCCAAAGGATCTCGATCTCCGTTTCGGCGTTTGACTGTCCGATCGATGCGAGAAGGTCGCGCAGCATCGCCTCGTAGACCGCCAGCGTGCGGTCGTCGCCGAGCGACTGCGCCAGACGTGTTTTCACGCGGCCATGCTCCGGAAGGCGCGCGAAGACGAGTAGGCGCTGCTGCGGTGGTGGAACGGTCGGGAACACCGCGGAAGTATAGTTTCCGCGCTCCGATGCCCACGATCGCACTCCTCACCGACTTCGGCACGCGCGATCCGTACGTCGCCGCGATGAAGGGGGTGATGGCGTCGCGCTGCGAGGCGCGCATTGCCGATCTGACGCATGAGATCGCGCCGTTCGATGTCTGGGAGGCAGCGTTTTTTCTTCGCGATGTCGTGGCGTACTGGCCGGAGGGAACGATCTTCGTTTGCGTCGTCGATCCGGGTGTGGGGAGCTCGCGGAGGATTCTGGCGTTGGAGTCGGCGGGGCGTTTCTTTCTTGCGCCGGACAATGGGTTGCTGCATTTTGTTTTGCTGGAGTTCAGCTTCGTCGGAGGGGGATTCCTCGCCCACACGCCGCCCCGCCCTCTCGGAATGACAGCGACGACTTTCGGCGGCGCTGTGTTTTCCGTGACCAACGAGACGTTCTTCCTTCCGCGCGGCTCGACCACATTTCATGGGCGCGACCGCTTCGCGCCGGTTGCGGCGGCGATCGCGAATGGAACGCGGCTCGATGCGCTGGGTCCTCGCATCAGCGCTCCCGTGATGCTGGACTACGAATACGGGGCGATCGTTCGCATCGATCGCTTCGGAAACTGCATCACCGATATCGTTCCTCCGGCGACGCCGTTTGCAGTCGTCGTCGGTGATCTGCGCATCGACAACATTCGAACGATGTATGGCGGCGAGGGTGCGTTCGCGATCGTCGGATCGACCGGCTGCCTCGAGATCTCCGTTGCTGGTGCCAGCGCGGCCACTCTCTTGCAGCTCCGGCGCGGGGATCGCGTCACGATCGTTCCGGCATGACGAGGAACTACATTCAATCGCGTGAGGTGCAGCCGCAACATCGCGGCGTGCGGCGATTCGTGCTGCCGTTGGCGATCGCATCTGCCTTGCTGGTCGCGCTTCTCTTTCTTGTTGCCTGGTTACCGCTGCAGGATGCGAGCGACCTCTGGCTGCGCGGTCGTGGCACGGAGGCGATCGCCATCGGCGAGAAATGGTCGTGGCTTCACCTCTGGCCTACGCAGTATCACCAGCTTCTCGCAGCCGCGTACCTTACTAGCGGTAACCCAGCCGCGGCTCGGAAGCACCTTGTGATCAGCACAGTGTGGCACCCGATTGTCCCAAAGGTCGAGGTTGGGCAGCGCCTGATCGACCAGGAGCGTTACGGTGATTTCCTGGCGTACGACCAGGCATTCCACGAGGCAGACGAGGAACCTAACGTGGCGTTCTTCCGCGCCGGCGCACTGGTGGGCGCGAATCGCATTCCCGAAGCACAGAGGGTGTTCGCTGCGATCAGGAAACCGCGTCGGAATGCTCTGCGATATATGGTGCTTCAGCGCAATCTGGCTGGCCGCGCCGCCGGAATCGTGCCGTATGTCTTCGACCGCAACGGCGGAACGATCGCAATGCTTCGCGCGCATGACGTCACGCCGGTCAATGACGATTTCGCGCCGCTGATATCCCGCGACGCCGGAGAACTGACGATTGGCGCGAAGCTCGCTCAACTCGGCGAAAACGCAACGATCGATACCACGCTCGATCCGTTCGTGCAGAAGACTGCGTTGAAGGCGCTGGGCGGGTTCCGCGGGTCGCTTGTGGCCATCGATCCGCGTACGAACGAGATCCTTGCCATCGCTAGCAGCCGCGGCAACGGTCCGCTGGCGAACCTCGCGCTCGAGCATCAGTACGAACCAGGCTCGGTGGTCAAAATCCTGACCGGGCTGAACGCCGAAGATGGCGGAGGGGATCTCTTGCCGCCCTTTCCGTACACGTGCAAAGGGTTTCTCGACATCGACGGGCGACGTTTCGGCGACTGGCTTCCCGACGGACACGGAAGCCTGCGCTCGATCGATGATGCGCTGGCCGTCTCCTGCAACATCTTCTTCGCCGACGTCGGTCTGCGACTAGGCGCCGATCGTCTGAAACGCTTCATGACAGCTGCCGGCTTCGACGGCGAGGTTGACCTCGGGCTCTTACAGGTTCCGCTCGGGAAGACGATCGGTACTTCGTTCGATCGCTTCGATACGGCGAACCTCGCCATCGGACTCGAGCATGAGTCGGTGAACACCCTGCATGTGGCCATGCTGGCTTCGATGATGGCGAACCGCGGAGTGCTTACGACACCCCAACTTCTGATGGGTCGCCGCTCGATCCTCGGCGACGTGGTCGCGGCCGGCCCGCAGCAGACGAGCGTTCGCCTTGCGCCGCCGGGCGCCGCCGAAGCGATTGTCCACGCGATGCAGGCGGTCGTCTCCGATCCGAAAGGAACAGGACGGCGCGCCCTGGTGCCGGGGATTTCGCTGGCGATGAAGACCGGCACGGCGGGAAAGCGGAAGAGCGGGCTGGAAGCGGTGATCCTGGCCTTTGCGCCGGTCGAATCGCCGAAGATCGCCTTTGGCGTGATCGCCGAAGATGCCGGGCCGGCGGAGTTTGCCGGAGCGAAGATCACCCATGATTTTCTCGAAGCGATGCAGGATCGGCTGAAGTAACACCGCGCCGTGTCAGAATACGGGAATGCCCTCCGGCCGTGACCGCCGACGATCCGAGCGTTTTCCGACGGCATCGATCCCCGTGCAGGTTTCCGACATCGATGCCGAGCTGATCGATCTGAGCCTGAGCGGAGCCGCGGTCATTCATCGTTCACCCATTCCGGCTGGCTCGCCTGCGACGCTCGTCTTTCCGAGCTACGGTGGCATCTACATTCCGTGTCAGATCCTTCGTTCGCTCGTGCAGGTGCGGCGCCCTGAATCCGGACCGGAGTACGTTTTTCGCACGGCAATCTCTTTCGCCCAGATGGAGCCGGAGCAGCGCGTCCCGTTAAATGAGTTCCTCGAGATTCAGATTGCCAGGTTGAAGGAAAAACAGGACCAGGCGGCGGAAGAAGAAGAGGTTTGACTCGCGGTTGAGTTACTTGTCAGGTTTCGCGACCGTGTCACGACCGATTAAGATGTCCATGGATACTTAGAGTAGTGCGATACACGACCAGAATTTGTCCATAGACTAATTAAGCGAGTGTTTTGCAGGGTTCAAATTGTCCATGGAACTATTTCGCAAGTGTCAACGACACACGAAACATGTCCATGGACTTCTGAAGCATGTCCATGGACTTCTTTTGGTAGTCATCTCGTCTACTCAATAAGTCCAAAGACAAATTAAGCGAGTCGAAATGCCTACCGAAATTGTCCATGGACAAATTTCACGAGTCAGAGTGGCTCTCGAAATAGATCCATGGATCTACTCGATGAGCCGAAGGCTCAAAAATCGATACCCACTCCCTCATCGCCGCGTTCCCATCGCTTCAAAAACAGCATCGACTGTGCGGTGATCACCCCGCGCGTACGCTTCGTCGATCCGTTTCACATATTCCTCGGCGGGCGCAGCGAAAACAAGGTCATTACCTCCTTTCGCTTCTCTCGTTTTCTCGTGTCCTAGGAGGGTGCGCACGTAAAGCGTCTTCTCGTTTTGAGGCATCTGCTGCCATTGCGCCCGCGAAATGTTCGTGCGATGGCAGGCGAGACCGAGGAGCACGATTGCGATCGCGAACGTCGCGCGCTTCATTCGCGCCGCCACCGTTGCGCGATCGGCATCTGCCGTCCGCTGCCGAACGCTTTGGTCGAGACGCGCAGTGTCGGTGCGGCCTGGCTGCGCTTGAACTCATTTCCGTCGACCAGCTTCAAGATGCGCTCGACGGTCTTGCGGTCGAAGCCGTCGGCGACGATGGCGTCGACCTCCTGCCACTCTTCGATGTAGAGCTTGAGGATGCCGTCGAGCACGTCGTAGGGCGGCAGCGAATCCTGGTCGGTCTGATCGGGCCGCAATTCTGCCGACGGCGGCTTGGTGATCGACGATTCCGGGATCAACGGACGCTCGCGGTTCAGCCAGCGTGCTAAGCGATAGACCATCGTCTTGTAGACATCGCCGAGGAGGGCGAGGCCGCCGGCCATGTCGCCGTAGAGCGTGCAGTAGCCGACCGCCAGCTCCGATTTGTTGCCGGTGGAGAGCACCATCGCGCCGGTGCGGTTGGACCATGCCATGAGCAGGTTGCCTCGGATGCGCGCCTGCGCGTTCTCGTTCGTGATGTCGAAGGTGTCGTCGCCGAAGAGCTTCTGGAACGCGGCGTCGTACGGTTTGTAGATTGGCTCGATGGGAACGGTGTGAAAGGCGATGCCGAGGTTTTCCGCGAGCACGCGGGCGTCATCGACGGAGCCTTGCGACGAAAACTGCGACGGCATCGCGATGCCGGTGACGTGGGCGGCGCCAAGCGCCTCGACGGCGATTGCCGCGGTGACCGCGGAGTCGATGCCGCCGGAAAGGCCGACCACGACATCGTTGAAACCGCATTTGCGGATGTAGTCGCGCAAGCCGAGGATGAGGGCGTGACCGATCTCGGCGTCTTGCTCCATCGACACGATCGCCTCGCATGGCGCGCCCTCGAGCTGCACGAGCGCGCGGTGCTCCTCGAAAGCCGGCGCACAGAAAATGGTCCGCCCTTTGGCGTCGATGACGATCGAGGAGCCGTCGAAGAGGAGCTCATCGTTGCCGCCGACCTGATTCACGTAGACGAGCGGAACGTCGTAACGCGTGGCGATGCGTGAAAAGAGGTCGTATCGCGCTCGCCGCTTGCCGCTGTTGAACGGCGACGCCGAGATGTTGAGGATGACTTCCGCCCCCTGCCGCGCCACCTCGTCGATTGGATTGCGGCAGTAGATCTTGGTGCCGAGGACTTCGTCATCGAACCAGAAGTCTTCGCAGATAGCGATCCCGGCACGGACGCCGGCGATCTCGACGACGCCGACTTTGCGGCCGGGCTCGAAGTAGCGCATTTCGTCAAACACGTCGTAGGTTGGCAGAAGCGACTTGTGCTGCTCGAGGATGACCTTTCCGTTGCGTGCGACGATCGCGGAGTTGTGCAACGGCTTGCCGCACCACGAGGCGTTGCGCGTGATGCAGCCGAAAACGAGCGCCGTGTCGCCGGTCATGGCCGCGAGCGCGTCGCGGGTTTCGAGTGCGGCGGCGACGAAGGTCTCGCGGTCGAGCAGATCGCGCGGCGGGTAGCCGGTTACGGCAAGCTCGGTAACGAGGACAACGTCGGCGCCGGCAGCGGCACCTTCGTTATAGGCACTCCGGATCATCTCAGCGTTCGCTTTGAGCGCGCCGACGGTTGGGTTGAGCTGGGCGATGTAGACCTTCATGCGAACGATTCCTCGGGCGTCCTACAGCAGAGAGAACCCAACGGACCGTATCTCACTTTCATCATGCGTGGGGAACGTCGCGTCCGCTCACCCTGCCACGGCACGGAGCCCCTCTCGCTGACCAGAACCGTTGTGATGGGCGCGGAGCATGTACTCCGTCCAGTCTGAGCCCCGCAGAGCCTTCGAGTAGAGGTAGCCCTGGCCGAGGTGGCAGCCGTGGGCAACGAGAACGGCGCGTTGGTTTTCGTTCTCGATTCCTTCGGCAACGAGTTGCAGGTTGAGATCGTCTGCGAGACTCACGATCGTCGTCAGGATGGCATTGGCTTCCGCGGAATGACTGAGCACCGCGACGAAGGACCTGTCGACTTTCAAGCCGCTGATGGGAAGGTCGCGGATCTGCGTCAGGGATGAGTAGCCGGTTCCGAAGTCGTCGAGAGAAACGCCGATCCCCATCTTTCGCAGGTTTGCGATCGTCCGGCTCGTCGCGCCGAGGTTGCTCAGGAGCCGGCTCTCAGTCAACTCCAGCTCCAGGTGCTTCGTCTCCATCTCTTCGCTGCTTACGATTCCTGCGATGCGGTCGCAGACATCGGATTGCTGGAGATCGTGCGCGGAGATATTCACCGCGAGGCGAGGGAGCGTGAAGCCCTGCGCATGCCAGCGGCGGAAGTCGCGGAAGGAGCGGCGCATGACCGCCTCGTCGAGCCGGTCCACGAGATCGCTCTGCTCCGCCAGCGGCACGAAGCTCGCCGGCGTCAGCAATCCGAGGTGGGGATGCTGCCACCGCACGAGCGCCTCCGCGCCGATAAGTGCGCCCGTGACCAGTTCGTGCTGCGGCTGATAGTGAACCTCGATCTGATCGGTGTTCACCGCCTCCCAAAGCTCGGTCAGCAGGTCCATGTGCGCTCGCGTCTCGAAGCGCATTCCCGGTATGTAGAACGCAAGCGATGTTCCCGACGCTCGTGCCGCGGAGATGGAGGCGGCGCATGCGCCAACAAGATCGCTCATGCTTTGACCGTCGCGCGGAGCGAACGCGATTCCGATCGTGACGGCGAGCCTCACCGTATGGCCTTCCACGGCCATCGGGGCCTGCATTGCCTGCTGTACTTTTTCCGCGACTCGCCGCCCATCGGCTTCGGCGGCGGAACGATCGGAAGCGCTGCGCTGCGCGATCACGAATTCGTTGCCCGCGATCCGAGCGATGATTGAGCCGCTTTCCGCTACCGACCGCAAACGCTCTCCGAGCTCCGCCAGCACCGCGTCTGCGCTGGCGCCGAAGGCACGGTTCACGTCGCGAAAGCCGACAACGTCCACCGCCACGACCATCAGCGACCGTCCTTCGTTCAGGGCTGATCCGAGAAGCTCCGTTCCCGCGGCCATGAACCGGCTGCGGTTTGGCATCTGCGTGACCTCGTCGAAGTAGGCGCGGTGTAGCGCGATCTGCTGCTGCGCGGCGGCTTCGGAAAAGGCGAGGTCGCGCTCGTGCCGCAGCGCAGTCATCCGCCGGTTCAATCCCAGAGATAGCGTCAGGGCGCCGATGAGCAGTCCGGCCTTGGTGAGCATGACGCCCGAGCCCGGCGGGATCGCGGTGATCCCTAGGACTCGCAGGCCGACCACGAACACACCGGCGAGGAATGCCGGAGACATCCCGAACAACAAGTAAAACGCCGCGCGCTCGCCCCGCCGCGCCAGCAGGGCCGCCGCCGCAGCGACGGACAGCGAGAATGTCATGCCGGACAGCGCGCCCAGCCGCTCACCCAAATCGATGTTGAAGATGGCGGCCACGCTGCCGAGAGCAGCCACGATCGCGGAGACGCGGAGCAGGAGATCCATTTGCGGCGCACGGTTGCGAGTGTCCAGGAATTCGCGGCCGTACTGGTTTCCGAAGATGAAGCTGACGCCGAGGAGAAAGGGCGGAACATGGCCGCCGTATTTTCCGAGCCAGGGCCAGAGCATCTCCGCGCCGTAGCCATCGAAGCCGAGAATTGCCAGTCCCAGCGCAGCAAGATGGATCGCGTAGTAAAGGCTGGCCCGGTCTCTTACCGCGAAGAAGAAAAGGATGTTGTAGATGACGGTGAGGAAGAGGATTCCGTTGAACAAGCCGCTCAGAAACTGCCGCGACTGCTCCTCGGACACCATCACATCGGCGCGCGTCAGCTCGATGTCGAGTGACGCTGGTTGCCACGTCTCGAGCTCGGCGTAAACGACTCCGTTCGGGTCAGCGCCAGCCGGTATCGTGAAAAGCGTGCGGTCATGACGCGAGACGACGGTGGCGCTGCTGCCGGCGCATTCGTTGTCGTATGTGCCATCGGTCAGCGGCCAATAGACGCAGGCTCGGTCGAACGACGAGAACCGGAATGAGACCAGCCATGCCTGCGGCGCGGCAGTACCGAAATTGGGATGAAAGCGCAGCCAGTGTCTGGTCCCGCTCGCGAGATCCGTGGAGGGCAACGGGCGGAAACGATTGCACGCGCCGGGCTGCATCACATCGAAAAGGCGTAGCGTGTGACCCGGGTCGTCGAGAACCTGCGTGGCATCGGTGAGAGGGACTCTCCCTCTTGTTCCGATCACGATGCTTTTGACCTGCGGGCAAGGCGCGGGCGCCGCCGCGGGCGCTGCCAGAGTCAGCGTGAAAACTACTGCCCACAACATTGTTCGAGAGGTCTCCCGAAGCCGAGGAATCGAGTCTAGCACCCGGGTCGTCAGCGTTTCGTGAGGAGGCTCACTGTCACTTTCATGTCACCGGAACGTACAGAAATCGCGAGTCAGCCGCGGCCAAACGTGCAGTTTCGTTATGTGTTCGCAGGTGATGGCAGGCAACTTGCGCGTTCGCCATTTGTTCCTCCGCCCGCTTTTTGCAAAGATGCGGAGATTCGAGGTGAACGGATGTCTGACGATTTCGGAACGGTGAATGTCAAACGGGGCGATCGCGCCCGTGAGATCGAGGTGCTGCGGCAGCATTACAAGGTCCATCGGGACACGCTGACGCAGATGGTTCCGGACGCTCCGACCGAGCATCTGGCGGCGGAGTACAAGCGGCTCATCGCCGACATCGATGCTTCGATCCGTAAGCTCGATGAGCTCGAGCGCGTGCCGTCCGCGACGGCGCCCGGTCTGGTGGAACCGCCGCGAATGGGAACGTCTCCCGGCAATCGTCCCCTGGTCTCTTCGGAGCCGGCGGCCGATCACGGGATCGCGAGCTACGACGCCGTTCCCGCGAATCGCCCGTCCGGCAATTCCTCGCGCGTCCTCCTGATCTTCGTCATCGCTCTCGCCGTCCTCGGCGTCATCGGATGGCTGATCTGGCGCGCCAGTTCGGAGAAGAAGGCGAACGCGCCGCAGGTGATCGAATCGCCGGCCACCAACACGGTCGCCGAAACCGGCACGGCAGGAGGCACCGCCGCGCCCCTCCCCGTCGCCGCTACTCCATCGATCCGGATTACGCCCGAGGTAGCTGACTACGGCGTGATTCGCAAAGGAACACGGGCCGTGCGGCAGTTCGAGATCACGAACCTGACAACGACGCCACTAACGTTCGTGGTGGCCCGCTCGGCGTGCCGCTGCCTCTACTACGAGTACAACGCCAAAACGAAACTCGCGCCGAAGGCGAAAGAGGCGCTGACGGTAACGATCGACGGCGCCCGCGCCAAAGCCGGCGCACTGGAAGAACAGATTGCGGTGACGTCAAAGGACGATCCGAACGCGAACGGGACGATCGGGGTGAGGGCGGTGATCAAATAGGAGTGCGCGCGTCTCGCACGCGGGCAGTCGGGCGTCTCGCCCGGCTGCTGTGTCTTGAGATGGGGCCGTGTGAAGTCAGAACAAAACGATATGAGCGAAAGGAAAACCTCGATCTCCAAAGCTTCGTCCTACGCGGGAATCGGCGAGTTTTGGGACACCCACGATCTTAGCGACTATTGGGAACTGACGAAGCCTGCCGAGTTTGAAGTGGATTTGCGAGATTCGGAACGAGTAACTGAGGAATCGTCGCCCCAATAGCGCTTCGTCAGCAGGGGATTCTTCATCGCGCTCCACCGCTCCACCCGCCCTTCCGCCCCCGCGGTTCCGCCGATTCAGAATGACACGCGCGGGCTCGCATCGCTTCATCTACCACCCCCGACTCCCTACACCCCACACCCCACATCCCGTATCCTTTCCACGCTTGTCTCGCGTCCGAACCATCGCCATCGCCATGCTAGGCTTCCTGGCCTCGATGTGTGCGTCGGTCCCGCAACATCACACTGCTGCGATTCCTCCGATCGAGCAACTCTCGCTCGATGACAAGGTCGGGCAGTTGTTCGCGGTGATCGGACATGGTGTCTTCATGTCCGAGTCGTCGATGGCCTATCAGGAGGTGCTGCATCACGTCCGCGACAACCATGTTGGCGGCGTAATGTGGTCGGTCTCGAACGTCTACGAGACGGCGCAGTTGTCCGCCCGATTGCAGCGCGAGTCGAAGGTGCCGCTGCTGATCAGCGCCGACCTCGAATCGGGCATGGGGATGCGCTTTCTCGATACGACCTACTGGCCGTGGGCGATGGCGGTTGCCGCGACCGGCGATCCATCACTGGCCGAACAAGAGGGGCGGGTGGTGGCGCGGGAAGCGAGGATGGTGGGGATCAACCACATCTACGCGCCGGTCGCCGACGTCAACGTCGATCCCGACAATCCCGTGATCAACACGCGCAGCTTCGGCGAAGATCCGGCCGATGTCAGCCGCTTCGTGGCGGCGTTCGTGCGCGGCGTGCAGTCGGAGCATGTTCTGGCGACGGCCAAACATTTTCCGGGGCATGGCGACACGCACGTCGACTCGCATCGCTCGCTGCCGATCCTCGCTGTCGATCGTGCAAGGCTCGAGCAGGTCGAACTGCTGCCGTTTCGCGCAGCAATCAACGCCGGTGTGAAGTCGATCATGATCGGACACCTCGCGGTGCCTGCTCTCGATCAGGAGCTGGTGCCGGTGCGGCCGCCGGATCCTGGCGAGAACCCGTACGGAACCGCGGCATCGGAAGTGCCGCAGAACGGGACGATGCCGGCGACCACGTCGAAGAAGATAATCACCGGCCTTCTGCGCCACGACCTCAAGTTCGACGGACTCGTCGTCAGCGATGCCATGGATATGGGCGGCATCACCGAGCACTTCAGCGCCGGCGAAGCGGCCATCCGCGCCATCGAGGCGGGACAGGATCAGATACTGCTGTCGCCGAACGTCGATGCGGCCGTTGCCGCGGTGAAGGCGGCGGTCGTGAGCGGCCGGCTGCCGGAGGCGCGGATCGACGAGTCGGTGCGGCGCATTCTCGCTGCCAAAGCGTTCGCAGGCGCCGGCGTGGGAACGCCTGACGAGATCTTTCTCGGCCTCGACACGAAGGAACATCGCGAGCTTGCGCAGAGCATCGCGCGCCGCGCGGTCACGCTCGTGCGCGAGCAGGCCGGAGCGCTGCCGGTGAAGAAGAGCGCACGCGTCGTCATCATCACCGTGAGCGATTTCCAGGAACTGGTGTCGCCGCTGCCCGACTTCGAGCGCGAAATGCGGCGCAGGCTGACCGCACCGCCGCAGACGTTCCTGATCGATGCACGCACGACGCCGGAGAGCATCGGTCCGATCGCCGCAGCGGCGCAGAACGCGGATGCGGTCATCTTCGCGATGGCCGTGCGCACCCGCTCCGGCTCGGGATCGATTGCTGTTCCAGAGAGCGCCCGCAAGCTCCTTGCCGATCTCGCGCCGCGGATCCCCACCTTCGCCATCTCCTTCGGCACGCCCTATCTTTTGCGCGAGATCCCTGCCGCCGGCACGTACGTTTGTGCGTACGGCATCCAGCCGGTCATGCAGGTTGCGGCGGTGCACGCGTTATTCGGCGAAGTGCCCGTCTCCGGCAAGTTGCCGGTCACCATCCCGGGATTGGCAATGCGAGGAGCGGGGATCGTGAAGCCATGAGCACGTTTGCGCTGCGGCCGCTCGACTACGCGATCGTCGCTGCCTATCTGTCGCTGATCGTCGCGATGGGGATCTATTTCGGGCGCAAAGCCAAGCGCTCGATGCTCGACTACTTCCTCTCGCGCCGATCCATGCCCTGGTGGCTGGCAGGCACGGCGATGGTGGCGACGACGTTCTCCGCCGACACGCCGCTGGCAGTGACCGAGATGGTTGTCAAGAACGGCGTCGCCGGGAACTGGCTGTGGTGGTCGATGCTCGGCTCCGGCATGCTCACCGTGTTCTTCTTCGCGCGTCTCTGGCGGCGAGCCGAGGTCGTGACTGACGTCGAGCTGACCGAGCTTCGCTACTCCGGCCGTCCAGCCGCCTTCCTCCGCGGTTTCCGCGCCGCCTACCTCGGCCTGATCGCCAACATCATCGTCATGGGCTGGGTCAACCTCGGCATGGCGAAAGTGCTTCAGGGCACGCTCGGCATCTCCAACCGCGGCGCCCTCTTCGTCTGCCTCATCGTGGTATTTGCCTACACCGTCTACTCCGGTTACTGGGGCGTGGCCACGACGCATGGCGTGCAGTACCTCTTCGAAATGGGAGGGGCGATCACGCTGGCTGTCGTCGCGCTCAGTGCAGTCGGCGGCGTCGACGTGTTGAAGGCAAAGCTGGCGTTTGCGCATCCGGCCGGGACGCCGTTGGGGACGACCTTCGGGACCTCGGCTGCCGCGATGGCTTTCTGGCCAACCGGCGACGGACTGTGGGTCGTGCCGACGATCACGCTCGCCGCGCTCCTCGGCTTGAACTGGTGGGCGTCGTGGTATCCCGGTTCGGAGCCAGGCGGTGGCGGCTACGTCGTGCAGAACATGCTGGCCTGCCGCACCGAGCGCGAAGCGCGCAGCGCAGCGCTCTTCTTCAACATCGCGCACTACGCGCTTCGTAGCTGGCCGTGGGTGATCACGGCGCTCTGCACGCTCGTGATGTACGGCGGCGCGGTGAAGGAAGGCGATCCGGGGATCAACTACGTGCGGGCGATGGTCGATCTTCTGCCGACCGGGCTGAAGGGACTGATGCTGGCCTCGTTTGTCGCCGCGTTCAGCTCGACTCAGGCGACGCAGATGAATTGGGGATCGAGCTATCTCGTCAATGATCTCTACCGCCGTTTCATCAAGCGCGACGCCAGCGAGAAGCACTATGTTCTGGCGTCGCGTCTGGCCACAGCGCTCACGCTTCTCCTTTCGCTTATCGCCACGCAGTTCATGGATCAGATCAGTCACGCCTGGCAGTTCCTTCTGATGCTCGGCGCGGGAACGGGACTCGTCTACATCCTGCGCTGGTACTGGTGGCGCGTGAATGCCTGGTCGGAAGTGAGCGCGATGGCGGCGGCGCTCATCGTTTCCCTCAGCATTCGCAACTTCATCAACTCTTCCTCGCCGAACGGCTTCGCGATCGGCCTCATCATCACGACCGCAGCGACGACGCTGGTCTGGCTCGTCGTGACGATGATGACCCAGCCAGAGCCGCGCGCGACGCTCGATGCGTTCTATAAGAAGGTGCGTCCCGCGGGCCCGGGATGGGGCGTGATCGCGCGCGAAAGCGGCATCGAGCCGGTGCGCGGCGAGCTTGGCCGCAACGCGATCGCCTGGGCGGCAGGCATCGTGATGGTCTACTCGATCATGTTCGCGACAGGCGCGGCGATCTTTCACAACGCGCGGCAATTCACGATTTTTGGCACAGCGCTAGTCGCTTCCGCCGTGCTGTTGGTCGTGATCATGCGCAGGGAAAAGGCGGAGACCGATCCGCAGATGACGCAGATGGAACGCAGATAAGGCGTGTACCAATCTGCGTCTATCTGCGACATCTGCGGATGAAGCTTTAGTCGAAGAGCTCCGCAAGCGAGAGACGCCATCCAGGGATGACATCGTCGATCTCGATCACATCCTCGACTTTCGTAGCGCTGTTCGCACGATGCACGCGGGCGGTCTTCGTCTTCGGATCCACGACAACAACGACCTGCACGCCGGCGCGAAGCCATTGCAGCGTCTTCTCTTCGATTTCGGTGTAGGTGTCGCCCGGCGATACGATTTCGAAGGCGGCGTCAGGCGGCCCTTCGAAGAATCCGGTCGAATCGATGACGCGCTCGGAGCGCACGAACGCAGCATCCGGCGCCCGCACGGTATCCGGCTGCCGCGAGATGCGAAACCCTGTCTCCGACGAGTAGATGGCGCCCGTTCGCTGACGCTTCATCTGAGCCATGAGACTCCAGACAATTTCCGCCGCGACGCGGCCGTGCCGAGCGCCCGAGGGGGACATCTTGCGCAGTTCTCCTCCGACCAGCTCATATCTCCACCCGTCGCGCGGGAGTTGGAGAAGCTCGTCCGCTGTCATCGACGTGACGACTGTCATGGCAACAATCCTACGCCTGAGAGGTCACGCGCTACAATCGTCCTTGATGCCTCGAGCCATTCTTGCCGAGTACGACGCCAGCGAGAACGCGCTTCGCCTACTCGAACCGCTGACTGGCGTAAGCGATCATGCCAGAGTCCGTGTCTCGATCGAGACGGATAAGACTTTCGATCCATTAGCCCGGCTCGCCGCGTTGAACGCGCCGACGGCCGACATTGAGCAAATGCTCGCCGAGATTGCAGCCGGGCGCCGGTAGTTCTGCGCTCGCTGCCGTCTGTGACGCATCGGCAAATCCGCCAACTCCTCCCTTGCCTCTGACCCGGAATTCTGATTGACTGACCGCTCGTTCAGCGCGATGGATTCGCTGTCATCCCGCTGGGCGAATCCCCAAAAAATGGCCAAATCCAAAGAAGAAATCGTTCAGGAGTTCCGCGTCCAGTCCATCCAGGAAGCGGCCATTCGCGTGATCTCACGCAAGGGAATGGCTGCGGCCACGATGCAGGAGATCGCCGAAGAGGCGGGCGTCGCAAAGGGGACGATCTACCTCTACTTCCGCGACCGCGAAGAGCTCGTCGAGAAGACATTCGAGACCGCGATCGGACAGTTGCACGGACGCTTGGATGCCGCCCTCGATGGCGAAGGGCCGTTCGCGGAAAAGCTGCGATCGCTGCTGACCGCGCAGTTTACGTTCTTCAGCGAAAACCGCGAGTTCTTCCGCCTGTATCACTCGCTGCGCATGACGCAGGGGAGCGCGACGCAGCAGCGACGTCAAAAGCGCACATGCCAGCCGCAATTCAAAGCGCGCGTCGACCGGCTCGCCGGCATGCTGAAGGACGCCATGGACGCAGGCGAAGTGCGCGTGCTCGATCAATCGCGGCTGGCGCTCTTTCTGATCGAAGGGAGCATCGCCATCGTCCTCGAACGGCTGACTGAGGACTCGCCGCCGCCGGAGAGTGAGGATGTTGAACTGATCGTCTCCACGCTGCTTGGCGGCATCGCCATTCCGAAACCGAAACGGAGCTCACATTGAAACGTGCTGTACTGACATTGATCCTGCTGGCGTCGTCCGCGGCTGCCGGCGCGCAGACGAAACTGACACTGCCGGAAGCGCTGGAGCGCGCCCTACGCGTCAACAACACGGTCGAGCGCTCGCGCATCGAAGCGACGGTCGCGGACCAGAACCGCAAGCTTCTGCTGTCGTCGATCCTGCCGCAGGTGCAGTTCACCGGTTCGGCGATCCGCAACTCCACTCAAGTTGCGTTCGGCACCGGCGCCGATGCGGCCACCGTTCTGCCGGAAAACGACTGGAACTATCGCGTCGTGCTTTCGCAGCCGGTGTATGCCGGTTTGCGCGAGAAGCGTGCGTACGATCAGGCCAAGATCGGCACGGTCAACGCGAGGCTGGGCGTTCACGAGACCGAGGACGCCATCCTCCTTCGCGTGGCCTCGAACTACCTCGGCGTCGCCAACGCCGACGCGAACATCGCGATCGAGCAGCGGAACATTGGTCTCGCCGAAAAACGGCGCACGCAGTCCGACGCCTTCTATCAAGCGGGCGAAGTGACGAAGGTCGATGTACTCCGCGCCGAAACGGCGATCAAGGCATCGCAGCGATTGCTGGCGACCGCGCAGCAGCAGCGCGAGGCAGCCGTCAGCGGATTGCGTGAGGACCTCGATCTGACCGGAGACATCGCCGTCACGCCACCGGACAATGCGCTGGCTCCGCTGCCCGACGAGCAGATGTTGATGACGCGCGCCGAGTCGTCGCGGCCCGACATCGCCGTCGCGCAGAACAACATCCGCATCGCGGAGCTGGAAGTGCTCAAACAGCGCGGCGGCCGTCTGCCGGTCGTCACGTTCGACGCCGGCTATATTGATCAGAAAGCGGCGTTTCCCGCCAGCCGCTATGGATATGGCGCGTTTCGTTTCAGCGTTCCGATCTGGGACTCGAACCAGGTCAATCTGCGCGTAGCCACTGCGAAAGAGCGTGAGGAACAGGCCAAACTCCTGCTCGAGGACGCGAAGACCGCTGCGCATGAAGACGTGCGCAAAGCCATCACCGATCTGCACTCGGCCGATACGACACTGCAGTTGGCGAAGGAACAGCTCGCGGCTGCGGACGCCGAGTACGCACAGGCGTTCGAGCTGTATCGGGCACAGGAATCGACCTCGCTCGATCTCGCTACGTCGGAGCTTTCTCTCGCCGATGCGCGCCGCGCCGTCGCTTCTGAAACGTTGAATCACAACCTCGCACAACTTCGCGTCTGGTATGCCGCCGGCGCGATCAAAGAAGCTGTTGGAGTGGGAGCAACCCAGCAATGACGCGTTCAACCATCACTACGATTTCGATTCTGATTCTGGCGATCCTTCCGTTCGGCTGTGAGAAGAAGGACGCTGCGACCGCAACGACGACGCAGGCCGCGCCGGCGCTGCCGAGCGACGTGCAGAATGTCGCGTCGGCGGCAACGACCGCAACGACAACCGCAAGCGATTCCGCCGGCGCAGCATCCTCAGGCATCGCGTCATCGGAATCAGGAGGGACGATCGTCGCCACGGGCGAGCTCATCTCGCCGGTTCGTTCGGAGCTTGCGGTCAGGATTCCAGGCCGCGTCGGAAAGATGTACGTCGATGAAGGCTCGCGCGTCAGCCGCGGCCAGCCATTGCTCGAGATCGAGACCGACTATCCGCGCCTCAATCTGGACAAAGCGAATGCAGACATCGCGCGCGCCGAGTCCGCTGAGAAAGACGCGCAGAACGATCTGACACGCAAGAAAGAGTTGATCGCGAAAGAGTCGATCCCGCAGGCGACCTACGACCGTTCGCAGGCGATGTTCGATCAGGCCCGTGCGGCGAGACAGTCGGCCGTGGCGCAGGCTGCGATCTACCGCCAGCAGCTCTCCGACTCTACCCTTCGTTCGCCGATCGACGGCGTGGTCGCCGAGAAGCGCACCGACGTCGGCCAGCGCCTCGGCGACGCTACCGTTGCCTTTGTCGTCGTCCAGACCTCCCCGCTCAAACTTCGCTTCCGCGTTCCGGAAAAAGAGCTCGCGCGCGTGAGAATCGGGCAGAACGTGAAGGCGACTGTTGATGCCTACGCAGGAGATGTCTTCCAGGGCAAAGTGGCAGTCGTAGGCGGCGTGATCGATCCCGCGTCACGTTCATTCACCGTCGAGACTGAGTTCCCAAACCGCGACGGAAAGTTGCGGCCGGGAATGTTCGCAAGAGTTGAACTGGGACAGTAAATGAGTTGCTGATCTGCCGATGACGCAGATAGAAAACGGGAAACCACATGCATAAACTTGCCGCTCTCTGCGTTCGCCGTCCGGTCTTTGCGACGGTCCTCGTTCTCTCGCTTGTCGTCGTCGGCTGGTTTGCTTACCAGCAACTCGGCGTCGACCGCTTCCCGAAAGTCGACATCCCGACGATCACGATCACCACGCGGCTCGTCGGCGCGGCGCCGGAAGAGGTCGAGACAGACATCACCGACAAGGTCGAGGAAGCCGTCAACACGATCAGCGGCATCGATCAGTTGCAGTCCATTTCGTCCGAGGGGACGTCGCAGGTCATCGTCAGCTTTGTGCTGGAGAAGGACATCGACGTGGCGGCGCAGGAAGTGCGCGACAAGGTCAACACGATCCTCCGCGACCTGCCGAAGGACGCTGATCCTCCCATCATCCAGAAGATCGATCCTGATGCCGTGCCCGTTCTCGGCATCGCGCTCTCCGGCCCTGCTCCGATCCGCGACATCACCGAGTTCGCTGACAAGAAACTTCGCCGCCGGCTGGAGTCGATCAACGGCGTCGGTCAGGTGCTCATCGTCGGTGGACGTCCGCGGCAGATCAACGTCATCGTCGACTCCGCGAAACTCTCCGCGGTCGGCTTGACCACTGCGCAACTCGTGGCAGCGCTGCAATCGCAGAACGTGCAGATTCCGGGCGGCAAAGTCGAGCAGGGTCTGCGCGATCTGACGCTGCGAACCTACGGCCGCGTGCAGTCGCCCGCGGACTTCGCGAACATTCCGCTCGCGACGTCGAACGGATACGTCGTGAAAGTCGGCGACGTCGCGCACATCGAAGACAGCGTGGCCGAGCCGGAGTCGATCGCCACCGTCAACGGCAAGCCGGCCGTCGTCCTGAACATCCGCAAGCAGTCCGGTACGAACACGGTTGAAGTCATTGAGCGGCTCAAAGAGCAGCTCGGCCAGGTTCGCACCGACCTTCCCAAAGGATGGACGATGCAGGTCGTCCGCGATCAATCCGACTTCATCGTCGCCGCTGTCGACGCCGTGAAGGAACATCTGATTCTCGGATCGCTCTTCGCCGCGCTCATCGTCTGGTTCTTCCTCTCCTCGCCGAAATTGCGCGAAGCGCTGATCATGCTGGTGTCCACGCTGGCGACTTACACGCTGCTGTTCGGCGTGAAAGACGTCGCCGCACGCGCGCCGGTCATCCACGTTTCGATTCTCGCGTTCATCGTCCTTTTCGCGCTCGTCAGTTGGCTGGCCTCAAAAAAACAACTGCCGTTCGCCTTCCGCGTTGGCGGCGCCGCGGTGGCGTTCGCGATCGCGGCGTTCGTGCCGAAGGGCGGCGTGGTTCCGATCAATCCGCTGCGGCTCGTCGGTGCGCTCATCGCCTTCGGCATGCTGCTCTACTTCTTCCGCCGCTCGCGTCCGACGATCATTGCCGCGATCGCGATCCCAAGCTCGATCATCGCCACGTTTGCGGCGATGCGCTACGAAGACTTCACGCTGAACGTCATCACGCTGCTGGCGTTGACGCTCGCCGTCGGCATCGTTATCGACGACGCGGTCGTCGTGCTCGAGAACATCTTCCGCTTCATGGAAGAGAAAAAGATGGCGCCGGCGGAAGCCGCGGTCGAAGGCACGAAGGAAGTGGGCATGGCCGTTCTGGCCACATCGCTTTCGCTCATCGCTGTCTTTCTACCGGTAGCGTTCATGGCCGGGATCGTTGGCCGCTTCATGCACTCGTTCGGCGTGACGATGGCCATCGCCATCGCCGTGTCGCTGCTCGTTTCGTTCACGCTCACGCCGATGATGTCCGCGCGTTGGCTGCGCCGCGAGGATCTGTCGCATGAGGCCTCGACGCGCGAGCACGGGTTCTACGCACACATCGAAGGCTTCTATCTGAAGATGCTGGACTGGTCGATGGCCCATCGCTGGGTGATCGTGTTGGCGATGGTGACCGCGCTGGTCTCGATCGTCCCGCTCGGGATTCTGGTGAATAAGAACTTCCTGCCCTCGGACGACGAATCGCAGTTCCAGGTGCAGGCGCGCGCACCCGAGGGGGCGAGTTTGCAGACGACGCAGACGATCATGGAGTCGATTGCCGCCCGCGTTCGCAAGCTGCCCGAGGTCGAGACCACTGTCCTGACCATCGGCGACGATCCGCAGGTCACGCAGAACCTCGGCACCGTCTACGTCAAGCTCATTCCGGTCGACAAGCGCATTCGCGATCAGTTCGCGGTCATGGCCGACGTCCGCAACAACATCATGCCGCAGTATCAGAGGCTGAACCTGCGCACGTCCGTCGGGCCGGTCAACGCATTCGGCGGCGGCGTGAACGCCGAGATCATGTACTGGATCGGCGGTCCCGACCTCAATCAGCTTTCGAAGTATTCGGACACGCTGCTTGCGCAGTTGCGCGGCATGAAAGGCCTCGGCGTCATCGATCCCGACACGAATCTGATCACTGGCAAGCCCGAGCTCGGCGTCCGCATCGACCGCGACAAAGCATCGGATATGGGCGTGCGCGTGCAGGACATCGCCTCAACTCTGAACGTGCTCGTCGGTGGTCTCAAGATCACCGACTACTACGAAGGCGGCGAGCAATACGAAGTTCACGTGCGCGCGGAACACGAGTACCGCAAAGACCCGCAGGGCATCGCGCAGGCGCAGGTGCCGTCGGTCGGCACGCGCACCGTGCAGCTCCGCGATGTCGTCACGATGTCGCCGGGCGCTGGGCCGGCATCCATCAACCGCATCCAACGCCAGCGTCAGGTCATGCTCACCGCGAACATGGCACCGGGTCACTCCGCGCAAACGGTGATGGACAACCTGCTGGCGGAAACGAAGAAGCTCAACATGCCGCTCGAGTACTCGTCGGGCTTCACCGGCCGTTCGCGCGAGCAGGGGCGCGCGTTCACGAACTTCATGTTTGCGTTTCTGCTGTCGATCATCTTCATGTACCTGATTCTGGCCGCGCAGTTCGAGAGCTGGATTCATCCTGTGACGATCCTTCTCGCGCTCCCGCTCACGGTTCCCTTCGCGCTCTTCTCGATTCTCGTGCTCAACCAGTCGCTCAACATCTTCTCGATGCTCGGTATCCTCGTGCTCTTCGGCATCGTGAAAAAGAACGGTATCCTGCAGGTCGATCACACGAACGGTCTTCGCGCGCACGGCCTCCCGCGCGCACAAGCGATCCGCGTAGCCAATCGCGACCGCCTGCGCCCGATCCTGATGACGACCCTGGCCTTCGTCGCCGGCATGCTTCCTCTCGTTGCCTCGAGCGGAACCGGCGCCGCAACAAACCGCGCTATCGGCTCGGTGATCATCGGCGGCCAGAGCCTCGCGCTGCTGCTCACATTGCTGGCGACGCCGGTTGCCTACTCGCTGTTTGACGACTTGCAGGAAAGGATGAGGGCGCGAAAGACGGTAGCGGAAGAAGAGATCGCGCCGGCGGAGGAGCCGCTGGTGGCGCAGTAGAGCAATTCTGCGATTCGCCCTTACTTCGTATCGAACTCCACTTTCTCGTAGATAGTGCTGACCGGCACGTGGCAGTCGATCGATTCGAGATGGAGAACGGCGTCCGGCCCGCCGACCTCGGACAAGATCCATGCATCAGCGTTGCGGCGGTAGTGCTCGACGCGAATCTTGTTCTGTGAGACGAGGACATACTCGCGCAACGAATCGAGACGGCGGTAGTGCGCGAACTTCTCTCCGCGGTCATACGCTTCGGTCGAGTCAGAAAGAACCTCGATGACTACTGACCGATTGAGAAGTGTGTCGCAGTGTTCGTCTTCGAGCTCGGGTTTACCGCAAAGGGCGACGACATCCGAATACGTGTAAGAGCCGAGGCCGACCTTCACGCGCAGGCCGATGGGGTAGACGACGCATGCTTTGCCACGCATCTGCGAGTGGACCTCGCCTAACAAATTGCCGACGATCAGACCGTGCCGCCAACTGCCTCCCGACATCGGGAGCACGTGGCCGTCGATGTACTCATTTCGGAACTCCGATTTGCGTTCAAACTCCAGGTACTCGCTGGGCGTGAGCAGGCTCGGATCGGGCGATGACATGAACCAAGTATGCGCGGCCTTGCGCAGAGATCAAGTCGCGAATTACGGCGTCAATTATGAGAGTCTGAATCACACGCGTACTGCGAGCTACCAGGCTGTCGATGCAAGCTGACAGCCCGAGCAACTCAGCAACCGAGCAACCAGGAAACCCCAACTACAGCTTCGTCAACTGCACCTGCACTTCGCTCGCGCCGAGACGGCGGAGGACGTTGCGGGCGACTTCGGCCTGCATGTCGCTGTACGAAGTGCCTTCGACGCGGAGAATGCCTTTGGCGCAGCTCACGTGAAGCGTGCAGCCGTCGAGGGCGCGCGTCGATGCCAGGCGCTTCTCTGCTTCGCGGCGCATCCAGTCGTCGTCGACGGCCGTGCGTGGCACGATGAGGTTCGCCACGCGCGCGAAGCCAAGCTGATGGATCACCGCGGCGGCCTGTTGCGCTGCGGCCGGGTCAGCCGTTCCTTTGAGCACGACGATCCCGCCGACGTTGGTCGCGGACAATCCGTCGATGCGGAGGTTCGCATCCTGAACGGCCTTCACAATCGCGGTATCGGGAAGCTGCGGGGTCACCGTCTGGGCCCGGTCTTCCTTTGCGGTCGTCGCATCGCCGCCATGCCTCAGAACGATGGATGTGATTCCGGCGACGGCCACCACCGCCGCGAGTGCGATTGCTATCCTCTGGTTCTTTCTCATACGCGATAACTACTCAAGCAGCATGCCACTTGACTGCAAATGCGCTCCGCCTTACTGTATTAGGTATCTAGTACACGTCGCCAGATAGATTAGGTGGTGAGGGGTGTGGCGTGTGGGAGCGAGCGTTTCGGTTTCCGACTCCCCGCTCCCACTCCCCACCCCCGACCCCCCACTCCCCACACACATGTTCGCCATCAATCCGACAGACCCCGCCCCCATCTGGCGCCAGATCGAAGAAGGCGTCCGGCGCATGATCGCCCTCGGCGCGCTGCAACCGGGCGCATCCGTGCCGTCCGTCCGCGACCTGGCCAAAGACCTTCGCGTCAATCCCAATACCGTCGCCCGCGCCTATCAACGGCTCACCGAGGGGGGCGTGCTGGCTGTCAAACGCGGCGAAGGAACGTACGTCGCTGACGTGCCGGTGCAGCCGAGGAAGAACGAGCGGAACGAAGCGCTGCGCGATGCCGCGATCCGTTATGCCTCGACGGCGATCTCGGTCGGCTCCGGGCTCGAAGACGCCGTCGATGAAGTCGAGTCGGCCTACGAGCGCGTCGTGCGCGAGCACAGGAGAAAAGCATGAGCGACAGAGCGATCCAGATTGCTGATCTCACCGTGCGCTACGGCCGCAAGGTCGCAGTCGATCACGTGTCGCTGAACGTGATGCGCGGCGCCGTCTACGCGCTCGTGGGACGCAACGGCGCCGGCAAGTCCTCCCTCGTCCGCTGTCTCCTCGGCCAGCAGAAACCCGGCGATGGCAAGATCACGCTGTTCGGCGAAGACGTCTGGTCGCGCCGGTCCGAGCTCATGCAACACGTCGGCGTCGTTAGCGAAGATGCGGACGCTCCGCCGGAAATGAGCGTCGCCGCCATCGCCCGTTTTTGTGCGCGCTTGTATCGCACGTGGGATCAGGCGAGCGTCGAAGAACGCCTCCGCATGTTTGGCGTGCCGTTGAACAGCCGCTTCGGCAGCCTTTCGAAAGGGCAGAAGAAGCAGGTGTCGCTGGCGCTTGCACTTGCGAACACGCCGGAGCTGCTCGTCCTCGATGATCCGACGCTCGGTCTCGACGTCGTCGCGCGCAAGTCGCTGTTCGAGGAAGTGATCGGCGATCTGGCCGACCGCGGAACGACGGTCTTCATCACCACGCACGATCTGATCGGCGTCGAGACGTTCGCGGACCGCGTCGGGATGATCGAGAACGGCAAGCTGGTGCTCGATGAAGAAGTCGACGCGCTCAAGTCGCGCTTCCGACGCATCCGCTTCGCCGCGCATCCGGTCGCGCTCGACACGACGGTGATGCGTCCGACCGTGATGCGCGCGTGGGGCGGTGGTGCCGAGGCGATCGTCAGCAACTACGACGACATCGCCTTCGAGCGGATGCGCAGCACGAGCAATATCGGCGCGGCCGAGGTGCAGGTGATGTCGCTGGAAGAGATCTTCATCGCCATCGCCGGCGGGAATCAGGAGAGAAACGCATGAGGAACGCCCTCGTCATTGCGGCCAGAGAATTCGAGGAAAAGCGTTTCGTGGTCTACGCGGCGATCGCCTTCGCAGCTCTGCCCCTCCTCATAATCGGAGTGATTCCGATGAGTCACGGCAAGTCGCGGAGCGAGGCCATAGTGCTGCTGGCGGTGATCCTCTCCACCGGCTTCACCGTCGGCCTCGGGGTAATCACAGGCGCCAGCTTCATTGGCCGCGATCTTTCTGACGGCCGGATGTCGTTCTACTTTTCGCGCCCGGTCGGTGCGGCGTCGATCTGGTTTGGAAAACTGCTCGCAAGCATCGTCCTCATTGTCGGGTGCTTCGGCATCATCGCGACGCCAGCGCGTTTCATAGGCACCGCATGGACCGGTTTCTGGGATATCACGTTCACGCAGTTGACCGTGCTGGTTCTGACGGCTGCCATCGGCCTGTTCCTGATTGCGCACGTCATCGGCACGTTCGTCCGGTCTCGCTCGGCGCTGATTGCCGCGGATTTTGCCGCGGCGGTCTTGTGCGGGGTGGCCATCTGGTTTCTGGTCCTGCCTCTCGCGAGAGGCTTCGCGATCACACTCATCAAAGGGATGCTGACCTCGCTGGCCGTCGCAGTAGCCCTGGCCATCGCCGCCGGGGGCGCGTGGCAGCTAGAACGTGGCCGCACCGACCGGCGCCGCAACCATCTGGCGCTTTCGCAGTTTCTCTGGAGCACGATCGCAGTGGCGCTGATCCTCGCGGCTGGTTTCGTGACGTGGGTCGTGTCGGCGAAGCCTTCCGATCTTACGAACCGGCGCAGTGTCTCCTATGCGGCCGGGAGTCCTTTGCTGGCGATGGCGGGCGAGACTAGGAACCGTGGCGATTACAACGCGGGCTTTCTAATCGACGTGAGTGACGGTTCGACGCGGAGAGTTGATCTACGAAGCAGCGGTTCGGTTTACTTCACCCGGGATGGTGCGAGTGTTGTTCTGTCCCGGATTGACAGTAATTCCGCGGACATTGTTGTCTACAAACGCGGGGTGGCTGAGCCGGTCGAAACCGGCCTGACGATTCCTATGGCCGATCGTTTCTTCGTCTCCGATGACGGGAATCGGATCGCCACGATCGGCCGCGAGACGCTCTCGATCTTTGACGTTGCGCAGAAACGATCGTTGATTTCGGTGCGGCTTCCCGGCGATTACGAACATGGAGTCCATCACGGCTACTTTCTGACGCCGGATCTCGTCCGGCTGTACGTGCAGGCGCGCGACGGGGTGGCGATCTACGAGCTGGACGCACGTACGCACGAGCTGAAGGCTACGGGGTCGATCGCTGCCCTCAGCTTCGTCGCCTTTACGCTCAATCCAACAGGGTCACAGATGCTCGTCCGGCGGCACGACCTCGCCGGCGTCAGCCTCAACGATGCCCGCAGCGGAGCGGTCATCAAGATGGTCGACGGCGACAAGAAGAACGTTCGCATGGCGCGCTTCCTCCGCGACGGGCGCATGGCCATCGTTAAGCACCTTGGCTCGAAGACGACACTCCAAGTTCTTTCGCCCGATGGCTCTCCGGTACGAGACATTCCTTTCGACGTCGACTCGGCCGAGCATGTCAGCTACCTCGGCGATGACGGTACGCGTGTGGTCTTATCGACCTCGCGTCGAGGCGATGGGTCGCCTCGATCGCTGGTGTCGATCAATCTCGATCAAGGAGTCGTGGAGCGGATCGAGCGTGGCCCGTTTTTGTGGACGATGACAGGCTCCTACTGGGAAGACCGCCCGACGATCCAACCGCTCCGCGAGGCCTTCTACGGCGATGCCGCAGGCCACATCGTGGCTTGGAATCCGGCCAGCGGTAAAAAGCGGATCGTTGCGGGAGGATAGCCAAGAAAAGACGCTGATCCCATGGCCCCACTCATCGAACTCCACGGCATCCGCAAAACCTACTCGGATGGCCACGAGGCGCTCCGCGGCGTCGACCTCACGCTCGGCGAAGGGATGTTCGGGCTCCTCGGACCGAACGGCGCAGGAAAGACGACGCTGCTGTCCATCCTCGTGCTCGCTCTCGAGCCGACCACGGGGACAATGCACTTCGACGGGATCGATGCAGCGAGCGGGCGCGCGCGATTGGAGATCCGGCGGCAGATCGGATACCTCCCGCAGGACTTCCAGCCTCTTCGCAATCTCACGGGCGCTGAGTATCTCGTCCACTGCGCGCGGCTGCGCGGGATCGCGATGACCAGGCGAAACATCGACCGCCGCGCGCGCATGCTTCTCGACGCCGTCGATCTGACCGATGTATCCGACCGGCTCTCCGGCGAGTACTCGGGCGGCATGCGCCGGCGCCTCGGCATCGCGCAAGCGTTGATTCATGCACCACGCATGCTGGTCATTGATGAGCCGACCGCCGGACTCGATCCCGAAGAGCGCATTCATTTCCGGAATCTCATCGCCGAGGTTGCGGAAGAGGTGGCGGTGCTGTTGTCGACGCACATCTCGGAGGACATCGAAGCCACCTGCGATCGCATCGCTGTGCTGACGAACGGCGTGCTCGTATTCGATGGTGGCGTCGATGCGCTGATGTCGCGCTCGGGTCACGCTACCTCGCTCGAGGAAGCGTATGCCGCGGAACTGCTGCGGCATGGAAGCCGGGCCGCATGAAATTGCTGCGCCTCTTTGCCGCGCACGAAATGCTCGCGCAGTGGCGCTCGATGCGCTTTCGCGTGATCGCCGTCGTTTACGTGGTTCTCGTCTCGGCTCCGGCCGTGGCTTTGTTTCTCATTTCCGGACGAACGCCGCGAGCGATCGGGCCGGCGGCGTTCAACATGTTTCTTCTGTCCGAGCAGCCGCTCTTGACTGCGTTGCTGGCCGCAGGAATGGCGATCGATGCGCTGAGCCGCGAGCGTGACGAGGGATCGTTCCCGGTTCTCTCCGTCGCCCCGATCTCGTCGGCCGGTTACGTGTTGCGGCGTTGGCTCTCGATCGTCGCAATCTGCATTCCGGTGACGCTGCTTCCGACGATCATCTCCGCGGCGCTCGCCGTTCACACGCGAATCATGCTGCCGCTTCTGCCGATGTTCGCCGAGGGGTGGCTCGTGTCGGTTCTCCCAGCGGTGCTTGTGAGCTCCGCGCTTGCGCTATCACTCGGAACGATTACCGGACGCGCGGTGCTGTCGATCATTTTCGTGGCGCTGTTTTTCACGATCGGTCTCGACACGATGAACGATCTCCTTTTCCACGTTCACCGTTTGCACTTCGCCGGCCCGGGCGATCTCTTTGCGGGCGGGGAGCGCAGCATTGACGAGCTGACGTGGGCGATCCGAGGCTTTTGGTTTCCCGACGTGCCGTCGGACGCGGCGTTCCCGCTGCGAGCGCGGAGCAGAGCACTCGTCTCGCGTGCAGGCATCACGGGCGCGATGACGATCGCGTTCCTGGCGCTGTCCACTTTCTATCTGCGCCGAACGCGCCGCGATCTGCGGCCGTGGAAACTCGCCGCAAACCATCCGCTCCGCACACTCATCGGCGGCGTGAACCGGATCCGCGAGGAGTACGCGCCCGACAGCGGCAGCGGCACGGCCGATCGCGTTGCGCTCATCGTCGGATTGATTCTGGCTGGGCTACTCACAGCCTCGATCGTGCACGAGCAAGCAGCATTCGCGTCGTTGGCTGCGGAGCGTTTTACGGGCGAGACAGAGCAAGGCGTTCCGACCAGCACGGGCATCGTCGCCGAAGCGGTAACGATCGATGCCGAGATCGGCATCGAAGGGTCGCTACACGGTCACGTCGCGACGATCATTCGCAACACCGCGGATCATCCGGAGAGCCATTTCTCGTTTGATCTGAATCCGAATGTTGCCGTGCAGAAGCTGGCGGTCACGTCGGGCGCCGCTCGCATACGCCGCGTTTGGGAGCGGCTGGACGTTGACCTCGACCCTCCGCTCGCGCCGCATCAAGCACGAACCATGTCGTTCGATCTTGCCGGGACTCCAGGCGACATTCGCTTCGAGCTGCAGTCTCCCGGCAACTTCCGTTCGCAGTGGACGCGCTACCGCGACGCAAAGCAGTCGATCTACCTCACCGACCTCTCGCGATCGAGCATCCTGCCCGCGGCGACTGAGGTGCGGATGAGGCTCCGCGCGACCGACATCGCGCCCGTGTTGCGCTACTCGCCGTGGGCGGTGCAGCCGGATGATCACGGCGAAGGATTTCTCCCGGAGACGATCACGACGAACACCGCGCTCGCTCTTCGGTTGCGGCATCTCTATTCAATCGCCGTCGACTCTTGCGGTGTCGTTGCTGCTTCAAATGAGATTGTCAGCCGCTGTTCGACACCTCTCGCGTCGTATCTGATCTTCGGAGGGCCGCTGATCCAGCGGCCGCTCGGCCCGGCGGCGACACTCGTTTTCATCCCTTCGCACGAGGCGCTCGCGGACGCGCACGCCCAATCGCTCGCTTCCTCGATCCAAATTGCCTCGGAAGCGTGGCCGCAACTGTCGCTGCCGGCCCATCTCGTTTTCGTCGAGCGTCCGACCGAGCCCGGCGACCGGCAGTGGTACAACGAATCGATGCCGTGGTTGACGGTCGAACAGATCGGCGCGCGCGGAGCGGTCTTCTTCGTCCCGGAGATGCTCTTCACGACCAGGAAGCCGATCAACGCGAATGTCTTCGCCGCTTCGATCATCGCCGGAACGTTGCGCGGGAAGCGCCGGGTCGTCTCAGAGGATGCAGGTTTCTTCACCCGCTTCTTCACTTCTGTCGCCGTCGGCCGCCTCGGCATGCGCAAGTCCACCGCGGTCGAGCGCGGCGCCGGATTCACAGCGGAGACTGCGCCGCTTCTCAGTGAGGTTTTCCGGCCGGAGTCGCGCATGGCCAAGGTTCTCGCCATGCTCGAGTACCGCGTCGGGTCGAGTCACTTCATCGATGGGATCAACGACTTCGTTCTTCGCGGCGGCGAACGTGCCGGGACTGCGAAGGAGTTGGTCGATGCGATCGGAAAAGCCGGCGGCGTCGATCTGACGCAGACCTACGAAGACTATTTCGTCGGACGTGCGCTGCCGCAGCTCACGCTGATCGATGTGACGTTTCACCACGTCGGTCAGCGATGGGAAGTCACCGGCTCCGTGAAGAACGTTGGCACCGGTGAAGCCTTCGTCCCGATCGCGTTGCGCACCGCGCAGGGATCGCTCTGGCAGACCATTCGAGTCGGCGACGGCGCCCGCGCGACGTTCACGTTCTCGGCTGCCGGCGAGCCGCACGCGCTGCAACTCGATCCCGACCGCGTCTGCTATCGCCAGGCTTCGATCGGGCTGATCGAGAACGTCGAATATCGAGGTGAATCGTGAGTCCTCTTCGCACGTGGTGGGACTCCGGACCGGTCGTGCGCGTGAGGCTCTCGCTTCGCTTGCTGACCGAGCGCCGCGCCGCGCTGTTCATCAGCATCGATGCCCTTTTTCTCTTCGGAGGGTTGATGATCGGACTGGCTGGCAGCGGCAGTGTCAGAGAATTCTGGCAGGCGCTTTTTCTGATGCCGCTCCTCGTTATCGGCGTTCCGATGCTCGCCGAGACCGTGGCCGTCGAGCGCAGATCCGGAACGCTCGATCTCGCGCTGACCTCGCCCGGCGCACGCTTTTACTTCGAGCGCCGCGTCGCTGCCGTGATTACCGTTGCCGTCCTTCAGGGCTGGATCGCGATGCTTTTCGTCCGCCTGTTGATGCGATCCGAGCCATTCCCACTTTCCGGTCCGTTCATACAGATCGTGTCGGCCTCGCTCTTCATCGGCGCCGTTGTTCTGAACTGGGCGGTTCGCGTTCGAACTGCCGGAGCGGTCATCTTCGCCACGTATGCCACAGCACTCGCGTTCACGCCGTGGCTGTTCTCGAATCCAATCCATCCCCCGACGACCATGAATGGACCGATGACGATCGGCGACATGATCGGCTGGTCGCAGGACAACCTCGTGCTCCTTGCCGCGGCGGCGACGTTCTATCTCTACGCCCGGCAGCGGCTGGCACGTCCGGAGGCAATCATCACGTGAACGATCGACGGCCGATTCTTGCAGTTGCATTGTTGCTACTCGCCATCGTCTCGTGCGATCGCGAGCGGGAGGTGATGCCGCCCGCGACACCGGTGCGGACCGAGCTCGCGAAGCGCACGAGCTTCACGCCGGCGCTCACGCTTCTCGGCGTCGTTCGCGCCGCGCAATCGATTCCGCTGGCGGCACAGCAGCGTGGCACGATCCGCTATCCGCATCGTTTCGCCGGCGGACTGCAGACTGGTGCGCGAGTCGCGCGCGGCGAGCTGATTGCCGAGGTCGTGAATGCCGATGTGAATGCGGCGCAAACAGAAGCTCGATTGGAAATGGAGGCGGCCGCTGCCGACTTCGAGCGCGCGCAGCGCAGTTACAAGGTCGGTGTGATCTCGCAGGCGGAGCATGAGGAGAAGCGCGTCCGCGCCACGCTGGAGAAAGAACGTTTCAACGCCGCCTCGGCGCGCCTTTCCACGCTGCGCGTCGTTGCACCTGCGGCAGGAACGCTGGTCGTGACGAAGGTCTATCCGGCCGGTTCCGTGGTCGACCCTGCATCGACACTCGTGGAGATCGCCACGTCCGGAGCGCCGCTTGTGGAGAGCTCCGTGGCAGCGTCCGAGCGCGCGCTTCTGCGGCCGGGATTGCCGGTGACGTTCAACGTGCGCGGAACACCGTCGTGGAGCGGAACCGGGCAGATTTCTGAAGTCGCGGCGGTCGTCGGCGAAAGCGGCACCTCGCGTGTCGTCGCCACGATCACACAAACCGGCTCGCTGCCGCCTCCCGGCACCGGCGTCGAGATCACCGCGCAACTCGATGCGCGCGGTTCGGTGCTCACCGTGCCCGAAGACGCCGTCGTGCCCGGTACGGACGGTCCCGCGCTCTTCATCGCCGCCAACTCGGAAGGCGCGTTCAATCGCTTTCACGTGAAACGAGTCGCGGTCGTTGCCGGCGGACGTGCAAATGGCCGCGTGGAGATCCTTTCCGGATTGCATGACGGCGACCGCGTCGTCATCAGCGGCGTCGATGCGCTCGCGGACGACGCGATTGCCACCGAGGTGAGTGACAAGGTTGTGCCGTGACGGGACGGATGATCGAGTTGATTCTGCGGCGGCCCGTGTCCGTCATCGTCGCCACCGTCGCACTCGCGGCGCTCGGCGGATTCGCGTTGCTGAAGCTTCCGATGGCGCTGCTGCCGCAGATCGAGAGGCCATCGCTCGTCGTCGTGGCGAAGGCCGCGGCAAGCTCGCGCGATGAGTTGCTTCACGAGGTGACCTCGCCGATCGAGCGTCGCCTGGCGCTCGTGCCGGGCGTGACCTCGCTGGAGAGTGACACGCGCGATGGCGAAGCGCGCATCACGATCGGCTCCGCCTGGCAGACCGATCCCGACCGGCTGCGCATCGACGTCACCCGGCGCATCGAAGGCGCGGCCACGATTCCGCTCGACGATCTTTCCGTCGAGACGATGACGGATCTTCAGCCAGTGATCGAAGTGGCTGTGACGGGAGCATCCGGCGCCAGGTCTGGAGCGACGGCAAGCCGCATCGCCGACCGCGTCGTGCTGCCCGAGCTGGCGCGGATCGATGGCGCCGGGCGGATCGACGTCGTCGGAGCAACGCCGTTGCGAGCCACGGTGCGGCCGCGCGCCGCCGATCTCGCCGCCCGAGGAATGACCGCAGCTGACGTCGAGGCGCGCCTGCGAATGCTCGGCCGTTCGCTCACCGCCGGCCGCGTCCGCGAAGGCTCCGCCGTCCGCCCAGTCGTCGTCGCCGAGCCCGTCCGCAGCATCGACGAGCTGCGCCAGATCACGATCAAGAATGTTCCGCTGCACGAAGTCGCCGACGTCGATCTGCAAGAGATCAGCGACGAAACAACATTCCGCGTTGCTTTGACCTCTACGCAACTCCATCAATCGAGCCCCTTCTCCCCATCGCTTCTCAGATGGGGAGAAGGTGGCCGAAGGCCGGATGAGGGGCCTGAAACCCCCGCAAAAGACGCCATCCTCCTCCGAATCTACCGCGCCCCAAACGCCAACGCCGTCTCCCTCGCGCGTGAGGTCCAAAACCGCGTCACCGAACTCGGAAGCCGCCTGCGCGACGTCCAAGTGCGCGTAGTCGTCGATCGCAGCGCCGAAGTCTCCCACGCCCTCTCCGAGCTCGCCCTCGCCGCCCTCTTCGGCGTCCTCCTCGGCACCCTCATCCTGCGCTGGATGATCGGCCACTGGAGCCCGACGCTTGCGCTTGCCGTCGTCATTCCCGCCGCGCTCCTAGCCTCGTTCACCGCGTTCTATGCCGCGGGCATTCCGCTCGACGTCATCTCACTTTCGGGCCTCGCCCTGGCCACCGGCCTGCTCGTCGACAACTCCATCGTCGTCCTCGAGTCGATCGAGACCGCGCGCGCGGCCGGCGCCGGCGATCCGGTGCTGACGGGAACGCGCCAGATCATTCTCGCGGTCGTCGTCAGCTCGATCACGCTGATGATCGTCTTCGCGCCGCTGCTGTATTTGCAAGGATTGGCGCGTGCGATCTTCGGCGAGCAGGCGCTCGCGGTGGTCGTGTCGGTTGCGGCGTCGCTCGTCCTTTCGCTGACGCTCACGCCGGTCCTGGCTCGCCGCCAGCAGCAACGCAGTTTGCCGCGGCATCCGGGACTGAAGCAGTACGTTGCGTTGCTCGACCGCGCCATCGCGCGGCCTGGGCGTTCACTATTAATCGGCGCCGCACTCATCGTCGCCGGTCTCGCCTTCACGTTCCTGCTGCGACGCGAGCTCTTCGCGCGCGGCGCCGGGCGCGACGTCGTCATCGAGATTCGCACACCGATCGATCTCGATCCTGCGATCGCGCGTGCCCGGCTTGCGGAAACGTGGGCCGCTGCAACCGCTGTAATCGACCGGCAATCGCTGACGTCGATGTGGCTCACGCAGACGGCTTCCGACAAACCGGCCACAATCGACATGCAGTTCGCATCAGCGCGCGACGCGGGCGCCGCACTTGATCGATTGCGGCCACAACTGGCGAAGCTCGACACTGTTCGCGCCGTTGCGCGCATGCGTTCGAGCGCCTTTATCGAGGCGGTTGGCGGCGATGCCGATCGCATCGAGTTGATCCCCTCGGCGTCGACAGACGGGGAAGCGGAAGCGCTCAGCCGGCGCGTGGTCGAGGCCATGCGCGGCAACGGATTCCGGCTTGCGGCCGACACGCGTAGCTCCGATCGCCGCCTCGCAGTGACGCTCGATTGGGACGAACGGCTGCTCGCGCAGAACAACACGAACCGGCGCGCGATCGAGAACGATGTTCGCGCCGGGCTTGGGAACCTCGACAGCGGGAAGACCGCCATCCCGTCGGCGGAGCCTGCCATTCGACTCCTTCCGACGGCGCCCGAGGATCTCGCCGTCACACCTGTTCATGCCGGCAATGCAGTCGTACCGGTGGCCGCCGTCGCCGGACTCCGTCTCACCACGCGCGCTCCCGATGTCTTTCGCGACGAGCGGCGTCCAGCGCGACGGCTGCTCTTCGAAGGCAATGACGTCGATGTCGCAGACCGTGCCATCGGCGAAGTCCGTGTTCAAGGCTCGGAACGGATTCGCCTTTCCGGGCACGCGCGCGAGCTGCGCGACGCCTTCGCGCAAATGCGCCTCGCACTGCTGCTCGCCGCGTTCCTCTTGTACCTGACCGTCGCCGCGTTCTACGAGTCGTTTCTCCTGCCGTTGCCGGTCATCGCCGCGCTGCCGTTCGCAGCCGCCGGCGCGCTCGCCGCACTCTTTCTCACCGGCCAGAGCCTCAACATCATGTCTCTCCTCGGCCTCGTCTTTCTCGGTGGTGTGGTGGTGAACCACACGGTCGTGCTTCTCGATCGAGTGGAGCACCTGCGCGCGGCGGGCGTGCCCGAAGACGAAGCGATCCGCCGCGCCGCCGCCGACCGTTACCGCCCCGTGATCATGACCACGCTGACTGCCATCGTCGGCATGCTGCCGCTGGCGATGTTCGGAGGCCCGGGCGTGGAGCTGCGGCGCAGCATCGCCGTCGTCGTCATCGGCGGACTGTCGACCGCGACCCTCGGCACGCTCGTTCTGATCCCTCTTCTGCACCGTGCGCTGGAGCCGCTGCGGCGGCGCTCACGCGTCGCACGCGTTGCTGTCGCCGCCGAGATCACGCATGCATGACCGGCTCGTCACGCGCAGCGTGATCGCGCTCGCCGTGATCGTTCTTGCGATCGTCTCGCTCCCTCGACTGCGCCTCGAGTACGCGCCCGACGTCACCTTCCCCGAGCTCAACGTGACCTTGCAACTGCCGCCCGATGCGAGCGCCGACTCGACGGAGACGACGCGGCAATGGGTCGTTCCGATCGAAAGCGCGCTGCGCGGAATCGGCGACACCACGGGAACGCGCGGCAATGTCGAAGCAGGATCGGCGACGATCCTGGCGCGCTTCAAGCGAGGGACGGACATCGAACTAAAGGCGGCGCGCCTCGCATCCGATCTCGCGCCGTTGCGCGCGCGGTTGCCGGAGCACGCCTCGCTTTTCATCTGGCCGGCGCGCAGCGGCGCTCGGGCGAACAGCGTATTCGCCATCACCGGCGCCGATGCCGGCAGCGTGGCCGAACGAATCGCCGAGGAGCTGCGGTCGACGGCGGGAGTGCGGGAGGTGCAGACATACGGGACGGCCGCGCCGGAGCTCGATGTGCGGCTCACCAGCGACGCCGTCGTAAGTGCGGCCGAGGTCGCGCAAGGGCTGATGCCGCGGCCGCTGGGCGAAGCGGGTGTCGGATCGCGCCGCGTGCCGCTGTCCGCGGCGGCTGCCGCTGCGAACATTCGCGACGTTCCGGTCAGAACGCCGGCGCTGGTGCGGCTTGAATCGATCGCCACGATTCGCCAACGCGCAAGCGAACCTGCATCGATCGCGCGGCTGAACGGCCGGCCCGCCGCGATGCTCATGGTCTACCGCGACGACGACACCCAACTGTTGCGCTGGAATGCCGAGGTGCAGCGAGTCGTCGGGAAGCGCGGAACGATCCTCTGGAGCGATGCCGCCGAGCTGCGCATCATCCTCATGCGCCTTCTGATCGCCGCGGCGATCGCTTCGATCATACTGGCGCTCGGCGACTTCCCGCTTGCGCTCTGGATCCCCGCCGCGATCGCGCTCGCCATCAACGTCTGGAGCATCGCATCCATCCGCGTCGACGCACAGACCCTCCTCGCCTCGGCTGTCGGAATCGCGGCCATCGCTCCCTTCGCCGCCGCACGCAGATTGTCGCGAACGATCTGGCCGCTCTTCCTCGCCGCATTCTTCGTCCTCCTCCTCCCGATCGCCGCAATCTTCAGCAGCGGCGCGCTCGCGCCCTTGCTCTCGCCCCCCGCGAACGCCTTCGCGATCGCCGCCTGCTGCGCAATCGCGGCCGCCCTCCTAGTAACGCCACGAAGCGTCGTAACGACGCGAACTTTCGTAGCGCCGGCGGCCCGCCGGCTGTTCCGCCGCCGGCCCGGCGGCACCGTCGAACAAAGTGAACCCAGGCGAAGCTCCTCTGCGCAGCATCGCACCCTCAAACGCCTCCTCCGCAACTCCGCCGGCGTAGTTCTGGCCTGTCTCACCGTCGCCGTATTCTTCCTCGCGTGGTTCGGCGACAACCTCGATCCCCGCCGCAGCCGCGGCAGTGCCGACCGCAGCAGCGTCTACATCCGCATGCAACTCCCATCAGGAACAACGCTGGCGCAGACAACACGCGCCGCGCAATCGATCGAGGTCGCGATCCGCGGTCTGCCCGGTGTGAAGCGCTTCCGAACCTTCGCGAGCGCGGGCAGCGCCACCGTCGTCATCGAAGTCGAGCCGCGATACCAGCAGGCGCAACGATTCGATCTCTTTCAGATCGCTCTCCGCACGCGCATTCCCTCGGCGTGGGGAACCGTGACGATCCAGAGCGCAACGGACGTGGGCTCCTCGTCGGCATTGGCCGAGTCGATCGAGGAACAGCCGTACGCAGACGACGAAGGGCACATCTATCGCTTCCTGTTGAAGAGCACCGACGCCGATGTGCTGCGCCGCACCGCCGAAGCGCTGACGACGAAGATCGCCCGAAGCGATGGGGCGCGCCGGTCGATCCGCAGTCTCTGGCCCGACGCCTCGCTCCGCATCGAGCTCGTGCCTGAGAAAACTCTGGCGCCCGAGACTGCCGACGCCGCGGCTTCAGAGTTGTCGCGCCTAACAATCCCGCCGGTGCAAGCGAATCTCCCGAACGGCACCGTCCTTCGCCTAGCAACACGCGACGCCCCGGTGAAGCCCGACGACATTCCCTTTCGCGATGTCCTCTTTGCGCGTCCTCTCCGCCTCGGCGACGACACGCTCGTAGTCGAGCGCGCCTTCGAAGCACGAACCTCGTCGACGGAGGGCGCGGTCACGCGCGAGCTCGGCCGGTTCGTTCTGCCGATGGAGATCGCCGTGAGCGCGCAGACCGCCGAGGGGTTGATCAGTAAACGGTTGGACATCGATCGCATGGTGGCGCTCTTTCCGATGCCGCCCGGCGTCATCGCCGAGCGCCCACAGCTCGCCGCGTGGAGCTTCTCCATCGCCAAGTTCAGGCTCGCCGCGGTTGCCGCCTTTCTTCCGCTGCTCCTCTTCACCGCCGCCGCCATCGCTCTCGGGACGCTGACGCGAGCGCTGATCGCATTGGCGCCCGCCGCGGTCTCGCTCGCGTTCGTCGCGCCGGTGCTTGCTGCGGCCGCCGCCCGGCTCGACGAAATGGCGTTGCTGGCCACCGGCGCCGCACTCTGCTGCGTCGTCGCACTCGCAGTGACGGCGCTGCTGGAAAGCCGAGGCTCGACGAACGGGACCTATCGCCTCGTCCGCAGTCACGCACGTCCCTTCATCATCGCGGCCATTGCCGCCGGCACTCTTCTGCTCATCGCAGCGAGCGCACGTCCTGCCATCGGCGACGCCTGGCGCGCGCCGCTTCTCGCCGCGGCAACGGTTCTCATCACCGGAATCCCCGCCGCCCTGATCCTGCCGGCCTCACTCGACATCCTGCTGCGCGATGTCGCGAGGCGCCGAAGCGCCGCCGCGCGCGCAGTCGCTCATCCGACGGTGTGGACCAAATCAATCGCGACGCCGCAGCCCTCCGCGCAGAGCGCGTTGCCCCAGCTCACCGTCCGCAACATCACCAAGGTCTACGCAACCGGATTTCGCGCTCTGCACCGCGTCAGCTTCGATCTCACCCCCGGCGTCATCGGTCTCCTCGGGCCGAACGGTGCGGGCAAGACGACGCTGCTCCGAATCCTGACCGGACTCCTGCAGCCGACGCGCGGAACGATTACCTGGCGCGGCGTCCCGATCGGCGCCGAGAACATCGCCGAATTCCGCCGGTCGATCGGATTCCTCCCGCAGGAATTCAACGCCTACGCCGGCCTGACCGCAACGCAGTTCCTCGACTTCTGGGCCCTCGAGCGCGGCATGGACCGGGCAACGCAACGGTACAAACAGATCGAAGAGCTGCTCGTCGCCGTCGGACTCGAAGAGCACGCCAATCGCCGTGTCCGCGATTTCTCCGGCGGCATGCGCCAGCGCATCGGTATCGCCCGCGCCCTCCTCGGCGACCCGCCCCTCCTCGTCGTCGACGAACCGACCACCGGACTCGATATCGAAGCCCGCCACCGCTTCCGCGGCCTTCTGACCTCCATTGCCCGCAACCGGATCGTGATCCTCTCCAGCCACATCGCCAGCGACATCGAGACCACCGCCACCCACATCCTCCTCCTCGCCCGCGGCGAGCTGCGCTGGCAAGGCTCCGTCGAGTCCCTCCTCGCCAAAGCCCGCGGCCGCGTCTTCGAGACCATCGTCCCCGACGCCGAGGTACGGGCGCTCTCCCACCAATACCGCATCACCACCAGAGTGCGAGTCCCCACCGGCATCCGCCTCCGCGGCGTCGCCGCCGAAGGCCAGCCCCTCCCCGGCGGAGAGGTGAAGCCGACACTCGAAGAGGCCTACCTCAGCGAAGTCTCGACCGGCGCGATAAGGAGGGGGAGCTTCGCGTTCGTGTTTGGGGGGGGAGGGTAACGCCTTCTCGCGATCACCTCTCCGTCCGGCGACGAAAACCTCGGCAGTGCGTTCGAGGCTTTATGTTCTGCGCCAGAATTTAGCGCTCAAATTCAAGCGCGATGCTGGACGTTTGGGGAACTCGCGTCCTGTTTCAGCGCTCAGTGAGCACCGTAAACGCCAAATGGAGTCGGCCTTGGTTTCAGAATGGCTCACGCGTCACTCACTCGCATCCTCGGCCTTCGCTGGAATCGCATCCCATCCGAGTTCCTGCGCAAGTTTGATTCGATGGCGTCCATTCGTAATACCGAACAGGTCCGCTGTTCGGCCCCGCTCCAATTGAACATGAGACTCACCAAAGAACGCATCGTAGATGCGCTGCAAGCCGTGCTCGTAACTTTGTGAGCTAGCGCGATCCATCTCGGAAAAGTAGCTGCTGCCGCGCAAACCTGTTTCATCACTCAGGCATGGTAGAACTTCCGTTCGAAGTCTGATCATGCCGAGGCGCATCGTTTCTTTGTCAACCTTTTTGTAGTCCACCACGGCTTGGACATGCGCTAGCTCTTCCTGCAGACGGATCTGCCTCAGAGGAATCCAAACGAAACCTTGGGGCAGACGAAAGTTGCACAGTTCGTCCGGGCGAGGAGGGTCTATTTTCACTACTCTCTCGGAAGTATTGATCTCCCCCTCGAACCGACCACTGGAGTGAGCCCCGCTACTCTCAGCCACTTCAATACGGGATGTTCCGCGAACCGACTTCGTGAGTGATGGCGTCTCGAGGTAGGCATTTAGTCGCTCCACGAGCCTGTGAAGCCCGCTCTCCAGATCCTCCATCTGCACATCAATGGCATGGCGGATGACCTCGAGGTCGGTCAAAATACTCTCGCAAAACGCTTGGTAACGTGCGTCTGACCACGATTCATTAAGACGGACGAGCAGCCAATCTCGCAGCTGCTTCTCGCCGTCCCTTGCGACCGTGCGAAAAGCCCCGATTGCCGCTGCTAGCGCGACCAGCAGCTCGGCATCGTTACGGACCAATGACATCGTGGGCCTGCAAGCTGACTAAATCGCGGCGAGCCCGTGTGGGACGAGACCTTCCGTGCAGGAAGTGTTCCGAGAGTTCATGCGTGAGGTCCCGCCTTGATCGAGTCTAAGCATTTAATCCCGACTATAGAGAAGTGTCGCCAGTGTCGCTTCGTTGCGAAGACTATGTTAAGCATACTTCGAGCCTACATTCCTTCGTCGGGGCGATTTGCGTTGATGTGAGATCGCTCTGCGCGCGCCAAGAAGCGTCCGGGCAATGCGGTCGTGATGTCCGGGACGCCGCGTAGCCGCTTGAGAACCGATTCTGATTCCGTGACAACGATTTTGCCATTGACAAGAACAAACCAGATACCCATCGGCGGGCGGAATGGGTTGAAATAGGTTGCGCGGTCGGCGATCGCCCCGGAATCGAATATGACTACGTCCGCATAGTACCCGGAGCGCAGAATTCCCCGCCGGTCAAGACGGAACACTGTGGCGGGCAGCGATGTCATTCGGCGAATTGCTTCGTCGAGTGACACGACGTGCTCCCGCCGCACGAAATACGCGAAGACTCTCGGGAAAGTTCCCCAACCGCGCGGATGCGGAACGTAGTCGCCGCCCGAGTAGCGTATGGCACTGTCAGAGCCGAACATCGATGTCGGTCGTTGCGCGATCTGTAACGTCAGGTCCTCGCAGAGGTTCTGATAGATCATCTGCGCGCCACCGTGTCGAAGCATCTCTATGATCACGCCGATTTGCGAGTCAAGCGTCGAGGGGTGGCCGAGAGAATGGTCGATTTCCACGACGCTCTTTCCTGCCCACGAAGGATTCGCTTCATACGAGACGACCAGAGCGAAAGCAAAGTCCTTGAAGCCTTCGCTAGTGATCCTGCTCTTCAGGTACGAGGCCAGCCTCTCGTTGCCAGCCGGGGTCTCGAGGATGTCGCGGCGTTCCCTTCCATGCGAGCCGACAAACCAGTCGGGCAAGTAGAGGTCAAGGCTTGAGCTTGATGCAGCATATGGATATTGGTCGGTGAAGACCGGTGGGCGTCCAGCGCTCGTCGCAAGGAGCCTCTGAAGCGCTCCGTATTTTCCGCAGTTCGCGCGGCCTGCAATCTTGAGATGGGAAACAACCAGCGGGATGTGAGCGGCCGCACTTTGTCTCAGTGCTTCCTGCACTGACTCAAGGATCGCGTTTCCTTCGTCGCGAAGGTGAGTGGTGAATATGCCACCATAGTTCGCCGCGGCAGCTAGCTGGGCGACGGTCTCTTCGTTGGAGGCGAAGCGCCCCGGCACATACGCCGGGCCAGTGCTGATTCCGACGGCACCGGCGCGCATTCCCGCGTCGACGAGCGCCGACAGGCGTTGGATCTCCGGCAGCGTAGCCGGGGAGGTCGATTCCTTCATCACTTCTCGCCGGACAGAGTTGAGACCAATCAGAGTCGCGATGTTCACATTCGTCCGGCGCGCGCGGATCGAGCCGGCGAAACGGGCGATGTCGACCGGCGACCGTCCGCAATTGCCGGTCACGATCGTCGTCACGCCTTGGCCGACGAAGTTGTTTGCGCGAATTGCGCCCGACGATCCGAGGATGTTCTGGTCGGCATGCGAGTGGGTATCGATGAAGCCGGGGGCGACGTCTGCTCCCGCCGCGTCGATTATTGTCTTCGCGACCGGCTTGATCAGCCATGATGATTTGCCAACCGCGGCGATGGTGTCGCCGTTGATGCCTATCCAGCCGCGGAAGGCAGGGGCTCCTGTCCCGTCGTGAACGATTGCGTTCGTGATCGCCACGTCAAACGACGGTCGCTGGCTGTGGCGCAACACGAGCCAGAGCGCGCAGATGGCGGCGAATGAAGCGAGCGCCAGCGCCGGCCACCAAGCCGCGAAGAGGGTGCGCCATAAGGGCCTCCGTCCAGAGAGAGTGACCACCTCTCAATCTCCCGACCGATGGGCGCGGAGGGCGTCAACTGTCTTTTGGACGCTCGCATTCTTCGAAGGGTCCTTCTCGAACGTCATTGATTTCGTATAGTACGCAATCGCATCGGTGGCGCGGTTAGTCTTCCGGCAGATGAAGCCGAGCGAGCGAAGAATTGACGGCCTCTCCGGCGACGTTGCCAAGGCAAGTAGCAGGTAGCTCTCGGCGCGTCTGTAGTCGTCTTTGCGCAGATAGTAGTCGCCTAGGTTCTTAGGGGCCCAGGTAAACTTCGAGTCGGCCGCGCAGGCAAGCACATAATAGCCCATGCCAGTGTTGTCGTTCTTCATTGGTGCATTGTCGATCATGTACACCTTACCGAGTCCATTGAGTGCGAGTACCCATTGCGGATCTAACTTGAGCGCCTCTTCATACGACGCGATCGCCTTCGCATAGTCGCGAGCATTGATGGCCTGCTGAGCCATGGCATAGAGCTTCCGGGCCGTATACTTTGCATTTTCTGGAAACATCACGGCGAGGAATTCGTAGGTGCGCTGGAGCGATTCCCAATTCAAGCTGTCGTCGGAGTCCTTGTACCAGCGAGCGAAGGCATCCTCCGCAACGGGCTCGATCTTGTCGCGTATCTTCGGTTTGAATTCGGCTAGGACCGACGAAGACGGATTGGTGGCTCGCTCCTTAGTGTAAAGGTCATACAGGGAAGCGCCTGCGGGAGCGTAGATGTTGTTTCGATCGAGTGCCTGTTGCATTCTGGCCGTTAGGCTGAACGACATCTGCCAGACTAGGACGGCGATGATTGCCAGCGCAAGCCCAGCGACAACGCCGACGATGATATTGCGCCGTTTCTTGAGAGCGGCATTCCCCTCAGACGCTACCGGCACTGCGAGGGTGGCTGGAACCTCCATGGTTCTTGTCATTGCGGCCAGTTGATGCGAATCTGCGGAAGCCCTCATCGTCGCTTCCGGGCCGCCCCTCTCTGGCAAAACCATCGACGCCGGGTGCGAAACGAAGGCGCCCGGGGGAAGCGCACCTACATCGACGATTACGGAACCGACCGAGATCCTGTCGCCGGCCGCAACCTGGGCTTCGGTGATGAGGTTCCCGTTTACCTTCACGCCGTTCGTCGATTTCAGTTCGACGACCCACCAGTGCTCGCCGCGCAGCTCGAACTTCGCGTGATTGCGCGACACCGATGGGTGATTCAGGATCAGGTCGTTCCCATCAGCGCGACCCACAGAGAGATCGTGCGTGAGGTCCATGACCTTTGGCACACCAAGGTCGACGTAGTTGAGTTGAAGTTGCCCCATTCCAGGGATCGCCTGAATTGGGACCCGGCGCGGACCAGGCAGAGAAACCGGAGCGGTCACAAAGGACTCGCGACGATCGTCCAGTTCGTCGCTACGTGTTAATGACCAGGAGTCCGGCCGCATCGTAGCCTCGACAAAACCGGGAGCCATGTTAGCGTGAGCGATGAGTGCCTCGCTCAAGAGATGCTTTTCGACGTTCGCGTCATTTCGTTTGCCGCGGAGCTCAGACAATCGCTGCTTCGCTTCCGACCGAGCGCTATCGTTCTTTGCGTATCCGATCTGATAGGCGATAAAAAGCCCTAAGGCCATGGTCACAACAAAGGCGCCGAAACCCACGGCAGCACTGCTCGCCGCGCCTCCGATCACGCTGGCGAGTACCACTCCAACCACGGCCGAAACACAACCGCCTGCGCCGAGATTCTTGCTTCCGTTTGCGCCGGCCGACGCCTCGCGCTCATGAAGGACGCGCTCCGCGTTCTTGATCTCTACGTCGTCGAGATTCGCAATCACCGCCTCTTGAGCCGCGATCTTCTTTACGAATGCGTGCCGATCTGCTTCGTGGCGCGCGCACACGTCCGTGTAACTCTTCTCGGCGTCACGGACATGCCCCACCATGGAGCCGAGCTGCGAGGAGCGCGCGGACGCGGCTTCGTAGGCGTGGCATAACGACGTGAACGTGGTCTTCTGCCATTCCACGAGCGGCTCATAACGGTGGGGCGCTCGCAGCCGGGGATGAAGACGAGATGCGGTTTCGGCGAGATCATTGGTGTTGTGGAGGTACCACGACTGTGTGATCAACTTCCCGTCGACCGATCGCAACTCAGGGTGAGCATCGGCCTCGTTAGCGTCGTCCGTCGTTGACGGTGAAGAGGAAACGGCGAGACCGCGCATCGCTTCCTGTCCGCGCCGATCGGCATCGCGCAGGACCGCAGCGCGTGCCTTGTTCTCCGTACTCTTCTGAAGAAACTCCTCCGCGCTCGTATAGAGGTGCGCCAGCATCTGGGCATACTCGCCAGTCTCGTTGGCGGTTTGCAGTTCTTCGCCGGGAGGGGGGGGTGCGACCGGCCGGTAACCTTCCCGCGCCACCTTCACGACCGGCCCCGTGGCCGATCTCTGAAGCTTTCGCTTGTCGACCGTCAGCGTGACGCCGCACGACGGGCACTTTAGCGAGGTTGGCTCGCGGCTGGCGAGCGAGTCTTCCTCGATTTCAAGAGCCTTCTTGCAGGAAGTGCATTGGACTGTGATCATCCTGCCTAACCTTCGTGATACGCGCGGAGCTTCTCCACCAGAGCCCGAAGGTGCGGCACGTGCTCTTCCGCCATCTGCTGAAGAGAGTTCTCGATGCGCCCGCTCGCTTCGTCGAAGTCACCCTTGTACTGTTGATACCGAGAGTCCGCCCAGGTCTGATTGCTTTCCATCTCATTGAGACGGTTCTTGATCGTGAGCAGAGCATCGAGCGTTGAGCGACAATACTCGCTGAGGTGGTCGGAGAAGCTCTGTATTTCATCGGGATCGCCAACGACTTCAGAAGCCATGGAGTACTCCTTTTAATCGAGGTGCGTTTTTAGCCATTGAATTTGGTCGAGACCATAAGTGCGAAACTTCTGCAGAACGTCAGGTTTTTCAAGCTCGTAAAGAACGCCGTAGTGCTCGCGCACTTTTAATGACGTGGAATGCTCGCCGAGGATGCGACCAGAGTCGCTGCCGACACCGGCGATGCGGCCGCTGAAATCATTGATGTCCTTCGGCTCGAGGACCCTCATGAGGTTGCCGTAAGTATCTGCGTAAATGATCGTAGCGATGCCGTTCTCCGGCCCATCGTGAAACAGCCGGCTCAGTTTCTTCGTAGAGGGACGAGGCGCTGATCCCTCGCGAACCAGGTCGCGAGCGCGCTGGAATCCGTAGAAGGCGAGCAGCACGCTCGCTTGAGGCTCTCTTGGAGTCGTCTGCTCCTCCTGCGCCATCCGCAAATCGAGCATTGCTGATATCTGATCGATAACAGAGACGACGTCGCGATTCTTAACGATGCGAACCGTTGCCGGGAGCTGCAGAAAGATATCGAACTGGTCGATGAGCGGATTGTCGACGTTGGCGAGGTTGACCACGAAAATATTGGCGATGCGCGAGGGTTGGAACGCGGCCCAACTGGTCACCGCTGTAGCGAAAACGGGGAACATTGTCTCCTCGTGCTGGCCGAGCATGAGGAGGTTGTCGCCCGACTGTCGCCGCATTTTGAAGAAAGTATGGTCGTCGCTGATCTGCGCCGGCTCGCCGAGGTAAACCGGCACATAGCGCAGACCGGAGGGAGGTCCATCTTGAATGGCGGTGACGAGCTTTTCGTTGTCGTGGATCGCAGCGGAGCGGTTTCCTTCGAATAGACGCGGCTTGCGGCCTCGGGCTTCATTGACGGCTTTTTCAACGATTCCACGGAGGCGATCCTCGACTTCACCATCGGCAATGTGCGCAACCTGGAATTTGTGGTTTCCTTCAACAAGACCGTTTTTGGCGTTAAAAATCGCCTCGCCGGCCCGCGAGAGGTACTTCGCTTCGTCATTGTCTTTGGAGAGAATCCGGTGTGAGTCGCTCTCGCTCATCGAGAGCGCGATACGCAGTCCGAATTGGTTCAGCGTTGCCGTCTCGAGTTCCCCTCCCGCCGACGAGGAGATCGATTGCGAAGCCAGGATGACGTGAATCCCGAAGCTTCGCCCCAGGCGGGCGAGATCGCCGAGGGCGGCGCGGGCGCGGCTGGCGACGCGATCTGTTGATTCGAAGAAGACCTGGAACTCATCGACGATCAGAAGGATGCGCGTCATCGTTTCGCCATGTTTGCGGAATTCCGAAATGTTGTTTGCCTTTGCAGCCTTGAACTTGACCTCGCGCTCGCTCTTCTCCTTGAGGAGGCCTTCAAGAACACTGAGCCCGAATTCGCGCTCGCTGTCAATGGCAACGACCCGCGCGTGCCTCAACTCCGAAAAGACCCGGAATTCGACGCCGCCCTTGAAGTCGATGAGATAGAGCTCGAGCTCTTCCGGCGAATAGTGCATGCACAGGCTTGTGATGAGCCCTTTGATCAACACGCTCTTTCCTGAGCCGGTTCGGCCGCCGATGATGGCGTGGTGCACGGCGTTGGCGCCGCGGCTGAATTCAAACAACTGGTTCTCGCTGCCGCGGCGTCCGATCGGAACGGAAATGCCATCCTGGGTCGAGTCGGTCCACAACTCTGCGGGGACGAAACGGTCGAAAGACACCTTGACCGATTGTTTGTCGCCGGCTCCTGAATCCGTGTCTTTGGCAATCTGGTTGACGATCGTTACCGGCGGCGCGTCGTCGAGTTTGATGCGCCCGCGGCTAAATACGTCCGTGACCCAATGCGCCGCATTGTCTGGAAGCCCGTGCGTATTTGGTTTCCAGGTGAACCCGGAGGTAATCGTGCCTTCGAGCACCGTGCAGAAGCGTGTCAGGTCGTTGAGGTTGAATCCGTGCGGCATTGGCGCCTTGCGATCGATCGACAGTACAACGTACATCCCGGAGCGCGGCCCGTTTTGCGCGATAGAGATGACCTGATTTGCGGTATTCGCATCGAATCCGGCTGGAAAATTCGCAATGGCCAGGACCTTGTACGGCTCTTCGACGACGCCCTGGTCTTTGTTGTACGTCTCGATATCGGTGTATTTGGTCTTAAGATACTTCTGAGTGACGTTCGCCATGTGCTCGATGAGCGTGTCGAGGGTACTAGCGATTTGCCGCGGATCGTGCCAGACCATCGGGCCGCGGATCACTTCGTGGAACGGTGTGAGAAGCGAGAAGTTGTTGCCGACGCCCAGATGATCGACCAGCGTAAGGCGCAAGAGCCCTGGCGGGAGTGCGGCAATGAGCCGAAGGGCGACCGATTGGAGAGCGTTACGAGCTTCGTCGAGCTGTTTTCCCTCCGCGAGCAGCACCAGGCCGCCACGGCCGAGAATCGGTATCAGCGCCGGGAAAGTGACTTGCTGGGAGAAAGGCGCGTCGGGAAGAACGATCTCCCTTCCGAAGCTCCCGACTCGGGTCATTCGTGGAATTCCGAGGCCAGGATTCGTTGGAGTGAACGACGACCACACCGGGTCATTCCACTCGGCGGTCGAAGCGCGGACAGGCGAGAAGACGGCAGGATCGTGCTCGTCCTCCGGCATCGAGTGTGACCGGCTCTCAAGCAAATGTAGCTTTGACGACTGGAGCAAGATGGCCTCGTCGTGCACGTGTTTAGCGTTAAACGAAAGCCGCCGCAGGAGCGGCTCGACAGCCGCCGCAGCGTTAGCGAAATCGCGTGATGCACGTGCCACCGCCTGCATCAATTGGTTCAATGGATACTCCTGCAAGAAGCGCCTTGGGCGCGCCCGGATCGACTTTCAAATTGCGTGAAGAGGCGAGGAAGATACACCGGACTCATGACTGATTTCAAGACGGACAAAACTTGACTACTGAAACGCTCTGGTCGTGAGCTGCGCCGTTCTCCTGGGTTCAGGGAAATTGGGAACCTGGGAATGGCCTATCGCCTGCGAACAGAAGGCACTTGCTCCGCCCGCACCTCCAACCGATCGCGCCGGGTGGGATCATGCAGCGGCCTCAGACCCAATCCAGCCCGTTTGGGAGCAGTCTGCGCAGACCTTGCCTTTGCGGAATCTCCTTGCCTCAGAATGGTACGCAAAGACGCCTGCCGCCGTCACGGGCTCACTCGACGGCACAAAGCCTGATCCGCAGATGGCGCGGATCGACGCAGATCGGGAGTGACCGGTTACCAAAACACCGCCCCCCGCGCGTGCTTGCGCGAGGGGCGGCGTGGGGTCAATCCTTCACGGCCTCTTCGAGGGCCTTGCGGAAATCTTCCGGGAGGTCGTCGTCGGTGGCTGTTGCGGCGGCTTGGGCGAGGTTCGGGGCAAGAAGGCCTTTCGCGCCTGCCGGTACCGGCGTCGGAGGATTGACTGGTTTACGCCGGTTCAATGTCTTCTTCATCGTTCGTTTCATTTCATCTACATACGGACGCGATGCCACCCCCTCGGGGGTTCTGGCGTGTTTCTTGGCCCAGGCAAACATCGCCAAGCCCTGTCCGGTGGATTTCGCGAGCCGGCTGTCGACGGTGAATGTGACGCCATCGAGCAGCGATGCCAGACGCTGCGCGACCGGTTGCATGGAGACATCGAACGCCAGAGCGGCTTTACCCTCCTCGACGTCGAAGATGTTTACCCCTCCCACCGTAGGGAGCGCGGTGACGGTGGTGATGACCTGTGGGATGAGATCTTTGGCAAAGCGCGCCAGGTTGGCAACGCGCCTGGCATCATTCGTATCGTGCGGCATCAAGCCGGGGACGAGAGCTTCAATCTGATCGATCAGGCCCATGACCTGGGTTGCGACGTCGTCGGCCGATCCGGTGTCTCCCGGTGCGGCTGTGGCGGGTTTGGATGGTTTGACAGCACTTTTACTCGTTTTTCGCATGATCACTCCTCGAGACCACACGGGACAGACAGACTTCTCTGTATACCGCGTGGGTTAGTGGTTTAGTCAATCCGAGCCAGCTCTGTACGCCGGCAGCGACGCGCTGACGGCGAGGTTCATCGATGAGACCTACTTTCTTAGACGCGCTCGTTCGAGCAAGGTTACTTAGGGGGTACAGAGCGACAAGTTTTTGGGGTTGATTGAGCGAGTTTTTTGCTGGCCAGCCAGTGATGCGATCACGCGTTCGTGTCATCCTGAGCCGCCGAAGCCGCCGCAAGGTTCGCTGCACTCGCAACCGGCAGACATCGGCGGCGAAGGACGGTCGAAGGATCTCAAAATGCGAAGATCTCGCTCGAGCGTCATTGATCACGATCGCTCGCGCTGGACGAACACGATCTGCGAAGTTTGAGATCCTTCGCCGTCCTCCGCCGCCGAGCACGCACTGCGCAAACGTCGCGATTCGCGTGGGCGGCTCCGGCAGTCTCAGGATGACAGCAAGTTCATCTGGCGTCGTAGATGTCGTAGATGTCGTAGATGTCGTAGATGTCGTAAACCGTGTTGATGTGTGCTACTGAAGCAGGTATGCTGGCATATCATGAAGCGCACCACAGTGAAGCTCCCAAACGATCTCGACGCGAAACTGCGCCACGAAGCCGCACGCCGCGGTAGCACGATCGCAGACGTCACCCGAGAGGCGATCGAGGTCCATGTGGGCGGAGTGGCGCGACGGCGACTGATTGCGGCCAAAGCGGGGCGAAGCGGACGGCGTGACACGGCGCGCCGTATCGAGGAGATCATCAGGCGGGAGGCTCGCCAATCACGCTGATCGTCGATTCCGGACCGCTTTACGCTTACGTGGACGAGGACGACGGCGACCATGACGCAAGCCTGGAGCTTCTTGAATCCCATCCGGGGCCACTGCTCGTGCCCCAACTCGTCATCGCCGAGGTTTCCTATCTCATCGAGACTCGACTCGGCTGGATCGCAGAAACACGATTCCTTGGCGATCTTGCCTCGGGAAACTTCGCTACGGCACCGGTTCTCCCAGGCGATTGGATACGGATCGCAGAGCTCGTAGCCCGATACCGCGATCTGCCCTTGGGAACCGTCGACGCATCTGTAGTCGCGCTTGCCGAAAGGTCGGGGCACGATGTCATCGCGACGCTGGATCGACGGCACTTTACTGTTGTACGTCCGAAACACATACGCGCGTTTGTGCTCCTTCCCTGATCTACGGTCGCGCGCAGCTCCAGGTTGTCGCGCTGGAGTCCATCGTTGAGCGGACACAGATCGTGCGCGACCGACTACCAAAACACCGCCCCCCGCGCGAGGTTGCGCGAGGGGCGGCGCGGGGTCAGTCTTTCACGGCCTCTTCGAGGGCCTTGCGGAAATCTTCCGGGAGGTCGTCGTCGGTGGCCGTTGCGGCGGCTTGGGCGAGGTTCGGCGCGAGGAAGCCTTGCGCGCCTGCCGGTGCCGGGGTCGGGGGGTGGACTGGTTTACGGCGGTTCAGGGTCTTCTTCATCGTTCGTTTCATTTCATCTACGTACGGACGCGCTGCCACCCCCTCGGGGGTTCTCGCGTGTTTCTTGGCCCAGGCAAACATCGCCAACCCCTGTCCGGTGGATTTCGCGAGCCGGCTGTCGACGGTGAATGTGACGCCATCGACCAGCGATGCCAGACGCTGCGCGACCGGTTGCATGGAGGCCTCGAACGCCAGAGCGGCTTTCCCCTCCTCGACGTCGAAGATGTTTACTCCGCCGACCGGAGGGAGCGCGGTCACGGTGGTGATGACCTGTGGGATGAGATCTTTGGCAAAGCGCGCCACGTTGGCTACGCGCCTGGCGTCATTCGTATCGTGGGGCTGGAAGCCTGGGACGAGAGCCTCAATCTGATCGATCAGGCCCATGACCTGGGTGGCGACGTCGTCGATCGGTCCAGTGTCCCCCGGTGCGGCTGTGGCGGGTTTGGATGGTTTGACAGCACTCTTACTCGTTTTTCGCATGGTCACTCCTCGAAACCACACGGGACAGACAGACTTCTCTGTATACCGCGTGGGTTAGTGGTTTAGTCAATCTGAGCCAGCTCTGTACGCCGGCAGCGACACGCTGACGGCGAGGTTCATCGATGAGACCTAATTTCTTAGACGAGCTCGTTCGCGGAAGGTTACTTGGGGGGTACGGAGCGACGAGTTTTTGGGGCTGTTCTTATGAGGGGGGTGGGGAGTCGGGGGTGGGGAGTGGGAGCGTATCGACTCCTCTCGTTTCGCGGCGCATCCAGCGCGGGTCTGTGAGTTTGCGCGGCAGAAACTGCGAAGCCGTACTTCACGCACCGAGGAGTGTGGGCGTCTCGCCCGCGGCCATCGGGGCGTCCCGCCTCGGTGGTTGAACGCGCGTGATAGTTGCAGAAGTTTGAAAGCCCGAGCCGAAACAAGACCTACGCGGGTTTGGGAGTTTGCGCGGCCGAAACTGCGAAGACGCACTTCACGCAAGCAAGAACGTCGACGAATTTTCGACCGCCGCCCTGACCGCACTCGGGCGAGACGCCCGAGTGCCCGCGGTCGAGACGACCGCACTCCCTAATCCTCGGGAGGATCGTCATCGGGATCCGGCGCGAGAGAGGTTTGCGCGTCTTCCGGTGCTGGCGGCTTCGATGCTGACTTGCTGCGGCGATTCAGGACCTTCTTCATCGTCAGGGCCATGTCATCGCGATACGGACGGAGCGCGACACCAGAGGGACCTTTGGCTGTTTTCTTCATCCAGGCGTAGGTCGCCAACACCTGTTCGGTGGATCTGGCAAGACGGCTGTCGGTAGTGAATTGAGCGCCGTCGAGCAACGCCGACAGAGCCTGGATGATCGGCTGCATGGCGGTGTCGAACGCCAGGGCTATCTTCCCCTCGACGGCATCGAAGGTGTTCAATCCAACGACCGAGGGCAGAGCGGATACCGTGGCGATCATCTTCGGGATCATGTCTTTGGCAAAGCGGGACACATTGGCCACGCGTTTAGCGTCGTTGGTGTCGTGGGAAGTGAACCCGGGGATGTGCGCTTCGATCTGGCCGATCAGGGCCAGCACCGCAGCGACATCCGGCATGGATCCATCGGCAGGTGGTGCATCAGCAGCTTCGGTTGTGGTGGCGGCGATCTCTCTCTGGTTGCTCATAAGATCCTCGAAGAATCACGCTGGTCCGACTTGCCGTGACCCGCGTGGGTGAACGGGTTGAGGTACTTCAAGCCATCTCGACAACTCGTCAGCGACGCGCTGGCGAGCGAGGTCATCGGATAGACCTATCGATTAAGACGAAGCTACCTGGCAGAAAGTTACTTCGGCGCAAGAGAAGGTCGTGATGATGCCGGATAGTTGATTCCTGGTGATTTAGGGTGCTTCTGAGGCTTATTCGTCCAGTTTTTTGGATTCGGACCCTCGTTTCTCCAATGCGTATTGTCGATTCGACGAGTCGCATCAAAGATTGTTCGCTACGCATCGAAGGTCGTTCGCAATGCATCAAAGATTGTTCGCTGCGCATCGAAGGTCGTTCGCAACGCATCAAAGATTGTTCGCTGCGCATCGAAGGTCGTTCGCAATGCATCAAAGGTTGTTCACTACGCATCGAAGGTTGTTTGCTACGCATCGACGATTCTTTACAACGCATCAAAGATCGTTCGCTGCTGATCGAAGGTTGTTCGCTACGTACCGAAGGTCATTCGATACGCACCGAAGGTCGTTCGCTACGCAGTGAAGATCGTTCACTGCGCCCCGAAGATCATTCGCTACATCCTGAAGATCCTTCGCCACGTCCTGAGGATCGTTCACTGCGCCTTAAAGATCGTTCGCAACGCCTGGAAGATCGTTCGCCGCAATCCAACAACCCTTCGCCACGCCTCAAAGATCGCCCGCAGCGATGCCACGACGCTTCGCTACGCCTTCTTCGCTTATCCTGCGCGCCCATGTTGCTCAATGCTCCCTATGGCGGCACGCTCGTTGATCTCCTTGCACGAGGCGACGAGCTGGCCGGCCTTTTGGCTTACGCGGCGACGCTGCCGTCGATTCAGATTTCGGCGCGGTCGCAGTGCGATCTCGAGTTGCTGGCTACCGGCGCGTTTTCGCCGCTCGATCGTTTCCTTGGGCGCGACGACTATCTCCGCGTTCTCGCCGAGATGCGCCTCGGCGACGGCACTCTCTGGCCGATTCCGATCACGCTTCCGGTCGATGTCGACGCGCCCGTTGCGCTCGATTGCGATGTCGTTCTGCGCAGCGCGAAGAATGAGATCCTGGCCATCCTCACCGTCGAGGAGATCTACGAATGGGATCGCGGGGAAGAGGCCGCGCGCGTCGCTGGAACGACCGACCGCAAACATCCGCTCGTGGCGGAGATGGAGCGATGGGGAAGCCGCAACGTATCCGGCAGGCTGCGCGTGCTGGCACTTCCGACGCCGGCTGATTTTCGCGAACTGAGGCGGACGCCTGCCGAGGTGCGAGCGGCGCTCGAACGCCTCGGGCATCAGAACGTGGTCGCGTTTCAGACGCGCAACCCGCTGCATCGGGCGCACGAGGAGCTGACGAAACGAGCGATCGCTGCCGTGGATGGGGCGCTGCTGCTGCATCCGGTCGTCGGCCTCACCAAGGCTGGCGACGTCGATCACTACACGCGCGTCCGGACGTACAAGGCGCTGACCGAACATCACTTTCCGCGAGACCACGTGCTTCTGTCGCTGCTGCCGCTGGCGATGCGCATGGCCGGGCCGCGCGAGGCGCTGTGGCACGCGCTGATCCGCCGCAACTTTGGGGCGAGCCATTTCATCGTCGGGCGCGATCACGCCAGTCCTGGATCCGACTCCACTGGCAAGCCGTTCTACGGACCGTACGATGCGCAGGAGCTGGTGGCGAAGCACAGCGAGGAGATCGGCGTGCGCATGGTGCCGTTTCACGAGCTTGTCTACGTCGTCGATGACGATCGCTACGAGGAAGCCTCGCGCGTAACTGCGGGCACGGCGACTCGGTCGATCTCGGGGACGCAGGTGCGCGACGATTACCTCGCTGCCGGTGTGCCGCTGCCGGCGTGGTTTACGCGTCCCGAGGTCGCGGCGATCTTGAGCGAGAGCCATCCGCCGCGGCATCGGCAGGGAGTCTGCGTCTGGTTCACCGGTCTTTCGGGCGCAGGCAAATCGGTGACGGCTGAGATTCTCGTCGCGCTGCTGCTCGAGTACGGCCGTCAATCGACGCTGCTCGATGGCGACGTCGTCCGCACGCATCTAGCGAAAGGGCTGGGCTTTTCGAAGGAGGACCGTGACGCCAACATTCTGCGCATCGGATTTGTGGCCGCCGAGGTGGTGCGGCATGGAGGCGTGGCGGTGTGCGCGGCGGTCAGTCCCTATCGAGCGACGCGCGACACGGTCCGCGAAATGGTGGGCGCAGAACGCTTCATCGAGGTCTTCGTCGACACGCCGCTCGAGGTCTGCGAGTCGCGCGACGTGAAGGGGATGTACGCCCAGGCGCGGCGCGGCATCATCAAAGGATTCACGGGGATCGATGATCCGTATGAGGCACCCCTTGCGGCGGAGGTGGTGCTCGATTCGAGGACCGCCTCGGCCGAGGAGAACGCGCGGCGGATCGTGGGGGTGTTGCGTGGGCGGGGGCTGATCGCGCGTGAGGATGCAGCCGCTCTTCGCTAGTTCACCAACTGGAACTTCGTGCCGCCCGATAGCACGACACCCCTCATCCGCCTTCGGCACCTTCTCCCCTCGAAAAGCACGAGGGGAGAAGGCGCTCGATTCGTGAGCATCGCGCGACCGCACGACTGCGTGATCGCGAACCTTCAGACTACCTCTCTCCCACGAGCCCCTTCTCCCCCACGCTTCTCAGTGGGGGAGAAGGTGGCAAAGCCGGATGAGGGGGCGTTGACTTCTCGAGAGCGTTGTCTTGCCGCAGCGCCTCTCGCCACCTCGAACCACGCGCCGCCCGATAGCACGACACCCCTTGTACGCCTTCGGCACCTTCTCCCCTCGAAAAGCACGAGGGGAGAAGGCGCTCGATTCATGAGCATCGCGCGACCGCACGATCCGCGTGATCGCCAACCTTCAGACTATCGCTCCCACGGCGCTCGATGTTCGTGACGTGGCGAGATCTCTGGAGGAAGAAACCCCGAACCAGAGCGCGAATCCGGCTTCGTGACTGAGTGACGGCTGTCTGGCATTGTCCGGGACATCAGCGGTGTACGATGGGCTCACAGCAATTCGTTCGGGATCTATCCAGATGGTGTTCGCATCCACGCAGCATGAGGAGACTTTGCGGCGAAAGCTCCTTGCGACGCTAGTCGCCCAGGGGACGTCTGGTCTGCTGCTCTTCGCGATGCTCGTATTCCTAAGGCGCGGCGATGTCACCGCGACTCTGAGTACGATCGGCTCTTCGGCGCCGGCTCTGGTGCTCGTTCTCGCGCTCTTCGCGCTCGCGCTCTCGGTGATGAAGTTCAAGCTCACCGACCGAGTCTTTGTCGCTCTTGGTCTCACCGCCGCGACGATCATGCTTCCCCTTCTTGGCGTGATCCTGACCACAGCCATCTCCGTGATGGCCTCTGCGGTCTCGCGCTATCTGGCCTTTCGTCAGATCGGGCCGAACAAGAGCGACCTCACCGATCCTGTCGTCGATTACGCGCGCATGTTCGGGCAGTTTGGTACCTATGGGATCCCGGTCATGTTCGCCGGGGTCGTGTATGAACGGTTGGGCGGTCATGCGCCGGTCAGGGAGGCTACGTGGCATGCAGCGGGGCTGATCGTCGCGGCCGGCTGCGCTCTGCTGATCGCTAATCACATCGTGATGAAGCAGGTCGAGGCCGCGTATTCGTACAACCTCGGCCGGATGATCCGAGTCTCGATCTTCGACGCCACCATCTTCTTCACAACGCTTCCGTACGCGGTCCTGATGACACTCTCGTTCCCGTCACTCGGGGTCGGTGCGATTGCGTTGTGGGGCTTCACGGGCGTGGTGATGTACCTGGTGGCGCGCAATCTCGCCGTCACTCGTGCCGCCCGCGATCATCTCGTCCAGCAGTTGGCTTCTGTGAGCAACGTCGGCAAAACAATTTCGCTGCGCTTCACAAAGGACGAGCTTCTGGATGTGATTTTCCGGGCTTGCCGCGACGCAGTCGATGTTTCACTCTTCAGCATCGCGCTCTACGACGAGAAGACGAACGAGCTCGCCTGCGAGCTGGATATCCGCGAAGGCGAGGTTCTTCCGAAATTTCGTGTGCCGCTCGGTCAGGGCCTCAATTCCTGGGTCGTCAGGAACGGGAGGACGCTCAACTTGAAGAGCACCGATGATGAGGCGCGGTTCGGAATCGTGGCGTATGACGATGGGAAGCCGACGCAGTCGTGGCTGGGCGTCCCCATGATCGCGCGCGATCGGGTCATGGGAGTCATCTCGGTTCAGAGCTACCGGCGCAACGTTTTCTCAGCGGATGACGAGATTCTGTTGACCACGATCGCGAATCAGGCGGCCGTGGCGCTGGACAATTCGCAGCTCTTCCAGGATCTCGAAGCGCTGACGACCGCTCTGGAGACGCGTGTCCTGGAGCGGACGAATGAGCTCAACGAGACCAATCTGGAACTGGAGGCCGCGGACCGGTCGAAGAATCAGTTTCTGGCGAACATGTCGCACGAGTTGCGTACGCCGCTCAACTCCATCATCGGATTCTCAGCGGTACTTCTGGAAGCCGCCAGCGGCCTGCTGCCGATCCGGCTCTACAAGTTCATCGAGAATATCCACATCGCCGGAACGCATCTGCTGGTGCTCATCAACGACATTCTCGATCTATCCAAAATCGAAGCGAACCGGCTCGATCTGGAGCCGCAGGAGCTCGATCTACGGCAGACGGTGGCCGCGGTCGAGCGTGTCGTCAAAGGCCTGTGCGCCGAGGCAAATGTGACGCTGGTGACGACGATTGATAGTTCCCTGGGGCTAGTTGTTCTCGACGAAAGCCGGATCAAACAGATCCTGATGAATCTGTTGTCGAATGCGGTGAAGTATTCGTCAGCAGGCGGTTTTGTGCTGCTGGAAGTGACGCCCATCGCGGCAGGACATTCTCCACTCGGAGCGGACGCCGTGCAGCTCGCCGTCGTCGATCACGGCACTGGAATGCCCGCTGAGGAGTTGCCCCGAATCTTCGATCGCTTTTATCAGATCGAACACTTCTCGACGAAGGGCACGGGACTGGGACTCTCGCTGACCAAGGCTTTCGTCGAAATGCATCACGGGCAGGTGGAAGTCGAGTCGGCGATTGGCAAGGGATCGACGTTCCGCGTGATCCTTCCCGTTGATTGCCGCATCGCCCCGGCGGTGATGACGGCGCCTGCCACCGCCGCCACGCATTGACGGCGATGCCGAAGCTCAGCTGATCGCTTTCCCCGCGAAATCGTCAGAACTGCTGCAGTACGCGCAGGTCGTTCTCGAACAGCGTGCGGATGTTCGGGATGTCGAACTTGATCATGGCGCAGCGGTCGAGGCCGAGGCCGAAGGCGAAGCCGCTCCACTCCTCGGGATCGATGCCGACGTTGCGCAACACCTGGGGATGGATCATGCCGCAGCCCAGGATCTCCATCCAGCCGGTATGTGAGCATGTCCCGCAGCCGGCGCCTTTACAGAAGACGCACGACATGTCGACTTCGGCGGACGGCTCGGTGAAGGGGAAGAAGCTGGGGCGCATGCGCATCTTGGAGTCGGCGCCGAAGAGGCGTTTGATGAAGTGCTCTAGGGTGGCGCGGAGGTGGCCGATGTGGATTCCTTTGTCGACGAGAAACCCCTCGGCCTGGTGGAACATCGGCGAGCGGCGCATGGTGATCTCGTCGCGGCGGTAGACGCGGCCGCAGGAGAGGACCTTCACCGGTGGCGTGTGATTTTCCATCGAACGAATCTGCACGTTCGATGTGTGCGTGCGCAGCAGGTAGGGAAGGCGGCCCGAGCCTTCGCCGCGCGGCGGTGCATCAGCGTCAAGAAAAAACGTGTCCTGCGTGTCGCGCGCGGGATGGTCAGGTGTGAAGTTGAGCGCCTCGAAGTTGTACCAGTCGCTCTCGACCTCGGGGCCGGGATCGAGCGAGTAGCCCATCTCGCTGAAGATGGTCTCCATCTCGCGGCGGATGATCGTGACGGGATGAAGGTGGCCGAGGTGCGGGATGCGAGCGGGGAGGGTGACGTCGATGATGTCGCGCGATTGCTTGCGCGCCGACTCCTCGGCGGTGACGCGCTCCGACTTCTCCTTCAGCTCTGACTCGAGACGGTCGCGCAGCTTGTTGAGTGCATCGCCCGCGTCCTTCTTCTGCTCCTTCGGCACTTCCTTGAGGCGCGAGAAGAGGGCCGGGATCAAGCCGCCTTTGCGGCCGAAGTAGTGGACGCGAAGGTCATCGAGCGCGGCGGCCGTGTTGGCGGATGCGAGGGCGGAGTCGAATTCGGAGCTGATGCGTGTGATGTCGTCGAGCATGGCGAGCGGGCGATTGTACAAACAAAAACGCGGGCACGAGGCCCGCGTTTTCAGTGTGAGTCAGTGGTGACGTTTACGCCGAGGCCTGCTTCGCGGCCGGATGCTTCGCGGCGGTCTCTTTGTCGAGCGCAGTGCGAAGCTGCTGCTTGTTCAGTGCACCTTTGGCGCTTTCGACGATGGCGGTGAAGGCAGCGGCATCGCGGACGGCGATGTCTGCCAGGATCTTCCGATCGACGAGCGAGCCCGAGGCTTTGAGGCCGGCCATGAGCTTCGAATAGGAAATCCCGTTGAGGCGGGCGGCGGCGTTGATGCGGGCGATCCAGAGCTTCCGGAAATCACCTTTGCGATCTTTGCGGCCTGCGAAGGCGGAGTTGAGCGCTTTCTCAACCTGCTGCTTCGCGATCCGGTGACCGCGCGACTTCATTCCCCAGTAGCCCTTGGCGAGCTTCAGGATCTTGGAGCGGCGGTCTTTACGTTTGGTACCCCGTTTGACTCTCGGCATTGTTTCTCCTCGTTTGGTTCGTTAAGAGCGGGCGGGTCAGGAGTGGTGATTACCACGCCTCGCTCGGGTTGGGGGTGTCGCTTGTCGGGTGTCGGCTTTCGGAGCAAACCGGGAAGCGGAACGACCGGCAGATGACAGCCTAAAGATACGGAATCATGCGCTTCACGGTCTTCTCATTGGCCTTCGACACGCTCGTTTCCTTCCCCAGCTCCGCTTTGCGGCCAGCGGACTTCTTGGTCAGGATGTGCGAATGGAAGGCGTGATTCCGTTGAAGCTTGCCCGTTCCGGACTTCGTGAAACGTTTGGCGGCGCCTCGGTGCGTTTTCATCTTCGGCATAGCTTGGTCCCTAACTTGATGAAGTGGTGTTGAATTCCGGGGGTGGGGGGTCGGGGGTGGGGTGTGGGAGCAGAACCGTCGTCCAATCGTGCTCCTCGTTGCCGTCCTGCCCACTCCTGATGATTTTATAGTTTCTGTTGAGATTTGACTTTCGCTCTGGTGAGGCGTGTGACGTCGACAGAGATGGAGGATGAGCAGCCGGCTTTGATTCTGCTCCCACTCCCCACCCCCGACACCCCACACCCTACTTCACCGGTGATATCACCATCGTCATGCGGTTTCCCTGAATGTCGGGATGCGCATTTTCGCCGGCGCCGTACTCTTTGATCTCGAGCAGGAGGCGGTCGAGGACTGCGCGGCCGAGCTCCATGTGCGTCATCTCGCGTCCTCGGAACCGGATCGATGCCTTGACCTTGTCGCCGTGCTGCAGGAAACGGATGATGTTGTTCTTCTTGAAATCGAAGTCGTGCTCGTCGATGCGGGGGCGGAACTGCACCTCCTTGACGACGATCACCTTCTGTTTCTTTTTGGCCTCGGTCTGTTTCTTCTTCTGCTGGAAGACGTACTTGCCGTAATCCATGACCTTGCAGACGGGAGGATTCGCCGTCGGCGAGATCTCGACGAGGTCGAGGTCCTTCTCTCGGGCCATTTCCTGCGCCTGCTGCAGGGGAACGACACCGATCTGCGATCCATCGGCTCCGATGAGGCGAACCTCAGCGATGCCGCGGATCATGTCATTGATTCTGGACTCAGGCTCTGTGGGTTTCCGGTCGAATCGCGATCCTCGTCGTGGTGGAAAAATGCGAAATCCTCCTGTTAGCCGTTAGCGCGGAAGCGCGAAATCTACGAATAAAACACTACAAAGTCAACGAGCGGGCAGCGATGACCGCTCTGGCCTGAGCCACGAATTCATCGATCGAAAGCGAGACCTGATCGCCCCCGGTCCGCTTCCGGACCGACACCGTTCCTGCCGCAACTTCCTTCTCGCCGACCACCAGCATGTACGGGATCTTCCTGAGCTGCGCGTCGCGGATCTTCGCGCCGAGCTTCTCGTTTGATTCGTCGGTCTCGATGCGCAGACCGGCCGCCCGTAGTTTCCCCGCCGTCTCACGCCCGTAGTCGAGAAACTTCTCCGACAACGGCAGCACCGATGCCTGAACCGGTGCGAGCCAAAGGGGGAAGGCACCGGCAAAGTGTTCGATGATGATGCCGATGAACCGCTCCAGCGAGCCGAGTATTGCGCGGTGGATCATGACCGGCTGGTGCTCGCCGTTGTCGGCGCCGATGTAGCTGAGCTTGAAGCGCTCGGGCAGCGCGTAGTCGAGCTGGATGGTGCCGAGCTGCCAGGGACGGCCGATGGCATCGGTGACCTGGAACTCCAGCTTGGGGCCGTAGAAGGCTCCCTCGCCCGGATTGATGTGGTAGTCGACGCCATTCTTCTTCAGGGCGTTCTCGAGACCTCGCTCGGCGTTGTCCCAGATCTCGTCGGTACCGAGGCGTTTCTCGGGACGCGTGGAGAGCGCGATGCGCACTTCCTTGAAGTCGAAGATGTCGTAGATCTCTTTGATGAGACGCAGCTCGCGGTCGATCTCCGGCTCGATCTGCTCGGGAGTGACAAAGAGGTGGGCGTCGTCCTGCGCGAACGAGCGCACGCGCACGAGGCCGTGCGTCACGCCCGAGCGCTCGTAGCGGTGGAGGCGCGCGAAGTCGGCGTAGCGGATCGGCAGGTCGCGGTACGAGCGCCGCTCCATCGCGAAGATCTGGGTGTGGCCGGGGCAGTTCATCGGCTTCACGCCGTACTCGCGCTCATCGACCTCGGAGAAGAACATGTTCTCTTTGTAGTTCTCGTAGTGGCCGGAGATTTTGAAGATCTCGGTATCCCAGATCAGAGGCGTGACGACTTCGCTGTATCCGTCGCGCGCGTAGAAGCGGCGCACGAAGTCGATCAGCTCGTTGTAGATAGCCGCGCCTTTGGGCAGGAAGATCGGCATCGACGGCGCGAAGTGCGAGAAGGTGAAGAGGTCGAGTTGCTTGCCCAGCTTGCGGTGATCGCGCGCGTGCGCCTCTTCGATCCGCTTCAGGTACGCCGACAGTTCGTCCTTGTCCGCCCAGGCGGTGCCGTAGATGCGCTGCAGCATGGCGTTGTGCTCATCGCCGCGCCAATACGCACCTGCGACCGATGTCAGCTTGAACGCGCCGAGGCGGCCGGTGGAGGGGACGTGAGGTCCGCGGCAGAGATCGAACCACTCGCCCTGGCGGTAGATGGAGAGAGGCTCATCGCCGGGGATGCCTTTGATGATCTCCACCTTGTACTTCTCGCCGAGCTTCTCGAACGTGGCGATGGCTTCGTCGCGGCTCAGCTCTTCGCGGCGCACCGGCAGATCGCGTTTGACGATCTCGGACATCTTCTCCTCGATGCGCCGGAGATCGTCGTCAGTGAACGGCCGGTCGGTGCCGAAGTCGTAGAAGAAGCCGTTCTCGATGACCGGTCCGATGGTGACCTGGGTACCTGGGAAGAGCTCCTGCACGGCCATGGCCATGAGATGGGCAGTCGAGTGGCGGATGGTGTCGAGTCCAGCCGCGCTCTTCGGCGTGACGATCTCGATCTTGGCGTTGTCGGGAACGGGGGTGTAGACGTCGACGACCTTGCCATTGACCTTGCCGGCGAGGGCAGCCTTCGCCAGGCCTTTGCCGATCGACAGCGCGATGTCGGCGACAGTCGCGCCGTCCTGAACTTCTCGTTGGGAACCGTCGGGTAGTTGTACGTGCATGGTTTTCTCCGGGGGTCGTAGGACGTCGGGGGCCGGGTGTCGGAGATCAGAAGCTCGTCGAATGATCAGCTTCTACTCCGACTCCCTACACCCGACGTCCTACGACTCCCCCATAAATCAAAAGGGCCGATTGCTCGGCCCTGTCGGATTGTCGTGTTGCTTAGAAACAGACGATCATCGGCAGGGCGGGACGCCCGCGGGCGTTCGCGTAGTTGTCGTCGACGTTCGCTGCGTCATGCCAGAGAGTATAGCAGCGAGAGGCGCGACATTCATCGGAGCAATCCCTTCGGCTTTGATGAGCTCTTCGTTCGTACTGAGTGCGGTTTTGATGTTGCCGCGTGCCGCGTAGGCTCAGACATCAAAGCCTTAAGTGGGTTTCTCACCACGTACCTGCGAGGTTCGTCTGTCCAAAGTTGAAACACGGCGACGATGTCGGCCATTGACACGAATTGATTCCGGAGCAGTTCCCGCTGGGTTTTCTCGGTCAGCAGCACTGACAACATGTCTCGAGCGGAGCGGTTCACATCCGGCGCGATATTTCTCTTCATCACTGTTTGTGCCGACCTGAATACTTCGCGCGCCACCTCGGCAGTCACAGGCTCGCGTGCGCCAGCGAGCACAGCCTGGACAAATCGAAAGAGCTTGAAGATGAACAGACGTTCCTCGACCTCGGCCAGCTGTTCTTCCCGAGCGAGCAAGGCGGCCGCGTTTTTGAGAGTGACGCGGAGTTGCTTGCTTGGGAGGTGTACCGCCACCTCGGAAACCTCGTCGACGTCGCGCGTCATGAGTAGTTCGATCTGGGCCTTCGTCATCTCATCACCGCCTCTGCCGCAGCAACCGTCAAGCTAACTTACTCGCGATACCACAGTCTAAGCGACCATGAGAAAGCTTGCTCTGGCCGCCACACTGGTTCTTTTCGCAGTCGCATCCTCCGCACAGCAACCCCGCATCCTCCACGGCACCGTCACCTCCATTCCCGCATCCCCGAACCTCGGCGCACAGATCCGAGCCTCGAAGACGGCCTTCATCGGCTACTCCGTGCCGGAGATCGAGAGCGAGCACGTCATGTGCTGCTTCACCACGTACGGTGACTACCGAACGGGGGGAACGTGCAGCCTCGACCGCGATGGGAGCTCGTTCAACAGCAGCGATCGGGACGACTTCCATGTCGCGTCATCCGACGTCTTTGCGATCGTCTACCACGTCGAGAACGGCGAGATTGCGAGAGTCCGCAGCTATTCGATGGATTGCGCTCTCGACGCGAACGGCGCGGCCGTAACGTGGATCGATGGGGTGGACCCGAAGAAGAGCGTGGCGTTGCTGGCGTCGATGCTGGGAAGCGCAGGTCATCGCTCCGAATCGGTGATGTCAACGCTGGCGATGCATGCGGATGCCTCGGCGACCACGGAGCTCGAGCGGATTCTGAGCTCGACCACTGCTCCCGATGGAACGCGCGGTCAAGCGGCGTTCTGGCTCGGACAGACGCGCGGACGGCGCGGATATGAGGATGTTCTTGCGGTCGCGCAGTCGCTGCCGGCCTCGCCGCATCTGCGCGAAAAGGCCGTCTTCGCTCTATCGCAATCGAAAGCGCCGGGCGCGATCGATGCGCTGATCAATCTGGCGAAACACGATCCGACGGCGCACGTGCGCAGCCAGGCTCTCTTCTGGCTCTCGCAGAAAGCGGGCAATAAAGCCGCCGGCGCCATCCGCGCGTCGCTGGACGATGATCCCGACTCGGGAGTTCGTGACAAAGCGGTCTTTGCCGTGTCCCAGCTTCCGAACGACGAATCGGTTCCGATGCTCATCGAGCTGATGAAGTCGCATCGCGATCCGAGCGTGCGGAAGAAGGCGGCCTTCTGGCTGGGGCAGAAGCACGACCCGCGCGCGCTGGCGGCGATCGAGGATGTGTTGAAGCGGTAGACTCCGCATCTGGCTATGCACAAAACGAAGGCCGCTACTTCTCAAGGAAGAACAATTTTCGTTCGGGCGCGAAAGACAACTTCGCAGGAAGAGTTAATCGATGAGCGAGTCATTGCCGAAGCGCGTTTCACCTCAATCGGTTTTTCCCAGGCCGAGTCGTCATGCGCCAGCATCCGTCGGCCATTTCTCTGATCGTAATCAAGAGATTGAAACACGAAACGTTGGACGAATGGCGCGCCACTCACGCGCGTTCTTCCTTTCGTTGCGGCGAACACTTCGCGCCTTCGCGTGAAAACCGTTGTCACGCGAAGCCGCGAAGAACGCGAAGGGGACACGAGACTCAGGGGTCTTCCCACCCCCGACTCCGGGGACGCTGAGCAGCTCGATCCCCGTTTCTTCCACTCCCCACCCCCGACACCCCACTCCCGCGGAGCAGGTAAACTTCGCCGATGCCGACACACATCAAACAACCTTCCGTCATCGAAGCGGCGGGTAACAAGCCGAAGCGGATCGAGGAGTACATCGGACGCGTCAACTCGAAGAGCGCCGGAGTGAGCGTGGCCCGCATGCAGAGTCCGGGCGGGTGGGTCGAGCCGGGTCAGACGCCGGAGTTCGAGGAGTACACGGTCGTTCTGCGCGGCTCCCTGCGAGTGACGACGCGCGATGGCGTCATCGACGTCGGCGCAGGCGAGGCCATCATCACGCGCAGCGGGGAGTGGGTGCAGTACTCGACTCCGGGCGCCGAGGGGGCGGAGTACATCGCGGTGTGTCTGCCGGCGTTTTCGATGGACACCGTGCACCGCGACGCCTGAGTGCGACCGTGGCGGCGCCCGATACAGCATCCTGTCTCGCATGCGGGTCGCCGGCGCGGCACCGGTTCGACTCCGTCATCGACGGCTTTGCCATCTTCGGGTGCGATCGCTGCGGATCGGCGCGTACCTGGCCTGCGCTCGACGAAACGGCAATCGGATCGTGGTATCCGACGGCCTACTACGGTGAGCGCAACGTCCGGTTCAATCCGCTTTTCGAGCGGCTGACCCGCTGGTTCCGGCGGCGCAGAGTCGACGTCATCCGCCGGCTGACGCGGCCGGGAGCGGTGCTCGACGTCGGATGCGGCCGCGGGTTCACGCTCCACTTTCTGCGTGAGGCGGGGTATCGGCCGGTGGGCGTCGAGCTTTCGGCGGTTGCCGCCTCGCATGCGCGCGACGTCCTCGGGCTCGACGTGCGCACGGGCGACTTCCTCAGCCAGCCGTTCGGATCGGGCGAATTCGCGGCCGTTGTCTTCTGGCACTCGCTCGAGCACATGATGGATCCTGTGAAGGCGTTGGATCGGGCGTGGGAGATTCTCGAGCCGGGCGGACTGCTCGTCATCGCCGTTCCGAACTTCGCCAGCATCCAGGCGGCATGGACGGGCCGGCACTGGTTTCATCTCGACGTGCCGCGGCACTACGTCCACTTCTCGACGCGCGGTTTGACGGATGCTTTGCGCCGGCGCGGATTCCGGATCACAGCCGTCGCGCATTTCAGCCTGGAACAGAATCCGTACGGCTGGATTCAGAGCCTCCTGAACCGCGTCTTCGAGCATGACCTGCTCTATTCGATTCTGAAAGAGCCGGCGGCACGGGCGCACCGGATCCGCGAGTTTCCGTTGCAAACGATCGCCACGACGATTGCTGCCATCTTTCTGCTGCCAGTGGCGTTTGCGCTGATGATGCTGGAGACGCTGCTGCGGCGCGGCGGGACGATCGAGGTATACGCACGGAAGCCGGAGCGATGAACGGCAACTGGGATCCGCGGTCGCTGGTCACGACGCGCTCGGCGTCGCGGCTTTTTCCTCTGTTGCTGCTGGCCGCGTTCGCGGCTGTCGTCTCGTTCGTGGCCTTTCATCACGAGCCGTGGCGCGATGAGGCGGATCCGTGGTTGTACGTGCGCGATGCCGGTCTGATGACCATCCTGGCGAGGACGCGATACGCGGGATTGCCAGCGCTCTGGTTCCTCTGCCTCGCGCCGTTCGCGAAGCTTGGTCTTGCCTACGCCAGCCAGAAAGTGCTGCACCTGACGATCGCCGCGGCCGGGGTGTGGCTGCTGGCGACGCGATCGCCGCTGTCGCGGCTTACGGCAACGCTGCTGACGTTTTCGTACTACATGGCGTACGAGTATTCGGTCATCGTTCGCAGCTATGCGCTGACGGTGTTGCTGACGTTTGCGGCGGCAGCGCTTTACCGGCACAGCCGTGAGCGGCCGATCGCATTCGCGCTGGTTCTTCTACTCCTCTTCAACTGCAACGCGCAGGGCTTCTTCATCGCCGGGACGTTTGCAGCTCTCTTCGTCATCGAGCGGATTGAGAGGAAGCAAATCGGCGCTCGCGGCGCTGTCGCCGCCGCGCTCATGGCCGTGAGCGCGATCGTCGCCTGGCTGCAGGTCCGCACGCCGCCCGATCCGGCCCGGCAGGCGGTGATGCGCGTTTTCAACCGGGACGCGTTTGCCTGGACGGTTAGCAACGCGTTTCTGCCGACGGTTCCGACAAGCGTTGGTTTTCTGATCGGAGTGGCCGTCCTGCTGCTCATCACGGTCGCGATACGCCGGTCCCGCGAGGCAGTTCTCTTCCTCTGGTTGCCACTGTCCGTGCTCGCGATCCTCTACTCCTACGTCTGGCTGGGCGGGCTCCGCCACGCCGGCTTCTTTCTGTTGCTGACGATCGTGGCCATCTGGATCGCCGGCGATCGGGATGCGGAGTTGATCGATCGCCGCTGGGCTGCCGCGGCTGCGATCGCGCTGAACCTCAGCTTGCTCGTTTCGATGCTCGTCGCCATGCGTTACTGGATCGCTGATGTCCGCGAGCCGTTCTCAGGAGCACTGGAAATGGCTGAGTTCATCCGCGATCAGAAGCTCGATCGCATCCCGATCGCTGCGCACAACCTGACGCAGGCGGAGGCGGTTCTCCCATGGTTGCCAGGAACGAGATTCTGGTACGCCGGTCTCGGTGAAGAGGGGACGTACATGAAGTGGGATTCGGCATTGGAGCGCGCACTCGATGTTCCGTATCCGGTCGCGGAAAAGCGCTCGCAGGAGCATTTTCGCGGGCGGCGGTGGCTACTCCTATTCAATGTTGAGATGCCGGATCCGGCCGCGCATGGCTTCCGGCTTCTTCACGCCACCGGCGTGCCGTTCGAGAAGACAGACGAGCGCTATTGGCTGTACGCTCCCACGCGATGACAAAGCTACTCATCCTCAGCGAACACGAGGTCGAACGCCTTCTCACGATGCGCGAGTGCATCGAGGTGATGGAAGAAGCCCTGAGCGCGCTGGCACGAGGCGAAGTACACAACCCTCTGCGAAGCATGATCCGCGGTGAAGGAGCGAAGGGCATCCTGGGCCTGATGCCGTCGTATCGGGGCGGACCACAACCGCACTACGGTCTCAAGGAAGTCTGCGTCTTCCCCGGCAACCCGGCCATCGGTCTCGATACCCACCTCGGCGGGGTCCTACTCCACAGCGGTGAGACCGGCCAACTGCTGGCGGTCATGAACGCGTCGGCGATCACCGCGATCCGAACCGCCGCGGTGTCAGCCGTGGCCACGAAGCTGCTCGCCCGCGAAGACGCCCGGACGCTGGCGATCATCGGCGCCGGGGTTCAGGCCCGAACGCATCTCGAGGCCATCCCGCTCGTGCGCAATATTAATGATGTGCGCATCGTCAGCCGGACGCCTGCGAAGGCTGCCGCCCTCGCAGGGAAGGGTGCCCGCGTCGTCGCTTCGGTCGAAGAGGCCGTTCGCGGAGCGGACATCATCGTCACCGCGACGAGCTCCCGCGAGCCGATCCTTAAGCGTGAGTGGCTCGCGGATGGCGTTCACATCAATGCGGTCGGTTCCAGCATCGCGGTCGCCCGCGAGCTCGACAGCGCAACGGTGGCCGCCGCGACGCTGTTCGTCGACCGGCGTGAGTCGACAGTCAACGAGGCCGGAGACTATCTTCTCGCGCTCCGCGAAGGAGCGATCACCGACGGTCACATCCGAGCGGAGATCGGAGACATCCTGATCGGAAAAGCGAAGGGGCGCTCGTCTGATGATGAGATCACCCTCTTCAAGTCGCTCGGCCTCGCCGTCGAAGACCTGGCCTCGGCGCAGTTCCTGTTCGAGAAGGCGTCGCGTGAAAAGGGGGGGAGTTGGGTCGATTTCTAGCTGTTGCGGTCGAAAGAGTGGTATTTGTTGGACCCAATGTGACGGAGCCTTGGGCAGCCAACGCCGCCGGCCGTGCCGGCTCGGAATACAGTGTTCCGGAGTGCCGTTAGGTCGCCGGCAGGCTTGACAAAGTCCGCAACCCTCGCTTAGAGTGCGCGGGTTTTTCCCCTGGCGGGAGCTCACTCTCGCTCCACGTGTCTTCAGAAGGATAGGTAGAATGCCAACGATCAACCAACTCGTCAGTGCAGGGCGCGCGAAAGTCGCGTACAAGACCAAGTCGCCGGCGCTGCAGTCGAGCCCGCAGAAGCGTGGCGTTTGCACGCGCGTTTACACCTCGACCCCGAAGAAGCCGAACTCGGCGCTCCGCAAGGTCGCGCGCGTCCGTCTGACGAACGGGATCGAAGTGACCACCTACATCCCCGGTGTCGGCCACAACCTCCAGGAGCACTCGATCGTGCTCATCCGCGGCGGCCGTGTGAAGGATCTGCCGGGAGTTCGTTACCACGTCATCCGCGGTACTCTCGACACCGTCGGAGTTGCCAAGCGGATGCAGAGCCGCTCGAAGTACGGGGCCAAGCGCCCGAAGAAGGGCTAACCAGATGCCGAGACGCCGAGAAGTTCCGAAACGCGAGATCCTGCCGGATCCGGTCTACAACAGCCAGCTCGTGACCAAGTTCATCAACTCCCTGATGTCGCAGGGGAGGAAGTCGGTCGCCGAGCGCGTGTTCTACAGCGCGCTGAAGAAGGTGGAAGACCGGTCCAAGGACGATCCGATCAAGCTCTTCAAGAAGGCAGTCGACAACGTCAAGCCGGCGCTCGAGGTCAAAAGCCGCCGCGTTGGCGGATCGAACTACCAGGTTCCCATCGAAGTCCGGCCGTCGCGCCGTACCGCTCTGGCCATTCGCTGGCTGATCTCATACGCCAACAGTCGCGGCGAGAAGACGATGATGGACAAGCTGGCCGGCGAGATCATGGATGCCGCAAACAACCGCGGCAACGCCATCAAGAAGAAGGAAGATACGCACAAAATGGCGGAAGCGAACAAGGCGTTCGCTCACTACCGCTGGTAGTTTTGTGGGCAGTTTTGGCTAGTTTTGGTTCGTGAGAATTATTGGTGACGGGTCACCGTTACCGGTTTTCTAAGGCCCGAAGTTGGGCAGTTTCAAACCCCGATTTTTAACTTTCCGTAGCTCCGTCTCGACCGGATAACACAGAACAGGTTCTGCGGTTCCGGACCGAGCAACGGGAAAACAAAGAATGATCACGAGGTGCGCTTCGCGTCTTTATGCGCGAGGCGTACGTCTGCAATCGGCGTCAGCTTTGCCGCCGATTGGCCGCATCCGTCAGTAAAAAGGTAACTCAGTCATGCCACGTCAGGTACCTCTCGAAAAAACACGAAACATCGGGATCATGGCTCACATCGACGCGGGTAAAACCACGACGACGGAGCGCATCCTCTATTACACGGGCCGGACCCACAAAATCGGCGAAGTGCACGATGGCACTGCGACGATGGACTGGATGGTTCAGGAGCAGGAGCGCGGCATCACCATCACCTCGGCTGCCACCACCGCGATGTGGGGCGATGTCCGCGTCAACATCATCGATACCCCGGGCCACGTCGACTTCACAGTTGAGGTCGAGCGCTCGCTGCGCGTTCTCGACGGTGCGGTCGGCGTTTTCTGTGCCGTCGGCGGCGTGGAGCCGCAGTCGGAGACCGTGTGGCGCCAGGCTGACAAGTACGGCGTCCCCCGCATCGCCTTCATCAACAAGATGGACCGCATCGGCGCGAACTTCACCGCCGTCGTGAACCAGATCCGCGCCAAGCTCGGCAAGAACCCCGTTGCTCTCCAGCTCCCCATGGGAGCGGAGGATAAGTTCCGCGGTGTCATCGACCTCGTCCAGATGAAGGCTCTCATCTTCAATGACGAAGCGCTCGGCGCGAAGTACGAGACGGAAGAGATTCCGGCCGAGTACCGCGAAGAGGCGAAGCACCTCCGCGAGAAGCTGGTCGAATCGGTTGCTGAGACTCACGATGACCTGCTGAAGAAGTACCTGGACGGCGAGCCGATTGAGCTGGCTGAGTTGAAGGCAGCGATTCGCGAAGCGACCATCGCCCAGAAGATCACCCCGGTGATGTGCGGCTCTGCTTTCAAGAACAAAGGCGTGCAGCCTCTGCTCGACTCCGTGGTCGACTACCTTCCTTCGCCGGTCGATATCCCGCCGGTCAAGGGCATCGATCCGGACGACGAGTCGCTCATCGAGCGCAAAGCGTCGGATTCCGAGCCGTTCGCGGCCCTCGTCTTCAAGATCATGACCGACCCGTTTGTCGGCCAGTTGGCCTTCTTCCGCGTCTACTCCGGCCACGTCGAGTCAGGCACCTCGGTGCTCAACACGACAAAGGGCAACTCCGAGCGCATCGGCCGCTTGCTGCAGATGCACGCGAACAAGCGCGAAGAGATCAAGGAAGTGTGGGCCGGTGACATCGGCGCCGCCGTCGGTCTGCGCAGCGTCACGACGGGCGACACGATCTGCGACCGGGATAAGCCAATCGTCCTCGAGACGATGACGTTCCCGGAGCCGGTCATCGCCGTCGCCATCGAGCCTAAGACCAAAGTCGACCAGGAAAAGATGGGCGTCGCACTCGCGAAGCTCATGCAGGAAGATCCTACGTTCAAGGTCCACACGGACCCGGAAACGAACCAGACCATCATCCGCGGGATGGGCGAGCTTCACCTCGAGATCATCGTCGACCGTATGGTGCGTGAGTTCGGCGTCGCCGCGAACGTCGGCAAGCCGCAGGTTGCGTATCGCGAGGCGATCACGCGCAAGTCGGAAGCCGAGGGCAAGTTTGTGAGGCAGTCGGGCGGTAAGGGCCAGTACGGTCACGTCAAGATGCGCTTCGAGCCGATCCCCGAGGGCGGATTCGAATTCATCAACGAGGTCGTTGGCGGGTCGGTTCCGCGCGAGTTCATCAAGCCGGTCGAGCAGGGCATCAAGGAAGCGCTCGATCGCGGCATCGTGGCCGGTTATCCGGTGACGGGCGTGCGGGCGATTTTGTATGACGGTTCGTACCACGACGTCGATTCGAGCGAAATGGCGTTCAAGATCGCTGGCTCGATGGCCTTCCAGGAAGGGGCGCGCAAAGCGGCTCCGATCCTCAAAGAGCCGATCATGGACGTCGAAGTCGTCACGCCGGAAGACTACGCCGGCGACGTCATGGGCGATCTCTCCCGCCGCCGCGGCCGTATTCAGGCGATGGAAGAGCGTGCCGGCGCGAAGGTGATCAAGGCGCACGTGCCGCTGTCGGAGATGTTTGGTTACGCAACACAGGTACGGTCGATGTCGCAGGGCCGCGCCAGTTACACGATGCAGTTCCTCGCTTACGAGCCGGCTCCGAAGAGCGTGGCGGACGAAGTGATCGCCAAGTCGGCAGGAACGACACAACGAATCTGAACCGCGTAGGCCGGATTTAGCGGTCCGGCCAACGCAAGAAACTTCGAAACGAACCAGCAGGAGGTCTCAGGATGGCTAAAGAGAAATTCGATCGCAGCAAGCCTCACGTCAACGTCGGCACGATTGGTCACGTCGACCACGGCAAAACGACCCTGACGGCGGCAATCACCAAGATCCTGGCTTCGAAGGGCACGGCTACGTTCACGTCCTTCGACATGATCGACAAGGCTCCGGAAGAGCGCGAGCGTGGTATCACCATCGCCACCGCGCACGTCGAGTATTCGACCGAGAAACGCCACTACGCGCACGTCGACTGCCCGGGCCACGCTGACTACGTCAAGAACATGATCACAGGAGCCGCGCAGATGGACGGCGCGATCCTCGTGGTCTCCGCTGCTGACGGCCCGATGCCGCAGACGCGCGAGCACATCCTGCTGGCCCGCCAGGTCGGCGTTCCGTACATCGTCGTCGCCCTCAACAAGGTCGACATGGTTGACGATCCGGAGCTGCTCGACCTCGTCGAGCTCGAAGTCCGCGAGCTTCTCAGCTCGTACGACTTCCCCGGCGACGAGATCCCCATCATTCGCGTTTCGGCGCTCAAGGCTCTCGAGAGCGGCGACGCGAACAGCGAGTGGGGCAAGGGGATCATGGAGCTGATGGACGCGGTCGACACGTACATCCCGATGCCCGAGCGCGTCATCGACAAGCCGTTCCTGATGCCGGTCGAAGATATCTTCTCGATCTCCGGCCGCGGCACGGTCGTCACGGGCCGTATCGAGCGTGGCATCGTCAAGGTCGGTGAGGAAATCGAGATCGTCGGCATTCGTCCGACCATCAAGAAGGTCGTCACCGGCGTCGAGATGTTCCGCAAGCTGCTCGACCAGGGTCAGGCGGGCGACAACGTCGGCCTTCTGCTCCGCGGTGTGGAGCGCAAGGACGTCGAGCGCGGTCAGGTCTGCTCCAAGCCGGGCTCGATCACGCCGCACACGAAGTTCAAGGCCGAGGTCTACATCCTGACGAAGGAAGAAGGCGGCCGTCACACCCCGTTCTTCAACGGCTATCGTCCGCAGTTCTACTTCCGGACGACCGACATCACGGGCACCGCGGCACTGGCCGAGGGCGCGGAAATGGTCATGCCGGGCGACAACACCGCGCTCACGATCCAGCTCATTCACCCGATCGCGATGGAGAAGGGTCTCCGCTTCGCAATCCGTGAAGGCGGCCGTACGGTTGGCGCCGGAACGGTCACGGAAGTCATCGAGTAATCGACTGGGCCGGGCTCACCCCCGGCCCTACGTTCTTTAAAGGCACCGAAATCATGATGAACGAAAAGATCCGCATCCGGCTCAAAGCGTATGACTACCGCGTTCTCGACCAGTCGACCTCCGAGATCGTCGACACGGCCAAGCGAACGGGCGCCCGCGTGGCGGGACCGATTCCTCTGCCGACGCAGATTGCGCGCTACACGGTTCTGCGCAGCCCGCACGTCGACAAGAAATCGCGGGAGCAGTTCGAAATGCGGACGCACAAGCGGCTGCTCGACATCCTCGAGCCGACGACCCAGACGGTCGACGCGCTCATGAAGCTCGAGCTGCCCGCTGGTGTAGACGTCGAGATCAAGGCGTTCGGGAAATAGCACACACGAACCCGGGAAAGGGTTCCAAGGTGAACGACATGGCAATCGCAGGAATCATTGGCAAGAAGGTCGGAATGACCCAGGTGTTCGCTGACGACGGAGCACTCGTCCCGGTGACGGTCATTCAGGCCGGCCCTTGCCTCGTGGTGCAGAAGAAGACGAGCGAAAAGGATGGCTATGACGCCGTCCAGGTCGGTCTCGTCGAGAAGATCTCCAACCGCCGGATCACCAGTGCGGCGCGCGGGCACTTCGAGAAGGCGGGCGTTCCGCCGGTTCGGACGCTCGTCGAGTTCCCGTACGAAGGCGACGCCAACGTGGGAGACCGCGTGCAGGTCGACATCTTCAAGGCGGGCGACTCGATCGACGTCGTTGGCCAGTCGAAGGGCAAAGGCTTCCAGGGCGTGATGAAGCGTCATCACTTCGCTGGCGGCAGGGCCACGCACGGCTCGATGTTCCATCGCGCTCCCGGCTCGATCGGTGCCTCGGCGTTCCCGTCGCGTGTCATGAAGGGCATGCGCATGGGCGGCCGTATGGGCGGCGATCAGGTCACGGTCAAGAATCTCCGCGTCGCCAAGGTGGATGCAGAGAACAACCTGCTCTACATCCGCGGCGCAGTTCCGGGCGGAAAGAACGGCCTCGTCGTCGTTCGCTTCTCCAGGAACGGGAAGCGGGGTGAATAACATGCCGACCATCGACATCAAAGACTGGAACAACAAGAAGGTCGGCTCGGTCGACCTCCCGGAAGCGATCTTCGCCTATCCGTACAAAGAGCATCTCATCCACGAAGCGGTGCGGAACTACCTCGCGTCGCTTCGCCAGGGAACGCACAAAGTCAAGAACCGCTCGGAAGTCAGCGGCTCTGGCAAGAAGCCGTTCCGGCAGAAGGGCACCGGCCGCGCACGTCAGGGCGGCAGCCGTCCGCCGATCCATCGTCATGGCGGCACGGTCTTCGGCCCCACTCCCCGCGATTACTCCTACAAGATGAACGCGAAGGAAAAGAAGAACGCCCTGAAGTCGGCGCTCTCGCAGCGGGTCAAGGAAGGGAAGCTGGTCCTTCTCAATGATCTCGCCGTCGATGAGGCCAAGACCCAGGCGCTGGCCGCGAAGTTCACCGGCATCGGCGTGGAAGGGAAAGCGCTTCTCGTCGATTCGTTCGAGAACGCGAACCTCGCGCTGGCGGCGCGCAACAACCCGAAGCTGACGCTCGTCGATGCGCTGCACGTCACCGTGTACGACGTCGTCAACTCACGCTTCGTGGTTCTCAGCCAGGATGCGCTGCAACGGCTGACGGAGGCACTCGAGTCATGAATGCGAACCAGATCATCCGGCGCCCGCTCGTCACCGAGAAATCGACGATGATGCGCGATGCCGGCAACAACATCCTCGCCTTCGAGGTCGACGTGAAGGCGAACAAGATTCAGGTCAAGGGCGCGATCGAAGAGCTCTTCAAAGTGAAGGTCGAGGAAGTACGGCTCTTCAACGTCCGCGGCAAGATCAAGCGGATGGGCCGTTATCAGGGCAAGCGCCGCGACTGGCGCAAGGCCTACGTGCGGCTCAAAAAGGGAGAGAAGGCCCCCAACTTCATCGAGGGCGTCTAGCTCGCCGTACTTCGACAAGGGCGATAAACAGAGGACACTATGCCTGTCAAGAATTACAAACCGACGTCTCCCGGCATCCGCTTCCAGACTCATCACACGTTCGATGAGATCACGAAGACGAAGCCGGAGAAGTCGCTGACGAAGGGAAAGCCGAAGACTGGCGGCCGCAACTCGGGCGGCCGGATCACTTCGCGCTTCATCGGCGGCGGCCACAAACAGAAGTATCGCGAGATCGACTTCCGCCGCGAGAAGCACGGAATCCCTGCCAAGGTCGCAGCGGTCGAATATGACCCGAACCGCACGGCGCGTATCGCCCTGCTGAACTACGCCGACGGCGAGAAGCGCTACATCCTCGCGCCGAGCGGACTGGAAGTCGGATCGACGATTATGTCCGGCCCCGACGCCGATATCCTCGTCGGCAACTCTCTCCCGCTCTCCAAAATCCCCCTCGGCACGACGATTCACAACATCGAGCTGAAGGAAGGAAAGGGCGGACAGATGGCCCGTTCGGCCGGAGCATTTGCGCAGTTGATGGCGCGCGAAGGCGACTGGGCGACGCTCCGCCTTCCCTCCAGCGAAATGCGTAAGGTTCATGTGCGCTGCTACGCCACGATCGGCCAGGTCGGAAACCTCGAGCACGAGAACGTTTCCATCGGCAAGGCCGGCCGCACACGGCACGGCGGTAAGAAGCCTCACAACCGCGGGGTCTCGATGAATCCTGTCGATCACCCGCTCGGCGGCGGTGAAGGCAAGACTTCGGGCGGACGCCATCCGGTGACGCCGTGGGGCAAACCAACCAAGGGCTACAAGACACGCAGGAACAAGCGGACGACCAAGTTCATCGTCAAGCGGAGAACCAAGTAATGGCACGTTCACTCAAGAAGGGCCCGTTCATCGACAGCCACCTGCAGAAGAAGGTCGACACGATGAACCGCGAGCGCGACAAGAAAGTCATCAAGACGTGGTCGCGCCGCTCCACCGTCATCCCGGACATGGTCGGCCACACGATCGCCGTCCACAACGGACGCAAGTTCGTGCCGGTGTACATCTCCGAGAACATGGTCGGCCACAAGCTCGGTGAGTTCGCACAGACGCGCACCTTCAAGGGCCACAGCGGCAAGAAAGTCGAAAAGTCTGCGAAGCCTGCGGCTAAGTGACACGAGGACCAATCATGGAAGCAACTGCAACTCTCAAGTATCTGAAAATGTCGCCGCAAAAGGTCCGGCTCGTAGTCGACCTCGTGCGCGGCAAGAAGGTCGAGGAAGCTCTGCAGATCCTGCGCTTCACGAAGAAAACGTGCGCGAAGGACCTGGAGAAGCTGGTGCGCTCGGCGGTTGCGAACGCCGAGGGCAAGGAAGAGAACCTCGACACCGACGAGCTGGTGGTCTCGAAGATTTACGTCAATGAGGGGCCGCGCGAGAAGCGCATCCAGCCGGCTCCGATGGGACGTGCCTACCGCATTCAGAAGCGGCAGGCGCACGTGACGGTGCATGTGTCGGACGAAGTCAAAGCGGTCAACGAGCGGAGCGGCGGCAAAGGCCGCGCCCGCGCAAAGTAACGGAGGCTATCTTGGGTCAGAAGGTCAACCCGTACGGATTTCGGCTTGGTTTCAACAAGACGTGGCACTCCCGCTGGTTTGCGGGGAAGGCTTACGCCGAGACGCTTCATCGTGATCTGAAGCTTCGCGACGATCTGAAGAAGCGGCTATCCCATGCCGGAGTGTCGGAGATCGACATCGAGCGCACGGCGAACAAGATGCGCATCAACATCTACACCTCGCGGCCGGGCATCATCATCGGACGCAAGGGCGCCGAGGTCGACAAACTGCGCGACGAGCTGCAGAAGATGGTCAACGGCGAGGTGTACATCAACATCCAGGAGATCCAGCGTCCGGAGCTTGACGCTCAACTGGTAGCTGAGAACATCGCCACCCAGTTGGAGCGCCGCATCGCCTTCCGGCGCGCCATGAAGAAGGCCATGGAATCGGCCTTCCGCTTCGGCGCGAAGGGAATCAAGGTCCGCGTGGGCGGGCGCCTGAACGGCGCCGAGATCGCCCGCACGGAGTGGTACCAGGATGGCCGGCTTCCGCTGCACACGCTGAAGGCGGACATCGATTACGGCCTGGCGCTGGCCAGAACGACGTACGGCATCATCGGCGTCAAGGTATGGATTTTCAAAGGCGAAATGGCGAAAGCCAAGTCGCGGAAGCGCCCGCAGTAGCGAAATCGGGCGTCGGGCGTCGGGTGTCGGGTGTCGGAGCTGTTTCTTCTCCGACTTCCGACTCCCGACCCCCGACCCCCTCAGGAGACAACGCATCATGATGATGCCGAAGAAGGTCAAGTTCAGAAAACAGCAGCGCGGCCGCCGTCGTGGTGTGGCGACGCGTGGTGCGAAGGTGTCGTTCGGCGATTTCGGATTGCAGGCGATGGAAGCGGGCTGGGTTACGGCGCGCCAGATCGAGGCGGCCCGTATCGCGATGACCCGTCACGTCAAGCGCGGCGGAAAGATCTGGATCCGTATTTTCCCGGACAAGCCGATCACGAAGAAGCCGCTCGAGACTCGTATGGGTAAGGGAAAGGGTGCACCGGAAGAATGGGTGTGCGTCGTCAAGCCCGCCAGGATCCTCTACGAGATGGAAGGCGTGACGCGCGAGGTCGCTGAAGAGGCGCTTCGCCTGGCCGCACACAAGCTTCCGATCAAGACACGCTTTGTCACGCGCCTGCAGACGGAGGTGGGTGAATGAAAACGAAAGAGCTTCGCGATAAGAGTCACGACGAGCTTCAGACCCGCGAGCGCGATCTGAGCGAGCAGCTTTACAAGCTTCGCTTTCAGCGCGCCACGGGCCGGATGGAAGCGCCGTCGAAGGTGAAGCAGGTGCGCCGCGAGATCGCCCGCATCAAAACCCTCCAGGGTGAAAAGGCACGGAGTTAACGATGGTCGAAGAAAAGAAGAAGACTCGGGGAGACATGATGACGAAGATCGGCGTCGTGGTCTCCGACAAGATGGATAAGACCGTCGTCGTCGCCGTCGAGAATCTCGTCAAGCATGGGATGTATCAGAAGTACATCAAGCGCACGAACAAGTTCCTCGCCCACGCCGAGAACAACGACGTCAACGTCGGCGATCGCGTCGTGATCGAGGAGACGCGGCCGCTGTCGAAGCGGAAGCGGTGGAATGTGCGGGAAGTAATCGACAAGGCGTAGCCAGAAAAGGATGAAGGATGAAGGATGAGTGATGAAGACCGGATGATTGCTTCGCGCGTTCATCCTTCATCCTTCCGCCTTCATCCTTAGGGGAGTCAGTCATGATTCAGATGGGAACAGTTTTGCAGGTGGCCGACAACACCGGAGCGAAGAAGATCGCCTGCATCAAGATGCTGGGCGGATCGACTGCCGGCCAGTACGCGCGCCTCGGCGACGTGATTACGGCGTCGGTCAAGGAAGCCTCGCCCGATGGCACCGTCAAGAAGGGCGCTGTCGTGAAGGCGGTCGTCGTCCGGACGGTCAAAGAGAGCCGCCGCCGCGATGGCTCGTACATCAAATTCGACGACAACGCGGCCGTTCTCATCAACGACGCGCGAGAGCCGGTCGGCACACGCGTCTTCGGCCCGGTTGCCCGCGAACTGCGCGAGCGGAAGTTCATGAAGATCATTTCACTGGCACCAGAGGTCATCTAGAAAACAGGTCCCGGCGGTCAGGGTCTCGGTTCTCCGACACCCGACAGCCGACACCCGGAGCAAAACAATGTACGGAAATCCGACGAAGCAAAAAGAAATCATTCGCGTCAAGCCGCACGTGAAGAAGAACGATCTCGTCCTCGTCCTTTCGGGCAAGGACCGCGGCAAGCGGGGCAAGGTGCTACGTGTGAACGCGACGAAGGGAACAGCCGTCGTCGAGCGCGTCAACATGATGAAGAAGCACACCAAGCCCAATCCGCAGAAGAACGTTTCGGGCGGCATTCTCGAGCGCGAAGCACCGATCAAGCTTTCGAACCTGCAGGTGGTCTGCCCGAGTTGTGGCAAACCAGCCCGCACCGGCACCCATCGCACCGCCGAAGGCGCTGCGCGGTACTGCCGGAAGTGCGATACAGAAATGTAGTAACGGGCGTCGGGGATCGGGTGTCGGGAGTCGGAGCCAGAACATCTCCGACTCCCGACCCCCGAAACGCGACTCCCGCAAACGTGGCCGTACAACGCCGGCCCGGAAGGAACCAGGAAAGCCAATGGCAGCACGACTCAAAGAGAAGTACATGACCGAAGTGAGAAAGAAGATTCAGGACCAGTTCGGGATCAAGAACCCGATGGCGGTTCCGAAGATCGAGAAAGTCGTCCTCAACATGGGGATGGGCGAAGCGATCTCCAACGCCAAGATCCTCGACAGTGCTGTCGACGAGCTGGGCCAGATCACGGGCCAGAAGCCGATCATCACCAAGGCCAAGAAGTCGATCGCCAGCTTCAAGCTGCGCGAGGGACAGGCCATCGGCGCGATGGTGACGCTGCGCGGGGAGAAGATGTACGAGTTCCTCGACCGTCTGATCTCCACGGCGCTGCCCCGGGTTCGTGACTTCCGCGGCGTTCCCTCGAAGTCGTTCGACGGACGCGGCAACTACACGCTCGGCATCCGCGACCATCTGATCTTCCCCGAGATCGACATCACCAAGGTCGATAAGTCCAAGGGGATGAACATCACCATCGTCACGAACGCGAAGGACGACGATCAGGCTCGTTTCCTCCTTCGCGAGCTCGGTTTGCCCTTCACCAAATAAGAGGAACACATGGCAAAAATCTCGATGATCGTCAAAGCGGAACGGAAGCCGAAGTTCAAGTCCCGCAAAGTCAATCGCTGCAAACAGTGCGGACGTCCGCGCGGTTATCTCCGGAAGTTTCAGCTCTGCCGCATCTGCTTCCGGCTGCTTTCGCTCGGCGGCTACATCCCGGGCATCACGAAGGCGAGCTGGTAGTCCACCGGCTCTCAGACTGAATAGGAATCACAGGAGTCACGAATGTCGATGACAGACCCAATCGCGGACATGCTCACGCGGATTCGCAATGGAATCCAGTCGCATCACGAACGCGTCGAGCTTCCCGCGTCGAAGCTGAAAGTGGAGATCGCCCGCATCCTCAAGATTGAGGGCTTTATCCGCAACTACAACCTCGCCCAGAAGGACGAGCCGCAGGGGACGCTCCGGATCGAGCTGAAGTACGCCCCCAACGGCGAGCCGGTCATTCACGGCATCGAGCGCATCTCGCGCCCGGGCCGCCGTGTCTACCGCAACAAGCAGGAGATCCCGAGCGTGCTCGGCGGCCTCGGGCTGGCCATCGTCTCGACCTCCAAAGGCGTGCTGTCCGGACAGGAAGCCGTCAAGAGCGGCGTCGGCGGCGAAGTTCTCTGCCAGGTCTGGTAGCGAGCATCTAAGGAGATTCCCATGTCACGAATTGGACGAAAAGAAATCCCGGTGCCGAAAGGCGTCGAAGTGAAGCACGACGGCAACGTCGTGACGGTGAAAGGACCGAAAGGCACCCTCACTACTGCCGTCGTGCCGGGTATCGGCGTGACGATCGAGAACAACGTGGTGCAGTTCACGCGCTCGAACGATGACGGGAGGATGCGTGGCTTTCACGGCCTCATGCGTGCACTCGTGGCGAACAACGTCCGCGGCGTGACCGACGGCTTCAAGCGCGAGCTCGACATCGTCGGCGTCGGCTATCGTGCGGAAGTCAAAGGGAAGGAAGTCGTCTTCCAGCTTGGCTACTCGCATCCCATTCGCTTCGCCATTCCGGCAGGGATCGAGATCACCGTGGAGCCGAAGAGCGGCCACATCACCATCACCGGAATCGACAAACAGAAAGTCGGCCAGACCGCGTCGGAGATCCGCGCTCTTCGCGAGCCCGATCCCTACAAGGGCAAAGGCATCAAGTATTCAGACGAAGTCATTCGCCGCAAGGCGGGTAAGGCAGCAGGAAAGTAGGGCGTCGCGGTTCGGGAGTCGGGTGTCGGAGCCGGCAGATTAGCTCCGACACCCGATACCCGGCTCCCGCAACGGCGGGTACAAAGCCTCGCCAAAAGGAAAGTCAACATGGATCGCGCAAAACTCAGAGTGGCATCAAGAGGCCGTATCCGTCAGCGGATCCGGAACAAGGTCAGCGGGACGGAACAGCGTCCGCGTCTGGCCGTCTTCAAGAGCCTGAAGCACATCTACGCTCAGGTGATCGACGACGCCAGCGGCAACACGATCATCTCGGCTTCGACTCGGGAGAAAGACGCCGGTTCCAAAGGCGCCAACGCAGCGGCGGCCAAGGCTGTCGGTGCGCTCATCGCGAAGAAGGCGAAAGACAAGGGAATCACGCGCGTGGTGTTTGACCGCGGCGGCTATCTGTACCACGGCAACATCAAAGCGCTCGCGGATGCCGCGCGCGAAAACGGTCTGGAATTCTAGGGAGGCAACGTGCAGCGTCCGATGCAACGAGGTCAGGGCTCTCAGCGTGGCGACCGCCGCGATGAGCGCAGCGAAAGCGGGATGATCGACAAGGTCGTCCACATCAATCGCGTCACCAAGGTCGTCAAAGGCGGCAAGAACTTCAGCTTCTCCGCGCTCGTCGTCGTTGGCGACGGCAAGGGCCGCGTCGGCTTTGGCTCGGGTAAGGCGAAGGAAGTGCCGGCCGCAATCAAGAAGGGAATCGAGATCGCCAAGAAGAACATGATCTCGATCTCGATGGCAGGCACCACGATTCCGCACGCCGTTCTCGGCCACTACGGCGCCGGGCAGGTCATGCTCAAGCCGGCCTCGGAAGGTACGGGTGTCATCGCTGGTGGTCCGGTCCGGGCCATTCTCGAGTCGGCAGGGATCCAGAACATCCTGACGAAGTCGCTCGGCACGGCCAACCCGCACAACGTCGTCAAAGCCACGTTCGACGCACTCGCTCAACTTCGCAGCGAAGCGCAGTACAAAGCGCTTCGCGGCGTGGAGGAGGGCACCGAAGCATGAGCCCCGCCGCCAAGAGCAAGAAGAAGATGATCCAGATCAAACAGGTCCGCAGCGGCATCGGTTGTCCGCGCTACATGCGCGAGACATTGCGTGCTCTCGGCCTGGGCAAGATGCACCGAGTAACGTCACGAGTCGATTCGCCGGAAACGCGCGGCATGATCGCCCGTATCCCGCATCTCGTACAGGTGGTCGAGCAGTAGTCGAACGAAGGAAGCTTTCGGCGGTCAGCGATCGGCTCTCGGGAGGCATTCATCCCGACCCCCGACCCCCGACCTCCGACACCCGGAGAAAACATGGAACTCAACAACCTCAAACCGAAACGAACCTCGCGCCACTCGAAGAAGCGCGTCGGCCGCGGCCCGGGATCGGGCAACGGCAAGACCGCGGGACGCGGCGAGAAGGGGCAGAAGTCACGTGCCGGCTTCTCGCGGATGCGTGGCTTCGAAGGTGGACAGATGCCGTTGCATCGCCGTCTGCCGAAGCGCGGCTTCACGAACATCTTCAAGAAAATCCATGCAGTCGTGAACCTCTCCGACCTCGAGCGTTTCGATAACGGCGCCACGATTGACGAGGGAGCCCTTCGCCAGGCTGGTCTCGTCAAGGGCCGCAACGACGGCGTCAAGGTTCTCGGTCACGGCAAGCTCTCCAAGAAGCTGACCGTGCACGCGACCAAGTTCTCCGAGACCGCTCGCAAACAGATTGAAGCGGCAGGCGGCACCTGCCAGGAGATTCAGTAACTTGAACTTCCTCGAGACACTCCGCAACATCTGGGCAATTGAAGACCTGCGCAAACGTGTGCTTTTCACGTTTGCGCTTCTTGCTGTCTACCGCCTCGGATCGCACATCCCAACGCCCGGCGTCGACCCGGTCGCGCTCGCGGAGTTTTTCAAAGCGATGTCGGGCGGGGTCTTCGGCTTCCTCGATCTCTTCTCCGGCGGCGCTCTGCGCCGTCTCTCCGTCTTCGCCCTCGGCATCATGCCGTACATCTCGGCGTCGATCATCCTGCAACTTCTCACCGTCGTCTGGCCGTACCTCGAGAAGCTTTCGAAGGAAGGCGAGATGGGGCGCCGGAAGATCAACCAGTACACGCGCTACGGCACCGTGGCACTGTCGATCGTCCAGTCGCTCGGCGTCGCTTTCTGGCTGAAGTCGCAGGCCGCTCCGGGCGGCGCTCCGCTCGTGCCGGTATCCGTGCAGGACTCTCTGTGGGGAATCGGATTCCCGATCATGACCGTGCTCACGCTCACGACCGGCACATCGTTCATCATGTGGCTCGGTGAGCAGATCTCGGAGCGCGGGATCGGCAACGGCATCTCGCTGATCATCTTCGCCGGCATCGTCGTCAGTCTGCCGTCGGCGGTGCTCGGCGTCATCGACGACGTCCGCAACGGTCAGCGCAACCTCTTCGCCATGCTCGGCCTGATCATCTTCATGGCCGCGGTCGTCGCGTTCGTCGTCTTCATGGAGCGAGCGCAGCGTCGAATACCAGTGCAATACGCCAAACGCGTCGTCGGCCGCAAGGTCTACGGCGGCTCGAACACCTACCTGCCGTTGCGCGTGAACACCGCCGGTGTCATCCCGGTCATCTTCGCGTCGTCCATTCTGGTCATCCCACAGACGCTTGCCTCGATGATCAAGACGCCGTGGGCGCAGGCTATCGGCGGCCAGATGCGCGTTGGTGAGCCGCTCTACTACCTGCTGCAGGTCGTCGGCATCATCTTCTTCGGCTACTTCTACACGTCGATCGTTTTCAATCCGGTCGATACCGCGGACAACATGCGCAAGTACGGCGGCTTCATCCCGGGCATCCGCCCCGGCAAGAAGACCTCGGACTACATCGACCGCGTGCTGACGCGCATCACGTTCGTCGGATCGCTCTACCTGGCTGCCGTCTGCATCCTCCCCGAGTTCCTCATCGCCGGCGTACACGTGAACCAATTGCCATTTGGTGTAGGCGCCGCGCTCGATCGGGCTCTTCCGCTGTGGTTCACGGAAGGCATGGGCTTCAACTTCTACTTCGGCGGCACGTCGCTGCTGATCGTCGTCGGTGTGGCTATGGACACGATCCAGCAAATCGAATCGCAACTCGTCATGCGCCACTACGACGGATTCATGAAGCGCGGCCGTATCCGCGGCCGGCGCGGGTAAGGATCGAAACTCGTGAAGCTGATTTTCATCGGTCCGCCGGGAAGCGGAAAGGGAACCCAGGCGAAGCGGCTTGCCGCGCAGCATGGCGTCCCCCACATCTCGACGGGCGACATGCTTCGCGAGGCAATCGCCGACGGCACCGCGCTCGGGCAGCAGGCTGCGCCAGTCATGGCCTCCGGCGCGCTGGTGTCGGATGACCTGATGATCGGTATCATCAACGATCGTCTGGCGAAACCGGACGCGGAACGTGGATTCATTCTGGACGGTTTTCCGCGCACGGTCGTCCAGGCTGAGAAGCTCGACACAATCGTAGGTGACAGTAAGGGAAGTGGCTCAGGGAATGAGGCCGATGGCCTCCGGGTTCTGCAACTGCTGGTCCCGGATGAGGCCATCGTCAAACGGATCTCGCTGCGCCGGTCGTGTCCGGTCTGCGGGGCCATCTATCATCTCGAATCCGCTCCCCCCGCCGTCGACTCCGTATGCGACCGGGAAGGTGCGGAGCTGATCGCTCGTCCGGACGACAACGAGACTGCCGTTCGGAAACGGCTGGAAGCGTTTCATCGTCAGACGCTTCCAGTGGCCACGTTTTACAAGACGAAGCAGGTTTTGCGCGAAGTCGACGGGATTGGTCCCGTCGATGAGGTCTTTGAACGTATAGAGAGATCCCTCTCCTGACCATGCTCGATCGTATGAAAGGGCCGATCCTCAAGAACCGCGAAGAAATCGCGGTAATGGATCGCGCCAACCGCATTGTTCTCGACATCCTCGAGATCATGCGGTCGATGATCAAGCCGGGCGCGACGACGGCACAGTTGAATGCGGTCGCCGAGGAAGAGCTGGCCAGGCGCGGCGCGAAATCGCCGTTCAAAGGCTATGCTCCGATGGGACTGCCGCCCTATCCGGCGGTGGTCTGCTCGTCGGTCAATGACGTGATCGTTCACGGGATTCCGAACCGCGCCAGACTCGAGGAAGGCGACATCGTCGGACTCGACTTCGGCTCGATCTTCGAAGGTTTTGTCGGCGACGGCGCAATCACGGTTCCGGTGGGCAAGGTCACGCCGCGCGCACAGGAACTGATCGACACGACGCGCGAATGCCTCGACCTGGCCATCGACGAGATGCGTCCCGGCAGGCACATCGGCGACATCGGCGCGGCGGTTCAGGAGCATGCGGAACATCACGGCTTCCATGTGATCCGGAACTTTGTCGGACATGGGATCGGACGCCGGATGCATGAAGATCCGCAGGTTTACAACTACGGCCGCCGCGGGCGCGGTTTGGAGTTGCGGGCGGGGATGGTGCTGGCGGTCGAGCCGATGCTCTGCGAGATCGGATCGAAGCTGCGCTCGCGGATCGAGCGCGCCGGCAGGGATGGAGTCATCGACGACGTGCGTACCGATGCCGATCGATGGACCGCGAGAACGATCGACGGCACGCTGGCCGCGCATTTCGAGCATTCGATTGCGATTACGGCTGATGGGCCGGTGGTGTTAGGGAAGTAGGTGTCGGGTGTCGGGTGTCGGGTGTCGGGTTTTCCCGAGAGCCGGCACCCGAGAGCCGAGAGCTCGTAACGGAGGAACATGTCGAAGGAAGAAGCGATTGAAGTGACCGGAACCGTCCTGGAGACATTGCCGAACGCGATGTTTCAGGTCGAGCTGGAGAACAAGCACAAGGTTCTCGCGCACATCTCCGGCAAAATGCGGAAACACTTCATCCGTATCCTTCCGGGAGACAAAGTCCTCGTGGAACTGTCACCGTACGACCTGACAAGAGGTCGCATCACGTATCGATATAAGTGAGCTCATCATGAAAGTTCGTTCATCGGTCAAGAAGATTTGCGTGAAGTGCAAAATCGTCCGTCGTCAGGGCGTGATTCGCATCATTTGCGAGATTCCGAAACATAAGCAGCGGCAGGGCTAGGAGCTTTTAACCAATGGCACGTATCGCAGGTGTGGACCTTCCACTGAACAAGCGGGTCGAAGTCGGCCTCACATACATCTACGGCATCGGCCGTTCGCGCTCGCTCGACATTCTCGGCAAGGCGACGGTCAGTAAAGACACGCGCGTCAAGGATCTCTCCGAGGACGACGTGCGCAAGATCCGCCAGGTCATCACCGACGAGGGGAAGGTCGAAGGCGATCTGCGCAAGGACATCGGACTCGACATCAAGCGTCTGATGGAGATCAACTGCTACCGCGGTATGCGCCACCGCCGCGGTCTGCCGGTGCGCGGCCAGCGGACGCATACGAATGCCCGCACGCGTAAGGGTCCCCGCAAGGGCGCCATCGCCGGCAAGAAGAAGGCCACGAAGAAATAAGGAAACTGGAAGTGGGGAGTGGGGCGTGGGGTGTGAGAGATTGAGCATCGTTCTCCGACACCCCACCCCCTACTCCCCACTCCCCGAGGAAAAACAATGGCAACTGCACGAGCACCGAAAGCTGGAGCCCGCCGCGCGGGAACGAAGAAGAAAGAGCGGAAGAGCATTCCGCACGGCGTGGCGGCAATCAACGCCTCGTTTAACAACACGATCGTGGCCATCTCCGATCCGATGGGGAACACGCTCTCATGGTCGAGCGCCGGCCGTATCGGCTTCAAAGGCTCGCGCAAAGGGACGCCGTTTGCGGCCCAGGTCGCAGCCCAGAATGCCGCGCAGCTCGCGCAGGAACATGGTGTGCGCTCGGTCGATGTGAGGGTCAAGGGGCCGGGAGCCGGCCGCGAGTCTGCCATCCGCGCCCTGGCCGCGTCCGGACTCGACATCAAGTCGATCAAGGACGTCACGCCGATCCCGCACAACGGCTGCAGGCCGCCGAAGCGTCGCAGAGTTTGATTTGTCAGCTCTTAGCTCCTAGCTATTGGCCCTTAGGAATCGAGGCGCCTGCCTTCCTAAGAGCTAACAGCTAAGAGCTAAGAGCTCATGATTTTCCGGTACGCGTAGTTCCGGTCCGCAGTTCCGTACGGCGTGCAGCAGCCGCCGTACACGCGACGTTCCATGGTGGGACGGGCGCGAAACTTCAGGAGGTCTAGTGGCACGTTACTCGGATCCCGTTTGCCGGCTCTGCCGGCGAGAGGGTATGAAGCTGTTTCTCAAAGGCGACCGTTGTTTCAAGGATAAGTGCTCGATCGAGCGCCGCAATTACGCGCCTGGTCAGCATGGCCGGCGCCGTTCCAAGGTTCTCGGCTACGGAATCCAGCTTCGCGAAAAACAGAAGGTCAAGCGCATCTACGGCCTGCTCGAGCGCCAGTTCCGGCTCTACTTTCAGCGCGCCGCAGGGAAGACCGGTATCACCGGCGACAATCTTCTTCGCCAGCTCGAGCTCCGGCTCGACAACGTCGTCTACTCCCTCGGATTTGCCGCTTCCCGCGCTCAGGCCCGCCAGCTCGTGCGCCACGGTCATATCGAAGTGAACGGCAAGAAAATCAACATCCCTTCCTACCAGGGTCGCAAAGGGGATGTCATCCAGGTTCGCGAAAAGAGCCGCAAGAATGACCAGATCCGCCAGGCCGTCGAAACGGCCAGCGGGCGCGGCATTCCGTCGTGGCTCGAGCTCAATCCCGATCAGTTCCTCGGCCGTGTGAACGATCTTCCGAAACGGGAAGACATCCGCTTGCCGATCCAGGAACAGCTCATCGTCGAACTCTACTCGAAGTAACTAAGTCTGGCTGTCGGCTCTCATGTGCCGGCTGTCGGGGAAATCCAATCCCGACACCCGATACCCGAGGGCCGGCAGCCGATACAGCGAGGAGGCCGCTCACATGTTGTGGTCAGATTTCCAGAAACCCAAAAAGCTCGATTACGATGCCGAAACTCTCACGCCGAACTACGGCCGTTTTACCGCCCAGCCGTTCGAGCGCGGCTTCGGTACGACGATTGGTAATGCGCTCCGCCGCGTGCTGCTCTCATCGATTGAAGGCGCCGCGATCACGGCCGTCCGCGTCGAAGGCGTGCTCCACGAGTTCTCATCCCTCACCGGCGTGGTCGAAGACATGACCGACGTCGTTCTCAATCTCAAGCAGGTGCCGTTCCGTATGCACGGCGAAGGTCCGAAGACCCTCTATCTCGAGAAGAAGGGACCGGGCGTCGTCACCGCCGCCGACTTCGAAGAAGACTCCGACATCGAGATCCTCGACCCGACGGCACACATCGCCACGTTGTCGAAGGAGGGCTCGCTCAAGCTCGAAGCGCGTCTCAAGCGCGGCCGTGGCTACCAGGTTGCCGACCGCAATGCCGATGGCGATCTGCCGCTCGGCTACATTCCCATCGACTCGATCCATTCGCCGGTCCGGCGCGTGAACTATCACGTCGAGGGCGCGCGCGTCGGCCAGATGACCGATTACGACAAGCTCGTCATCGAAGTGTGGACGAACGGCGCGGTCTCGCCTCAGGAAGCTGTCGGCCTCGCCGCCGACCTCCTCGGCGATCACCTCCGCATCTTCAGCCAGTTCGAAGCGCGCGGTGAAGAAGCCGAGGATGTGGCAGCACCGGAAGTCGATCCGCGCATGGCGGAAATGCTCACCAAACCGATCGAAGAGCTCGACCTCTCCGTCCGCTCCGCCAACTGCCTCAAGAACGCCAACATCCGTACGCTTGGCGATCTCGTGCAGCGCACCGAGCGGGAGATGCTGTCGACGAAGAACTTCGGCCGCAAATCGCTCGACGAGATCAAAGACGTCCTCGCATCGCTCGGTCTGTCATTTGGCATGACCCGTGCGCCGCGTGGCGCAGAGATGCGCGACTAAATCATCGGCGTCGATGAAAGTGAGGGGAACGCAATGAGACATGGAATGGTCAATCGCAAGCTGGGACGCACGAGCGCGCATCGCAACGCGCTCTTCCGCAACCAGCTCGCCTCGCTCATCGACCGGGAGCGCATCATCACCACGCTTCCGAAGGCGAAAGAGCTGAAACCGCAGATCGAGCGCCTCGTGACGCTGGCGCGCACCGACAGCGTCCACAACCGCCGCCAGATCGCGCGCGTCATCGCCGACGACACCAACGTGCAGAAGTTGTTCGGCGCGCTGGCGCAGCGTTTCGCTGATCGTCCGGGCGGCTACACCCGCATCATCAAGCTCGGACCTCGCCGCGGCGACGCCGCCGAGATGTGCATCCTCGAGTTCGTCGACTTCAAGCTGGAGACCGAGGCACCGGCCGAAGAGACTCCCGCCAAGGGCGCGAAGAAAGCTGCCCCGAAGAAGGAGACGAAGGCAAAGCCCGAGCCTGAGGAAGAAGACGAGCCGAAGCCAAAGGCAAAGCCGAAGAAGCCCGCGAAAGCGGCAGCCAAGCCCAAGGCTGCAAAACCAAAGGCCAAAGAAAAGGCCCCAGCCAAGAAAACCGCCGCCAAGAAGAAAAGCGGCAAGTAGTCAGAAGGCCCGCCTCGCGCGGGCCTTCGCATTTTCAGGGATTTGATGGGAACATGGTGGTCCATTTGAATGGAGGACCAGCACGATGGCGAATATCAATCTCCGAGTCGTCGATCTCTACCATCTCGATCAGGTCACCAGCTTTCAGCAGGCTGCTGATTCGGGCCTCTGGGGCATCATCCACAAGGCCACGACCGGCGCGACGGGCCAGGATGATGAGTACGCGAAGCGTCGGCAGGCAGTCCTCGATGCCGGCATGCTGTGGGGCGCGTATCACTGGGGCACGAACGCAGATGTCGGGCAGCAGGTAGACAACTTCCTCACGGTCGCGCAGCCGGATGACGCAACGCTCGTCGCTCTCGACTTCGAGGAAACGGCCGGGAACCAGATGACGCTCGACCAGGCGCGCCAGTTCCTCACGCTGGTCGCCGGACGGCTTGGCCGCAAGCCGGTCCTGTACTGCGGTGGCCTGTTCAAGACGGACATGGGCAACACGAAAGACGCCTTCTTCGGCTCGCATCGCCTCTGGCTGGCGCAATACGGCCCGCAGCCGCAGCCACAGGCCAGTTGGGATTCCGCCTGGCTTTGGCAGTACACCGATTCGAAAACAGGCGCGCAGCCAAACCAGGTCCCAGGGATTCCGGGCGACACTGCGGGCAACCTCGATTGCAATTCGTACAGTTTCACGAAGGAGCAGCTAACCGGCGAGTGGGCGTCGTAGTCATCACACATCCACGATCACGATGTCGAATCCGCGGCCGCGCTCGAGCAGGCGATGGACAGTGCTCGGTACGACGCGGCTGACGAGTCCTGATCGTGTGGGGCGTCCGACGACGAGCATGGTGATCCCTTCGGATTTCGCGAAGTCCAGCAGCGCTCCGGCGACATCCTCGGATTCGCGCGTTACGATGGTGGCGCCGAGGGAGATGGCGAGTTGGACGTTGTCGCTGAGTTTGCGGTGCTGCTCGGCGCTGATGTTCTCCGGGTGGGCGCGGCGCTGCCGGACGTA
>JADGNZ010000001.1 GCA_017883205.1 Thermoanaerobaculia bacterium | reverse complement strand
CGACGCCCCCCTCATCCGGCTTCGCCACCTTCTCCCCCCGCAAAAAGCGCGGGGGGAGAAGGCGCTCGATTGGAAGGAGTCGCAGAAATGTGTGAGAAACGCGCCTTAAGACAACGCGCGCAGCGCAATCACGCCGATGGCGGTACGCGGAAGCGTGTGCCGCTGAACGTGATCGAGCGCGATATCTTGCGGCGTGCGGCTTTGCGGCGCGTCAGGAAGTCTTCCTTTGCTTCGACGAGCGACGTCGGAACGTAAGTCGCGCCGGCGGAGAGGGTCTTGGCGCGGTCGCGTGCGAAGGCGGAGCCGCCTGCGCCGATCATCAGATCGATGAACGAAGCCGCGATCAGTTGCAACAGGCCGTAGCCGGCTTCGAGGTGGTCAGGATTGGTGCAGGAGACGAATATCGCCTCGGGCTTCACTTCGTTGACGAACGAGATCAATTCGGCGTCCGGCAGATCGGTGAAGTAGTCGATCGAGAAGCCTTCCTCGCGAAGCAACTGGGTCAGCATGAGCGTGCCGAGGGAGAGGCGCTCGCCGGCGACGGAGACGGCGACGATGTGGCGCTCCGGATCGGGAACGCCTGCGTTGCGGTCGCCGAAGCGGATGATCAGCTCGCGGATCACGTCCTTGATGAAGTGATCGTTGGCCGAGGTGATGCGCTTGCGGTCGAGCTCTTCCTGCGCGAAGGTCAGCGTCGGGATGAAGAGGTCGGAGAACATCTCCTCCATCGTGTCGGTCTCGGAATGGCGGTCGGCGATGGCGATGGCGCCGGTGCGGTCGCGCAGCAGCAGGCGGTTGTAAAAGCTGAGGTACCCCTCCAGCGGATCCTCGTCGCCGAACATGATCGAGAAGATGCGCAGCGCCGGGATGAATTCACCAGCGACGGTGAGGCACACCGAGATCGGCACCGCCAGGAGCAGACCAACCGGGCCCCACAACCATCCCCAGAAGATCGCCGACACGAGCAGCGCGATCGGCGAGACGCCGACGCGATGTCCGACGACGATCGGCTCGATGAAGCCGCCGATGAGCTGATCGGTCAGGACGAAGAGTGCAAGAACTGCCAGCGGGATGTACCAGTTGGGAAAAACCGCGATCGACAGAAAGGTCGGCAGGGCCGCGCTCAACACCGCGCCGACGTACGGGATGAAACGGAACAGTCCTGCGAGCACGCCCCACAGCGGCGCGTGCGGGACCTTCAGCAGGAAGAGACCGAGGCCGATGAGGAGACCGAAGCCGACGTTGAGCAGAGCGATGGTCAAGAGATAGCGGCTGATGCGGTCCGAGGTCTCGCCGATGGCCTGGGTGGTGACGGTGAGATGCGCGCGGCCAGCCAGGCGCAACATCTTGTCGCGTAACTGCTCGCGGTCCTGCAGGAGAAAAAAGACGAGCACGATGACGAGGAAGGCAGCCGCGACGAGCTCGATCTCCGGTGCCAGCGTCTTGTAGCGGCCGGCGACGTTCTGCCGGTCGGGGATCACGCGCACTTTGAGATCGGCGCGCTCCTGCTTGTCCGCGGTCGCTTCGGTGACGCGCGCGAGCGTCTTCTCGAGCCGGTCGATGGTGCCGCCGGGACTCCGTTTCAGGAAGCGAAGCTTCTGTTCGATCTTGCCGCTCGTTGCCGCGTCCGTGAACTCCTTGGCGACGTCGTTGAGCTGTTGGTACAGCCACCAGCCGCCAAACCCGAGTCCGGTCACGATGAGGCTGAGCGAGAGAACGACGGCTCCCGTGCGGCGCAGCGGCGTCCGCTCCAGAATCGAAACGATCGGAGTCAGCAGAAACGCAAACAGGATCGCCAGCGCGATCGGGACGCACACCGGCTTGGCGAGATAGAGGATGGCGATGACGACGACGGTGATGAAGAGAATCCGCGAGTGCGATGACCCGCGCCGCTCCGCCGAGGTCCGCTTGTCAGAGAACGTCGTCGCAGACTCCGGCAAGCGGCGCAGGGAAAGCGTCCGATCGAAGTCGTCGGTATCTTCGTCGTCGTAGGGACGCACGTTGCGATGAGTCTACTGCAAGGGGGAAGCCGCGGTTGTGGTTGCGGGGGGATTCGCGGTCGCGGTCGCGCGGTTCGTGGTCGCGTTGGGTTTGCCGGGTGCTGAGCCCAGGAAAACGTTGGAGCATCCGAGGTCGCACTCTTCCTTCAGGTTTCACGAGGAGTCTCTTGCGAAAGACTCCCGAGTCTTTTAACGAAAGCCCCCTGCGTCCTTTGCGAAGGACCCCGAGTCTTTAACGAAAGACCCTCGAGTCCTTTGCGAAAGACCCCCGAGTCTTTAACGAAAGACCCCCGGGTACTTTGCGAAAGACCCCCGAGTCTTTAACGAAAGACCCCCGAGTACTTTGCGAAAGACCCCCGAGTCTTTAACGAAAGACCCCCGAGTACTTTGCGAAAGACCCTCGAGTCTTTAACGAAAGACCCTCGAGTCTTTAACGAAAGACTCCCGAGTCTTTAACGAAAGACCCCCGAGCCTTTAACGAAAGACCCTCGAGTCTTTAACGAAAGACCCCCGAGTCTTTAACGAATGACTCTGAGTCCTTTGCGAAAGACCCCCGAGTCTTTTGCGAATGACCTCCGAGTCATTAGCGAATGACCCCTAAGTCATTAACGAATGACCCCCGAGTCATTGACGAATGACCTTGAGTCATTAGCGAAAGCCCCCCGAGTCCTGCGAAAGCGCCCTGCCGCACCAGACGTGATCGACGGAGACGACACGAGCGCATCCTTCGCTGGCTCAGTCAGTTAAGTTAATCGTTTCATGCGACCCGAATCAGCGGAGCCTTAGCAACCCCGCGACCTAATTCGTCCCCATCGCCGCCGCCGCTTCCGTCGCCTTCTTCGCTTCGTACTTGGCTGACTTCCCTTCGAAGATGAAGATCCCTTCGCCCTGGGTGCCGACGTAGAGACGCTCGCCATCGAATGGGTCGAGCGCGACCGACGACACCTCAGCAGTGCGCGAGGGCAGTGGGTAGGAGCGCCACTCGTCCGTCTTCGGCTCGGCGACGAGCATCTCGTGCTGCTGGCGCGAGGTGAGGAAGACGAAGTTGTCGGCGCTGCGCGAGCTTCCGAAAACCGAAGCAAACTGCGCGTCCGGGGCCTCTGCCTCGACCCATTTCCGGTCCGCACCGACACGTCCTGCCTTCACGCCCTGCGATCCGGCCACGAAGACGAGCTGGTCGTCGCCCGTGCCGCGTACGGCCAGCGTGCGGCCCTTCGGCGGCGCGCCTTCGATCGAGGTCCATTGCGTCCCGTCGAACGCGAGCACGCCGACGCTGGTCAGGGCGAAGAGCGCGCGCTTGTCGCCGAGGTTGCCGATGGCCATGTCGACGGCGCGATTGTCGGCGCCTGCAAGGAGGTACCAGCTCTTCCCCGAATCACGGCTCGTGAAGACCCCCTCGGAAGTCGCAGCGAAGAAGCGTGCCTTGTTGAATCGCAGAACCTTGTCGACGCGAATGGGAGTGTTTGCCGGTTGCGCCTGCGTCCACCGTTCGCCGTTGCTGCTCCAGAAGAATCCTTTTTCCGTTCCGGCAACGAATTTCGCTTCAGCGTCGTCCGTGACCACGAGCGAGAGCACGGGCGGCAGATCGATTGACGCCAGCTTCGCCCAGCTTGCACCGGCATCGGCCGAGCGATAGATGCCGCTCGACGCGCCGCCGAACGCAACTGCGGCAAAAACGTTCTTCGGATGCGAGGCGTCGGAAGCGACCGAGGTGATGGTCAGATTGCGAAGGCCATCGCACATGCGCGTGAACGTCTTCGCGTTGTCGTTGGAGAGATAGACGCCGTCACCTTCGACGCCGAGGATGACGCGGCCCGGGCGCTGCGGATGGAGAGCGATCGTATTCACGACCAGCGACTCATCCGAGATCACGTACCAGCTCTTGCCGCCGTCGTGGCTGCGATAGAGGCCGGCCACCGAGCCGGCGTAAATCGAGTCGCGGTCGCACGGATCGAGCGCGATGTCGTGAATGCGCCGGTTGTCGAAACCGTCGCGATAACGCGTCCAGTTGTCGCCGCGGTTCGGCGTGTTGTAGACCCAGCCGCACGTGGAGACCCACACCTTGTCGGGGTTATAGCGGTCGATGGTGATCGAGAACATGTCGGTGTCGAGCACCATCCCGTTGTTGATCAGCTTCCACGTCTTGCCGCCGTCGTCCGTGCGCGTTCCCTGTCTCCAGGTACCGACGTAGATGCGGTCGTGCGTCCGAGGATCGAGAGCGAGCGACTCGACATTGATCTGTTTCGAGATCTGCTCCCACGACGCGCCGCCGTCGGTCGATCGATAAACGCCAGTCAGGCCGCCGACGACGATGAAATCGGCGTCGTGTGGATCGATCGCGATCGCGCGGACCGAAAAGTCCTCGAGGCCGGCATCGCGCCGCGTCCAGTTCTGCCCGCCATCCTCGGAGACCGCGATGACGCCGCCTCCCCACGCACCCCAGCACGCCGCCCAGAGACGGCCGCTGCGATCGAGCACGAGGTTGTCGACGACGTAGCCCGGAAACGGGATTCCGCGGCGCGGGTTCTGCCACGTCTTCGCGGCGTCCGTCGAAACATAGACCTCGCCGCCGCTCGTGCCGAGGTAGAGCGTGTCGGGATTGGAAGGGTCGATGATCAGCGCACGAACGTCGGCGCCGTAAAGATTGGCCCGCCGCCACTGTGCGCAAAGAGGTAGCGCAATGATGAGAATCGTGAGAGTGATGAGGAGTCTGCGCATGCCCGGTCAGAGTTTTACCACAAAGCAATATTGCTGCCTTGGGGGTGGGGAGTAGGGCGTGGGGTGTGGGAGAAGGGGTTCGCTGCGTCCTGCTCGCGCCGATGTCCGAAGCGCTCCGACGTTCTGCCTCGCTCCCACTCCCCACCCCCAACTCCCCACCCCCCGTCACTGCTATCCTCGCAAATCATGACCGCCCTTCGCACTTGCGTCTTCCCTTGCGCCGGATTCGGCACCCGCTTCTTTCCGGCGACGAAAGTCATTCCGAAGGAGATGTTGCCGCTCGTCGACAAGCCGATTCTGCAGTATGGAATCGAGGAGGCGCTCGGATCGGGACTCGACAAGCTGATCGTCGTCATGTCGAAGGGGAAAGACGCCATCCTCGATCATTTCGATCGTACGGCGGAGCTGGAGCGGTCGCTGCAGGAGCGGAAGAAGAACGATCTCCTCAGCGAGGTCGAGACGGTCAGCACGATGGCCGATCTCATCTCGGTCCGGCAGAAGGAAGCACTCGGACTCGGCCACGCAGTGTTGCAGGCGAAGGATGCCGTCGGCAACGAGCCGTTCGCAGTCGTCCTGCCCGACGACGTCATCCTGGCCAACGAGCCGTGTCTCCTGCAGATGCGGCGCGTCTTCGAGGAGACAGGCCGTCCGGTCATCGCGCTGATGGAAGTGTCGGCGGCGGAGACCACACGCTACGGCATCGTCGCCGGCAACATGCTCGGCAACCGCCGCTTTCACATCACCGACATGGTGGAGAAGCCGAAAGTGAATCCGCCGTCGCACTACGCGATCATCGGGCGCTACATCCTGCCGCCGGACGTCTTCCCGCTGCTGGAGAAGACCGAGCGCGGCGCCGGCGGCGAGATCCAGCTCACGGACGCGCTGCGGGAGCTGGTGCGCACCGGCGATTTCTATGGCTACGTCTTCGAAGGCAAGCGCTACGACGCCGGCGAGAAGCTGGGCTATCTCAAAGCGACCGTCGATTACGCGCTGCGCCATCCGGCCGTCGGCAGCGAGTTCCGCACGTATCTGCAGTCGCTGTTCGGAAATGACGTTCCGAAAAATCGTCAGAACTAATGGACAAGCGATTCGATATCCACGACGTATCGGAAGACCTTCGCGCCCTGGTCGGCGAATGCGAACTGACCGGCAACCGCACCACGTTCCTTCGCAACGACCGTCCCATCGCCATCCTCATCTCGCACGATGAATACCTCGCTCTCCGCGAGACGATCGACATCGCCGACGACGCGCCGCTGCGCGCTGCCATCGAAGAGGGAGAGACCGAGGTGCTGCGCGGCGCCATGCTGGCTGCGGAGGATCTGCTTGGCGGATAAACCGCCGGCGGGCCGCCGGCGATCCAGCCGCCGAGCCGGCGGCGCTACACAATGGCGCGCGAGACAAGCGTAGCGCCGCCGGCCCGGCGGCTGTACCGCCACCGGCTCGGTGGCGACCTTCCAATCCTTCGCGAGTAGACTTCGCTCATGTGGAATGACCGTCTCCGTTTTGCCGAGCGCGTTGAAAAAGACTGGCGCGCGCTCACCGACGAGCAGCGCGCGGTCACCGCCCGCGCGCTCGAGACCATCGACGAAGATCCCATCATCGGAGCGCCGCTCTTCGAGCCGTTGCGCGGTTACTGGAGCTACCGCAGCGAGGGGATCCGCATCATCTATCGCATCGTCACTGAAGCGCGATTCATCGTCGTTCTGAGCATCAGCCTGGTACTGGCGCGATGAGTTTCATCCTCGCTTCGCAATCGCCGCGCCGCCGCGAGTTGCTGACGTCGATCGGCCTGGCCTTCGACGTCATTCCGAGCGATGTGCCGGAGATTCATCAGCCCGGCGAATCACCCGAGGAGTATGTGGCGCGGCTCTCGCGCGATAAGGCCGAGGTGGTCGCGGCCAGCCATCCCGACGCCTGGATCATCGCCGCCGACACGACCGTCCTCCTCGGCGACCAACTACTCGAAAAGCCGGTCGACGCAAATGACGCCAGGCGGATGCTCGGTTTGATCGCCGGCAAAACGCACGTCGTCTACAGCGGCGTCACGCTGCAGAACACCGCTCGGGACTGGCGTGAGACGCGCGTGGCCGAGTCGGAAGTGCGTATGCTCCCGCTCGACGAACGCGAGATCGCCTGGTACGTGGCCACCGGCGAGCCGCTCGACAAAGCGGGCGCTTACGCCGTACAAGGCATTGGCGGGATGTTCATCGACTCCATCCACGGCAGTTACACGAACGTAGTTGGATTACCACTTGCTTTGCTGTTCGAGATGCTGCGGCGGGCAGGGATCGATGTCCTGCGGTTGTCGGGGGTCGGGAGTCGGGAGTCGTAGATGTTTTTCGGGGGAGTGGGGAGTAGGGTGTGGGGTGTTTTCGCGGGGAGTCGGGAGTAGGGTGTGGGGTGTGGGAGCGACAAGCCAAGCGTTTCGCCAGGACTTGCTCCGACACCCGACACCCGACGCGCGACCCCCAGATACAACTGATGCCTAAGAAAGGAACGGGACGTATGAAGTGAGGCTTGGAAGCGGGAACAGTTCTTCCACACCCCACCCCCCACTCCCCACCCCCCACACACCATGTCATCCGCAGCCAAAGTCGGCGTTTTCATGCTCATCGTCCTGGCGATCCTCGGGTACTTCATCCTGAAGATCGAAGACGTGCAGATCGGTCACGGGACCGGCGCACGCAAAGTGACGGCGCTCTTCGACTCCGTCGCCGGTCTCGATAACAAATCGGCCGTCCGCGTGGCCGGCGTTCGCGTCGGAAAAGTGTCGAATATCAAGCTCCGTTCGGATGGCAAAGCCGAGGTGACGCTGGATATCGATCCCGACGTGGTGCTTCATCCCGGCGCCGTCGCGCACGTCGCCAACCTCGGGCTCCTCGGCGAGAAGTACGTCGAGCTCGATCCCGGCCCGTCCAATGCACCTGTAATACCGCAAGAACAGAGCGTCGTCCTTCACGGAACGCAGCCGGCTTCGATGGACGACATCACCAATCAGGTCGCCGCGATCGCGAACGACGTCAAGGCGATCACGGCCTCGCTGCGCGGCGCAATGAGCGGACCCGCCGGGCAGCAGCGTCTCGTCGACATCGTCGACAATGTCCGCACCATCACCGAGCAGGTGCGCGACCTGATCGCTGCGAACCGGACCAACGTCGACGCCACGGTTGCGAACGCGCGCGTCATCAGCGAATCGCTGCGCGTCGAGATCCCACGTCTGGCCGCTTCAATCGACCGGATGGCCACGCAGATGAACGGCACGGTCGGCGAGAATCGCGAAGACGTCCGCCACATCGTCGAAAACCTCCGCACCCTTTCCGCCGATCTCAAGACCACATCCGACAATCTCAACGCCGTGACCACCCAGATCCGCAGCGGTGAAGGAACCGTCGGCAAGCTTCTCTACAGCAACGAAGCGCACGACCGCCTCACCGCGGCCCTCGGCTCGGTCGAGAGCGGCGTGAACGAGTTGCGCAACACGCTCGGCCGCGCCAGCAGAATGCAGCTCGACCTCGGGCTCAATGGCGACTATTACGCCGGTCTGCCCGCGCAACAGGACGGCAACGGCAAGCTGGGCAACTCCCGCTCCGCCGTCTGGCTGCGCCTGAACCCGAATCCCGAGCACAATCGCTTCTACAACATCGAGCTCGCTGACACGCCGTTCGGCAAGCGCCGCGACAATACGATCGAACAGACCGTGACGAATCCGGCAACCGGCCAATCGCAGACGACGATCACGCAACAGACCCGTTTCGACCGCTCGTTCCTCGTCTCCGCCCAAGCCGGCTGGACGATCGCCCCCTTCGCCGTCCGCCTCGGCATGATCGACTCCTCAGGCGGCGCTGGCGTCGACTACTTCTTCAACAACCGCATCCGCGCCACCGGCGAAGTCTTCGATTTCGGCCACCGCAACGGCGACAACAACCCCCACGTCCGCCTCTTCGGCGAATACACCTTCCGCCAGGAGAAGCCGACCACTCCAACGATCTTCATCCGCAGCGGAGTCGACAATGTCCTCAACCACACCGCCTTCACATTCGGAGGAGGCATTCGGTGGCGCGACGATGATTTGAAGTACTTGCTGGGGAGTATTCCGATTCCGAAGTAGGGGTTAGTCGGCAGCGCCCGAGTAGTAGAATTCGACAGATGCTCACTCACAACCAGATCGTGCACGCCGATCCAGAGATCCTGGCGGGCGAACCTGTGTTCGTGGGAACCCGGGTCCCGCTCCGCAACCTGTTCGACTATCTCGAGGCAGGCGATTCGCTGGATGTCTTCTTGGATTCCTTCCCAGACGTTAGCAGGGAACAGGCCGTCGCAGCGCTGGAGCTCGCAAAGGAGACAGTGTCCGCCGTTGCGAGTCCTCATTGATCAGTGTCTCCCACGACAACTCGCCGCGGAGGTTAGATGTCGTGAGGCCGCCCGGCGCACCTAATGTGTACAATCGGTCGGGGTTCTCGTGATGAGCGTTGACCTGAAAACCGAACACGAATGGTTGGTCCGTGCGCTGAACATTCACGGGACATTCTTCGAACGCTGGTGTGCGCAGTGCTTACAGGATACGGGCCGCTGGAGAGTTCGTTCATCAAACTACACGGTCAAGTACCCGACTGCCCCCGAACTCCCCGGGAAGGAGACGGAGGTCGACATCTGGGCAGAATATCGGCGCGGTCAAACCCTGCTCACGTTCGTGATCGAATGCAAGAAAAACAATCCGGATTTCGTCGACTGGGTGCTGTTCGGATCGGACTTCGAATATTTTGATGTGCATCAACTCGAGAACAGAGTAAGCGGAAATGTGGCCGGCTGGTCTTGTGTGTCGATTTGGTCGTCGGTGCGTCACGACGGGTTCATAGCGGATGAGGCGAGAGAGACACGAGGCAACTATCTTTCGTATACCAAAGGCGACAAGACGAAGACATCAAACGCTGCTATTTCGGACGCCGCGCACCAGGTAGCGCTCGGCGCGCAGGCGATTGCCGCGGAGGAGGAATCCCGAAGCTCTCATCGCGCGGAAAGGTCCAAGACGACCGATCTGCCTTGGGCCAACCAAGTCATAGTTCCCGTCATCGTCACCTCGGCAAAGCTCTTTCGGGCGGTCTTTGACGCGAGGCGGGTAGGTGGAACTAGTGGTGAAATAGCCGCCGAAGACGTTGTTTTTTGCCAAGTGCCGTTTGCGATCTACAAGTATCCTCTACCGCGGCATCTCCACGATCCCCTGGTTCGCATCGACCGGATGCAAGATCCTGCCATGCTTGAGCGTGCGGCGCGCAGACACATCATCATCGTCACGAGCGATCATTTCTCTAAGTTCTTAATGTCAGAGTTTGTTGCCAACCTTGCGGTCTAGGTGTGGCCTAACATCGGGTGCGCCCGACACGAACCGCTGTGCCGCGAGGTCTATACTCCAGCGATTCACGGTTCGTGTTGGGTGAAACACAGGATGCATTGGGCAGCTTGATCTTGCCAAGTGCCTCCCTTGAACCGCGTGCAACGCGCGAGCAAGCTACAGCTCGGCAAGAAGCGCCATGGTTTTCGACAACCAATAACCAAAGGAATGACAAAATGGCGTTCTGGAAGCGACTCTTTGGCCGAGGGCCAGAACCAGTCAGGATTCTTGAGGAGGCGATTGAACGCCTTCAAATTGGCGTCGTGATGGACCTCGCAATGGAATACGGTTCGCGTGTCCGTCTAGAGGCGCCAGTCGAAGCGATGCTTCTCGCCAACTGCGTCTTGAGTTACGCCATTCAAATGCCTCCACTCGGTGAACGGGCACAGGAGTTCGAGAGAAGCCATGCCGAGATGATTCGGAAGGAGGCACTCGAACTCGAAGAGCTTGCTGAACCAGCTCGGGCTTTCTCCTATCTCTACGCGGCTATTATTTTGCTTCTCGCTATCCGCGCGCGCGATCCCTACTCGGAGCAAGCCAGCCAGCTCGGAGACCGCGCGACCGAGCTGGGACTCGACATCCCCAGCACATACGACATCTGCGGCAGCGGCGATGCAGTGAAGTGCATCCAAGCCATCAACGCCTTTTCGATCGAATATAAGAAGCGCCTGACCACTCTTTCGGCCTGAAATGGCAACTCGTTCCACGGAACAACGTCCCAGGCAACGGCCGTATAACGAATATCTCATGAATCAGGATAACGACAACGAACTCGAAATCACCGAGCAAACCGCGGCGCCGGGAGGCGTACGAGGGAAGTACTACGTCCGCTACAAGGAAGGTGCGAATCTAGTGCTCCTCGCTCCAGACGTAGCCGAGGTCTTCCGCGACTCGACGTCCGTGAACGCGGCACTCAGGCAATTTCTCGCCGAGCACGGTGCGCCTCCGGCGAAGACGGCCGGCTCGGCGTGTTTGCCGCGGACGTAACGTAGGTCGGACTCTCCAGTCCGACAGCGAGAACGTCGGACTGGAGAGTCCGACCTACGTAGACCCGCGCGCTTGGTCACCTCGTCGTACTTCCGATTCGACTCGAGGAGGATCTCGATGACGAGATCGGGCGACCCCAGGATGTTCTTCGTTTACTCACGAGCTGTCACGACTTGGACGTCGCTTAGTAGCCATCCGTACCTCCCGATGTGCGCCGACTACTTGCCATCCTCCTTCTCGTAACAACACCTTGCGTTGCTGAGGTCAGGCGGCGCGCGGCGCAGCCTCCTGGGTTCTCGGTGTTCCCGGCTCACGACGCGAGCTCCGTGCTCGTTGCCGCGCCGGACGGTTCAATCTGGTTTGCGGGCGCGGACGTCGGAACGATTGCGGTGGATGGTCGATTGACGCTCGTTGCAAGCGGCGTCAACTGTTCCGCTGGGGCAGTCGTCAGAAGCGACGACGCCCTCGTCTGCATCAGTCGATCCTCGGCCGAAGACGTATTACGAGTCGTAAGGCCGAGCGGCCAAATCGAAACTGTCTCGCTGGGCGCTTTTGTCGGCGCTTGGAGCCTGGTCGCAGCGCCGAACGGGACGGTCATGTTCCTTGAAAGTTATACTCGACGGATCGGGCGGCTCACGCTAGACGGGGTCGTAACCCACATCGAGCTGCCGCAAGCGATCGTGCCCGATTCACTCGCCGTCGCCTCCGACAGCGCGGTGTGGTTCACTGCCGGTCCGACGCTCGTCCGGATGATCCCGGATGGCACTTACGACGTCTTTCGCGATGATGCCCTGTTCGAGAGACGTAATCCCGGTGCCGGTTTCTCGGGGTTGGTTGCCGGCTCCGACGGGACGTTGTGGCTGTCGATTCGAACTGAGAGTCGCACGAGCCAGTACCACCGAACCGGCGCGATCGTAGCCTTCACCCAGGATGGCTCCTTCCACGAAGAGTTGGTGATCAGTTCTCCGGCGGGCCTGAGCGCGGCTCCCGATGCGTCGGTCTGGATCATCCAAGGTATCGCGCCCGGATTCGAAGCAATTTATCCCACATACACTCCGGTGCTCGTTCATTACGTTCAGCAGTCGGAGCCGCGAACGTTCGGCGTTCCGTTCGGGTCCTGGCCAGGTCACATTCTTGGGATGGCCGTCGATTCACAGAATCGACTGTGGCTCGCACTGACAGACTCGATCGCGGGACCACGCATCGCCGTCCTGCGCTAATCCGCGAAGATGGCGTCGAAGCGGATCTCGATGGTTGGGAAGAATGGTGAGGTGAGCGTTTCGTCCCTGAAAGGATGACACGATTTGCGTGAGCGCGATGTTTGCCTTTAGATTCATGAACTTACGATGGGGGCGTGATTTCGCGCTCGGCAGACACAGTGTCATCTCCGCTTCACCGGCGCCTGCGGCGTTCGCCCGCTCGGGATGACACCACTCTCAGGAGAACTGACGGTGCTTGGACGTAAGCCATTGATCCAGCATGCACTTACCGAGATCAGACGTCGCCCTTGAGGATAGATCGGCATCTAAGAAAAGAGATAGGCATCTCCCAAAAAGAGATCCGCATCTCCCAAAAAGAGATCCGCATCTCCTGAAAAGAGATCCGCATCTCCTAAAAACAGATCCGCATCTCCCAAAAAGAGATCCACATCTAAAAAAAGAGATCCGCATCTCCTAAAAACAGATCCGCATCTCCTAAAAAGAGATCGCGATCTACCAGGGATAGATCCGCATCTCAAAAAAATAGATCGCGATCTCCCGAAGATAGATCCGTAGCTACCAGGCATAGATCGCGTGTCGATCAGGGTAGATCGCGACCTGCCGGGCAGAGATCAAGACCCCGCCGAAACCGATCGCATTCACTCCCAGTAACCTTTTTTTTTGTGAAACGTCTCAGAAGATGAGCCCGCAGGAGGCTGGACCTCGACTGCGCGGCAAAGGAGATCGAGATGCCAACGAGAAACCGCACCGGAAACCGCTCTTCCAAAACCGTCGTTCAGAAGCGCACCAGGACCAAACCAAAGGCCATCGCGGCCATCCCGGACCCTGTCGCGGCAGCGGCCAGGATGGTCGAGTTGCTCAACGAAATGGAGGCCATCATCCCCGATCTGATCCAGCCGGATATCACGAAGATCACACGCATCGCCCAGAGCGCGAAGTTCGGACGCGCGCTCATCCCGCCCATGATCAACGCCGTCAACTCCTATCCACCGTTTCAGCAGCGCAACATGTTCGACACCGCCGCCGCGCAGTACGCCCTCGACTACGAGCGCCAGATGCACCCGATCACGCAGAGGATGGCGGCGATCACGATGGCCATGTCGTATTCGATGGATCAGAAGCTGTCCATCTCCGGCGAACATGCCCTTCAGTTGTTTCAATGGGGCAAGCGTCACGTGAAGCAGCCTGACGGCGGCGGGGCGCGGATTTATGTCGATGAGTTACAGAGTGTCGTCGATCGGACGATGAACCGCCGCAAGCCGCAAAAACCCGCCAACAACCCTCCTACCACACCACCCTCAACGACTCCTCCCACCACTCCTCCCACACAGGGCTTTCTGGCCCCCTCTCTTGCTACCAAGGCTGCGGCGAAGGCGCAAACCGATCCGGCCGACGATAAGATCCTCGATCTCGTTCACGAAATCGCAAAGGATCCGAAGAAGTAGTCGCGCGTGATGAAGGGGTGCCGCGTGAATGAGAACGCGGCGCCCCTTTCGCGGTTGCGGGGTTGGGCGTGCCACGAATCCCTCAAATCACTCCCAAATCAATCGCCCGCAACACCGCTCGCGTCCGATCGCGTACTCCCAACTTCGCCAGCAGGTTCGAGATGTGGTTCTTGACCGTGCCGTCGGTGATGTTGAGCAGCTCGCCGATCTCTTTGTTGCTGTAGCCGCCGGCGAGGAGGCGGAGGATCGTTCGTTCGCGGTCGGTGAGCGGTTCGGGGAGGTCGGTGGACTCGAATGCTGAGTCGCTCTTTTCGAGGGCGCGCATGATTCGCTCGGTGATCACCGGTTCGATGCACGTGCCTCCTTCGGCCAGTGTACGGATCGCGCTCGTCAGGCGCTCCAGCGAGACGTCTTTGAGCAGCCAGCCCTTCGCGCCGGCGCGCACGGCTTCGAAGAGGATGGCGTCATCGTCGAACGTCGTGAGGATGAGCGTCGGCCGCGCGGCGCCTCGCTCGCGCAACTGCCGGAGAACGCCGACGCCGTCGAGCTTCGGCATGCGCAGATCGAGCAGCACCACATCTGGCTTCTCGCGCTGAATGACCGCTACCGCCTCCTCCCCATCGCTCGCCTCGGCTGCCACTTCGATGTCCGGCACGAGCGCGAGCAGGCTGCGCAGACCCTGCCGGACGATTGTCTGATCCTCGACGATGCAGACGCGGATCACGCGGCACCGCCGAGGGGCAGCGTCACGTGAACGGAGAAGCCGCGTCCGCGCATCGACGTCACTTCGAACGTGCCGCGAATCTGCTCGACGCGCTCGCGAAGGCCGAGGAGACCGTTGCCGAAGCGGATGTTATCGGTGCCGGTGCCATCGTCACGGGCATCGATCGAAAGGGCGCGGTCGCCGGCCGCGAGCTTGAGCCAGAGATTGCGCGCACCGGAGTGGCGCACGGCGTTCGTCACGATCTCCTGAACTGTGCGCAACGCGATCTGCGCCACGTTCGCATCGGCGACCGCGAGGCCGTCCTGATAGTCGAGATGGAGCGACGGTGCGACCATCACATCGCGCAGCGACTCCAGCGAGGCCGTGAGATCGACCGGCTCGTCGTTGCGGAGGCGACTGACGACTTCCCGTACGTCGACGAGCAACTGCTTGGCGATTCCTTTGCTCTTCTCCACATGCTCCTTCGCTTCGCCGCTGGAGAGATGGCTGGCCACTTCGAGATTGAGACTGAGCGCGGTCAAATGATGCCCGATGAGGTCGTGGAGATCGCGGGCGATGCGGAGACGCTCCGAAGTGCGGCTGCTGATCTCCAGCAATTCCGTGGTCATCCGTAGCTCCGCATTGGCTTCGGTCAACGCCTTTCGCGCTTCCATCTCGGAGTGAGCGACGTGCATCGAGAAGAGCGCGAAGAGCGAGAAGGCGAAGTAGACCAACGCGTAGATGACGAAGTCGCCCCCTGTTCGCCGCTCGATCAGACCGAGCACCACAGAGTTGAAGGCGATGACGGGAATCGCGAAACGAGGCGGAAAACCGCCAACCTGGGCTGCGACGATCACGAGCAGCACGGGCAGGAAGCCGGTCGGCTGCAGGATCACGCAGGTGAATGCCGCCAGCGTCTCGATGATGAGCGTCGGAATTCGAATCGCGTTGCCACAGCCGGGACGCGTCCCGACGACGAAGCCGATGATGAAGACGATGAACGCGCCGAAAAGGAGCGCCGCGCGTGCCGTGAAGAGCGACCGATGCTCCGCTTCCCACAGCACGGTCGGGATCCCGACGATGATCCACGTCAGCACCCCGATCAACTTGATCTTCTGTTCGTTCACGTTCATGGCATTCTAGGTCGTGAAACAGTGCACTACAGAGGCACTGAGACCACAGAGGTGAAGCATTTGCTCTGTGTCCTCTGAGCCTCTGTGGTGATGCCTTTGTCTTCAAAAATACAATCGCGCGCCACCCGTCGTAACGCGCCGCACCTGCATGTATGCGAGCTCGCTGGCTCTAGCACCTGCGAACTCGGTGTCGATCAGGTAGACGCTCATGTTCGATCGAAGCTTGTGCGTGAACGTGGCACGTGCCAGGAGCGAACCGTCGCGCATATTGGTGATCATGATCAGCTCGGCGTCGAGTTTTTCGAACGGCCAGTCGACGCGTACAAACGCGTAGTCGCGGGCCATTCGCAACGGAGCGTACTCCCCATTCGCCGTGCGGATCGTCGTTTCGCTCCTGGCGTTGTCGGCCATGAGGCGAAACGCCCGCCACGCGCGTGCATCGAGGCCGTCACCGCTGTGATACAGCTCGAAGACCACATTGACGTTTCGTTTGAAGGTGTACTGCGCACCGGCGAGCGCGTGACGGCGTGCAACCTCTGCATGCAGCTCGAGGGAGTCGCCGAACACTCGTGCTGCACTCACCCCCTGCTGCGTACCGTCGCCATCGCGCCGGAAGTGGAGGGACACGTCGGTGCCCGCGACCAGTCGATAGACCCGCGCCGCGACGGCGCCATGATCGAGCGCGTAGAGCGAGACGTTCGTGCCTCGCGCGAACACATCGGCGCGCAGCATGTTGAGGCCCTGATTCGCCGAACGGTAGTCAGAGGGATCAGTTGGGTTCTTCCTGGGACTGACGAATGCCGTCGGATTCCAGGCGTAGCCGGTGCCCCATTTCTCGATCACGCGGCCGATCGTGACGTCGAGCCACGGTTTCGGGTTGAGCTGCAGGTAGGCTTCGCCCACACTCGCCTGCTGACTGCCTCCCTCGGCGGCATCGCCGCGAAGCTTGAGGTGGAGCTTCCACGTGCGGCTCTCCGGCGCGGCATCGAAGAATGCAACGGCGTCGGCGGACGATGTTCGATACGGGATGCCGGCGACGTTGTCGGGATTCAATGGGGAGGAGGAGTTCGCCGGTGTGAGCTGCGATTCCACTCCGGCGGATCCGAAGATCTTGAAGACCTCGGCGTGGGCGGCGGTTGCGAGCAGTGCGATGAGAAGACCGCCGGCGAGCCGCCGGCGGTACAGCCGCCGGGCCGGCGGCGCTACGTTCGTTTGCGCTACGTTCGTTTGCGCTGCGTTCGCTGGCGCTGCGTTCTTGCCCGCGCTTACCATTTGCCGAGCGAGTCCTTTGTGAACATCTTTTCGGCGTTCTCTTTGGGTGTGAGGTTGGCGTAGCGCATCGTCGTGCGGTTGCCGGGGCGGAGGAGGTCCTCGATCTCGACCTCGGTGACCACGCGGCGGCCGGCCATCGTCCCGTACGTGCGGTAGTTCGCCCGCTTGATCAGCTTGCCAGAGACGACGTAGAAATCGGCGCGGCGCGGCTCGTAGCTCTGTTTGTCGATCCAGAGCTTGACGCGGTTGTAGGCGACTGCCGGATCTCTGGCCACGAGGTCGAGAACGTACGTGTCGCCCTCTTCGGCCACCGACTTCGCGTCGTAGTCGGCCGCAAAGTTCGTCCGCGCAACGTCGCCGTTCGAGGCTTGGCCCATCAGCCGTTGCAGCGGCGAGATGCGGATCGGCCGGCTCGCCGTCGGAATGTAGATCCACATCGCGTCGCGCAGCATCAGCAGGTACTTCCCTTTCTCGGTCTGCGGGTAGGTGAACTCGACGATGCTGCGGTCCGCACCTTTGCCGTAGACGCGAAAGCGCGAAGTGTTGGACTTGCCGTCCGGCGTGACCGACATGAGCTCAACATCGACCGAGAAGCTCGGAATCGGATTGCGAAAGACGTCAGCGCGCGCGAGCACGGAAGCCGCGTCGTTACCGGCCGCGCGCAACGGCGCAGCGGCGAGAAGAAGGATGAGCAGGGTTCGTTTCATGTTGCCTCCGGGGTGTGGGGTGTAGGGAGTGGGGGGTGGGAGAGAGACGTAGGGCACGACGTCGGATCGGGTGACGAGGAGTGGGGCAACAGAGCTGGTTCGGAGCGAAGCGAGACCTCGGATTCGGAGTTTCTGCGACTCCCGACCCCCGAAAACCGCACTCCCACACCCCACCCCCTACTCCCCACAAACCAACTCATATATGCCCCAGTGCATCCACGATCTTCAGGCGCGACGCTTTGAGCGCGGGGAGGATCGAGGAGAGCGTGGCGGTGATGACGGCGATGAGGAACGCGGTGACTAGGATGCCTGGCTGGAGCATCACGCGTAGCGGATAGCCCTGCGTGTAGCCCGGTGGCGGCGGCAACATCAGGTGAACGTGGTTGATGATGCTGGATGCGCCGGCTCCCGCCAGCAAGCCGGCCACGCCGCCGAGGAGGCCGATGAATAGGCCTTCAAGGAAGAAGAGTCGCCACACGCTCGATCGCGTCGTGCCGATGGCCATCATCGTGCCGATCTCGCGCGTGCGCTCGAAGATCGACATCACGATCGTGTTCGCCACGCTGAAGATGACGATGCCGAAGACGACCATGCCGATGAAGCCGAAGATGCCGTTGTAGAGCAGCACGACCTGGTGGTAGAAGCTGGCGAGCTGCGACCAATCCTTCATCTCAAGCGCCCAGTGCTTGCGCGCAAAGAGCGCGGTGAGATCGGCGCGGACCGCGGCGGTGTCGTCCGTCTCGTTGAGAAGGACGAGGAGGCGCTCGACTTTCTTCGTCTGCAGAAGTTGTTGCGCGCCTGCCAGCGGCATCTTGATGGCGCGGTCGTCGTACTCCTTCACGCCACTCATGAAGATGCCCGCCACGCGGACGTCGATGGCGTTCAGTGATCCCGAGGTCGTCGTCGACATCAGAGTGAGGTAGTCGCCAGGCTTGGCGTGCATCGAGGCGGCCAGTCCGCGGCCGATGATCACGGCATCGCTCTCGCCTTCCGGCAAATCGGTACCGGCGACGAGGCGTTGCGCGTTCATGGCCCGGTCTTCCTTAGGCTCGACGCCGGTGGCAAGGAAGGTCTCCGACTTGTCGCCGTTGCTGATCAGGCCCATCAGCGTGATCTGGGCGGTGGTCATCCGGACGCGCTTGTCGCTCTCGATCGCACGGCGTAGCGGGGCGACGTCGTCGAGCCCGAATTCGAGTGGCTTCTTTGCCTCGGCGTGCTCGAATCCCTGTTTGTAGATCTGGAGATGTCCCAGCCGGTTGCGAATCGTGCTTTCGCGAAGACCGTGGAACGTGATGGCTTTGTAGCCGCCGAAGAGAATCAAGCCGACCGCGCCGAAGACGATGACGAGCAGGGTGATGGCGGAGCGCCTGCGATTGCGGAAGACGTTGCGAAGGGCAAGTTTGGTGAGCATCGGGTTTCCTTACGAAGCGCGTGCTTCGAGAAGTGGCTGGTCTATGAGATTGGCGGCGACATCGGCGGTGATCGCGCCGTCGTGCATGCGGACGCAGCGTCGGGCGCGTGACATCAGCGCGGGATCGTGCGTGGCGAAGATGAATGTGCATCCGGTGGAGTCGTTGAGCCCTTCGACGAGGTCGAGGATTCGCGCGGCAGTCACTGAGTCGAGATTGGCAGTCGGCTCATCAGCGAGGACGAGCTTCGGCTCGCCTGCCATGGCGCGGGCGATGGCCACGCGCTGCCGTTGGCCGCCGGAAAGCTGGTCGGGCCGCTGGCGCGCCTGCTCCGACAGCCCGACCTGATCGAGCCAGTAGCGAACGCGGTCGCGTCGCTGGCTCGCAGGCAGGTGCTGCAGCAGGAGCGGGTACTCGACGTTCTCGAACGCGGTGAGAACGGGAATGAGGTTGAAGGTTTGAAAAATGAAGCCGAGCGTGTCGCGCCGGGTCGCAGCCAGACGGTGCAGCGGAACGCCAGTCACGTCGATACCGTCGATCACGATGCGGCCGCTATCGGGCTTGTCGATGCATCCTATGAGGTTGAGCAGCGTCGTTTTGCCGCTGCCAGAGGGCCCGGCCAACGCCAGGAAATCACCGCGGGCGATGTCGAGCGAGACCCCGGTGAGCGCGCGGACCTGGACGCGTCCGAGGGGGTAAGTGCGGGTGATTTCGGTCAGCCGGACGAGTGGTTGCTGGTGCATGAGCATCTCCTTCGCCGGTCAATCTAGGTGGCCGTGAGAGGATGCACATGTGCCTGAAGCGCAGCAGGCTCATCATGACTTTTGGCACATCGACCGAAATTCCCCGTTTGACGCGCAGGGTGCAGTAGCGCACAATCCGCCAAAACGTAGAACAAACGTAGGAGAGGACATTACTAATGGCGACAACGAAGAAGAGCCCCGGCAAAGGTCTTGCCGCGGAAGTAACTCCGAGCAGCGACCTGGCCACGATCGTCGGCAGCAAGCCGATCCCCCGCAGCGAAGTCACGAAAAAGGTGTGGGACTACATCAAGGCCAACGGCCTTCAGGACAAGACGAACAAGCGGATGATCAACGCAGACGACAAACTGCTGAAGATCTTCAACGGCAAGAAGCAGGTCTCGATGTTCGAGATGACCGCTCTCGTCAGCAAGCACCTGAAAGCGTAGTCCCGGAACCGCGAGCCACCCGAGGCCGGCGTTCTGCGCCGGCCTTCTCGTCTCAGCGGATGCCTGTGTCGATGCTGACGTTCAGGCTCGTCACTGTGTTCGCATGGATCTCGATGAGCTTCGGCAGATCGGATGTTTTGTCGATGCCGCTCGGCTTGAGGTCGATCGTGTACTTCCCCGGCGCGAGATCGATGAAGTAGGCGCCCTGTGAGTCGATGTCGACCGTGAAGAGCAGATTCGACTTGGTCTCCGTGTAGACGAGGATCTTGCGCGCGGCATAGGCCGACGGCTGCGTCGGACAGGGATTCGCGGTTTCCGGACCCGGGCAATTCGGCCCGATCGTGACGATGCCCGAGAGCCGCCCGTGCTGGGCCGGCACTCCATTGTCAGGCGACGTCGGGCTGTGACAACCGGCATTGAGCAGCATCAACAGGGCCGCGGCGATCGAATAGAGATCTCGCATCGCGCGTATTCTAGATCCGCTGGCCCGCCTGGGTCGTAGTTCATTCGCAAGGGGGAATTCATGAAACGACTTCTATCGATCGGAGCGCTGCTGGTTCTGATGGTTCTCGCGGCATGTTCGTCGTCGGCGCCGGGATCGGCCGCCGCCACAGCGGGCGATGCGGAAAACGCCATCCGCCGCGCGAACAGTCAGCTTTCGGCAGACGTGCGGGCTGGGAGCGCGCAAGCGATCGTCGACAACTTCTACGCTCCGGATGCGATAACCATGGCACCGAATGTGCCCGCGCTCCATGGCCGCGATGCGATCCGCGCGTTCTGGACGCAGGTTCTTGGCAGCGGCGCGGTCGAGCTGGCCCTTACGCCCGACCACGTAACGCAGTCATGCAGCGATCTGGCGGTGGAGAACGGCCGCTATGACCTGACCATCACGCCGAGAGGTGGCCACGCTATTCACGATGCCGGCAAGTACATGGTGGTGTGGAAGAAGACTACCGGCCGCTGGTGGGCTACCGAGGACATTTTCAACTCGGATATGCCGAGGTAGGGGGTGGGGTGTCGGGGGTGGGGAGTGGGAGAGCAGACTCCAGTTACATCGCCGAGGGCCGATTACGGCACTTTCAAATTCCCGTCTCCTAACGCCATGACGGCGGCTTCGTCACCGATCGACCCGGCGAGGTCGTGACGACTTGCGGAAACTGGCTCTTGCGGAAATTCTCCTCGTGGGCAGTGATGACGCCGGTTGCCGCTACCTCCAGGTGGTACGACTTCCTCGAAGGAGGAAAGCACACGTAGGCGTTCTTGTCCGGGAATAGCTTGCGCACGTAATCGATGGTTGGTTTCTGATCCGCATCACCGCTGATGAGAATGGCGTCATCGTAGCGATTCTGGAACGCGTCGACGATCATCCCCGTGGCTATCTTCACGTCGGTCATTTTTTCGTTGTTGTCAAACCAGAGCTTCAGGCATTTTGGGCACGCTAGCGCCACGCCACATTTGGAACATTTCACTTGATCGGACTCATACCGTCCACGATGGATCGTGACCCCAGGGAGCGTCCTAACGGCGGCCAGGTAAGACCTCTGGCGCCCGAGCTTGTCGGGGGGACCGGTGATCTCGGACGTGAAATAGTGGACGCGAACGAGTCGTTGATCGGGACGTAGAATTGAAGCTCCGAACGCGTAGACATCGAGCCACAAGTACCTGCGCCACCCTTGTTGAACCAGCCCGAAATAGAGATTGAAACCGTCGACGTAAACGATGGTGCGGCGAGTTGGCAGCGCATCGGTACTTGACATAAACGGAGCGCGATACTACATTCGCCGCGAATACAGCGCCAGCGGTTCCGCCTGCTGGTTTTAAGTGGCCCCGCAAGGGGCCGCTGTTCGTTTCAGGGCGATTCCGAAGTCGCCCCCGACACCCCCCTTCACCGCCCCGCAGACTCGATCAAGATCACGTCCGCGATATCGCGGTATTTGCCCGCGAAGTGGTGTCCGCCCGGCTCCGCGACGATCTTGAATGCTTTCGGGTCGAGCTGGTGGCAAAGTGAGTTTTTCTCCTTCGCTCCGAAGATGCACAGCACGTTCTGACCACGCAACTTCTCGACATCGGGTTTCACGGCGTGCAGCGGTTCCTTGTGCGTGTACGCGTTGAGAGTCCATGCCGGCGAATACTTGAAGTCAACCGCTGGCTCCAGTCCGAGGAGTGCGATGAGCTGTGTGGCGGCGCGAAGATCGGCCGGAAGACGGCTGGCCATGAACGGCAGGACGTCGGCGCCACGCGAGTAGCCGATCAACAACACTTTGTTCCGGTGCCACTGAAGTTTGTAGTAACGGATGATGCGCTCCAGGTCGCAGGCCGACTCGTCGGGCGTGCGCCGTGTCCGGAAGTAGTCGGAGGCGATGAATCCGACGATCGGAATGCCCGCGGCGCGAAGACGGTCGGTGATCTTGCGATCGATACGCCGCCAGCCGCCGTCGCCGGTGACCATGACGGCGAACCGGTCGCTGGGGACTTTGGCGTTGAGCGTCACTACCGGCAGGCCGGCAATGTCCGCTCGCGCCGGGCAGCGCTCGTCCGGCGCGCTGGCACGCGCAGTGCCGGCCGCGAGAAGCAATAGCAGGAATCCGATTCGTCTCACTTTAGATGCTCGATGATGATGCGGCCAAGGTTGTCATAGCCGCCGTCAAAGTGGTGTGCGCCCTTGAGCGTGACGACGTCGACGTGCGGACGTCCGGTCAGCTCGCGGCAGAGCGATTCATGATCATCCTCTCCCGACAGGCAGAGAATGCGATGCGCGCCGAGTTTGCCGATCTCCGGCATAACCGCTTCCCCCGCCGAGCCGCTACGCATCCAGTCAGCGACGTGAAACTCGAACTCCACTTTCGGGCTGGGACCGAGCAGCACGATCATGCGGATTTTCGACTGTGTCTCCGCAGGCAGCCGGCTGATCATGGCCGGTAGAACGTCCGCGCCGCGGGAGTAACCGACCAGGAGCACTCGCGATTTGTGCCACTGGCCAAGGTATTGATCGATGATCGCTCGGAGGTCGCCCGAGGCGGTATCGGGAGAGCGTTTCGTCCAGAAATACTGCAGCGCGTTGAGTCCCACGACCGGCATTCCCTCGCCGGCAAGGACCTTCGAGATCTCGCGGTCGATGGCCGCCCACCCTCCATCACCGGAGACGAAAACGACCAGCGTGTCGGACGTACCGCGCGTGGCGGGCACTTCGACCAGCGGAAGCTTCGGTGTCGATGCGGAGAGCGATGCAGCCCGGGCGAGCAGCAACAGAACCATGAGTGTCTTCATACGGACCGGCGGGCAGAACAACGCCCGGCCATTTCGTATTCGTCAATCGATGAGTTGTATCCCACCCGTTACCGGTTTCGAGGAGGCCGCGGCAGGCGCTCCGGCGTCGATCACGTGCGAGAGGAAGAGGTCCGTATCGGGCTTTTCGTCGGCAGTGAACCCGATGACGAGGTATCGCTGCGGCTGTGGGAGGTATTTGTACGCGTGAGCCCACGGATCGCGCAGAAGCGACGGCGAAAGATAGAGCGGGACAAGGTCCTGAAGCCTCGCCGGAAGGCGTCCGTTGATGACGTTGTACATTTCGAGCGACTCGCCGATCTGCTCGATCCGCTCGATGGAGATCGCCTTGCGCGTTTCCGCGACGGACGACGATCGATGGGCCGGGCCAAGCGGATGCAGTGAGTTGAGCGGATTCCGGAACGATGTGGCCAGCGAAAGGAGCGCGAGGAGTGCCAGCACTGCCACGAGCGGCAACGGAACCGGCGTTTCGGCAACTTCGTCTTCATCCACAGGCGTCATCTGCGCGAGCACTTCCGCGGCACCGCTTCCGCGCACTTCCTCGATCAGATCGCGCGTCAGGAGCTCGTACAACGCCTTTGCCGTATCGAACTCCGGCAGCTTCGACAGCTCCATGACACCGGTTACCGACGTCGTGCCGTCGACCATGTCGTAGATGGTTTTCTCGTCGCGCGAGATGCGGACCTTGTCGGTCATGACCGGCTTGCGACGGCGTCCAGGCGCGGCATCGAAGTCGACCTCATCCGCCTCTTCCGACGCGCCGGCGACGACGATCTCCTGATCGGTCATCTTCTTGCGGAAGACCATGTCGTACGAGCGGATGCGCTTCTCGATGATCGGCCACTCGTCGATCATCCGGGCGCCTTCCATCAGGATCGACTCGGCGCTGACGGGAACGACGTAGTCGCGGTCGTACTCGATCGTCGTCTCCTGCGAGAAGTGATAGTCGCCGTCTTTCCAGCGGAACAGGCGGAAGACGATCTGGAGAATCTGAAGCTGGAGCGCCTGCTTGAGCGAGTCGATCGAGATGATGCCGTAGTGAACGAGGATGAATCCGAGCCGCTGAAGCGTCTCTTTCTGAATCTCCAGCGCGCGGTTTAGCTGGTCCTGGGTCAGCAGTTCGCTTCGCAGAAGCACGTGACCGAGCCGGTTCTCGAGGCGGTGGCTCAGGGAGTCGGCGCCGACGACCTTGCCGTCCAGGAACGTCACCGTGACGGTGTCATCCTTGCTGCGAAGCGTCAGAACTCCGGTCTTTCGCTGCAGACCGATGAGCTGAAAGATATCGGCGAGACTGAAATCTTTGAGTGTGCCTTCGAGTGCCATATCAAACCATCATCAAAACGAATTGACGTTCCTCCGATACACCGGCAGCGTAATGAACAACCAGAGCGCGGCGGCGAAGACGATGGCAGCGATGCGGACGATCGTCTTGGCCGTATCCCCCGGCGCCAGAACCGGCGCAAGCCTGCCGGAGAGAATCGCAAGCGAAACGAAGAACGCGAATGCGAACGACGCAGCGGTGCCTGCGGCAGTGTGTCCCTCGATGACCTGCGCCGAGCCGGGCAGGAAGGTGGCCAGCCATCGGTTCCGCTTCAGGATGCCGTGCTGATGCTCGCTGACTTCTTCGAGCTTGGCGCGCTTCGTAGCTGCTGAAACACCGTCGCGCTTCAGGTAGATGTGAATGCATTGCGTGCAGAAGGTCGTGCTCTCCCGCGCCGACTTGCAGCGAAGGCAGAAGGTTCGTCCGCACTTGAAGCAGGATCCGGCGAATCCGGCCCGGCGCCGTTTGAGGAAGAGTAGCGGCGCCAGAACCAACGTGAGAATCGCGCCACCCGTCAGCGGATTGCTCATGCTCTCGATCGGATCGAACCAGGCGTAGTTTCCGAAGAGCGAGCGCGCGATGCCGCGGCGGGCAATCTCCGAGGAGACGGTCCACGCCTGCGCGATGCTTGGATGGTAGAGAACGACTTCGAGCTTCTGCGACCGCGGTTCCGAGGAGAGCCGTTCGATGAGAGCCCGGTCGATCCTCCTTGCCACATCGAGTTTCTGCGCCTGCTGGTCGAACTTGTACAGCTCACCGAGGGCGATGGACTCGTCGTAAAACGCGATCGCCAGCCGAGGATCCAGCGCCTCGGCTTTGTTGTACTCCGTCACCGCGGTCGCGAAGTCGTTGTTGTAGAAATGGAGGTTGCCAAGGTTGACGTGCGCTCCGGCGTTGTCGTTCAGCTCGGCCGATCGCTGATAGTGCTGGCTGGCCTGTTGATCGTTGCCGTCCTGAAGATAAAGAGTACCGAGGAGGAGATGCAGCATGGCATCGTCAGGGACGATGTTGACGAGCTCCTGCATCCGGCGGAGCGCGTCCGGCTCGTAGGTTCGCTCGTCGCTGGTAATGGCCGACATCACGACCGGACTGTCGATCCCGGCGATCCGCTGGGATGTCCAGTCGAGCGCCAGCGGCGCGCCCGCCAGCAACAACGAGAGGACGGCGATCATGATCCTTTCGCCGGTCTTGGCGTAGCCGAAGAAGATGATGAACCAGTAGAAGACGAGCCAGAGCGGCCCGAGCCAGAGGAAGACCGGCAGAAAAAGAAGAGCGAAAGCGAGCACCGAAACCGAGCCACCGTGCAGGCGCTCCCCGAGCATCTCGCGGAAGTCGTGGGTCATGGCGCGGCCGTAACGGATCAATAGAGCGAACGAGAAAATCGCGGCCGTCAGCGAGAGAGCGAGAAGGAGTGTGATGACCGTGTCGGCACGGGCGAGCAGCCGCGAGCGGTAGCGGGCAAAAAGTCCGGCGATGCCGCGGACGAGTACCGGCAGCGCCGTGCCCCAGCTCCTTGACTCCACCGCCTCCTCGGCACGGATGAACGCGACCGACGACGAGCCGGGATCGAGGGTGTCAGCAGCTTTGTTCGCCCAATCGGCAACCGGCTTATTGGACTGCGCCGTCCGCGCGAGAATCGCGGCAGAGGTGGCGTACAACGGATAGGTTCGGATGCCGGACGCCTTGCCGACCTCCATCAACTCGCTGGTCTTCTTTGCAGCCGCGTCGATATTGCCGGCGTCGGCGGACGCGGCCGCCTGCGACCAGATATCGCGAGGTGCTGTGTCTCCCGCGTGTGCCACGGCTGACGCGAGGCACATCGACGCGGCGAGCAGCAGGATCGGACGTCGTTTCATGTAAGGCTTTTCGTTCGTTGGACGAATGCGAGCTTCAATTCTCCCAGATGTGTCGACAGAAAATCGTCCTCATCCACCGTCAGGTTCCCGTTGGTCTTCTCCTTGAGCATAGTCAGCATCTCGATCATCTGACGCGCCGCCGCGGCATCCAGTTTCGGTTTCGGATCATACGGGTTGCGCAGCATGCCCAACGACATGTACGCCTGAGCAATGAGAGGCTCGACGAAGTCCGCGAAGGGTGTGCCGGGATTCAACGCCTTGTCTGCCACGGATTTGTTGCGTCGCTCGCTGGCGGGCGGCTCAGCAGCACGGGTTGGAGGAGCCGCTCTTGCAGCTTCCGGCGCCGGCTTCTCGCTCTCGGCTGCAGCAGGGGCCGCGGCCGGACTCGCCGCAGCCGGATCGACCGGCGTAACCTCCTGCCGGAACTCCTCGCGAATCTCTCCCTCGGCGGTGAAGATCCGCTTGTCCGTTACTTTGATCTCGGATTTTGGTCTTTCCATTTGGCTCTTGGCGAGCGGCCAGCCTGCGTGCTGGATTCTGTGCGCAAAGCTCCTTTCAAGGGACCGGAAACGATATAGCAAGTGCGCGGTTGCGCGCTACCGCCGGTACAATCCGCCCCCTCGCCGATGCGCATCTTCCAAATCCTCGAATTCAATCAATTCAACACCGGCTCCGTGCACCAGATGTTTCAGGCAGCATCCGGTTTGCGCGAGCGCGGTCACGACGTAACGATCATCAGCCGCCCCGATGCCGTGCTCGAAGAAAAGGCGTATCAGGCTGGGGTGGGATTCGCTGGACTGCGCATGCGCAACCAGTTCGATCTCGTCAGCGCGTGGAAGTTGGGGCAGCTTTTTCGCGAGCTCCGGCCCGACGTCGTCCACGTGCATAAGGGCGTCGCGCACGCGCTCGCGCTGGCCGCTACGTTCGCCCGGCCGGTGGGCGCATTCATCGTGAACCGCGGCGTCTCCTTTCCTCTCGACGTCTGGAACCGCATCAAATACCGGACGCATCGTGTTGATCGCGTCGTCACCGTCTGCGCGCAGATCCAGGAGGTAATCGTTGCCAGCGGCCTTCTGCCGCGAGAGAAGGTCGTCGTCGTTTATGCCGGAACCGATGTTCATCTCTTCGATCCGGCACGCTGGGATACGACCGCCTTCCGCCGCGAAAAGGGAATCGCGGACGGCGCCTTCCTCATCGCTCAGATCGGCGTACGACCCTGGAAAGGTTGGAAGGAGTTGATCGACGCCGTCGCTTCGATCCTTCCCACCCACCCACACGCCCACCTGGTGCTGATCGGCTGCCGCGACGGGTCGGAGCGGGCGGAGGTGGCGAGCTACGCACGTGAGCGCGGCATCGGGCCGCACGTCACGCCCGTCGAGTACCGCGACGACATGCCGAACGTCTTCGCATCCTGCGATCTCGTCGTCGACGCTTCGTGGGACGGCACAGGCATCACCGGCACGATCCGCGAGGCCATGGCCATGCGAAAACCGGTCATCGCCACCGATTGCGGCGGCAACCGCGAGCTCGTCTCATCAGCCGAAGTCGGTTGGCTGATTCCCGCGAAGGAAGTGCCGCCGCTGGCGCGCGCGATCGCCGAGGTGATCGACGATGCGGCGCGGCGCGAGCGTGTCGCGAAAAACGCACGTGAGCACGTCGTACGCGGCTTCTCGAAAGAGTTGCGGATTACGAGGTTGGAAGCGTTGTATGAGTCGGTACTTCGCGCGAAAGACTACTGAAAACGTTTCACGCGGAGCCGCGGAGGACACGGGGAAAACCAACTCCGCGCCCTCCGCGTCTCCGCGTGAAACGGTTCTCCCCCGGTTTTACGCGAGAGCGTTCACATGCTCGGCGACGCTCGCCGCGAGCCCTTCCATGTCGTAACCGCCTTCGAGCAGCGAGAGCACGCGCCCGCCGCTGTGGCGCGCTGCGGCTTCGACGATGCGCGTCGTGATCTCGCCGTACGCCCGCTCCGTCACGCGCATGCCACCAAGCGGATCGCGGCGGTGCGCATCGAAACCTGACGACAGCAGGATTGCCTGAGGCTGATAGGCATCGATAGCGCGGACGACGACGTCTTCGACTCCACGCAGGTATGCGGCGTCGCCGAGGCCGCGTTCTAGCGGGATGTTCATCGTGGTGCCCCGGCCGGCTCCGGAGCCGATTTCGCTCGCTGCGCCCGTTCCCGGATAGAACGGAAAGCGGTGCATCGAGAGGTAAAAGACGTCGTCGCGGTCCCAGAACAGCGACTGCGTTCCGTTGCCGTGATGGACGTCGAAATCGAAGATGAAGACTCGATCGATGCCGGGCTGCTCGCGAATCCATTCGGCAACGCAGGCGATCGTGTTGAAGAAACAGAAGCCCATCGCTTTCAGCCGCTCGGCGTGATGTCCGGGCGGCCGGGCAATGACGAATGCACGTCCCGCTTCGCTCTGCATCATCTCTTCCGCAGCGGTGAGCGCGGTGCCGACCGCTGTGCGCGCGGCAGCAAACGTCTGCGACGACATCGGGTTGTCGATCGAATGGAAGAGTCGCATGCCCGACTGAGAAGCTTCATCGATCGACCGTTGGTAATCCGTCGAATGCACCTTTGCGATGAGGCGATTGGTATCGCGATGCTCCGCCGTCTCGCGTGTAATCCGTCCGGCCAGCCCTGCCCGCACAACGCCAGCCAGCGCCGCATCGAGCCGCGTCGCCGTCTCCGGATGCCCGACGCCGGTATCGTGTTTGTGGAAGATGGGGTTGGTGTAGATGGAGATCATCGGAGGATCACGCACATTCTGATTGAACGCCGCCTCGGAGCACAGACAAGAGTGTCTGTGCCATGCCACATCGCAGTCTTCTCATTTTTCGAGCATACTTCCCCAATCCGTTCACCGATCGACAAGCCGTCTCTCCGCATCAGCAGCCTCGGTGCCGACATTCGCGTCGGCAATGAGCGGGAACGTCTCGCCCCGCGGCGCATCGCGGCGTTGAAGAGTCACGGCGGTTTCGGGAAGGGGCCGACGGAGCTCAAGCCGATTCCGGGGGCCAGCAACTGGGTGCAGCTCGGACCGATGGCCACCACCGACGGGATGGCCTACGCCAAGAACCTCGAGTTCTGGACAGGCCGCCTCACCGCCATCGTCGTCGATCCAAACGCCGCCGGGACGATGTACCTCGGCGCGGCCAAAGGCGGCGTTTGGAAAACCACCAACGCCGGCAAGACCTGGTTGCCGATGTCCGATGATGAGCTTTCCCTTGCCATCGGCGCGATCGCCGTCGACCCGGTCTTCCCCCAGACGGTCTACGCGGGAACGGGAGAGGGCAACATTTTCTACGTCGTCAACGTCCCTGACTCGACGCAGGAAAGCTACTACGGCGCCGGCATCCTGAAGAGCATCAACGGCGGGACAAGCTGGAACCTGTATGGTCAGGCGGAGTTCACCGGCGCGGCGTTCTTCCGCATCGCCGTGCATACGGCCAACCCAAGCCGCGTGTGGGCAGCGACGTCGAACGGTCTCTTTCTCAGCGACAGCGGCGGCACATCGTGGACGCACGTCACGAACGGCCTTCCCCCGACGGTTCCCGGCACTGCTACCGGTTGCACGGAGATCGTGCTCCATCCGACAGATCCGTCGATCGCCTTCACCTACTTTATCGGTGAGGGCGCATATCAGAGCTCGAATGCGAACGCCGGCAGCCCGGCCTTCACGCAGGTTCCGGACCTGCAAGCCAACAACACGTTTCGAGGGAGCATCGCGTTCTCCCCTTCCCAACCACAGCTCATGGCGGCGGGGTTCAATGACGACCTCTGGTACTCGACCAACGGCGGCCAGACATGGAAAAAGACGGGCGTAGCGTTAGTGAAATGCACGATCACCTTCTACTGCAGCAACGTCGCGTTCGATCCCACCGACCCCAACGTCGTCTACCTCAGCGGCGAACCGCACATGATGAAGTTCACATTCGACCCCGTCGGCGTCACATGGAGCGGCAGCAACATTAGCCTGGGGAAAACGCACGCCGACCAACACACCCTTGCCTTCGATCCGACGAACCATCTGCACGTCTACGCCGGCACGGACGGTGGGATTTACGAATCGCACGACGGCGGTGGCTCGTGGAGCGATGACCTCAACCGCGGCCTCTCCATCACGCAGTTCGACTTCATCGATCATCACCCAACTTCCGATGCGGTCGTCTTCGGCGGCACACAGGACAACGGCACGCAGCAGTTCCGCAACAGCACCGTGTTCCCCGCGGCCTCGGACGGCGACGGCGGCTTCACGGCCGTCGATTTCAACAACCCGCATAACGTCATCCTTGAGCACTACTCCATCTCGCTGCAGCGCTCGACGCAGGCGGGCGAGTACACAACCTTCACGGACATCTTCCAAGGGATCGCCGGCGCGACGCTCTTCTATCCGCCGTATGCGCTCTGTGCGGAAGATCCGACTTGGATCGCCTTCGGCACCTCGTCCCTTTTCATCGACAAGGCGCAGGGGACGGGCGGCTGGCCGACGTTCATCCCCCTGCCGGGCAATACCGGGCCGGTCTCGGCGATCAACTTCGTCAGCAAGACGTTGATCTACTGCGCGGCGATCCACGGCCAGGTGTGGGCCGTCCGTTCGATGAACGGGGGCCTCGACTGGATTGCCGAGCCGATTCATGCCGCGCCGTTTCCGTTGCGGTTCGTCTGGGACATCGGCGTCATGCCGAACGACAGCACGCACATCATCGCTGTTGTCTCCGGCTACGGCACCGGCCACGTCTGGAGCGCGATCGTGCCGCCGAACGGCGTGGCGGCATGGACGGACGTCAGTGGCAGCGGAGCGTCAGGATTCCCCGACGTGCCTGCGAACTCGCTCGTCATCGATCCGGCGGCGCCGTCGACCTACTACGTCGGGACCGACATCGGTGTCTTCAGGACCACGAACGCCGGCGGGATATGGTCGAACTTCGGCCAGGGGCTGCCGAATACGGCGGTCTACGACCTGCGCCTTCACGGACCGTCGCAACTACTGCGCGCGGCTACGCACGGCCGGGGAATCTGGGAAAGGCGGGTGGACGTGGCGTCGATGCCTGACGTCGACATCTACGTGCGCCATCACATGATGGACACCGGCCGCGGGCTGGCGCCGGAAGGTGTTCCCGCCGCGTTCAAGAACGTCGGGCAGTTCGTCGCGCTTGGCGATCCCCAGCGTCACTGGATGTGTGTCGATATGAAAGTCGACGCACTGGTCGGCAATCCGCTGTCGTTTCAGTATGCCCCCAGCGATGTCGACTTCGTGGTCTACGAGGCGCAGCTCTTCCACCGCGACGCCGAGCGCGGGAACGTGAACCGCGTCTACGCGCAGGTACACAACCGTGGGATTAAGACATCGAACGTGACCGTCAAACTACTGTTCGCCGACGCAACGGCGAAGGTTCCTCTCCTGCCAAACGATTTCTGGTCCGCCTTCCCCGGCAACTCCGCCGTGCCGAATTCGCCCTGGCACCCCATCGGCGCGGCCAAGACCGTCTCCGTCACGCCCACGCTGCCAACAGTGCTGGAGTGGGACTGGGCCACCCCAATGGGTCAGGCCACGCACACGTGTCTGCTGCTGGTCGTCGACTCACAGGACGACCCGATCCCCGCCGCGCACAAGATCTTCGACGTCGATGCGCTGGTGAAGCTCGACAAGCGTGCTGGTTTGAAGAACCTGCACGTCGTCAACGCTCCGCCCAAGCCACCCAGCCCCGCCCCACCGCCATGGTCCGTCGCGATCCTGAACATCCTCGGTCCGCCAACGAACGAGACCACGCTCTCCTTCGAGCTCCTTGGCGGCTCAGATTCCGCCATCGCCTTTTTCCTGCCGAAAGAGGTGCCGCCGTTCTCCCTTAGGGAACGGTCTGCATTGAGGGTTGTCCCACCGAACACCGCGCAGCTCGACGCCGCGCGCAGCGTCCTGGGTAGGTCGTTCGAAGCCTACGACACGGCACGCCTCTACATCGCTGCCGGCGTCACGCAAGCCGAAACACCATCGTTCGCTGTTCCGGAGCGCGGCCTGCGCATTGCCTTTCTCCTCAGCGGCACGGCCCGCCCGAGATCCCGCCGCGCTTCAACGTCATCCAGTATCGCCGGAAGGAAATCGCAGGCGGGAGTACGTTCGTGCTGGTGGTGGGGAAGTAGCGACGGCAGTTCATCGCGGCCCGGCTGACGTATCAGGCTCGACGGTTCAAGACTCACGATCGATGGTTCGAAACACCGCATCGCGCGTGTGAAACGCAGCATCGTGGGTGCAGACCGCAGCATCGTGGGCACAGAACGCTGCATCGTGGGTGCAGGCCGCAGCATCGTGAGTGCAGGCCGCAGCATCGTGGGTGCAGGCCGCAGCATCGTGGGTGCAGGCCACATCATCGTGAGTGCAGGCCACATCATCGTGGGTGCAGGCCACATCATCGTGAGTGCAGAACATCTCATCGTGAATGCAGAACATCTCATCGTGAATGCAGAACATCTCATCGTGAATGCAGAACATCTCATCGGGGGTGCAGAACATCTCATCGGGGGTGCAGAACATCTCATCGGGAGTGCAGAACATCTCATCGGGAGCGCAGAACATCTCATCGGGGGTACAGAACATCTCATCGGGGGTGCAGAACATCTCATCGGGAGTGCAGAACATCTCATCGGGAGTGCAGAACATCTCATCGGGGGTGCAGAACATCTCATCGGGGGTGCAGAACATCTCATCGGGGGTGCGAAACACATCATCGTGGGTTCAGGACGCAGGATCGCGGCTGCAAAAGACATCATCGTGGGTGCAGGGCACCTCATCGCCAGTGTGAATCACGGCATCGCGGGTGAAAGACGCAGCGTCGAGGGTGTGAAACATTGGATCGATGGTTCGCATCGTGCCCAGCCGGCTCACGGACGGCGCGACGCCAACAACATCGGCAGCAGCCAAGGAGCCCGCGTTTGCTCCCGCCCGTTTTGACTTGTCATTTCTCACAGTTGTCGATCAAAGGAGCCGCCCAGGAGTGTGAGAAATGCCTGGCCAGCTCTCCCGTTCGCCCAGTCGTCAAACAACGCTGTGGTACAACTGCCCGACTTTGCGCCGCACTCTCCAGGTCACCTCGGTCGCGCTCCTCACGATCTTCTTCCTCGGGCTCTTCCTCTGGAAAAGCAACCTCACGGAGGTTTGGCGGATCATGACCGCGACGAGTCCGTGGTGGCTCGCGTCAGCGTTCGCTGTCAACTGGATGGCTCTGATCTTCCGCACGATCCGCTGGCGCGTCCTCCTCGCCAGCCCAAAACCGCCCGGCTTCTATCCGACGTTCTTCGCCAACACCACTGGCTACATGCTCTCGACCGTGCTGCCGATCCGCGCTGGAGATGTGGCGCGGCCGGCCCTGCTGGCGCGGCGCACCAACGTTCGGTTCGCTGAGGCACTGGGGACCGTGCTGACGGAACGGATCCTCGATCTGTTCAGCATCCTCGCCCTCTTCATCTGTTTTGCAGCTTTGCGCTGGAACGCGTTTCCGAATGGCGCCGGAGTCGTACACGGAGGCGCTATCGGCTGCACGATCGTCCTGATCGCGCTCCTTTCGTTTCTCGTCGGGCTCTACTTTTTCGGTGGCGTCGTCAGGCGCGTGCACGAATGGATCGGTCGCATCCTGCCGAAGCGATTCCGCGAACCGTGGATGAAGTTCTTCGACGCTTTCGCGAAGACGCTCGCTGTGACCGAGCGACCGCGCGATTTCTTCACCGTAATCTTCGCGACCGCCGGCGTCTGGCTTTGCCTGACCGCGCAGTACTGGCTCGTGTTCATCGCCGTTCATCGCCCGCTACCGTTCGACTCGACTTTCTTCATCAGCGCCGTGACGACGATCGGCGTTGCGATCCCCACCCCGGGCGGCGTCGGCGGATTCCACAAGCTCTGTCAATGGGCGCTCACCTCGTTTTACGGCTTCGATATCGACACCTCGGTTGCCACCGCTCTATTGCTGCACCTGGTCGGCACGCTTCCCGTCGTCATCACCGGCGTGGTGCTCTTCGCGCGCGAGGGGCTGCGCTGGCGCGACCTCAGGCGTGCCGCCGAGGATGTGCCGGCCGACAACGAAACTCTTTCGCAGTCGTGATATACGGCCTTCAGAATGCGCTGCCCGTTCTGCGGCAACACAGAAGACCGCGTCGTCGACTCACGTGAGAGCCGCGAGGCCGACGTCATCCGCCGCCGGCGCGAGTGCACCAAATGCGAGCGGCGCTTCACGAGTTACGAGAAGATCGAGCAACTGCCGTTTCAGGTGGCCAAGCGCGACGAACGGCGGGAGACCTACGACCGCGGCAAGTTGATGCGCGGTCTCCAGGTAGCCTGCCGCAAACGTCCGGTGCCGCAGGAAAAACTGGAACGCCTCGCCGACTTCATCGAAACCGCCATGCAGGATTCCAGCGAACGCGAGATTTCGAGCAAGTCGATCGGCACGATGGTCATGGAACGGCTTCGCGATCTCGATCCGGTGGCCTACGTCCGATTCGCTTCGGTGTACCGGAGATTCGAAGATGTCGACGCGTTTGTGAAAGAGTTGCATCAGTTGAAGTAGCGGCCGCAACACGCAGGAACACGCATTGCACAGCCATAACGATGGTTTCCCGAGAGTTGAGAGGTACCGATGACTGACGCGAACGAAACCGCGAAAGAAGAGCCAATCAAAATCCCCGACGTCCTGCCGGTGCTGCCGCTCAAGGACCTCGTGATCTTCCCCTTCATCATCGTGCCGCTGTCGGTGTCGCGGGAGAAGTCGATCAACGCGGTGGATCAGGCCCTGGCCGAGAACCGCGTCATCATGCTGACGGCGCAGAAAGACTTTCAAAACGAAGACCCGGCCGAGGACGACCTCTATCGAGTCGGCACCGTGGCCATCATCATGCGGATGCTGAAGCTGCCCGATGGCCGCATTCGCATCCTCGTGCAAGGCCTCAGCCGCGCTCGGATCGACTACTTCATCCAGACCGCTCCGTTCTTCAAAGCGAAGATCACGCGCATCGAGGAGACGACGGCGAAGGACCGTGGCCTCGAGACCGAGGCGCTCATCCGCGCCGTGAAGCAGAACCTCGACCGAGCGGTTGGGCTCGGCAAGAACATCAGTCCCGAGGTCATGGTGATCGCGGCCAATCTCGACGATCCGGCGCGCCTGACCGACCTGGCCGCATCGAACCTTGACCTCAAGCTCGAGGAAGCGCAGCAGATCCTCGAGACGATGGATCCCGTCGAGCGGCTCAAGAAGGTCAATGACCTCCTCTCCCGCGAGATCAACCTTCTGACCATGCAGCAAGAGATCTCGTCGGCCGCCCAGGGCGAGATGAACAAGTCGCAGCGCGAGTACTTCCTGCGGCAGCAACTGAAGGCGATCCAGTCGGAGCTCGGCGAAGGAGAAGACGTCGCCGAGGATGTCGAGAACTACCGCAAGAAGATTGAAGAGAAGCAGATCCCGTCCGAGGCGAAGGAAGAGGTCGAGAAACAGATCAAGCGGCTGGAGCGGTCGCATCCCGATTCGGCCGAGACCTCGATCATCCGCACGTATCTCGATTGGATGACCGGACTGCCGTGGGGTGTGATGTCCGCGGACAACCACGACCTCGTGCGCGCACGCACGATCCTCGACGAAGACCACTACGACCTCGAGAAGATCAAGGAGCGCATCCTCGAGTACCTGGCCGTACGCAAGCTGCGCGGGCAGAAGATGAAAGGCCCAATCCTCTGCTTCGTCGGCCCCCCCGGTGTCGGCAAGACGTCGCTGGGGCGCTCGATCGCGCGAGCGCTCGACCGCAAGTTCGTTCGCATTTCGCTCGGCGGCGTGCGCGATGAGGCCGAAATCCGCGGCCACCGGCGAACCTACGTCGGCGCGCTGCCCGGCCGCATCATCCAGGGCATCAACCAGGCCGCCACATCGAACCCGGTGTTCATGCTCGACGAGGTCGACAAGATCGGCGCTGACTACCGCGGCGATCCCTCATCGGCACTCCTCGAGGTCCTCGATCCCGAGCAGAACTTCTCCTTCCGCGATCACTACCTCGGCGTCCCCTACGACTTGTCGAACGTGATGTTCGTCGTCACCGCCAACGTGCTCGACACGATTCAGCCGGCGTTCCTCGACCGCATGGAAGTCATCCGTCTGTCCGGCTACACCGATGAGGAGAAGCTGGCCATCGCCAAGCAACATCTCATCCCGAAGCAGATGGAGGAGAACGGTATCAAAGAGACGCCTGTGGTTTGGACCGACTCCGGCATCACGCGCATCATCACCGGCTATACCAAGGAAGCCGGGCTTCGCAATCTGGAGCGCGAGATCGGCACCGTCTGCCGCAAGATCGCGGTGCAGGTGGCCGGCGGAAACCAGCAGGAGAGCTACCGCATCACCGACACATCGGTCGAAAAGTACCTCGGACCGATGAAGCATTTCGCCGAAGAATTGCTCGAGCGCGATCAGGTCGGCGTGGCTACCGGTCTCGCCTGGACCGCGGTCGGCGGCGACATCCTCTTCATCGAAGCGCTGGCCGTGAAGGGCAAAGGGAAACTCGTGCTCACCGGCCAGCTCGGCGATGTGATGAAGGAGTCAGCGCAGGCGGCACTCACGTACGCTCGCGCGCATGCCGACGAGCAGAACATCCCGCCCGATTACTTCGAGACGCACGACATTCACATCCACGTCCCCGCGGGCGCGATTCCGAAAGACGGCCCGTCAGCAGGCATCACCATGACGAGCGCGATCATCTCGATGATCACCGGCCGGCCCGTGAGGCGAAATGTTGCCATGACCGGCGAAGTGACACTGCGTGGAGACGTTCTCCCGATCGGCGGCCTGAAGGAAAAAGTGCTGGCCGCACGCGCCGCGAAGATCACCACCGTCATCATGCCGAAGCTGAACGAGCGCGACCTGATCGACGTCCCCGAGCCGATCAAGCGCGACATGCAGTTCTATTTCGTCGAGCATGTCGAAGATGTACTCAGGATCGCGCTGCTCGACCGCGCCGCCGCAGATCAGAAGACCACCGAGCGAGCCGGCCGCGAGTCGAAGCCGCTGGCCGAGCCGGAGCCGGCCCCGCCTGTGACCGAGCAGATGCCGGTGGCGCAGCCGGGGTAGGTCTGTGCCATGCCACAAGAGCAGGTTCCTGTGAGCACAGACTCTCTTGTCTGTGCTCACGCGATAGAATCCGCCCATGGCTGACAATCCGCAGCAAAACGTCAAGGACAAAGGCTTCTGGGACGGCGGCGCCCAAGGGCACGGGACGAACAAAGAATCGTCCGGACGGCCGGACGGCTATCCCGGCAAGCGCTCCAACTCGCGGACCGGCTACCGGACCGACATCGAGTTTCCGCAAGAATCAAGCGACCAGCCGAAGAAGTGAATCCAGCGTGAATCCAGCATGGGCGCTGCGACGTAAGTTCAGCGCCTGGCTATGACCGTCGCAATGGACATCAGCGTCGAATCCAGCTCGCTGCTGCCCGCCGTCGCGCGGGGCGATCTCGATGCATTCGAGCGGCTGTACGACCGCCATTCTTCGACCCTCTATGCCCTTCTCCTCCGAATCCTCGCCAATCCCGACGACGCTCAGGAAGTCCTGCAGGAGACGTTCGTGAAGGCGTGGACGAACGCCAAGATGTTCGACGCCGTGCGCGGTAGCGATGTTGCCTGGCTCATCTCGATTGCACGCAGCCGCGGTATCGACCGGTTGCGATCCAGGAAGATTCGCGGCGACCGCGAAGACGACGCCGGCCGCGAGCTCTCCACCAGCCTCGGCTTCGTCGAGAAACGAACGGGCGCTGACGACGCGATCGAATCCGAAGAACGGATGGCGGTGCGCGGTGCGCTCGCGGAATTGCCGGAGCCGCAGCGCGTGGCCCTGGCGCTGGCGTACTTCGAAGGGCTTTCTCAGTCGGAGATTTCCGCGAAGCTCGGCGAGCCGCTCGGCACGATCAAAACACGCATGCAGCTCGGGATGAAGAAGCTGCGGGAGCGGCTGAAGGCCTACCGATGATGACGCACGACGAGCTCGAATCGATCGCCGCTCTCGAAGCGATCGGCGCCGCAACGGCGGAGGAAGGCAGCGCTTTCCGCGCGCATGCCGCCACCTGCGCGGACTGCCGCCGCGCTCGGGACGAGTACGAGGAAGCTGCGTCGCTCATCGCGCGCGATCTCGATCCGGTCCCGCCGCCGCGCCAACTTCGCGACCGCATCGTCGCGGCTGTCGATGAAGCCAGCACCGATGACAATGTCGTCGATGCGCGCGAGCGATTCGGCATCAGCCGCTGGTGGATGGTTGCAGCGGTGTTGTTCCTCGCGTTGTGGGGCTGGCGCGAGCTGTCGGTCCGCGTGATGCGCGAAAGGGTCAACACCCGCGAAGCCGAGCTGCGCCGCGTCACGAACGAAAACGAGTTGCTGGCTTCCCGCAACGAGAAGCTCGCGGCCGAGATGTCTGCGCTGGCCTCGCGCGACACGCGCACCATCGCACTGTCGGGTCAGCAGGTGTCGCCGTCCGCGTCGGCGAAAGTCTTCCTCGAACCGCAGCAGCGCCGGGCCGTCGTCTTCTTCTACAACCTGCCGGCCAACGCCGCCGACAAGAGTTACCAGCTCTGGATCCTCCGCGCGGATCAACCCAAACCGCAAAGCGCCGGAGTCTTCGACGTGACGAAGGACGGAGCCGCATCGATCTCGATCGAGAACCTGCCGCTGGCGACCGAGATCAAAGGTCTGGCGGTGACGCTGGAGCCAAAAGGCGGCGTCGCCCAGCCGACGAACACGAATTTCTTTGTGGCTGGAAGCACGTAGGAATTGTTTCTGCACCCATCGAGCGCATGACTGATCTCGTCATCGATCCCTCAACAACCGCGCTGATCGTCATCGATCTTCAGCACGGCATCGTGGCGCGGCCAGCCGCTCCGCACTCGGCTGCCGACGTCGTCTCGCGCTGCGCGAAGTTGGCAAAGGCATTCCGCGAAGCCGGCTCGCTCGTCGTGCTCGTCCAGGTTGGTTTCTCGGACGATGATTGCGACCGGCTAACACCAACGGCGGACGCGGCGCCGCCAGCAATGCCACGAGCAGCCGACTGGAGCGAGCTTGTACCGGAGCTCGATCGGCAGCCGGGCGACATCGTGATCCTCAAGCGGCAGTGGGGCGCGTTCTACGGCACCGCGCTCGATCTGCAGTTGCGGCGCCGCGGGATCAAGACGCTCGTCTACGGCGGAATCGCGACGAACTTCGGCGTCGAGTCGACCGCGCGCGATGCTTACGAGCGCGGCTTCGAGCAGCTCTTCGTCGAAGATGCCATGTCCGGTCTCACAGAAGGCGCGCACGCCTTCGCGGTAACGACGATCTTTCCGCGCATGGGGCGCGTGCGCTCGACGGAAGACGTTCTGGCCGCGATCAAAGTCCGATGATGTTGTAGCCGCCGTCGACGAACATGACTTCGCCGGTGATGGCCGCCGACATCGAAGAGAGCAGGAAAAGCGCAGCGTTGCCGATCTCTTCGAGCTCCACATTGCGCCGCAACGGAGCGCGCTCGGCGTGATGCTTGAGCATGCCGGTGAATCCCTTGATGCCGCGCGCAGCGAGAGTGTTGACCGGACCGGCGGAGATGGCGTTAACGCGGACGTTCTTCGGGCCGAGGTTTGCGGCGAGGTACCGGACGCTGGCTTCGAGGGAGGCTTTTGCCACGCCCATCAGGTTGTAGCCTTCGACCGCTTTCTCCGCGCCGTAGTAGGTCATCGCCAGGACCGCGCCGCCGCCCGATTGCTCAAACAAGGGAAGCGCGGCACGCGTCAGCGCGACGAGCGAGTACGCGGAAATGTCGTGCGCTATCTTGAAGCCTTCGCGTGACGTGTTCACGAAGTCGTTTTCGAGATCTTCCCGAGGGGCGAAGGCAACCGAGTGTACGAGCGCGTCGAGCCGGCCGAACTTCTCACCGACTTCGCGGAACACGCTCTCAACCTCGGCATCTACCGTAACGTCGCACGGCAGGATGAGCGAGTCCGGCATGGCCGCGCAGAGCTCTTCGACATTCGCCTTGAGCCGCTCGCCCTGATAGGTGAAGGCCAAACGCATTCCCTCGCGCGCCAACGCCTGCGCGATGGCCCAGGCGATGGAGCGTTTGTTGGCGACCCCGAAAACGATCCCGGTCTTTCCTTCGAGCAGCGGCATGCTTGTCCCCTCCGATAGCGGATCATAGCAAGCCATCCTCGTCACCGACTTCCGATCGAGAGTTGCAGTACCGTATCGCGCATGAGAAAGATGGCGTTATTGCTCTTGCTTGCTGCGACGCCGGTGTTGGCGCAGATCCGCAGCGATCAGGCGCTGACCTCGGCGGTTCTGGGCGCCGCTCCGGCGCGGCAGGAATTCGCGCGCGTCGCCTCGGACGGCACGAACTTCTTCGCGGTCTGGAGGACACGCACGGCATCGAATGCGGTCGTGATCGGATGTGGCCGCCTGTCTCCGGCTGGCGAGTTGCTCGACCGGCCCAGCATCCTGATCGCGTCGGGCACCGCGTTTGGTCAACCCAACGTCTTTTTCGTAGGTGGCAATTTTCTCGTCGTCTATGCGTCAGGGACATCCCTCATCGCGCGGCGTGTCTCTCCCGAAGGCCGGCTGGTCGATCAGCAAGCAGTTGTGATCAGCAACACCAGCGTGGGACAGATGGCCAGCAATGGCGACAATGTCTTGATGATCACGTCGGCGAATTCCATCCGGATGCTCGCCGCCGACGGGACTCCGCTGGGCGCTGACCGCGTCCTTCCAAACGTCGTATTCCACTACCCATCGGTTACCTCGAATGGCAGCCAATACCTGATCGCCGAAGCAGACAGCTACGCATCTCGTGGCTCGTTCACGATCCTCAATTCAAGGGGTGATGTTGAGCTCTCGAGCGCGTTTTCGGTTCCGGAGCCTTCCTACATCAACAGCGTCTCCGTGACGTCGAATGGATCGTCATTCCTGATGATGCCGGTAATCAGCGGCCGGATCGCCTTTATGCCGGTCGGCTCTGCCGGCAACAGCGGGCCGCTGCGCAGAACCGACTTTCAACCGGGCGGAGCAATCGTAGCAACCTGGTCCGGCAACGAGTACACGCTGGCCTGGCCGACTTCGAGACCGGACAACTACTCGCCAAGCCAGATTCTGGCGGCACGTGTCGACGCGACCGGCCTGCCGCTCGACGCCGCGCCTGTCGCGATTACTCCCGCGCAGTCCGGAGGTAATAGCTACCCATTCGCGATCGCCGGCAATGGACGGGACACCGTCATCATCAGCCGCGAAAGTGACTATTCGGGTTGGCGCACGACCGCGGCCATTTTCAAATCACTGCCGCAAATCGACGCCGAACCGGCATCACGCAGGCGCGTAGCCATCGCCAGCTCCGCGCCTGAGCAGGGCGGCGGATCGATCGCTTCGAATGGAACCCTGTCTCTGGTTACCTGGCGCGAACGCGCGGGCTTTCAAGCCGTCGCCCGCGCTGCATTCATCGCCGCGGATGGACAACTCGGCCCTCCCATCGACCTTGGTGATGCGGATCCGGAGTCGGCAACGGCCACAGCGTCCAATGGCCGTGATTTCCTGGTCGCGTATTTTGATTCACACTGGGCACTCGTGGTTCGCCGCGTGACGCTAGAAGGTGTGCTCGACTCCACCCCAATCGTCATCACACCTTACGGATTTCCATCAGACTCCCTCGCCATCGGCTGGAGCGGCCATTCGTACGTTGTGCTGACGGCAGGTAATATTGTGACGATCTCCGGCGTCAGTCCAGACGGCACCGTGTCCGTTCCTCGGCAGGTGGTTGAGACGAGTGCTTCCGCTGATTCGCCTGTCGTTTCGTGTGCCGCAGGTGGATGCAGCGTGACGTGGCACTGGGAAGGTCCTCTATGTACAGAATGCTCCCTCCCAGAAAACAATTCATTTGCGCGCACGGACGCGATTGGAAACATCGTCGCGAAAGCTGTCCTGACGGATTCTGATTTCGTTACGCCGGCGCTTCCACTAGCGGCCTCGGACGGTAAGTCCCTGTTCGTTTACTCGTTCCGTTACTCGAACGGCAAAGCCATGTTCGCGGGACGGATCACCGCCGGGGGAGTCATACTCGACACGCCGTCAGGCAGACCTGTGATGACCAGCGAGACTTCCTTCGCGCTTCAGCCAGTGGCCGTCGTCGGCAGCGGTCTCTATTTCGTCGAACCGGACGATGACACGAGCGGCCGTCTCTATTGGACGCGCATCAACCCGGAGCCGGCGCCGCATGTGACGTCGCTAATCAATCTGCATCAGAGCCTTACGCTGCCGTTGACGCTTACCGCATCGGCGCGGAATACGTATGTGGTCTACAGCCGCGGCGAGGACGACCAGGAGTTGATGGCGCCGCGACTTTTCCTGCGAACGCTCGCCTCGCCCGATCCGCAGCCGGGCACTCCGCGGCGGCGTTCGACGCGCTGAATCAGTCAGCCGGCAATCGGAAGGTGCGAGAAGTAGGTCTGCGTCGTGCCACACTCGCGGCAGAGGAAGTGCAGCGTGTCGCGGCGCTGCCAGGGATTGGGCGCGTCGCAGACCGAGCAGAGCGTCTCATGCGGCGGGAATGGCCGTTCGCAATGATCGCAAGCCACAGGGTTGCCGGTGGCATTCACGTCATCCTCGCAGCTCACCTCACCGCACCTCGGACAACGCCAGCAGACAGCCATCGCGCACGTTCCCTTTCAAAAAGATAGACGTTGGACCGCCGCAAGAATAGCAGATGAAAAAGGTGGACGCTTAAGAAAACTGGTGAAGAGCACAGACAAGAGTGTCTGTGCCACATTGACTCACTTCTCGTGGCACAGGAGTGTCTGAGCACAAAGCCAGAAGCAATGTGGCACAGACACTCTTGTCTGTGCTCAGAAACCTACTTCGCCGTCTTCGCCCACGCATCCTTGAGCGTCACCGTCCGGTTGAAGACCAGCCGGTCCGGCGTTGAGTCGGAATCAACGCAGAAATAGCCGAGCCGCTCGAACTGAAAACGCGATTGCGGCTGCGCGCCGCGAACGGATGGCTCAAGCTTCGCGGCCTGCACGACCTGGAGCGATTGCGGATTCAGATCATCGAGGAAATTGCCGCTCTCCTCGGGATTCTCCGACTTGAACAGACGGTCGTAGAGCCGCACTTCGCAGTCGATGGCGTGATCGGCGGCAACCCAGTGCAGTGTCGCTTTCGGTTTTCGGCCGTCGGGTGAATCGCCGCCGCGCGTGGCCGGATCGTACGTCGCGTGCAGCTCGACGATATTGCCGGCATCGTCCTTGACGACGTTCGTACAGGTGATGAAGTAGGCCGATCGCAGCCGCACTTCGCGGCCCGGAGCGAGCCGGAAGAACTTCTTCGGCGGATCCTCGAGAAAGTCCTCGCGCTCGATGAGAATCGTCTTCGCGAACGGAACTCTTCTCGTTCCCAGCGACGGATCGTCGACGTGGTTCGGCGTATCGAACCATTCCGTATCGCCTGCCGGATAGTTGTCGATGACGACGCGAAGCGGGTCGAGAACACCCATCACCCGCGGAGCGATGCGATTCAAATCCTCGCGAATGGAGAACTCGATCAGTCCCGCGTCGATGACGTTCTCCCGTTTGGCCACGCCGACGCGCTCGCAGAAGTTGCGGATCGATGAGGGCGTGTAGCCGCGGCGTCGCAAGCCGGCGATGGTCGGCATGCGCGGATCGTCCCAGCCGTGCACGTGGCCCTCGGTGACCAGCCCCAGCAGTTTGCGCTTCGACATGACGGTGTAGCTGAGATTCAGCCGTGCGAACTCGTATTGCCGCGGCCGCGATGGCACGGACACGTCTTCGATCAACCAGTCGTACAGCGGCCGATGATCCTCATACTCGAGCGTGCAAAGCGAGTGGGTGATCCCCTCGATGGCGTCGGAGAGCGGGTGGGCATAGTCGTACATCGGATAGATCGGCCACGCATCGCCGGTGCGGTCATGCGATTTGTGGCGGATCCGGTAGAGCACGGGATCGCGCATGTTGATGTTCGGCGAAGCCATGTCGATCTTCGCGCGGAGCACCTGCGCGCCGTCGGGAAACTCCCCCGCTCGCATGCGGCGAAAAAGATCGAGGTTCTCTTCGATGGAACGTGACCGATGCGGAGAATCGGTTCCCGGCTCGGTGAGCGTGCCGCGCATGGCCCGCATCTCATCGGCGCTCGAGCTGTCGACGTAAGCCTTCCCCGCGTTGATCAGCTCTTCGCCCCAGGTGTAAAGCTGCGCGAAGTAATCCGAGGCGTGAAGGAGATTTTCGCCCCAGGAAAAACCGAGCCACGCCACGTCGCGCTTGATCGACTCGGTGAACTCCACCTCTTCCTTCGTCGGGTTCGTGTCGTCGAATCGGAGATTGCACTGGCCGTTGTACTCGTTGGCGATGCCGAAGTTGAGGCAGATCGACTTGGCGTGGCCGATGTGGAGGTAGCCGTTCGGCTCGGGCGGAAAGCGGGTGATGACGCGCTGGGTCCTGCCGGCAGCGAGATCCTCCTCGACGATCTCGCGGATGAAATCGCGCGGTTTTTCCGGGGCTTCGATGGTCATGGGGCGCGACCGTATACATCGGCGTGCAGCGAGTCAACGCCCGGCACGGCCGGGAGCGCTGGCTGCCAAAGGATCTGGCACCGTCATCGTGAGCGGAAAGTGTCGATGCATGCCACAATTCGGATCATGAAATCAGCGCTCAGGCAGATCGTCGTCCTCTCTCTCCTTCTGGCCACTCCGGCCGCATTTGCGCAGTCGCTCGACGATGTCGTCGGGAACGTCCTGAAGGAGTACGGCGGCGCCTCCGCATGGCAGAAGGTGACAACGATCCGGGAAACCGGTACGGTCGTACCGGCGATGGGCAGTGGGAACGGCGCGACGACGCGCTCCTGGCAGAAACCGGACAAGCTGCGCATCGAGATCGTCTATCCCACGAGAACCGAACTGCGCGTCGTCGACGGCGACCATGGGACCAACAACGGCAAAGACGTCACCGGCCCGGGTCTGGACGCGATGAAGTTGCAGGCCGCGCGCCTGGCGTTGCCGCTGCTCCTGGTCGAGAAGCGTGCGTCGCTGCACGACGGCGGCATGCGCGACGGTTTCCGCGTCATCGAGGTTCCAGTCTCTGCCTCGCTTACGGTTGGGATGGACATCGATCCGAAGTCGTGGCACATCGTGCGATCGACCGGAAAAACGACCGGCATGGACTTCGTCGTCGATTACAACGACTTCCGCCGCGTCGACGGGCTGCTCTTCGCGTTCAGCGAATCAGGGATGGCTCAGGGAACGCCGACCGCGAAAACGACGATCGACACCATCGTCATCAACGGCCCTGCAACGCCGCCTCCGCCTGCGCCAAAATGACGCCGACCCATTGCGCATACATCTTTGCGCTGGGATGAAGGCCGTCTTGCGCGACAAGCGTCGGGTCCGTGGATGCATGGCGAGAGACTGGCGTGACATCCGCGTAATGCGCACCGGTGCGCACGGCCGCTTCGCGCGCAACGGCATTGAAATGATCGATCTCCGCGCCGATCTTCGCCCGGTCGCGGCCCTCGGCGAACGGTGTGGCGCCCCAGTCCGGGATGGAGACGACGATCACGCGTTTGGCGTCTCCACCTGCGAAACCGATGGCGCGGTGCAGCAACGCGACAAATTCTTTCCGATACTGCTCCGCGTCGCGGCCGCGGTATTGGTTGTTGACGCCGATGAGCAACGTCACGAGCGCGTACGGTCCGTGCGGCTTGGCGGCGTCGATCGCAGTAGACAACTCATCCGTCGTCCATCCGGTTTTCGCGATGATCTCCGGATCGGCAACGACTGCTTTTCTTGCACGCAGCGCACGCACCAGTTGATTCGGCCAACGATCCGCCTCGGCTACGCTTTCGCCGATGGTGTAGGAATCGCCGAGGGCGAGAAAACGGGGAGGCGGAGCGTTCGCGGGAAAGATCGAGAGAACGAGAGTCGCGGCAACGGCGCTGATCATCCGCAGAGTGTACCCGTGACAGAATGACCCCATGAGACGCGCCCTGCTCGCAGCCGCCGTTGGCTTGCTCGCCCTTTCTGCCTCCGCCGCCAATTTCGCCAGCGATGAGCAGGCGATCAGAAAGCTCGACCGCGAGATGGCCATCGCCACCTACATGGCGGATACGGAGTGGTTCCGGACCCATCTCTCCGACGACTACGTTCGGATCACGAGCAGCGGCGAGCTGCAGACCAAAGCAGAGCTGATCGAGTCGATGAAGAAACGGGGAACCTACATCGAGCCCTACGAGACGAGCGACGTCCGGATCCACGCGCACGGCAGCACCGCCATCGTCACCGGCCACATCGTCCAACGCTACAGGGAGGCGGGAGAACGAGTCGTCGTCGACCTTCGCTACAGCGACGTCTGGATCAAGACCGGCGAAGGATGGTTCAACATCTCCAGCCAGGTCTCGCCGATCGCGATCAAGCGGGAGCGACCGAAGTAGCGGACGGGTTGGGACCTTCTCAACACGCTTTCGATTCCACGTCACGTAGACCTTTGCCTCGCACCGGCATAGCCGTGGCAGAATTCCGGTTACATTTCGAACAGCCCGAACGCAATCGGGGCGAGAGGATTCAGGCTATGGCCAACGCACACGACATCGCAAACTACATCCTGAAGAAGCTCGGCCGGACGACCGCGATGAAGCTGCAAAAGCTGGTTTACTACTCGCAGGCCTGGTCACTCGTGTGGGACGAGAAGCCATTGTTCCATGACCGGATTGAAGCATGGATCAATGGTCCGGTCGTGCCGCACCTTTACGCAGTTCATCGAGGCATGTTCGATATCAAAGAGTGGCCACGAGGCAATCCCGATAACCTCAGCGCAGTTCAGCGTGAGACGGTCGATGCCGTCCTCGGATTCTACGGGGACAAGAGCTCCCAGTGGCTGAGCGATCTGACGCACTCCGAGCTGCCGTGGAGAGATGCGCGGCGCGGTCTCGCTCCCACGGAACGCGGAGACAGCGAGATCACGCCTGCAGCCATGGCGGAGTACTACGGTAGCCTCTCTCACGCGTAGGCAGCTTTGGCAAATCGAGACAAACGTCCTAAGGCGGCCGTTCAACCGAACATCGCGAAGCGACCACTCATCGGGATCGAGCCCAGAGTTGGGAAGATTCCGATTGTCGCTGCGGACCCGAGTACCAATCACCTTTCACCTTCATGGCGGGTCGCGAGATTGAAACTGGTCAGCCCGCACGGGTGGCGGGATATCGCTCCCTCAAAGCTGCTGGAAATTCGCGCAAAGCTGGCCAACTTCGAATCGATGACGTGGAGCGACATCCTCGTGACCGCGAAGAAGCGCAACCACTCCGTCCCCGTTTCCCGAATCAGTAACGAGGCTCAGAATCATCTTTCGTCGCTCAATCTCTTCGACGTAGACGAGGTGATCTCCTTGCACTTGACCGGAACTGAGCGGATTTGGGGCTTTCGTCAAGGCGCCGTGCTTCAGGTTCTCTGGTGGGATCCCGAGCATCACATCTGTCCGTCTCTGCTAAAGAACACATGACATGCACGCAGTGCGGTCCGCTTAAACGTTCTCCGCGTTTCAGCAGGTTCCCTCCGCGGCCGTGCCCCCCTGCTAACCTTTCGCCTCGGCCAGCGTAGTTAGTAGGCACAGGAGGCAACACCATGACGCGCATTCGTACTGCAGCGCTCGCGGCTGTGCTCGGGCTGGCGTCGATCTCCGCCGCGCACGCCGCGATCGACAGCCCCATCCACCGCAACTTCAACGTTCACGCCGGCGGAACGATCACCATCGACGCCGATCTCGGCGACATCAAGGTGACCTCGGGAGCGAGCAACGTCAGCGTCGATGTGATCCGCCGCGCGAAGACGTCGAGCAACGAACGGGCAAACGAACTGTTCAAAGACTTCGATGTCCAGTTCTCGCAGGCGCAGAACGACGTTCACATTCGCGCCCGTTACAACCATCCGACATCGTGGTTCCACTGGAACAACGACTTCGATGTCCGGTTCGTCGTCAATGTTCCCGCGCAGTACAACGTCGATCTGACGACGTCAGGCGGCGATATCGCCGTCTCCGATCTCGCCGGACGCGCAACGGTCCGCACTTCCGGCGGCGATGTAACTCTCGGCAGGATCGACGGCATCGTAGATGCCCACACATCGGGAGGCGATGTTTCGATGGCCGGTTCCCGCGCCACCGCGACACTCTCCACATCCGGAGGCGACATCAAAGTTGGCGACGCCACCGGTTCGCTGACTGCGAAGACCTCGGGTGGCTCGATCGACATTCGCCGCGCCACGGCCGATCTAAAGGCGCACACCTCGGGCGGCTCGATCGAGATCGGCGACGCAGGCGGTGCCATCGATGCTTCGACCTCCGGCGGATCGATCAAAGCACGCGTTTCGCGTCAGCCTCACGCCGACTCGCGGCTCTCGACCTCGGGTGGAGGGATCACGATCCACGTCGCGCCAAACGTATCACTGGACATCGATGCGCACACGAGCGGCGGCGACGTCGCCTCCGATGTGCCAATCACGATTCAGGGCAAGCAGGACGACTCATCGCTGAACGGGAAGTTGAACGGCGGTGGACCGAAGCTCGTGCTCCGCAGCTCGGGTGGCGACATCCGCCTTGCGCGTTAGGGGAACGGAGCTCAGCCGGCCGCGAGGATTGCTTTCGCGGCCGCGCGCGCGCTGGCAAAGGCGGCGTCCGAAAGGATTCCGCCTTCATCGACCCAATCACCGGCGACGTAGAGGCCGCGCAGCGGTGTGACCGCCTTCATCCGCGCTGAGACGCCATCCGGCTGCACGAGCGCATTCGAAACGGTCATCGCGGGAAGAAAACGGCGATGAACGACGAGGTCGCGCCAGCCCGGTTGCAGCTCATCGACCAGCGCTTCCAACTCCTCTTCCGTCCCGCCGTCTCCGTACCGGCCCAGGTGCAGCAATGCGCCGCCCTTGGGAGTCAACTGAGCCCACGCCGAGTGAACGGAGAAGTAGTGCGGCTTGTCGAGCCCGAGAGCGAAGGTGTTGTGCGGCTGCGGCAGCTTTGAAAGCGCGATATCGAGCGACGACATCATCACGGCGGTCGTTTCAGGCCAGTCGACATCGCGAACGAGCTCGCGGGCGGTGGAGGGATCGACGGCCAGAAGAACCGTATCGGCGGGGATGCGCGTTCCCTTATCGGGATCGGACATGTCCGGCATGACGAGCGACATCGTGTCTTTGCGGTCTTCGATCTCGAGTCCGCCGAGCTCCACGCCTCGCACGGCGCCGCCTTCGTGATCGACGCTGACGACGCGGGAGCTGGTAACGAAATTCACGCCCGACGCCACCGCGGCGCTGTGAAGCGAGTCGACGATCTTCTGCCAGCCTTCGTCGACGTAGACCACGCCTCGAATCGAGAGCCGCAACTGCGCAAGCGCAGCGCCCGCGCCCTGAAGATCGGGGCGGTTGCTATAGGTTGCGAGCCGGAAGACTGCCTCGAGCAGGAGCCGCACGCGCTCGTCGGACGCGTTCGCATCGATCCATTCGCGCACGGTCATCGACGCGTACAGCTTCGGGTCGATGCTGCGAATGCGCAGAAAGAGCGCCAGCATCTGCATCTTCGCTTTGAGCCCAAAGAGCGAGGTCGTCAGGATCGACCAAAGGCTTCCGGGAAACTTGAAGCGCTGCGTGCCCAGCATCCCGAAACCGCGCACTTTGGGCACGCCGCCTCGGACTGGGATGCCGAGCTCGCGCAGTACGTTCCAGCCGTGCCCCGCGCGAAAAAAGGCATGCGGCCCGAGATTGAAACGATAGCCGTGGCGGAGATGCGTGACGGCGCGGCCACCGAGGTATCGGCGGCGCTCGAAGATCGTGACGGTGCGGCCGGCTCTGGAGAGATAGACCGCAGCCGAGAGTCCAGCCAGACCGCCACCAACGATGATCACATTTTTTGACACGGCGAAATCCGATGCTATCGCGATTTGGTGCTGGGTTGGTGGGTCGCCGGGTTATTCGGCAACCCAGCATCCCCATCCCGCGCACGAAACATGCAGAGTATGCTGGATGCCTGCTCCATGGTCGCCTGACCCGATCCTCATGCTCCGGAAGGAGGTACGTTCTGCAAAGAGTTGTCGTGTGCCTCCTGTTCCTCCTTGTTCCTGCGGCCGGGTTTGCCGGTTTCGGTGACGACTTCTACGAGGGCCTTTACACGCGGGGCATGGCCCACTTCCATGCCTCTGAGTATCAGGCTGCGTTCAACGACCTTCACCTGGCGGCATTCGGGCTCGTCGATCAACTGGAACGATTTGAGACCGCCGAGGCGTATGCGGCGATTGCAGCGAATCGATTGGGCAACGAGGCTCTCACGCGCGTCGCCCTGGTCGGGATTGCGAAGGCCGACGGCATCCAACCGCACTTTCGCTCGATTGCGATTCCCGATGCTCTGCGCGCGGAGCTCGAGCGGGCGGCAACGCTTCTCCTGACGACCGAGGAGCGGGCGGTTTTGCGCATCGCCGGACGGACGCAGCGTCCGGCCGGCTCTCGGTAAGTTCGGCTGCCGGGCAGGGGACGGCAGTCGATCCATCGAATCGGAATGCTGAGATGCCGTATCTGGTGGGAGTGCCGTAGAGATTCCTGCCGGATGAAAAACAAAGGATCTCGTGTTCCGTCTTTCAATCGTCCCGTGATCGATTTCTCGCACGTTCGAAGGAGAGCGAATTCTGCGCAAACTCGCCGTAGGCTTCTTATTGTTAGCGCCCTCGGTTTTACTGGCTGGCGGCGCTGACGAATTTTACGAACGGCTCTACACGCGGGGAATGGCCGATTTCCGGACGGCGGACTACCAACTGGCGTTCACCGAGCTGCACAAGGCGGCATTCGGGCTCGTGGAGGAGATCGAGAAGTTCGAGACCGCCGAGGTCTATGCGGCGATCGCAGCAAACCGGCTTGGGCACGAGAGCGAGACTCGCGACGCATTGCTCCGCATCGCCGCCGCAGAAAAGGTTCAGCCGCGATTGCGGTCGATGACGATTCCCGACGACTTGCGAGCCGAGCTCCTTCGCGCGGCAGCGACTCTGCTGACAAAAAAGGAATCGGTGGTATTCGGCATCTCCGAACAGATGCAGGACGACGCTGCGAAAGAAAGGCCCCGAGTGGAAGTACCGACTCCCAGCGTGAAGCCGAACGTTGCTGAAACGGCTCCGCGCGAAGCCGGCGATGCGAACGCTCCCGATCGAAACAGTAGGCGGCCGGCTCCTGCGCCGTCATCTCCTCCACCAGCCAACGAGCACTCCCCGGCCGCTTCCGCTCCTTCGACGGACCATCCCGTTTCGAAGGACCCGGCTCCGGGGTCGCCTCGTGAGGGGACCAGCACGCAGCCGAGCATCGGAACCCTGCAGACAATCGCTCCGATGGTGCCGCCAAAGCAGCAACCCGCGAAAAAGACCATCGATGCGCGCCTCGACGAGGCCCAGCAGGCAATCGACAACGGCGATCCTGACAGCGCGCGCTCGATCTACAACGCGCTCCTTCGCGAGCCGCAGCTTTCACATGCTCCGGCTCTGCGCCTGGCAGAAGGGCTGTACCGCGTACGCGACTTTGCCGGAGCGTTACGCGCGTTTCGAGGTGTTGGCGTGATCGGCCCGGGTGAAGAGCGCTATCACTACTACTACGCCGTCGCTCTCTTCGAAACACGTCACTATCGCGATGCGTGCCTCGAGATCGATCTCGCGCTCCCATTCATCGAGGTGACCGAGGATGTCGCCGGTTACCGCGAGAAGATCTACCGGGCCACGAAGTGATTTGGGTGGGGGTGGGACGTCTGTCCGGGAGTCGCTGATCGGGTGTCGGGTGTCGGAGCAGTTAGCAACTTTCAAAATGGGGTCAGGTCTAAAGTTGAAAGTGACTAAAGGGACACCGTGTCCTGATCCAGTCAACGTCTGGCGCTTTCAACTTTGCACTTGGCCCTACTTTGAAAGTGCCTGGGGCGAGACCAATTTCGGTAGCCGTTTTGACTCCTGAAATTGGGTCGAGACCAATTTCGGTAGTCGTTTTGACTACTGAATTTGGGTCGGGACCAATTTCGGTGGTCGTTTTGACTACTGAAATTGGGTCGGGACCAATTTCGGTGGTCGTTTTGACTACTGAAATTAGGTCGGGACCAATTTCGGTATTGGTTTTGACACGTGAAATTGGGTCGAAACCAATTTCGGTAGTCGTTTTGACTCCTGAAATTGGGTCGGGACCAATTTCGGTATTGGTTTTGACACGTGAAATTGGGTCGAGACCAATTTCGGTAGTGGTTTCGACTCGTGTATCTCGGCAAAACTTGCCGAATTCATCGAGTGACCATCACGATCTGCGTCATCTGCGGATCAATCAGGGTGACCTCCGCAGATGTCACAGATGGAGGGTCGGAGCACGAGGATGACGCTTCCGACACCCGACCCCCGCCTCCCGTCGGTCTACGAAGAAACCACGGGCCGCGTATCGAGCGCGTGAATCGCCTGAATCAGGCGCTTGCCCGATGATGACCCTTTCGCAACCACTGCGGCGAATCCGCCGCGCAAGTGATCGCGATCGAGCTCCGTCAGCTCCTTCGCCGTGAACGCGAGGATCGGAATGCGCGCCGTGGCCTCGTTCTCCTTCAGATGCGCTGCCACTTCGAAACCGCTCATCCCGGGCATGGTCAGATCGAGAATGATGACGTCCGGCAGGTTCCTGCCCGCTTTCTCCAACCCTTCGATACCGGTGAATGCCTTCTCGATCTGGTAGCCCTGCTTCGTCAGCTCCGCCTCCAGAATGTCGTGAACGCTGACATCGTCGTCGATGAGCAGAAGGCGCGGCCGCTTCGGCGCCGATGTTCGCAGTGCGATCTCGCGCAGCCGGCGCATGAAACGCGTCCAATCGACCGGCTTCACGAAGTAATCGTCCGCGCCGAAGGCCAGCCCCAACTCACGGTTGTCGATCATCGAGACGATGATCACCGGCAGCTCGGATGTCACCGCATCTGCCTTGAGCGCGCGCAAAACATCCCATCCCTGCGCCCCCGGCAGGACGATGTCGAGCGTCACCGCCACCGGTTTGATGCTGCGCGCGAGGCGCATCGCCTCATCCGCGTTGCGCGCACGAATCGGTACGTAGGCGGCCGACTGCAGATACGTCGCCAGCGTCGCGTACGCGAGGTCTTCGTCTTCGACCACGAGCACGCGCTCGCCGGGCGGAATGACCGTACCGTCTACGTTGATGATCGGACTGGGAATCGTCGTTCCGGCGAAGTGAATCGGCAGCGTGAACGTGAACGTGCTGCCTTTGCCGATCTCGCTCGTCACGGTCAGCGTTCCACCCTGCAGCTCGACGAACTTCCGCACGAGAGAGAGGCCCAGGCCCGTTCCGCCGTATTGGCGGTTAAGCGTGCTGTCCACCTGGCGGAACTCTTCGAAGATCAGCGCCAGGTTCTCCGGAGCGATGCCGATGCCGTGGTCGGTGACGTCGATGCTGATCGATTCAGGCTGCTCGTCAGTGGCTCCGACAGGGGCCCCGACAGTGGCCTCGACGCGCCGCGCATGGATGGTTACGACCGACTCGCTCGGCGAAAACTTCACCGCGTTGGAGAGCAGGTTGTAGAGGATCTGCTTGAACTTCGACTGGTCCGTTTCGATCGCGGTAACGCCCGGATCGATCTCCACCGCGAACGAGATCGCCTTGCGCGTCGACATTCCCCGCATGATCTGGCAAATGCTCTCGATCGCGCTGCGCACGGGAAACGTCTCGGGCAACAACTCCATCCTGCCTGCTTCCACTTTCGAGAGATCGAGGATGTCGTTGATGATCTCGAGCAGATGCCTGCCGGAGCTGAGGATCGACCGGATGAACGTCAACGACTTCGCGTCGATCTGCGTCTCCAGACGGTCGATGAGAATCTCCGAGAAGCCGATGATGGCGTTCATCGGCGTTCGCAGCTCGTGGCTCATGTTGGCCAGGAAGCGGCTCTTGGCCTGATTGGCCTCCTCGGCCTCCCGATTCTTCAGTTGCAGCTCGCGCAGGATGCGCGCCTTGGAAATGGCGGAGATGGCGTGCTCGCGCACGCGCGCCAGCTTGCGCAGATCGCTCCGGCTGAACGCTTCGGGATCGCTGAAGTTATCGAAGACGAGAAAACCCTCGACGCGTCCGCCGAGGGAGACTTCCATCGCCAGCATCGACTTAGGAACCGGCAGATGCGTCATCTGCTCGCTGCCGGTGAGCTCCGGGAAGACGTCGCCTTTGATCAGATAGACGCCCTCTTCGAGCAACTCGGCCCGCTCCGAGTACCGGCGCGTTGCTTCCTCGGGCGACAGTTGAATCTCGCTGAAGGTCTCCAGATCGTGGCCGAGTCCCGCGACGACCTCGGTGCGGCGATGTTCATGGTCGAACTGCACAAAGACCACGGCGTCCGCCTGCGGAAAGAGCTTCATGCCCTGCTCGAGAAGACTTCGCAATACGTTCTCGATCACCAGCTCGCGATTGATGATCTCGACCATCCTGTCGAGCGCTTCCAACTCGTGGGTTCGCGCGGAGACGATCGCTTCGAGCTCGCGATTGCGGCGACGCAAACGCCGGACTCGGAGCCGGTTGGCGACGCTCGCGCCCGCGACGATGGCCGCGGCATAGGCGATCATCGCCCACCAGCGGAGCCACCACGGCGGCATGACGGAGAAGGTGTAAAGCTCGGGAAGCGACCAGACGCCGTCGCTGCCTCGCGCCATCACTGCGAACCGATACGACTTCGGGAAAAGGTACGCGGGAAGGTTGGTGTAACGAATCTTTGCGTCGGACCGCGCAGTCGACCAGTCGTTGTCGTAGCCGAAGAGCCGTGTGCGGTAGACGACGCGCGACTCGTCGCTGAAGGTCAGCGCTGCGTACGCAATCGAAACTTCGTTATTGCCCCTTCGGTCTTCGCGAAAGGTGATGTCGCGAAAGCGAACGATCGGCGGCTCGGCATTGGGCTCACGCAACGCCGGATTGAAAATCGAGAGACCGCTCGGCGTCGCGAAGTAGACCCGGCCGTCGTCGCCGACGGCAAGCGGGTCGTAGGCCCACGCTTCGTCGTCGATGAGGCCGTCCGCTTTCGACACCCGCGTGAGAACGTGAAAGTCGCGCGCATCGACTTCGACGAGTCCGGCGTTCTGACTGACCCAGACCGACTTGCCATTCGGTGACGACATCAGTCCGGCGACCAGGCTTCCGCCCAGCGACGATCCAGGAAGCGTGGCAACGATGCGCAGCGGATTCGTGTCGAGGATTTCCAGGCCGTTGGCGGTGCCGCTCCACAATTTGCCGACGGTCCAGAGCAGCGTTCGAATCGAGTCGGTGCGGGCACCGGTCGCATGCGACCACGCAGATGCGAAGAATCTCGACACGTCGCCCGACTTCCACACCGCTGGATCGAACGGCACCACGCTACGCAGGAGCCCACTGTCCGGCGTGCCGGCCCAGACGTAACCGGCGCCATCGACTGCCACGGCAGTCGCACCTGCGGGCGGAAGTCTGGCCGCCGTTCCGAAGGTAAACCACCGCCCGCCAGCGAGGCAGGCGATTCCGTGAATTCCGGCCAACCAGATCGTCTCCGCGCCGCGAATTTCGAAAGGTTGTACCAAGTATGTCGTGTCGACCGGATAGGACGTAATCACGGCGGCTGTGCCGGCAACCGTGGCGTTGTTTCGCTTCGACGACGTCATCATCGGCGGCGCGTTGGCCGGCGTGGACAAGCAGTTCACGCCGCCCACCGTTCCGATCCAGATCCGCCCCTCGGCATCGCGCGTCAGCGAATAGACCGAGTTGCTGAGGAGACCGTCGCCAACGCGCAGCACGCTCTGCGTCCTGTCGGGTGCGACCAGCGCCACGCCTTCGCCGGTGGTCTTGTCGGGTGCGATGAACGCCAGGCCGCCACCCGTTCCGACGATCGTAAGATTCGCCCACGGGCCGGGGGCTCCGGACTCAGGAGCCAGCACCGAGAACGCGCCCGGATCGGGGAGTGCTGGTTGTTCGCCGGCATGCGACCGGCCGGTAAGCGCTTCGAACGCGCGATAGTCCTTCCGCAGCCGTGACACGCCGCCATTCTGGGCAAACCAGAGATTGCCTTCGCGATCCTCGTAAAGGTCCCAGAGCGTGTCGCCAAGGAGATCGTTCTCTCTTTTCACGAGAAAGACGCCGGCGAAATTGCGAGTGTCGAGCCGCATCGCACCCGAGCCGAGACTGGCCACCCAGAGCTCGCCGCGTGACGTCTCCAGGATCGACACGATTCGCTCCGTGAGCGCGTGATTGATGACCGCGTACTGCTCGTTCTGGCCACGCCAGAGAACACCATTCGTGCATCCGCCCCACAGCGCGCCATCGCGCGCCTCGAGCAGCACCCCATTCACGCACGACGGCAAGCCATGAAGCTCGCCGCCGAATTTACCCTCGCGATCGAACTGGAGAACCGCGCCGGAGTTGAGCGAAATCAAAACGGAGCCGTCCCGGCGCATGAGCATGGCCGCGACTCCCGAAGTCGTCGGGACCTCGTCGATCCGGCCACGTTCGAGGGCGTCGCCGTGAAAACGGTAGCGGACAATCCGGTCCTGCACGCCGGCCCAGACCCATCCGTCGATACCGGTGACGAGACAGTTCCGGCGGACGCGCATCCGCGGCAGCCGTTCGTTGCCGACCGCGCTGACGAAGCGCACGCGCTTTCCCGGCTCGTAGACATCGAGCGTCTTCTCCGAAACGACGAGGCCCGATTCGGATCCCGCCCAAAGGTGGTGCGTTCCGTCTTCGGCCACCTCGCGGATGGTCAGGTCGCGAAGACCATCAGCCGTACCGTACTGCTCCATGGCATGGCCGTCGTAGCGCGTCAGACCGGAAGCGTAGAAGGCGAACCAGATGTAGCCGAGGTGGTCCTGCGTGACCTTCTGAACGCTTGCGGAGGAGAGCGGATTGACCTGATCGTGCGGCGTGAGGTGCCGGAACGGAAGCTCCTGCCCCGCGACAGAAAACGCACCAATAAGCGCAACGCTGACCGCTAGGACGAGTGGGCACACCCATCGACGCATCGGCGCAGTCTACCGCTCTGGAACCCGCCTGTGACTTCTTACGTACAATCCAGCCGTGGCAGAGCTTCATGACTGGGTCGAGCTGGGGAAAGACACGATTTCGTCATTAAAGACGAAGGACGTAACGAATCTCTACTCGCTCGAATGGCCCGAGACGCGGAAGATGCTGATCGCCGACTATCAGTCGAAGATCGACGCCGATCCCAAGCGTTTGCGCCGCTTTGTCCGCACCCGCAGCGCGGTGCTCCTCGGCCTGGCGAAGCGTCTCACGCCCCAGCGCCGCCTGGTGTTTCTCTTCGCGTTTGTCTGGTTCTTCGCCTGCCTGCTCGGCGTCCTGAGCTGGCGCAATCACATTCAGAACCCGTGGCTGCTCTTCGAGATGACCGGTGCGTTCATGCTCGTGGTGCTGCTGCTGGCGATGGAGCTGATCGACAAGATCAAGTACCGCGACGAGCTCGAGCTCGCGCGCGACCTGCAGGCGGATCTCATCCCGAAACACCCTCCGCAGACGGACGAATACGAGATCGCAGCGTTCAACCGGATCGCCAATACGGTCGGCGGCGACATCTACGACTTCGTACCTCTTCCCGACGGCCGCCTCGCCGTCCTCTTCGGCGATGCCTCGGGGCACGGCATGGCCGCGGGTCTGGTCATGGCCGTGGCACACGCGGCGTGGCGCACGCAACTCGATGTCGATCCATCGCCGGCGGCCATCATCAGCTCACTGAACCGCATCCTCTGCCGCACCGGCGGACCGCGATCTTTCTTCTCCTGCTGCTACTTCCTGTTCGACCGCGACGGAACGTTCCTCGCCACGGTCGCCGGCCATCCCCAGATCGTGAAGATCGCGGCCGGAAAAGTCGTCGATCGCATCGGCAGCGGGTCGTATCCGCTCGGCGTGAAGACTGGAATGGTCTGGCAAGAGGTCCATGGCTCGCTTGATCGAGGCGAACGGCTGCTGTTCCACTCGGATGGGCTGACCGAGGCTCGGAACGGGAACGAGCGCGAGTTCGGCGACTCCTACGTTGATGTCATCGCCGGCTGGAACCCTACCGCCTCGGCAGCCACACTCGTCGAGACGCTCGTCGGCGAGTGGAACCTCTTCACCGGCGGACGCCCACCCGAAGACGACGTCTCGATTGCGGTAATCGCCCGCCGGTAGTAGCCTTTCAGGCAACCCAAACAAACAGGAGGTCCATCATGAAGGCATCGTCCGCGCTTGCCATGCTCGTTTGCGTCGCATTCATCGCAGTTGCGCCGCGTTTCGCGTCGCAGAACGCGATCGCAGTGTTGTGGGTCGAACTGGCCGCTCTCCTCGCGCTGATGATCACCGTCGGCGTCGCCGTGACCGGCCGCTTCTGGGGAATCCTCATCAACGAGCGCAACGTGATGAGCCTTTCGCGCTTCCAGGCCGTGCTCTGGACCGTCCTCGTGCTCGCTGATTTCGCCACGATCCTCCTCGGCCGCGCGTGGAAAGGGATCTCGCTCTCGAATGCACAGGATCTGCTCCGGCCCGATCTGCTGATGTTGATGGGAATCAGTCTTGGATCGGCGGTCGGCACGTCGATCGTCAATGCGAACAAGTCAGGCAAACCGACACCGGCGACAGCGGTGCAGGACGCGCAGGCGAACATGCATGACCAGGCCGGAGACTTCACCGCCGCGCAGGGCGTCATGTACAAGAACAAGAACATCACTGACGCCTCGGTCGGCGATCTGTTCCAAGGCGACGAGCTTGCCGACGCCCACATGACGGACCTTTCCAAAGTGCAGATGTTCTTCTTCACGATCGTCTCCGCCGTCGTGTTCCTCGGCACCGCCGACGCGATGTTCACCAACATGACCCTCGGCGCCGTCACCGTGCCACAGCTACCCCAGACGCTCATCGCGCTGATGGGTATCAGTCACGCCACGTATCTCGGCAACAAAGCAGTCACGCGCACGCAATCGCAGCCGGCAGTGCAGTCGGAGGCACAACCGCAGGCACAACTGTCTCCGCAGCAAAACATCGTTTCGGGAACGAGCCAGACGGTTTCGCAGTCGATCGCGCAGCAGTAGCGGGGTCTCGACCGCATTTCTCACACCTTTTCAGTGCCTCCTTGCGTCGAGCGCCTTCTTCCCCACGCTTTTTGTGGGGGAGATCTCGATCACGAAGCGATGCCACGCATGTACCGGTGTTCCCTGTAGTAATCCCGCCGTCGTCGTCGAGTGCGGCCGTGCGAACCGCCAGCGTGTACCTGCGATCGAGCCGGCTTGTTGTGCGCGCCGGCCTGCTCACCGCGCGCACTTGGCTCCTTTTCGTGCGCACGCGATGTCTTTCCGTGCGTTCGCAATTCGTTTTCGTGCGTTCGCGACGCCCTTCCGTGCGCACGCCATGTCTTTTCTTGCGTACGCCATGGCTTTTCTTGCGTACGCCATGGTTTTCCGAGTGCACCCGACGATTCACCGCGCGCACCGGCCGATACACAGCTCGGGCTGACTGATCCACAGCGCGGGCTGACTGATCCACAGCGCGGGCTGACCGATCCACAGCGCGGGCTGACCGATCCACAGCGCGGGCTGACCGATCCACGGCCCGGGCTGACCGATCCACAGCGCAGGCTGACCGATCCACAGCGCGGGCTGACCGATCCACAGCGCGGGCTGACCGAACCACAGCGCGGGCGCACCGAACCACAGCGCGGGCGCACCGAACCACCGCGCGGGCTGACCGATCCACCGCGCGGGCTGACCGACATACCGCCCGGGCTCACCGATCCACCGGGCACACAGGGCGATTCAACCCTCGACCGGACGATTCACCACGCGCGGCCGGGCGATTCTCGACGCAGGCCGGGCGATGTAACCTGGACCGCGGCCATCGCGGTGTGGGCCACCGCCGCGGCACGAATAGCCGTCATCGCCTTTTCGACCTGGCGGCCGCGCTTCTCGATTTTCCGGCAGCGGCCGATGACATCCTCGATCATCGCCCACGTCACATTCGACGGTTGGTAGCGGTCGGGAGACGATTCGGCGACATGGCGCCCGAGGGCGCCGAGCGCGGTGAAGTAGGGCAACGGTGTTGGGGCAAGATCACGCGACAACTCGTCGATATAGCGCGCCACGAGCAGACCGACAGCGGACGACTCCACGTAGCCCTCGACGCCCGTGATCTGTCCGGCGAAGAAAACGCGGTCGTCGAGCTTCGTCTGAAACGTCGGCCGCAGGTGTTTCGGCCCGTTGATGAACGTGTTGCGGTGCATCGACCCGAAGCGCGCGAAGACTGCGTTCTCCAGGCCGGGAATCATCTGGATTACGCGCTTCTGCTCGGGCACCTTCATCTTCGTCTGGAATCCGACGATGTTGAAGTAGTCGTCGGACAAGTCCTCTTTGCGGAGCTGCACGACCGCGTGAGGACGCTCGCCGGTCACGGGATGCTCGAGGCCGACCGGTTTCATCGGTCCGAAGCGAAGCGTCTCGATACCGCGCGATGCGATCTCTTCGACTGGCAGGCAGCCCTCGAAGTGGGCGGCTTTTTCGAAGTCGTGCGGTGCGAAGATCTCGGCAGACAAGAGCGCGGCAACGAACGTCTCGTACTCCGTCTGCGTCATCGGCGCGTTGAGGTAGTCGGTGGCGGAGCCTTTCCCGTAGCGCGATTTCCAGTAGAGCTTCGTGAGGTCGAGCGAATCAGCCGCGAGGATTGGAGCGATCGCGTCGTAGAAATACAAACCGTCGCGCCCGAGGAAATTGTTGATGGCTTCGAAGAGGGGCTGGGACGTGAGAGGGCCGGTAGCGACGACGAGAAAGTCGTAGCCGTCATGGTCGAGCGACGTGACCTCTTCACGTCTCAGCGTGATGTTCGGCTCGCTGGAAATGGTGCTCGTGACCGCGGCGGCAAAGCGCTCCCGATCGACAGCAAAGGCGTCGCCGGCAGGCACACGAGCGTCCGTTCCGCAGCGGATGACGAGCGAGTCGAGCAGCGCCATCTCCGCCTTCAACAGCCCGACGGCGTTCGTGATCGCGGAAGAGCGGAAGGAGTTCGAGCAAACGAGCTCGGCGAGATTCGACGTCTGGTGCGCCGCCGTGGTCGTCGAAGGGCGCATCTCGACGAGGTCGGCCTTGTGGCCCCGCTGCGCAAGGCCGAATGCGCACTCGCAGCCTGCCAGTCCGGCACCGATGATTTTGACTCGTGCCACGTGGATGGTTTCCGGTTCGCGCCGCCCCACCGTCAGGAAGGACGATGGCCGCGCGTCGTCAGTTCGAAGGCTCGTTCGTCGGGAACGGCGTCGTTCCCTCGATGCGAATGTCGCCGAACTTCTGCTCGAACAACGAGATGTTGTGCGCCAGCGCTTCCAGGAGTTGCTTGGCGTGCAGCGGCGTCATGATCGCACGGCTGTAGACCTTGACGTCCGTCCGTCCGGGAACGATCCGTCCGAGGTCGATCACGAACTCGCTCGGCGAATGGATGATGTTCGCGAAGTTGATGTACTCCCCCTGCGCGACGCTGTCATCGAGAGTGATGCGGATGGTTGGCTGCTCTTGCTCGTCCATTTCAGGCGACCATACCTCCGCGATCCGACCGAAATTCCCGGCTCCTGGCTCGAAATGTCTCCGTCTGTCCGTCGGGAAGTCTACGCTTGGATTCAGACACCGCGATTGCGTCAACGCCCTCTGGACAGCAGGTGCATTTCCGTCCTCGCGGACTTACCTTATGGCGATCACGATTTCGCGATTCATGAAAAAGGAGGCAATTCTATGAAACACGAACACCATCATGTGTGCTTCATCGTTCCGCCCCACATCTTCAAGCACCTGACTACCAGCTCCAACGCCGCGGTTCGGGAAGCTGCCCACCATGCATTGGAAGTCAGCGCTGCCGCGCGCGGCAAGCGCACGGCCATCGGACCGTTCGTCGGGCTGCTCGCGGCTTCGCCCGGCGTGAAGCAGCGGACCGTTTACGATGAGAAGGGCGGCACGAAACTTCCAGGGAAACTGGTTCGCAAGGAGGGTGGGAAGGCGACGTCCGACGTCAGCGTCAACGAGGCGTACGACTACGCCGGCGACACCTACGATTTCTACGAGGCGGTCTTCGCGCGCAACTCGGTCGACAACAAAGGCATGCGCCTCGACTCTTCGGTCCACTACAACCACAAGTTCAATAACGCGTTCTGGGATGGAACGCAGATGGTGTACGGCGACGGCGATGGCCAGATCTTCACCCGCTTCACCGCCTGCATCGACGTCATCGGTCACGAGCTGACGCACGGTGTCACGCAGTTCACCTCGGCGCTCGATTACCAGGCGCAGTCCGGCGCGCTCAACGAGCACTTCTCCGACGTCATGGGCTCGCTCGTGAAGCAGTGGACGCTGAAGCAGTCCGCGGCGCAGGCCGACTGGCTGATCGGCAAAGGATTGCTCGCGCCGGGCGTGAAGGGCGTCGCACTCCGCTCCATGAAAGCGCCCGGCACTGCGTACAACGATCCGAAGACCCTGGGACGCGATCCACAGCCGGCGGACATGAGCCATTACGTCAACACCAACCAGGACAACGGCGGCGTCCACATCAACTCGGGCATCCCCAACAAGGCCTTCTACAACGTTGCCTCCGCCATCGGCGGCAATGCCTGGGAGAAAGCCGGTAAGATCTGGTACACGGCGTTTACGAACAAGCTCGGGCACACGGCCCAGTTCGCCGACGCCGCCAATGCCACGTACGAAGCGGCAGGAGAGCTTTTTGGAGTGGGAAAAGCAGAGCAGATCGCGGTCGGCGAAGGATGGAAGAACGTCGGCATCAACGTATCGAAGCAGATCATCTCCGGCTCGGCCATGATCACGGTCAAGGCGCCTCCGGCTTCGCAGCCGCCGGATTCGGCCTACGTTCCGCCAACTATCAAATCGCAGCCGAGGAAATCGAAGGGATGAAGATCTCCGTGCAGCGCTCGGGCGGATTCGCGAACATCGGCGCACACGCCGAAGTCGATACGTCCACGCTGCCGAAAGAGAAAGCGGATGTGCTGCATCGGCTGATCAGGAGTGCAGCGTTCCCTGATCAGCCGGCACCGCCGCATCGCGCCGCTGGCGCTGCCGATGTCTACCAGTACGACATCACCGTCGACGATGGCACCGGCTCGAAAACCTACCGGGCTGATGATCTGTCGATGCCCGAGAAGTGGCGAGCTGTGGTCGAGCACGTGCTCGGCCACGGCTGAGGGCGCGTCGATCGAGCTCGCCCAGCAGACGGTGTATCGTCGCGTTCACCGCAAGCACCAGCACAATGAGCGCACACGATTCGTCCGAGCAGTCCTCGGCATTGCACACCATTACGAGCCCCACGCTCGATCCTCGGGATCCGCTGTTCCAGCCATATCCGTCGATGAAGCTGGGCGTGCGTGAGAGCGTCCGGTTCTACACGAGTCTGCTGGTTCCTGTCGCTGAGAAGATCGTCGCCAGCCAGCCTGAAACCACCGATTGGGTGATCACGGCACCCCCGCTGTATGTCATCCCCGCCGGAGCCAATCTGCTGGCCCACGCGATGTTTCAAGCCTTGCGCGAGCGACTTCCTCGTTCTCGATCACTCCGGCTGGTTGACCTGCGATACGCACTTCCCATGGCACCGAGCAATGCCCATCTCCTCGGAGAGGACTACAGCAGGTCGGACGTGGCCGCCCGGATCAGGAACCGGCATCGGCTGCACGAAGGAGAGGGAGCTCCGCGGCCGGACCCGGCGGATTTCGCGGGCCGCGCCGTCCTCTTCATCAACGATATCAATGTCACGGGAACGCAGCAGCTCTATGTCCAGCGGACACTCGACAGCGTTCATCCCGCCTCGATCCACTGGATGTACATCTTCCAGGTCGATCCCGACCTTGGCCGCTCCAACCCCGGAATCGAGTACGCGCTGAACTTTCTAAACCTCGGCACCTTTGAGGAGTTCGCGGAGGTCATCGCGCGGGCAGACGTCGACTACACATCCCGCTGTGTCAGCCGCCTTTTTGGTCATCCGATCGAGACGCTGGACCCTCTTTTCCGCTCGCTGGATGGAAGACGCAGAAACCAGTTGCTCGATCTTGCGACGCGTGAAGGTGTGTACACGGGAATGGCGGACGAGGCCAAGCTCGCGCTGCTCCGCGAATCTTGACACTTCCGGTAACATGGCGACCACTCACTAATCGATAGCCGTCACTCAGGCAGTCCACCATTTTCTCGTGACAGATTCGCAGTTCCGGCAGTTTCAACGGGAGGCATGGCTATGTCACACATCACTCGCGCACAACTGCTGACGGTCTTCGTCGCCGGGCTTTCGGCCGGTGTCGCCCTCGGGCAGACGCCGCCGCCCTCCGGGAACGAGAAACCTCCCGCCGCGGAAGCCCAGAAAGACGCCAAGCCCGACGATGGCTCCGCGAAGAAGCCGGCCGCTCCCGTGGTCGAGCAGATCACGGTGACCGGCGAGCGCTTCGAGCGCCCCGTCGACGCCACGCCGCAGTCTCTGACCGTCATGGATTCGAAAGACCTTCACGCACGGCCGCTGTCCAACGTGCAGACCATGCTCGACGACGCGCCCGGAATCTCGCTTCAGCGTTCCGGCGGGCTCGATGGCCAGATCGTCGTTCGCGGCCTCAGCTCCAACGATTCGCGCATCGTGTTGTTCATCGACGGCGATCGCTTTCGGGGCCGCAACTTCCTCGAATACAGCCTGCTCGATCCGAATGAGATCGAGCGCATCGAGATCATCCGCGGCCCGGCGGCGGCACTCTACGGGTCGGACGCGATGAACGGACTGGTCAACGTCATCACGCGGCGCGCGGCGGGCGATCCGGCACAACAACACTTCTCGCTAACGCCGCAGCTCTACTCACTCGGCTACTCCAGCACCAACAACATGGGCGCCGGACGGCTCGAGCTGCAGGGTATCGGTGACGGCTTCGACATGCTGCTCGCCGGCAACTACCGCAAGGCAGACAACTTTCACACTCCCGACGGCGAGGTTCCGAATAGTGACTTCGCGGCGCGCGGGGTGAACGCGCGGATCGGCTACTCGCCCAGCCCAACCAAACGCTTCGAGCTCATCGGCAAGATCTTCTCAGACGACGCAGGACGCGCCAACGCGCCAGGAGCTCCGCTCGTGATCACGCGCGAAGATCCGCTCCGGGAGCGGTACGTTCGCGCCGGCTTCACCGAAAGCCAGGCCGCCCCGTGGCTGCAGGACATCGATGCCTCACTGTACGTGAGAGTACTTTCGAGCATTCTTCGCAGCGTGAGTCACACAGCCACGAATGGCGACGTCGATACCCGGAATACCTGGGTAATCGGACCTACGGAGACCGGCGGCAAACTGCTGGCCCGCTCGATCATCGGAAACAACGTACTTTCCTACGGCGTCGACTTCTACAACGAGGACGCGCCCAGCTTCGAAGACGATGATCGAATCGTCAACAAGGCCGGTGCGACGACCTTCCTCGATCCGCGCGCCAAGCGCGTCCGCGACGCTTCGCAAACCGACGTCGGGGCATTGGCTCACTACGATTACGATCCGACGTCGCAATGGACCGTCTCGCTCGGCGGCCGGTACGACTTCGTCGAGACAAACCTCAGCTCCACGCCGGCGCCCGGCGAATCCCCCGAGCTCTCCGCGGCATTTGCCCGCAATCTCACGGCGCGAGACACCGCGCTTACCGGCAGCGGTGGCCTGATCTTCCGGCCGCTGCCGGCGTTGCACTTCGTCGGCAACATCAGCACCGCGTTTCGCGCGCCGACCACGAGCGACAAATCAGGCTCCGGAATCGTCGGAGCGCTAAACACACTGCCCAACGCCGACGTGAAGCCTGAGTCGAGCGTGAACTACGAGCTCGGCACGCGCTTGCGGTTGCAGGCTCTGAACGTGAACCTCACCACGTTTCGGAGCGACTACAAGGATCTGATCCAGTTCCAGTTCCTCAATCCGACCACACGGGTGGCCGTGAATTTCGGCAAATCGAAGGTGGAAGGATGGGAGCTCGACGGCACCTATCAGATGTCGCAGAACATGGCCTGGCGTTTCAACGCCGCGGACGTTCGCGCCACCAACACGATTACCGGCGTACCGCTCTCCTATGTGCCGCCGCTCAACGGGCTCATTGCCTTGCGCCGCAACTTCCTGGTCGCTTCCAGTTGGCTCGAGGCTACGGCGCGCTGGTCGGACGACAAGACACGCATCAACCCGACACAGGAGCGGCCCACCGATGGATACGAAGTCTTCAGCATCTATGGCGGCCTTGACCTCGGCCGTTACCAGCCGTGGCTGAAGGCGTACCGGCTCACCGCCGGCATCGACAATCTCATGAATAAGGCCTACCGTAGCCCGGTGACCAAAGAGTCCCTCGGATTTCCAAGGAGCTTCACCAATTCGCTGCTCGAGCCCGGCCGGTCCCTGAGCATCAACCTCACGGCGGGGTTTTAAGGTCGTTTGCGCTCGCGCCTGGTAGCTGCCGGCATCGGCCTTATCGCCTGCCTGGCGCTACCGGGTTTCGCGGCGCCGCTGCGTGTAGCGGTCGCCTATGAAGTCAATAATCTGACTCCCTACACGCCCGGGTTGCCCGAGACGTTGCTCGAGCTCGTGTACGACAAGCTTGCGGCACCTTCTCCTTATCTCGGCAACGCGCGGCCATGGCTCGCGACGGCCATCGTGCCCGAGGGGCAGGATGGGAAGGCGTGGCGTATCCAGTTGCGCGATGGTGTGCGCTGGCATGACGGCAAGCCATTTACCGCCAGTGACGTCGTATTCACACTGCGCTACTACCGCGACGGTACGCCAAACCGCTGGACGCATCACGTTAGCGACACGCCGAAGCTGACGACGATCGAGCCGATCGACCGCTTGTCGCTGCGCATCGGCTGCGAGCGTCCCTGCCCGATGTTCGACCGCGTCACCGCCGCGGACCTGGTCATCCTCCCCGAACATCTCTGGCGGTCCGTGAAAGAGCCTCACCTCTATCACGGGCCACTCATCGGCACCGGCCCATATCGCGTGTCGCAACTGGAGGCGGGACGATTCCTGCGCCTCGAAGCGAATCGCGACTATTTCGGCGGCGTTCCGCGCGTGGCAAGTATTTTCATCTCGTTCATCCGCAATCCAGCAACTGCATTTGCCGCATTGTGCGCAGGCGAACTGGATTTGGTTGCCGCGCCGGTGCCGCCCGAGCTGGTCGATCCTCTGGCGCACCGGAAGGACCTGGCCATGACTGGGGGAGGTAACAGTCCGGTCTTTGGCGTGGAGCTGCGCGTCAATTTCGACCGCGCTCCGTTTTCCGACCCGGAGTTTCGCCGCGCGATCGCGCTTGCAATCCGGCCGGGCGAAGTGTTGCAGCGGGTGGCGTTAGGTCAAGGTGTTGTCGGGCCTTTCCCTGCTCTCGCGAGCCCCTGGACCAAACCCGGTCTGCGGCAGCCGAGTGACGATCCTCGCGCCGCGGCGGCGATTTTCGATGCGAAGGGTTTTCGTGACCGCAACGGAGATGGACTGCGTGAAGATCCCCGCGGAGCGCCACTGCGGTTCAGCCTGAAGGTTTCCAGCAGCGAGCCGCTGCATCAGCGGGCCGCGGAGGTCGTCGCGCGGCAATTGAAGGCCGTAGGCTTCGACGTCGAGGTCGACGTCGTCGATCCGGCGCGCTCTCGGGCGCTTTACACGACCCGCCAGTTCGACTTATTGATCGACGACGTAACGCCGCACAATCTCGCCGATCCCGATCAACTGATGCAATCCGTCATGTACGGCTACCTGTGGCACGAAGGACGGTCCTACCCAGAGCTGGATGCGCTCATCAGCCAATGGCGTATCGCATCGACTGTTGAAGCACGAACCCAAGCCGGTTTCGCACTACAGGAATTGCACAGCAAGGCCCCCGTCGCGATCATGTTGTATTACCCGAAAGCCCATTATGCCTACCGGCCGCAAGCGTACGACGGTTGGCGTGCCATTCCCGGACTGGGCGTGTTTCACAAGTGGTCGTTGCTGAAGTTTGCAGGAGGCGTCCCCGCGTGGGCCAAACCATGACGCGCGCCGCACGGATTGCCGGCTATATCGTGGTCCTCTGGCTGGGCGCGACCGCGAATTTCCTGTTGCCACGCCTGCTTCCGGGCGATCCAGTCGACTTCCTGATTGGCGACGATGCCGGGCGGCTCACGAGCGCGCAGCGAACCGCCATGTTGGCGCAATTCGGTATGGACCGGCCACTAATCGAGCAATACCGCCACTACCTGAGCAGTATCGCGCGGTTGGATCTCGGAACCTCCCTCGCGCACGGCAAGCCCGTGTTGAAGGTGATCGCAGCAAGACTGCCATGGACGCTGCTACTGGTTGGCTGCTCGATCATCCTCGCCTTCGTGATCGGCTTCGTCCTCGCCTGCCTTTTTCACTGGGTGGAGCGTGCACGCACATCCTCAGCGCTGATGTGCACCGTCGTTTTCTTCGGATCACTGCCACCATTCTGGGTTGGAATGGTAGCGATCGCGGTCTTCGCAGTAACTCTAGGATGGTTGCCCACTCATGGCGCTGCGTCGCTCGAGGAAGGAGTCACATGGGGCAGCGTTTTTCATCACGCTCTGCTACCCGTTGCCACCTTGACGCTCGGGTACATCCCCTCGGTGTTTCTTGTAGCACGAGCATCCCTGGAGGACGCCCTTGGCGAGGGTTACGTGGCACTCGCACGCTCTCACGGCGCGACTCCTTTGCGAGTATTGCTGCGACAGGCCGCGCCGATCGCGCTGCGCCCCATCGTCAACCAGTTCGCTATGAGCTTTGGCGTCCTCCTCGGCGGCACGGTCATCGTCGAGACGGTCTTTGCCTATCCCGGACTCGGCTTGCTGCTCTATGAAGGCATCCTCGCGCTCGACTTTCCGCTCGTCCAGGGCGTATTTCTCCTTCTCGTCTTTTCGGTAGTGCTGGCGAACATCGCGGCGGACATCCTGCAGGTTCGACTCGACCCCCGGCTTCGCATTGGACTGGACGCGGCTGCATGAGCGAGGGTCAAGGCCCGCGGCGCGTCGGCGCTCTGCTCGTTGCCCTGATGGTGACAGTGGCCATCCTCGGCCCTCTTCTCGCTCCGTATGATCCCAGGGCGTGGACCGCCGCTCCGTTCCAGCCGCCATCGCTTCATCACTGGCTCGGCACCGACGACATGGGCCAGGATTTACTGAGCGTCTGGCTATACGGCGCGCGGCATTCGGTTGCGATCGCGCTATTGGCAGCAATCGGCGCGACCTTGCTCGGCACGTTGGTTGGAGCCGGCGCCGGCTATCGCAAAGGACAATGGGATTTCGTCGCGATGCGGCTCGTCGATTTCTTCCTGACGCTGCCGACACTGCCGTTGGTTCTTGTGGTTGCGTTTTATGCAGGTGCCAGCCGGCCCTTGCTCGTCGCCGTCTTGATCTTCAGCTCGTGGGCACGTTGCGCGCGCGAGCTGCGACCGCAGGCCGCAGCCTTGCGCGACGCCGACTTCGTCGTCGCGGAGCGCGCCATGGGCGCTACCGAGACCAGCATCCTGATCCGCCACATCATCCCTGTTCTGTCGCCGATGATCCTGGCGCAATTCGCGCGGCTCGCGCATCAGGCGGTGCTCATGGAGAGCGGCCTGTCATTCCTTGGACTCGGCGATTCACAATGGGTGAGCTGGGGCGGCACGCTCTATTACGCCAATGCACGCGCAGTTTTTCTCGGCAACGCCTGGCTCTGGTGGGCGCTCCCGCCTGGCCTCGGTATCGGATTGCTGATCACCGGCTTCGCCTTGCTCGGAGTTGGTAGGCCGAGGGGCGCGGCATTGCGGGCGGCGATGATTCCGAGCGGGCCGTGTCCCGATCCCGATCCTGCGTACCTGTTTCAGATCGGCGATCTCGAAGTCGGTTATCCCGGACGCACGATCCTGCAAGGCGTCGACTTGCATCTCGACGAAGGCGAAGTCCTCGGGCTCGTCGGCGTCTCGGGCGCTGGCAAAACGACGCTGGTTCAGACCGTGCTCGGTCTGCTTCCGCACGCGCAGATTCATCGCGGCGGCGTGTGGCTGGCGGGGAGCGAGTTGTTGCGGATGCCGGAGCGCGATCGCCGCCGGCAGCGCGGGAAGGAGATCGCCTGGATCTCGCAGGCGGCAATGCAGTCGCTCAATCCCGTGCGCAATATCGGCTCGCAGCTTCGGGAAGTCGCGGGCATGGATGGCGATCGCCAATCGATCGAGCCCCGGATCTCCGCAGCACTGGAGTCAGTCGGACTGTCGCACGATTTGAAGAAGGCCTATCCGCACGAGCTCTCGGGAGGGATGCGGCAGCGCGTGGTAATCGCAATGGTTCTTTGCCGAAGACCGAAGGTGCTGCTGGCGGATGAGGCAACATCGGGACTCGACAGTGATCGCGCGAGAGAGATCCTGGATCTGCTCACCCGCCTCTGCCGCGAGCGCAAGATGGCGCTGCTGCTGATCTCGCACGATCTGAGTCTGCTCGAGCGCCACTGCGACCGGCTAGCCATACTCGACCGGGGACGCATCGTCGAAAGCGGCCCCCCCTTCGCGCTCCTGGCCGCTCCCAGCAGCGTCGCCGGACAGGCGCTCGCCGCGGCCGCGCGTCCGCGGCCACGCAATCCGATCCACCGCCCGACCGATCCGGCAATCGTTCTCGACCTCTCCGCGGTCGACTTCACCTACTCCACCGGTGCCGGTCTGAAAAACGTGTCGCTGCAAGTCCACGCCGGTGAGTCGGTCGGCCTCGTCGGCCCGAGCGGCGCAGGAAAGACGACCGTAGCGCGCCTCGCGCTGCGGCTGCTGCGCCCGGCCCGAGGATCGGTGCAGTTGATGGGACGCAACCTCGCCGCGTTGCACGGCCGCGCGCTGCGCAATCACCTTCGCCAGGCCCACCTCATTTTTCAGGATCCCTTCTCCGCGCTCCCCTGGCATCAGCGAGTGAAAACGATCGTCGCCGAACCGCTCCGCCTCGCCGGCGTCGATCGCGACACGCGAGCAACCGCCGTCATCTCCGCCCTCGCCGAAGCCGGCCTCACCCCACCCGAACGCTACGCCGAGCGCAACGTCGACACCCTCTCCGGCGGCGAACGCCAGCGAGTAGCCCTCGCCCGCGCCCTGATCGCACACCCCCACCTCATCATCGCCGACGAGCCCACATCGATGCTCGACGCCCCCGTAAAATGGGCCTGGCTGGAACGCCTGGACGCACTCCGTAGAGAACAAGCTCTCGGCGTCTTGCTGATCACGCACGACCGCGCGCAAGCCATTGCCTTCTGCGATCGGATCGTGACGCTGGACAAGGGGAGGCTGACTGGCGTGGTGGCCCGCGGTGCTTAGCCGACTCACTGGAAAACACAGCTCGCATCCCACAGCACTCTGGGCATTGAGAGCGCTCCAGGGAGAATAGGAAGTAATCACTCCTCAATCAGCGGCGCTTCCATTCGTGTCGAGGCGATGTCAGCGAATGGACGCGACAGGTGCCAGCGTGAGCTACGAGCGCGATGTCCTCATCGGCTACGCGCACAACGACGACCAGCCTCTCGTCAAGGAAAGGAGAGCTGTGTCACCAATCCCCGTCGCCATCCGGATCGGAAACTAGCCGCGTGGGGAAAGAAGCGGCGAATACTAGTGACGCCCGTGACCGGTGCGGGTTGCATGGACCCAGCTGGCCGCAGCCGTCAGGAGTTAACTCGGCCATCAAAGTCCTGCTTATGCCGAGCCCTTGGTGGTGGCGCGACCCCGCCCAGTTTTTGGATCTGCCAGGTGCTCCCGAAGAAGCCATAATAGCTTCCATGCGGCATCTTCTGCTGCTCGTGGCTCGGCTCCCTCGCGCCAAACTGCGAGATCGTTAACTCGCATTCTCTCCATACCGGTCCAGCAAAATAGCTTCGCTCGACTACCGGCGCCACGATGTGGATGCCCTGGTCGTTCACCAACGAAACCCATGACCTAAACGAACTCAAAGAGACATTCTTGAAAGCGCACTCGGTAAATGAGGATCTATAAAGCGTCGTATTATCCATCGTTACCTGGTCGAACGTGGCCCGCTTGAAATCAACACATGCCAGCACTGAGTTTGACAAGTTAACATGTCTCAGCGTCAGACCGATCACCGGAACTCGCTCCGGCCCACATCGCACTGGATCACCGAACGTGGGCACTGGGTCAGATTTTGGTAAGCCTGAGGGCTCAAGCCTCGCGAGCACGACGCCCGACATGTCAATATTCTGGATTTCATGTAGATTATTCATCACGGTGAGAAGGGTCTCCGCCGACCACCCTAGATCGTCTACCAACGCCTGTAGTTTCGTATCTGAGCGAGACCAGCTATTCGGCCACGCCAAGACGCGATAATCTTCATCACCTTCCAGCCGCTGGTCGTATTTTTCGGCGTTTCGGACTAGCACATTAGCGGACGCCTCCGACATGCGCTGCGAAATTCTGGTTTCGATCTGCTCTTGAATGGCACGATTAAATTGTACAAGCTCGGCCAACGTTATCGGCGTGGAATGCAGGGCCAACGCCTCCGATATGGCGGTTCTCGTACGTTGTTCACGGACCACCGGTAATATCTGCATTAGAAGATGCCGCACTCGGGTTTCATATTTGGCATCAGAAGCGAAAACGGCGATCGCATTGATAGATGCAACACGCCCTAGCTCTTCTTTCGCGTCAGCGAGCTGTTTCAATGCACCAGCGAATTCGTCGTCACGCCTGACCTCCACTATTCGCTGAGCGTCACGTCGTTGATTATAAAAAGAAACGAAAAAGCCCGTTATTGCGACAACAGCCGCTATTCCTGCGGCCAGCGTCTTGATGAGTTCAAGCCGATGAGCACGAGCGGCCGGCACAGCTTGGTCAAGCTTCGCAATTTCGCGCCGCAGTTTCTCTGTCTCAGCCCTCAGCTTGAGGAGTTCGAGATGAGTACGATCGTCCCCTTCACCAGGATCGGCCGCCATTCGATAAGTATCACACAAAAGGCCGCAATAGGCGTAACATCTTCCGCGGAGGCAACGAGCGAATGACTGGGAACATAGATAGCGCCGCTTCGCTGCGGTGAAAGATGGTCGCATGCAGAGAGCGCTGATCTTGCGTATCCGCCGAACTCGGTTCGTCGACGGTGCGGATGATTCTGCGCGATGGCGGTTCAGTCGACCCGCTCTCCAGAAGATGCTTAACTTGGCCAGGACGCTGAGAACGCGCTGCGCGGTGGTGGTCGTCGGGTTATTTATATGGGTTGGACTATGCTGTGAAACGCTTGGAAGATGGAAGACCTAGGGGAGTGGATCGGGCTAACTCGAAGCACAACGATACCTTCTTTTGGGCATGTTTAGCCCGAGGGAGACACTGTGGACACCTGCAAACCGCTTAAAGATAGAATCGCTGTGCTCGCTGCTTCGTTGGAACAGACCCCTGACGAATTGCAGCGGGCCGCAATCGTTTACGAAATTGCACGGCTGCAGCGACGCTACGATTCTTGCCGGGCACTTGCGGCGCAGTTTGTTGTAAGGCTGGATGGTTCCTTATCGATGATTACCAATCATCCAGACTATAATACGCCAGCAACTGTCGACATTTCGCTGACGCTGGCGTTTAATGCCTCCCGTACTGCCGTTAACGCCGCCTCGCTGATGATCAGCGACCCCAAAGGGCGCGGGAACTCACTGCTAACTGAACGAGACGTGGGTACCTTCGAAAGGAAATCCGGTAGGTTGGTTTTGCGCGCGTTGGACCTTCAGGTTGATTTTAGATCGGTCAAAAGTGATCTACGCGGGTTCATGCTGTCGACTGACGCGGAGAATAGTCTAGGGAAGGGATCGCGTATGGACAAGAACGGCGCCGTTAGGTTGGCAGGAGGTGGAACGTTCGAGAGCGGACGCTGGCAGACACATACATGTGAATTGTTGGTCGCAGGCGCTGTAGACCCCGTGCCGTAGTGTCAATTGACGCGTAAAGCTGCGATGCAACGGGGCTGAAGCTATACGTCATGAATCACATCGTCAAAATTACTCGTAGGGATTTCCTTCGTGCGGTCGGCGTTGGCGCCGGAGCTATGGTGTTTGGCTATTACGCTTTCCCGTCGGCCTCGGCTTCGACGCTCACAGCTAATTTGCGTAATGGGTTTCCGGTTGAGGGCGTTCCTTTTGTAGCCATCAAACTCAACGGCGATATGGTGATCATCACTCACCGATCGGAGATGGGGCAGGGCATCCGCTCCAGTCTCGCCGCAGTGCTGGTCGACGAGCTCGAGGCCGACTGGAATCGGGTTACGCTGCGCCAAGCGGACGCCGATAGTCGCAAGTACGCAATTGAGTTTCCTTTTGAGGCGCCTTCCGACGTCAAGCTCCCATTTCCCTATGAGCAGGTAGCGGTAGAGAGGAAGCAATACCTAGTGCCCCCTGAAGGATCTCAGTACACGGAGGGCTCGCGAAGCATGGCTGCCTACTTTTACCCCATGCGGCTCTTCGGCGCAGGCATCCGGCTGGGTATGATTCGGGCGGCCGCGGGGAAATTGGGAGTCGATCCCAGGGAGTGCCACGCTAAGAAGCACCGAGTGGTGCACGCACCCAGCGGGCGTTCGATAGACTATCGTTGGCTTCTGGCGCGCGCCCAAAAAGAGACTCCGACGTACGACGAGATCGAAGCCGCGCTCAAGAAACCCACGGAGTGGCGGTACATCGGCACGGACAGCATGCCGTTCTTTGACGCTTCCGAGATGGTGCGCGGGAAGACGGTTTATTGCGGTGACCTCATTTTGCCCGGTATGCTAACCGCATTGATCGAACGCTGCCCGGTCGCGAACGGGGCGCTCGAGTCCTTCGATGACGCTCCGGCGCTTGCCGTGCCCGGTGTTCGGAGGGTCATACCGGTACTTCCTCTCGGAATGCCCGGCGGTGGCGTAGGCACTGCCGTCATGCCTCACGCCGGCGTTGCCGTGCTGGCGAATAGCACCTGGGCGGCCATTCGGGGTCGCCAGGCGCTCAAACCGACGATCATATGGGACCTTGGTCCCAACACCGCTTACGACTCGGAGCAATACCGCAAGCAACTCGAAGCATCGACATCCAAGCCAGGGATGGAGGTGCGTAGCAAAGGCGATGTCGACGCAGTCTTAGCGCAGGCCGTCCGAACAGTAGAAGCACGTTACTACATCCCGCACCTCGCCCAAGCCCCGATGGAGCCGCCAGTTGCTGTCGCCCGCTTCCAGAAAGGCCGAATGGAAGTGTGGGCGCCCACGCAGAGTCCTGACTTCACTCAGTTGTCGGTCGGACAGATCACTCTCGGACTCACTGACGCCCAGATGCTCGAGGATTCATTCCAGGACAAGGCGCGGGAGGCCGTTACTCTGCATGTCACGATGCTGGGCGGCAGCTTCGGGCGCAAGGCGTATCCCGACTTCGTCGTTGAGGCAGCCATTCTCGCCAAGCAGAATCCCGGCGTGCCGATCCGGTTGCAATGGACGCGCGAGGACGATATCCAGTTCAGCTACTTCAGCGGGGTCAGCAGCCAATACCTGAAAGCGGGTCTCGATGGGGAGGGACACGCGACGGCATTGCTTCAGCGAAGCGCCTTCACGTCGTTTTTCGCGACCTTCTTCCCTCCCCCCACGATGCGCGGTCTGACCGCCGAAAGAAGTGCAGCGTATGCGCGGGCGCGCTTCGCATCCGGCGGAGGCCAATATCCGTATGGCTCGGCGTTCGAACGGGCTCAGGGCCTCGAGGATATGCCATTCGACGTGCCGAACCTTCGCATCGAGAACTGCCCGGCTCCAAGTTATATCCGAGTTGGTTGTATGCGTTCGGCCGCGAGTATCTACCACGCCTTCGGTATATGTTCGTTCGCGGACGAGCTCGCCGTCGCTGCTGGCCACGACTCAAAGGACTACCTGCTCGATCTGATTGGAAAGGGGCGCATCCTACCCCTTGAGGCCGAGGGCGTTGAACACTACAACAATAACAGCCTTCCTATGGAGGAGGTGGTGGTGCCGATTGGCGGGCAAATGGTCCAGATACTACCCGGTTACCCCCCCGACACTCGTCGGCTGCGGGCCGTGGTGGAGCGAGTGGCTAAGGACTCGGGCTGGGACGAAAAGGTTCGGAAGTACAAAGGGATGCAGGGCCGAGGCTTAGGTATCGCCGCTCACCGGAGCCGGCTTAGCTACGTAGCTATTGTGGTTGACGTTTCGCTAGACGAAAACAACAAGCTCATGATCAACGAGATCTACGGCACGATCGACTGCGGTCTCGCCGTGAATCGGGACCGGGTAGTCGCGCAAATGCAAGGCGGAATTATCTATGGCCTAAGCCTCGCATTGTTCGGCGAGATCACCGTCAAGGATGGTAGGGTCGTGCAGAACAATTTCGACGACTACCCCGTGCTGCGCATCAACCAGACGCCGAGGAAAATCTCCGTCCACATCATGGCGAGCGCTGAGCCACCGACCGGCGCTGGCGAGCCGCCGACGCCCGCAGTGGCCCCCGCTCTATGCAACGCGATTGTCGCGGCGGGCGGACCTCGCATCCGCGAACTGCCGGTCCGAAATAACGTGACACTCGTGATTGCGTGAATCTGAACGATATAAGTCGTTGAGGAATCGAGAGATGAGCCGCTGTCAATAGAGTGAACTAGACGCCGAACTTTGGAGTCGAAACATTCGCTGCGTAGGCTGAGGATGATGCGTATTGCTGGTTTTTGGCGAAAACGGGTTCGAGCTGGTCGGCCAAGGGGCGATTTGAACCACCGACCACCTGAACCCCATCTCCGCGTCTGTCTCGGGACATACAGTTCCTATGGAGCGCCCTTCTCGTGAGGGCAATCTGGTACGGCGAGAATTTTGATCAACTCACATTTCCGGTCTTAAAAGTGAGCTTCCAACGGTTGTATTGTGACTGCTCCATAGTTCCTGCTCAGAATCGCCGCGACGCGTCAGCAGAACGGTTGTTAGATTGTGCTTCCACCTCCAAGGAGATTGTACGGACATATTTTGCGGTGTCAGGGCCAGAGCGGTGTCGGCCTCGATCACCTTGGTGTGGAGGTTTCGGGTAAGTATGACGGTAAAGCCCTCGCCTGAGCTGAGCGATCTCATCAACGCTACTCATCTAGCAGTGATCAGCGGCGCGCCCGATCCGGAAAATTCGAGGCTCCTTGATCTCGCACGCGCAGAGGTTTTCGGAACGGCTTTTCCAATTTCGCCGTTGTTAGGACTGTTCGGTACGGCGCATCACGTGTACCGCGACGCTGCTGAGTATGCCGCGTCGAAAACAAACGGCCGCGTCGCGGTCGGCCGGATCATGACAAAGAATCGGCAAATCGTCTTCGTTGAAGATAAGGAGGAGTACCCGGCGATCGATTTTGCGCTACTCAAGTGCACCGGGTTGAAGACTCCGAAACTAGCATTCGATTTCAGGCCGTTAGACTACCTGAACGAGGTTTTCGCTTGTGGTTTCCCGTTCGCGATCACGACGGTACAGCCCGATGTATACGCTTACTATCTCCGTGCGTTCGCCGGACACGTTGTCACCCGGCGTGGCCTTACTGAGTTGCCTGCCATTCCACCCGGTTACGAAACTACTTTTGTTCCACCACCCGGTCTTTCGGGTGCCCCGCTCCTCACCGCCGGCTCCCATCTCGCAATTCGTGGAATCATCTTGAAAGAGCACGTCGCCGAGCTTGCGCATGCACCCGAGCGGAAAATGAATCTCGGAATCGCACTCGATATCGGAGAGCTACTGACAATCGACAGTCGGCTCGTCGGTGGGAGCCTTGCACGGAGGATTTTTGAACGTGACAAGGTGGATCGTGGCGAGCGCACGCCCTGATCGTTCGGCCTCTTGCGCGTACGCAAATCAGCCCGCGCCCTCGGCGACCGTTCAGTTGACGACCGCGGCTGCTGTGTCCTGGGCTTCGCGCGGAACCGGCGACCAGCTGAATTCGGGGTGATCGGAAGCGATATGAGTCGTTGAGGAATCGAAGGCCGAACCGTTGTGAATAGACGTGAAATAGACGACGTTAGACTCGGAACGCTCACTGCCCGGTTGAGAATGATGCGGACAACTTGTTGGTGCGGAGAGGGTTCAATTTGGTCGGGCAGGGGGGATTTGAACCCCCGACCACCTGAACCCCATTCAGGTACGCTACCAGGCTGCGCTACTGCCCGACTCGGGTGCATCCTAACACGGGGCGGGAGTGGGAATTCCGAGGGCAGGCCGTGAGGCCTACAGCCCTGCCGCCCAGAGGATCAGGTACTTCGTGATCTCGATGTTCCGGGCGCTGGGCGTGATCACGATCTCCTCGATCTCGCGGGCTTTGGCTTCCAGCTCCTCGCGGATGACCTGGAGCTCTTTGTCCCAGGATCGTTGGATCTGGCGGATTTTGGAGAGGTAGTCGTCTTCGCGCAGGGAGTGGGGCGATTCGTCTACGGCGGCGGGTTTGCCGCTGGTAATGTTGTAGATGGTCTGGCCCCAGGCGACGTTGACGTCGGGACCGCGCTCGCTTTCGGCCGTTTCGTCGCTGGCTTCGCGTTCGCGCTGATCGCGCTCGGAGAGCTCCTTCACCTGGTCGATGCGGCGGCGGAAGGTGCTTTCCAGCTTTTCCTGCTGGAGATCGATGCGGAGTCTTGCCTCTTCACTGCAACGCTTCAGGAACGCGGAGCGCCCTTCGTCCTGCTGCGAGTAAAGATCGAACTCGGGGTTGTGAAGGAGGGTCAGCTTGGCCGTGCCGCTCACGTAGTCGCGGAACGCGTCCTCCGACAGAAGCGCCCCCTGCATGAGCATCTCCGGTTTCAGACCGTCATCGACGTGGTGGTTGGGATCGGGTACCGCGCGGATGTCCAGTTTTTCCGGCTCGACTGTTCGTGCCTCGGCCCACCGAACCGTGCCGTCGCTGGCGCGCATCGGCGCGACGAAGCTTCTGACGATGTCGACGTGCAGGCCGCTGCGTGGCTCGCTCTGCGTGATGATCGCTTCCGCGAGCAGGTGCGGTTTGTACGCGCCGCTGCCGCCGAACACGTAGAGCTGTTCGAGCGATGGGGAGCTGCGCATCTTGAAGCGCGGCCGAGCTTTCGGCAGGTCGTCGCTGCGCTCGATGATCATGCCGTGTGCGACTGGATGGGCGTCGATGACTTGTCCGGGGACGTGCGCCAGTGCCTCGCGTACGGATTCGCGGCGCTCCGGCGGCATCAGGAAGACGATGCAACCGCCGCCTCCCGCGCCGCAGACTTTCCCTGACCATGCGCCCGCCCCGACCGCGGCTGCGATCGCAGACTCGATCTCCGGAGTCGAGATCCCATCGATCAGCGCTTTGCGGTTCTTCCACTCGTGTCCGAGGGCGATGCCGGCTGCTTCCATGTCGCCGCTCTCGAGGGCCTTCTCCATCTCGATGGCGCTCTCAGCGATGCGGTCGAGGCCTTTGTGAATCTTCTTCTTGCCTTCGATCTGGCGTTTGTAGATGTCCCAGTTGTTCGTGCCGGAGAAGTGCGCGACGCCGGTGTAGTGCAGGAGCATGTGCTCGGCCAGACGTTCCACCGGCAGAGCGATGGGATGCCGCAGGACGGCGCCCGGGTTCAGATGGATGGCCATGAGGCCGCCGTAGACCGGAGGGTAGTAATCCTGAATGCCGGCCGGCACGCCAAGAAGGCGTGTTTCGAGATCGCGGACGAGCGCGATGAGATCGTCGCCCTCGATTGGCGCACCGGCGAGCTCGGAGAGTGCGCGAACGAGCGTGATCGTCAGCGCGGAGGAGCCGCCGAGGCCGGAACCGCGCGGGGCGTCGGTGCGGGTGGTGATGCGGATGCCAGTGAGGTGAAAGTGCTCGAGAGCGCGATGAATCAGCGCCGCCTTCGGATCGGCAGCCAGCTCGTGGATCGACTGGTAGCGCTGCTCGTATTGCTGATCGGTTAGGTGGATGTCGATGGCATCATCGCCCGTCTCTTCGACTTCGGATTCGGCGTGGTACGAGATGGCGACGTTGACGGTGCGCGAGCCGGGATGAAAAAGGTAGAGCGGCCAGAGATCGAGGGTGCCGCCAGCGAGATCGGCGCGCACCGGCGCGCGGACAATGACCTTTTTCATGGGGTGGGCGTTCGTTGATCCGTGCGACTGCTAGAAAAGTGCCCGCCGTTTCGCCGCGAAGGCGATGAGTTGCTGTGCCGGAGTGTCCAGCTTCGGACTCAGAGCAGCAACGCTGGTGCGGAAGGCGCCGAGGGAGTCGCCGCGAAGCGGATCGGATGTGAGCGATTTGAGCTCCAGAGGATTGAGCCACGTGCCGTTGTCGGACACGCGGTAGTCGAGATGCGGGCCGGTGGCGAGACCGGTGGCTCCGACGTAGCCGATCACCTCGCCCTGGTTCACGCTCTTGCCCGGCTTGATGCCTTTCGCGAAGCGCGAAAGGTGGAGGTACGACGTCTCGATCCGCGCGCTGTGACGGATGCGCACGTAGTTGCCCTCGCCGTGGTTGTACGTGGCAGCCATGACGACACCGTCAGCGGTCGTCATCACCGGCGTCCCGACCGGAGCGCCGTAGTCGACGCCATGATGCGGCCGGAAGATGTGCAACAGAGGATGGTAGCGGCTCTTTGAGAATCCCGAGGTGATCCGGCTGAATTGCAGCGGCGCGCGGAGGAATTGCTTGCGAAGCGGACTGCCGTTGCGGGCGTAGTAGCCTGCGCGGCCATCGGGAGTCTGGCAGCGGAAAGCCTCGTACGTTTTCCCTTCGTACGAGAAGCGCGCCGCGACGATCGGGCCGTATCCGACGAGATCAGAGCCTGCGTACCGCTTGTTGACGACGACGCTGAACGAGTCGCCCTTCTGCAGCGCGAAGAAGTCGATGTCCCATTGGAAAACGTCGGCCAGCTCGGAAACGAGCCCCGGACCTTCGCCGGCGCCGCGAACGGCATCCCACAGCGATGAGTCGATGGCGGCGGAGACGGTGGTCTCGACCTCGCGCTGCTGCGCTTCGCGCGGTGTGATCGTGAATCCCGAGGCGTTGCGCACCGCGTCGATCTCACCCCAGCCAGTGACCTTCATCTCGACGCTGTCCACGCTGCCTCGAGTGTCGTAGTGAAAGCGGAGTAGGTGGCCGGGACGGAGACGGCGGAGGTCGATGGTCTTGCCAAACTCGGAATTGAGCGTGCCGACGTCTGTCCGGCCCAGACCGCCGGCGAGGAGGACTGATTCGAGCGTGTCGCCGTCTTCGACTGTCAGGACTACGGAGTGTTCGGGAAGCGAGGCTGCTGTCGGGGCGGTGAGATCCGCGTAGCGGATTGAGGGACCGGCAATCATTGCCGCGCTGTTCACGATCGGCGACTGCGTGAGGGCGCCATCGGTGGTGACGGCAGCGAGAACGAAGGGAATCGCCAGAGGCAAGGCTATCGCAGCGTACACTCGGGGCTGGTGGGCGAAACGTCGCACGACCTCAGCGATAGAAAACGATCTTTTCATCGATCTTGAACCGGTTCCGCGGACGAATTGACCGGATCGTACCATGCACGCCCTCCCGACCGCCCGAAGTGAGATTGGATCAGAGACTGGAAAAGCAGAGACCAGGGATCAGAGACTAGAGATCAGGGGCTACCAAAGACCGGAGATCAGAGACTAGTGATCAGGGTTGCCAAAGACTGGAGATCAGAGACTAGAGACTAGCAGGGTTCCCCAAAGTGTTGTCTGTCAGTCTCTGATCTCTCGTCTCTGATCTCTCGTCTCTGATCTCTGATTTACTCACTCCTGTCCACTCGGCTCCATCGATAACGTCTGCATCGGCGATTTCTGGGTATCGTCCTGGACCGGCCCGGCCTTGTGGTAGGTCAGAGGAACGACGAACGTCGCCAGCGAGACCTTTGCGGATGGTTGAATCGACGTGATGACCAGTTCGCTGGTCTGTGTCACCGTGCGGTTGATGTGCAACTGCGAGTCAGTGTTGGCCGCGGCGCGGTTATTGATCGTCGTGACGCTGACGACCTGCCTGAGCGCAAATCCTTTGATGTTCGTGTTTTCCGCCGAGACGATCGAGTCGAGGTCGGGGTTTCCGGTTCGAAGCGCTCCGCTGGCGAGGAACGTGTCGCCGACATCGCCGAAGGCGGTGGTCGTCCATTTGTCGATGGTCGTCTTCACGCTCTGGGTGAGTGGAAGGCTGCCGAAGGCGACGGTGATGTCATAGCTCATGACCAGGCGGTAGTGCTCGGTCGGAAAGCCGGCGATGGTGGTCTGGTCAGGCAGTTTGGTGAGATCGGTCTTCTTGTTTGCGATGGTGATCTTGCGGGCGCCGATGGAGCTGGCGACGCTGCCGGCATTGACCTCCACGAACGACTTCCTCGAGGGATCGATGAAAGTCATGGTTCGCGAGCCGTTGGTGGCGATGATGTAGGTGCCGACCGGATAGGTGTTCCCGGCGAGAAACTCCACGCGGGAGCGGTCGCCGTCGATGATGGCACGACCGGCGCAATCGCTCGAAGGGATCGATTCGAGGTCCGACGACGTCGTTTGCCGGAACTCGTACGCGATCGCAGCGGTAGCGGACGGGGTACTTGCGGCCGTGAGCACGACGGTGAACAGGATGGCAATTGCCGGCAAGTTCTTTTTCATCAATAACCTCAGTTTTCACTGAGTATAACTCGCCCGGCCTGAAATACGACTTTCCGGCGGGGCGTTGGGTCAGCCCATGTTGATCAGGAAGTTTTTCGCGTTCACTCTCTGCTTGTCTGCTTTGGCCATTCCGGCGGTAGCGGCGCGCCGGGCGCTGGCCCCCGACTCGCTCGACGAAGTGATTGGCAAAGTACAGCTCGCGCAAAACAATACAAACACGCTCCAGGCGGACTTTCGACAGGAGAAAACCCTCGCCCTCCTGTCCAACACCGAGGTGTCTACCGGGCGGTTCGTCTACTCGAAGCCGAACAACGTCCTCTGGACCTACGATGCCCCGAAACGGGTGACCATGCTCATCGCCAACGGCGTGCTCACGACCTACTATCCGGACCTCGGCAAAGCCGAGCGGGTCGAGGTGAAGCAGTACCAGGACCGCATCTTCAAGTACATGGGAGCCAGCGGCGCGATCGATGAGCTGGGCGCCTGGTTCAACTTCACGTTTACGAACACGTCCGACAAGCCCTACTTCGTTCTCGACCTCGCTCCGAAGAACAAGGCGGTCGCCAAGCGCGTGCGTCACATCAAGATCTTCATCGACAGGAAGAGCTACCTCACGACGCAGTTCGAGTACACCGAGGGCGACGGGGACAAGACCCGCTACGAGTTCACGAATGTGAAGGTCAATGCACCGGTGGAGCAGAGCCGCTTCACTCTCGCCCTTCCCAGCAGCGTGCACGTGGAATCGATGAAGCTGCAGTAGCTGCGCTGCGCGCGTTGTCGGTTGTCGGTTGGTTGCGCTTCGCGCGTTCTCGATTGTCGGTGAGGCTGCGCCGAACTGTTGCGCGGCCAGAGCAGACTCTGAAGGTTTTGAACCACTGACGGTACGTTTTGAGCCGTCGACGGTACGTTTCGATCCATCGATGGCTCGTTTTGTACCAACGATGGTTCGTTTTGAGCCATCGATGGCTCGTTTTGATCCAACGACGGTACGTTTCGATCCATCGATGGCTCGTTTTGTACCAACGACGGTTCGTTTTGAGCCATCGATGGCTCGTTTTGATCCAACGACGGTGCTTTTCGAGCCATCGTCGGTGCTTTTTGAACGACCGTCGGTGCTTTTCGGCCATCGATGGTGCTTTTTGAACCATCAACGGTTCTTTTCGGCCAACGACGGTGCTTTTTGAACCATCGACGGTTCTTTTCGGCCATCAACGGTGCTTCTTGAACCATCGATGGTTCTTTTCGGCCAACGACGGTGCTTTTTGAACCATCGACGGTTCTTTTCGGCCATCAACGGTGCTTTTCGGCCATCAACGGTGCTTTTCGGCCATCGATGGTGCTTTTTGATCCATCGACGGTGCTTCGAGCCCTGGTTGAGTCACGTTGACGTTGACCTCTGGGCCGGAAGCGCAGATAACGCTCCCCGCGCAATGCAAAGACTCACATTTCAGCTCCTTGCCCGCGACGGGGCGGCCCGGCGCGGCGAGATCGTCACGCGGCACGGCACGATCCAGACGCCGGTGTTCATGCCGGTCGGGACGCTGGCCTCGGTCAAGTCGCTGACGACGGACCAACTGCGCCAGCTCGGGCCGGAGATCATCCTCAACAACACCTACCACCTGATGCTGCGGCCGGGCATCGACCTGCTCGAACAGCTCGGCGGCGTGCATCGCTTCATGAACTGGGACCGGGCCGTTCTCTCCGACTCCGGCGGCTTTCAGGTCTTTTCGCTGGCTTCGATCCGCAAGGTTCGCGAGGAAGGGGTCGAGTTCCGGAGTCACATCGACGGCTCGGCGCACTTCCTGTCGCCCGAGACGTCGATCGATATTCAGCAGCGGATGGGCGTCGACATCGCCATGGCCTTCGACGAGTGTCCCGCGTACGGACTCTCGCATGCCGAGGTGGAGAAGTCGATGGAGATGACACACAGGTGGGCGCGGCGGTCGCTGGCGGCACGCACCGGCGAATCAGCGCTCTTCGGAATCGTCCAGGGTGGCATCCACGCCGACCTCCGCAAGCGAAGCGCGGAAGAGATCGGATCGATCGAGTTCGACGGCGTCGCCATCGGCGGGGTCTCGGTGGGCGAGCCGAAGGAAGAGATGCTCGATGTCATGAACGTCACCGCGCCCCTGCTGCCCGCGGACAAACCACGCTACCTGATGGGAGTGGGAACGCCGGAGGATCTGCTCGACGGCGTGGCCGCGGGAATCGACATGTTCGACTGCGTGATGCCGACGCGAAACGCGCGCAACGGCTCGCTTTTCACGAGTCTCGGCAAGGTCGCGATCAAGAATGCGCGGTACGCCACCGACCAGAGTCCGCTCGATCCCAACTGCTCCTGCATGACCTGCCGGACGGTCTCCCGCGCCTACCTGCGGCACCTCTACGTGAACGGCGAAATTGCGGCAATGGTCTATAACACCATCCACAATGTTTCGTTTTACCTTGACTTGATGCGAGGTATTCGGCACTCTATCGCGTCCAAGTCTTTGCAGGCTTTTCGCGATGCGTTCCTCTCGCGGGTCGTGAGCGGCGAAGTAGACGCCTGATCGACAGAGAGCCCCCGAGCGAAAAACAGAGAAAAACGATATGACAGCGATTGCTTTGCTTCTCCAAGCCGGTTCCGGCGGAACGGCCTCTTTTCTCATCAACATCCTGCCGATTGCGGCAATCTTTCTTGTTTTCTACTTCCTCGTCATCGCCCCCGCGAACAAGCAGCGGCGGAAGACGGCGGAAATGCTGAGTACGCTCAAAAAGGGTGATCGCGTCCTTACGTCGGGCGGGATTTACGGGACGATTCAGGCTGTTGAGCCCGAAGTTGTCTACCTGAAGATCGCCGAGAATGTGAAGGTCAAGGTTGCACGTTCAGCGATCACCGGAATCACCACGGGCGATGCGGCCGAGTGACCGCCCCCTATCTTCCTGGAGGAAATCTTGACTAGAGGTCTGTTGTGGAAAGTCATCCTGATCCTCGTTGTCCTCGTCGGCTTCGCCGCCGCGACGATACCGACCCAAGACAACCCTGAGCCGATCCGACGCGGTCTCGACCTGAAGGGCGGTACGCATCTGGTCATGCGCGTCAACGTCGGCGACGCCGTTCGCCTCGAGACCGACCAGGCCTCGGAGATGCTGAAGGCGCAGGCGAAGAAAACCAATCTGCCGATTCCGACGACGCGCCGCGTGAACGACACAACGTTCGTGGCCACGCTTCCGGCCGATACGCCGGCCACTCCGTACGAGACGATCGGTAAAGACTTCCTCCCCTCCTTCGACACCGGCCGCACACCCGAAGGGTTGATGCAGTTCAAGATGAAGACGGCGTCGCAGACGGCCATCGAGCGCGATACGGTTGCCCACACCGTCGAGACCATCGACAACCGCGTCAACGCCCTCGGCGTCACCGAGCCCTACATCGCACCCGAGAGCGGCTATCGCATCGTCATTCAGTTGCCCGGCGTCGACGACCCGGCGCGCGTGAAAGACATCATCAAGACGACGGCCCAACTGCAGTTCCGCCTCGTCGAAGGCAATCCCGGCTCCGACGCGGCAGCGGCCCTGGCCAGCGTTCCCGACAACATGAAGACGGAAGTCGACATCCTCCCGGGCACGAAGGAAGACGCGCTGGGCCGCGCGGCAGGCATCGAGTTCTACGCGGTTCGCAAGACCGTTCCGGTCACCGGTACCGATCTCAAGAATGCCCGCGTGCAGAAAGGCCAGCTCGGCCAGCCGAACGTCGGCTTCTCGCTCACGCCTGATGGTGCTCGCAAGTTCGGCGACCTCACCGGCGCCAACGTGCATCGCCGGCTGGCCATCGTCCTCGACAACAAGGTCGTGTCCGCGCCGGTCATCAACAGCCAGATCACCGACTCCGGCGTCATCGAAGGAAGCTTCTCGGCGCAGCAGGCCGCGGATCTCTCCCTCGTGCTCCGCAGCGGATCGCTGCCGGCGTCGCTGACGACTCTCGAAGAGCGGACGGTCGGACCGTCGCTCGGCCGCGACTCCATCCGCCAGGGCATCCTCGCGTCGATCATCGGCTTCATCGCTCTGGTTCTCTCCGTGCTTCTCTACTACAAGGGCGCCGGAATCAACGCGGTTCTCGCTCTGCTGCTGAATCTCGTCATCCTGCTCGGCATGATGGCGATCTTCCACGCCACGCTGACCCTGCCCGGAATCGCCGGCATCATCCTGACGCTCGGCATGGCCATCGACTCCAACGTCCTCGTGTTCGAGCGTATCCGCGAAGAGTTGCGCGACGGCAAGACCGTCCGCGCCGCGATCGAGAACGGCTTCTCGCGCGCGTTCGGCACCATCATCGACACCCACATGACGACGATCATCTCGGCGTTGTTCCTGTTTCAATTCGGAACAGGCCCGATCAAAGGATTCGCCGTCACACTTCTCATCGGTCTGTTCGCGTCGGTCTTCACCGCGTTCTTCGTGTCGCGCGTGATCTTCGACGTCATGTACAAAGCGCAGGATCGCCCGACCGAGATCAGCATCTAGGCCAGGCGAGGAGAGATACCCATGCAGATATTCGTCAATTCCAAATTTGACTTCGTTCGATGGCGCTTCATGGCCGTCGGCTTTTCCGTCCTCTTCATGCTGGGCGGACTGGCCATGTACTTCAATCACGGCATCAACTGGGGCATCGACTTCGCCGGCGGCGCCACGGTCACGCTGAAGTTCCGCGACGCCGTTCCGATGGACCGCCTCCGCGCCGACCTGGCCGATGCCTCGATCCAGCAGTACGGCAAAGCCGATGAGCGCGCCGTGATCATCCGGCTGCCGAAGTTGAAGACAGAGGCCGACTACGCCGGACAGACCGTTGCGAAGCTGAACAAGGATCTCAATCCCGACTCAGCGACAAAGCTCGATCTCAACTTTCAGGGCCGCGACGGCCTGACCGAGCTTCTCTACTCGCTCGATCCCGACGCGAAGGGCACGCTGCCCACGTCGAAGGACTACTACCGGAACGTCGCGCAGAACGTGATCAACAAGCGTTCGGAAGTCGGCATCTTCACGGCCATCAGCCAGGCCACCTCGGCGCCCGGAGTCACGACCGCCGTTGCGCGCATCCTCAACGAGAAATGCTTCCTCGGCGCGTTCAACCTGCTGAATCAGGAGACAGTCGGTCCGCAGGTCGGCGCCGAGCTGCAGCAGAAAGCCATCTGGGCCGTCGTCCTTTCCACCCTGGCCATGGGCGCCTATCTCTGGCTCCGCTTCGACCTGATGTTCGGCGCCTCCGCGATCGTCTGCATCGTCCACGACGTCCTCATGTCGCTGGCTTTCCTGATGATGATCAACGGCGAGTTCTCGCTGAACATCGTCGCCGCACTCCTCCTCATCGTCGGCTTCTCGATCAATGACACCGTCGTCATGTACGACCGCGTCCGCGAGAACAGGCGGAAGCTGAAGACGCGCATGACGCTCGAAGAGCAGCTCAACCTGGCCATGAACCAGACCTTGTCGCGAACGATCCTGACGTCAGGCTCTGTCGTGGTCGTTCTCGTTGCCCTGATCCTCTTCGGCGGCAAGGTGATCCACGAGTTTGCATGGATCCTTCTCATCGGCGTTCTCGCCGGCACCTACTCGACCGTCACGATCGTTCCCGCGGTTGCCATCGCCTGGAACAACCTGACAGGCCGTACGCACGATCTCTCCGGACCGGCTACGCGCTCTCGCGTCGAAGCACGCGTCGAGACAGTGCCTCCGCCGCCGCAGCAGCGCAAGCGCCGCGTGGGCTAACAATTAAAACGTCCTCATCCCGAAAAACGCCGCCGGTTTCGGCGGCGTTTTTGTTTGTTGGGGAGTAGGGGGTGGGGAGTGGGGAGTCGGAGAAGAACGGCCACAGTCTTGTCGGAACGCTGCCGTCTCGGCGGCTGGCCCGGCGGCGTCCCCGCCGCCGCGTCATGTCGAAATCCCGATCCCGTCGATCTCCCGCATCTTTCGCAACTGCGGCGACCACGCCATCGTCACAGCGACCACAACCAGCGTCATCACGCCGCCGAAGATCACTGACGGCACGGTGCCGAGGATGCGCGCGGCCACGCCCGACTCGAACGCGCCGATTTCGTTCGACGAGCCGATGAAGATCTGATTCACGGACGATACGCGCCCGAGCATGTGCTGCGGCGTCAACGTTTGCAGCAGCGTGCCGCGGATGATCACGCTCACGTTGTCGGCCATCCCGCCGACGGTCAGCAGCGCCAGCGAGATCCAGAAGTTGTGCGACAGGGCGAAGAAGATGATCGTGATGCCGAAGATTGCCACCGCTGCGAAGAGTGCGGCCCCGGTGCGGCGCATCGGACGCCGGTGCGCAACGATGATGCCGGTGACGAGCGAGCCCGCTGCCGGCGCAGCGCGAAGCACGCCCAGACCCTGCGGTCCCGCTCCGAGCATGTGCGCGAAGATCGGCAGGAGCGCCACCGCACCGCCGAAAAGCACGGAGAAGAGATCGAGCGTCATCGCCGCGAGCAGGATTCGTTGCCCGAGGAGGAAGCGGATGCCGATGCGAAGACTGTCGCCGATCGGGATCTCTTCGGCCTGTCGCGGCCGCGCGTCGTGCGCGATGAACCATAGCGCCCCGAGGGCAAGCGTCATCAGCACGATCACGACCGCGTACGCCGCTGCCGGTCCGGCGAATCCATAGATCAATCCGCCCATGGCCGGACCGAGCACGGCGGCGAACTGCCACGTTGAGCTGCGCCAGGCGACGGCGTTTGCGAAAAGATCGCGCGTGACGACCTCGGCTGACAACGCCGTGAACGCCGGCCGGATGAAACTGCGCGCGATGCCGCTGAGAAAGATGACGAGGTAGATCGGCCAGACGTGACCGCGCGCGATCATCCCGCTGGTGGTGAAAAGCAGCAGCGCGATCGCCGAGAGCAGCATTCCGAACGTGCCAACGAGGGCGATCGGACGCCGCGGCAGCCGATCGGCAACGTGTCCCGCATATAACGCCACGGCGATGAACGGCAGCGCCTCGGCGAGGCCGATCATCCCGAGCGCTAGCGGATCGCGCGTGACCTGATACACCTGCCAGCCGACGACGACGATCTGCGCCTCGCGGGCGACCGTCGAAGTGGCGTAGCCGAGGATCAGCCAGAGAAAATTGCGGACGCGGAGCGCTGCATACGGATCGTGCGTGGCCAAGCGGGCGCGGAGTGTATCGCGATGCAGACGTGTGAAAATGCGATCGCACACGCATGCCCACCAACTCTCGCTTCAAGATTGCCTACGCGCTACTCATCGTCTGCGCGGCCGCGCGGCTTCTGCTGCAGATGGCCGCGCTCCCGCCGTACGCCGGCCTCGACGAGGTGTACCACGTGGCTCGGCTCGCGTTCGTGCGCGCGGAGCATCGCAATCCCACGACGACCGAGCCTTCGATCCCGCCGTATCTGATGGCGAGCATCGCTGCGGCGCATGAGGGTGGCGCTCCGACCGCCATGCCGGCAATGGGTGAAGCCGGCGATCGATGGCCGAGCATCGTCGCCGCGCGCGGCGGTCACGTTCTTGTTGATCGTCCACTCGCCAGCGCAGACGTCAAGCCGTACGTCGTCCGCAACTACGAAGCGCAGCAGACGAGCATTTACTACTCGCTCACCGCGCGCCTCGTGCCACTGCGAAGCGCGGTCTTCGAACTACGGTTCTGGCGGTTGCTGTCGCTGCTCTTCGCGCTGATCACGGTCCTCGCGACCGCGGAGATCGGCCGGCGCTGGCTCGGCCCGATCGGGATCCTCGGCGGAGCGATTCTCGTCTCACTCCCGACGTGGGAAACGCTCGTCCTTCGCGCCAGTAACGACGCCTTCTCCTGCATGCTCGTCGCCGTCGCCATCGCCATCAGCGTGGCAGCACCGCGCCGAGCGCTCCTGATTGCCGCGGAAGCGCTGGCGTGGGGGCTGGCACTCAACGCGAAGATGTACACGTGGCCGCTGCTCATCGTGCTTCCGCTGCTGTGGCGGAGGCAGAAGGCCGGCAAGGCTCGAATCGCAGCCGTCTCCGTCGTGTCGCTCATCGCCATCGTGCTGACCTTTGCCGAGCTTTCGGCACGCACGAGCACCGAGGTCGTGCAGTATCCCGGGGGCAGTCCGCTCGGCGTCGTTGCGCTCGCTCATCAAGCCGGGCCGGTGAACGAAGCCAACGCCAGCATCAGTGAGATCGTCCGCGTCACGATCGCCAGCGCTGCCTGGACATCGGGGCAGCACAACGACGCCCTCCGTCCGGCAGCGATCGCGTTGTATCTGGGGCCAATCGTCATCGCCATGATCGTCGCGTTGCGACGCGAGAATGTCGCGCCGGCTCTGCTCGCCCTCGGCGCATTCGCAATCGCGCAAACCTACAACGTCATCGTCTGCGTACTCGCGCGCCGCGCCGGCAGCCAGGTCCCGATCGGCGGAAAAGAAGGGTGGTACTGGTTCGTCCTGGTGCCCATCGTCGTGCCCGCGCTCCTCCTGCCCGCGTTGTCAAGATGGCGATTGGCTGCGTGGTGGATCGTGGCGTGGGACGTCGTGATCACCGAGGTCGCGCTCTTTCATGATTTCGCAGGGACCTCGTCGCCAGCGCATGGATCGATGCTCTTTCGGTGGGGTCCGCTGCATCTTCCGTTCACCGCGCACCTCACGGGAATCGGCGTGGGACCGCTCGCTGCGTGGACCACGTTCATTCGCCTCATCCACCTCGGCGCCTTCTTCGGCTTAGAATCGATCTTGCAGAAATCAACGAAGGCACATTTGAGACTGAATGACCGAAACACTGACACTGCCCACCCAAACTGACGCGCGCCGCACGCCACGAATCCCTGTCGCCGTCCTCGGCGCCACCGGCTCCGTCGGACAGCGCTTCGTGCAGTTGCTGGCCGGCCATTCCTGGTTTCGTCTCCACGAAGTCGTGGCCTCGGAACGCAGCTCCGGCAAATCGTACGGCGAGGCCGCTGACTGGCGTCTCGACACGCTCCTCCCTTCTGATGCCGCTTCGCTCGAGGTGAAGTCGCTCGGCTCCGATCTCGAGTCGCGCCTGGTCTTCTCCGGACTCGATTCCTCCGTCGCCGGTGAGGCCGAGGACGATTACGCGAACCGCGGCTGCGTCGTTGTTTCCAACTCCCGCAACCATCGCATGGATCCAGATGTGCCGCTCCTGATCCCCGAGGTCAACGCGGAGCATCTGGGAGCAATCGAGCGGCAAAGAAGACGCCGCGGCGGCAACGGCTACATCGTCACGAATCCGAACTGTTCGACGATCGGCTTGGCGCTGGCCATCGCGCCAATCGAGCGCCGCTTCGGCATCGACCAACTGCACGTCACCACGATGCAGGCCATCTCCGGCGCCGGCTACGCGGGCGTGTCGTCCTACGCGATCCTCGACAACGTGATCCCGTACATCGGCGGCGGCGAGGAGGAAAAGATCGAGACCGAGCCGCGCAAGATTCTCGGCCGTTGGGAGAACGGCCGATTCGTCGACGCGCCGTTCCGCATCTCCGCACAGGTCAACCGCGTGCCGACGATCGACGGCCACCTGATGACGATCTCGATGAAGTTGCGCGAAGGCAGCGCCGATCTCGGCGAGATTCGTGACGCCATCCGCTCGTTTACCGGCGAGCCGCAGCGCCTGGGATTGCCGACTGCGCCCAAGCAACCGATCCACTACGCCGTCGAGCCCGACCGTCCGCAACCCCGCCTCGACCGCGACCGCGAGCACGGCATGGCCGTCACCGTCGGCCGCCTCCGCCCCTGCCCATTGCTCGACATCCGAATGGTCGCCCTCGTCCACAACACCATCCGCGGCGCAGCAGGAGCAGCGCTGTTGAATGCCGAGCTGCTCGAGGCGAAGGGGATGTTGTGAGAGGCAGTGGGTTGATGGGCGAGTCTCACGCAATGAATGAAGACTCTCGCACCACCCCCCAATCGAGCCCCTTCTCCCCCACGCTTTTCAGTGGGGGAGAAGGTGGCCGAAGGCCGGATGAGGGGGCATTTGATGGATACAACATCGGCCCATGTGACGCGCTTTCGAATGGAGAGTTTGTCGCACCTAACGCCCCCCTCATCCGCCTTCGGCACCTTCTCCCCCCGCAAAAAGCGCGGGGGGAGAAGGCGCTCGTCGGGAGAGGGTCGGCAAAGAAGGCAGCAGCTTGCTTTCGCACTGCCTCACTGACCCCTGCATCACTGATCGCTGATCACCCCGGCGGGCGCACATGATCGTCATCAAGTTCGGGGGCACCTCGGTCGGCGATGCGGAGCGCGTGGCGAATGCGATCGACATCGTGGCCGAACGGCGGCATCTGCAGCCGATCGTCGTCGTTTCTGCGCTTTCGGGGGTGACGGACGATCTTGTCGCTGCCACGAACGCGGCGCGCGACGGCGACGGGGAGCGTGTCAACGAGATCATCGACCGCATCCGGCAGCGCCATGAAGACGTGGCCATGCGGCTCGTGCAGCAGAAGTTCGACTTCTTCGATACGTTCGTCAGGCGGCTCGACAAGCAGGTCGAGGAGATTCACACGATTCTTCGCGGCGTCACGCTGCTGCACGAAGTCACGGCGCGCGCTCGCGACAAGATCCTGTCGATCGGAGAGAAGCTCTCGTCCGTCCTCTTCGCTTACTCGATGATGATGCGTTCGCTGCCCGGCGAGCATGTCGAATCCGAGGACGTCATCTGGACGAATGACAACTTCGGCGGCGCCACCCCGCGGATGGATCTGACCGCCGAGGCGGCGCGGAAGACGCTGCTGCCGATCGTGGAGCGGAATCACATTCCAGTCATGGGCGGCTTCATCGGACGGACTGTCGATGGTGCCACGACCACTCTCGGACGCAACGGCTCGGACTACAGCGCGGCCATCGTCGGCGCGGCGGTCGGAGCCGAGGAAGTGCAGATCTGGACCGACGTCGACGGCCTGCTCACGTGCGATCCGCGCTTCGTGCCGGCCGCGCGCGTGATCGATCACCTTTCGCACGAAGAGGCGGCCGAGCTGGCCTCGTTCGGCGCGAAGCTGCATCCGCGCACTCTCGAGCCGGCCATCGAGGCCGGCATTCCGGTGCGAGTTCTTAACACGCAAAATCCGGCGTCGCCTGGAACGCTGATCACGCGTGAAGGGCCGAGCCAGACCAGCGGGCCGCGCTCGGTCGCACGCAAGCGCAACGTGACGCTTGTTCATATGACGACGAACAAGATGCTCGGCGCGCACGGTTTTCTGGCGCGCTTGTTTCACGTTTTCGAGGAGCTCAAGATCTCCGTCGATCTCATCGCCACCTCGGAGGTCTCCGTCACGGTAACGGTCGACGAGCAGCATGACATCGACGAGTTGCAGCGACGTCTGCGCGATCTGGCGAGCGTCGAGATCATCGACGGGCAGTGCATCATCGCTATCGTCGGCCGCAACCTGCTGCGCGATGCCCGAGTCGGCGCGCGCGTCTTCGAAGCCCTGCGCGACGTGCCGATGCAGATGCTCTCGCTGGGACGATCAGGGCTGAATCTCAGCATCGTGATCGACGACGCCGCGTCTGACCGCGCCATCCAGCGGATCCATCACGCTCTTTTCGAGCAGGCGGTCGCCGTATGAAGCTCGCCATTCACGGCTACGGCAAGATGGGGCGCACGATCGAGCGCGTGGCAACGGAGCTGGGGCATCAGGTGGTCTGCATTCTCGACATCGATCGCGACGAACCGCTGGGTGATGCCGAGGTCGTGATCGACTTCTCGCACGCCAGCGCGTTGGATGGGACGCTCGCTCTTGCCTGCGACAACCACCTCGGCCTCGTCATCGGCACGACCGGTTGGAACGATCGGCTCGACGACGTGAAGCAGCGTGTGGAACAGGCCGGGATCGGCTGCGTCTACGCGTCCAACTTTTCGCCCGGCGCCAATGTTGTTTTTTCATTAGCGCAGCGTGCAGGTGCGCTGGTCGGGCGCTTTCCGGAGTACGCGGCGGGCATGGAAGAACGTCATCACGATCAGAAGAAAGATGCGCCGAGCGGAACGGCGTTGCGCATCGCCGCGGCGGTGAAGGAAGGGAGCGATGGCAAGCTCACACCGCCGATCACTTCCTCGCGCGTCGGCAGCGAACCCGGCTTGCACACGCTCTTCTTCGATTCACCTGACGACCTCATCGAGATCTCGCATCGCGCCCGAAACCGCGACGGCTTCGCCCGGGGCGCAGTCATGGCGGCGCAGCTTTTGCGAGGGCGCAAAGGGTTGTTCCGTTTCGAAGAGCTGGCGTTTTCGGAAGGATGAAGACGGAGGGATGAAGGATGAATAGCCGCGCGCAGAATTCGATTCATCCTTCACCCTTCATCCTTCATCCTCGGGAGTCGATATGACCTTCCGTGGCCTCGGCACCGCCCTCATTACTCCTTTCACCGACAGCGGCGCGCTCGATGAGAATGCGCTCGCGCGCTTTGTCGATTTTCAGATCGATGGGGGCGTCGATTTTCTCGTTCCCTGTGGCACCACCGGCGAGAATCCTGCGCTGACCGCGGTGGAACATCGCCGCGTTGTCGAGCTGGTCGTGCGCCAGGCGAACGGCCGCGTGCCCGTGCTCGCAGGCGCAGGCAGCAACAACACCGCACGCGCCGTCGAGCTGGCCGAACAGGCCATCGACCTCGGCGCCGCCGGCGTCCTCACCATCACGCCGTACTACAACAAGCCGACTCCTGACGGACTGCGCCGACACTTCGGTATGCAGGCTGAGGCGATCGAGAAGAAGAAGGCCGGCTTCCCGATGATCATGTACAACGTGCCGGGCCGTACCGGCGTGAACATGACGGCGGAGACGACGCTGCGAATGGCCGCCGAGATCCCCAACATCATCGGCGTAAAGGAAGCGTCGGCGAATCTCGAGCAGATCATGATGGTGATCCGCGATCGTCCGGATGGCTTTCTCGTTCTCAGCGGCGATGACGCCTGGACGTTGCCGCTCATCGGCGCCGGCGCGGACGGTCTCGTTTCCGTCGCGTCGAATGAGATCCCGCGCTTGATGAGCGAGCTTGTCACCGCGGCGCTGCGCGGCGATTTCGCCACCGCCAGGGCGGTCCACTATCGCGTTCTGCCGCTGCTCACCGGCAACTTCATGGAATCGAATCCAATCCCGGTCAAGGCCGCCTGCAAGCTCCTCGGCATCATCGACAGCGATACCGTCCGCTCCCCGCTCGCCCCGATCGCGAAAGGAAATCGTGAGAAGCTTGAGGCCATTCTGCGGGAGTGTGGGCTCCTCGATACGGCGGCTGCGTCATGACGAACACGATCGAAGAACGGCTGGCGACGATCGGTCCGAAGACGGATCGAATGGAAGCCGTTCGCACGATCGGTCTTTTCCTCTCCGAGCTGGAGGCGGGCTCGATCCGCGCAGCCGTCCGCGACGAAGACGGCGTGTGGCACGCGCAAGCCTGGGTGAAGCAGGGAATCCTGCTCGCCTTCCGCGTCGGCGTGGCCGCCGAGTTCGCGTCGGGCACTCTTTCGTTCATTGACAAGGACACGATTCCGACGCGGCGCTTCCGCGCGCAGGACGGCATCCGCATCGTCCCCGGAGGCTCGGCGATCCGGCGCGGGACGTTCATCGCCAAAGGCGTGGTCATGATGCCGCCGGCGTACGTGAACGTCGGCGCATACGTCGACGAAGACACGATGATCGACTCGCACGCGCTTGTCGGCTCGTGCGCGCAGATCGGCAAACGCGTTCATCTTTCCGCCGCCGCGCAGATCGGCGGCGTCCTCGAGCCGGTCGGAAATCTTCCGGTCATCATCGAAGACGATGTCGTCGTCGGCGGGAACTGCGGCATCTACGAAGGCACCGTCGTTCGCGGCCGCGCCGTCATCGGTGCCGGCGTGGTACTGACCGGGTCGACGCCGGTCTACGACACCGTCCGCGGCCAGATCTACCGTCGCACCGCCGATCGTCCGCTCGAAATCCCCTACGGCGCAGTCGTCATACCAGGCTCCCGCGCAATGAAGGGCGACTTCGCCGAGAAGCACGCTCTCCACGTCGCCACGCCCATCATCGTGAAGTACCGCGACGAGAAAACGGATGCGTCGACCGCGCTTGAAGACGCGTTGCGTTGAGTTGCTGGGGTTCTGAGTTGCTCAGTTGCCAAGTGAGGACATCTTGACCAAGCAACCAAGCAACCAAGCAACTCAGAACCCTCGAATCGCCAAGCGACTCGCCAACATCGAGCTCTCGCTGATCCGCCAGATCAACGCGTTGGCCACGCCGCTCTCCGTCAACCTCGGCATCGGCGAGCCGAACGTCGAGCCGGACGAAACGTTGCGGGCCTTTGCCGTGAAGGCTGCGGCCACCGGCTCCTGGCATTACACGCCGAATGCCGGGACGCTGAAGCTGCGAACGTTGATTGCGGATGGGGGTCGGGAGTCGAGGGTCGGAGGTCGGAGCTTGCCGACAGCCGGCAATCAAGTTTCTCCGACCCCCGACTCCCGACTCCCGACCCCCGTCGAATTCGATCCGAAATCAGAGGTCTGCGTCACCGCCGGGACGGAAGAGGCGCTCTTCTCGATCATGCAGGCCTTCGTCGATCCGGGCGATGAAGTGCTCGTCCCCAATCCGGGCTTCCTCGCCTATGCGACGCTGGCCCGCATCGCTGGCGCGACGCCGGTGACCTACGAGATCGATCCACCCGACTGGCGCGTCGATGCCGATGCGCTACTCGCGCGGATCACTCCGAAGACCAAACTGATCGTCGTCAACTCGCCGTCGAATCCGCTCGGCAGCGTCATCGATCGCGAGACGTTGCAGCGCATCGCCAACGCCGGGCCGCTCGTCGTCAGCGATGAGGTCTATCGCGCGATCTGGTACGAAACGCCCCCGCCATCGATGCTCGGCATGTCCGGGAACGTCATCGTCGTCGGAGGGATGTCCAAGAGCCACGCGATGACCGGCCTGCGCCTTGGTTGGATTCTGGCAGCCGAGACGCTGATGAAGCCAATCGTCACGGCGCATCAGTACATCGCCACGTGCGCGTCAGCGTTCTCGCAATCGCTTGCCGAGTCGATTCTCTCCGACGACGCCTGGAACCGCGCGTGGCTCGAGCGCGTGCGCGCGCAGTTTCGCGCGCAGCGCGAATCGGCGCTCTTCTCGATCGCGCGCGAGCTCGAGGTCGCGATTCCGGCGCCGGCCGCCGCCTTCTACGCATTCGTGCCTGTGCCGTCGTACGACACGGAAATGTTCGCGCGTACGCTTGCTACTGACGCGGCCGTACTGGTCATCCCCGGAGTTGCCTTCGGATCGATGGGCGAAGGATTCATTCGCATCTCGTACGCTGCATCGATCGACGAAATCGGCACCGGAGTCGAGCGCATCGGCCGCTGGCTTCGCGGCGCGGCGCTTTGAACAGAGATCCGCGTGCACCGAAACTTGCAATGGGGTCGCCGAGGTTCAGTAACATTCGCCAAATGGCATTGAAGGCCCGCAAGGCCGAAGAGAAGCTTCCGGTTTCGCCGGCCAACGATTCCGTCGCCGCGTCCGAAATCTCGCTCTACCGGAACGTTCTCAAGATCAAGGAAGAGCACGATCTCGAAGAGCTCGGGATCTCATTCTGGGATGCGCAGACCACGATTCAGTGGTCGTACAACGCCGACCACTACTTCCACGCCGCGTCGACGATGAAGCTGGCCGTGCTCATCGGCGTTTTTCGCGAAATCGACCGTGGAACGCTCGCTCTCGACTCGCCGGTCCACGTTCGCAATCGCTTCACGAGCATCGTCAACCAGGAACCGTTCATGCTCGATCTCGCCAGCGATGCCGATCCCGACGTCTACGGCCACCTCGGCAAGACGCTCACCGTCCGCGAGCTCGCGTACTGGATGATCACCAAGTCGAGCAACCTCGCCACCAACCTTCTCGTCGACGTCGTCACCATCGAGAGCATTCAGCAGGCGCTCGACGAGCTGGAGATCGACGGCGTTCGCGTGTTGCGCGGCGTTGAAGATCAGGCGGCGTTCGAAGCGGGCCTCAACAACGAAGTGACCGCGAACGGACTGCAGAAAATGTTGCGCGTCATCGCCGACGGCAAGGCGTTTTCGCAGGAAGCCAGCGACGACATGCTGAAGATCATGCTCGATCAGCAGTATCGAAGCGGAATCCCGGCCGGCCTGCCGAAAGCTGCGCGCGTTGCGCACAAAACCGGGAACATCTCCACGGTGCATCACGACGCCGGTATCGTCTTTCTGGATGGACGGGAGCCGTACGTCCTCGTCATCCTTACTCAGTTCCGCGCCGAGACTGGCCGCGGCAGCGCTGTCGCCGACGTCTCGCGCGACATCTACAATACGCTTGCGGGATTGACATATGAGTGAGCCGCAGTCGATCAAAGTCGTCGACGCCTGCGATCTCAATGATGAGCTGCGGTTTCTGCTCAAGCCCGGCGGGATGGTCCTCGACGCGCAGAAACGGCGCCATCGTCTGCCACGCTACTTTTACGAGATTCCGAGCCACGAGGCGGCCATGAGCATCCGTCTGACGCAGCATTTTGGTCTCAACGAGTTCACCCTCGTCGACCTCAAAGAAGACCCGCGGCTGCAGGAGTTCCCACGCTACATCCCGTGCGCCGTCCGCGTTCTGGCGTTCTATCTCGAGCAGTTCCGAAGGGATGCCGGAGGCTCGGTCCACATCGCGGTCAATGGCGGCTACCGGTCGCCGTCGCACAAGCTGTCGCAGAACGCGACGCCGCACATGTGGGCCACCGCGGCCGATATTTACCGCATCGGGAGCACGATCCTGAAGGGGAAAGAGACGATCGAGAAGTACAACGGCATCGCCGAGGATTCGAGTGACGACCTTCACGTGCTGCCGTACGGACACGTCACCGGTCTCAATGCCGACGATCACGTCCATCTCGACCTCGGGTACATCACAGTGATCCCCCGCGAGATCAGTGAAGACCGGATGGAAGTGCCGCAGGAAAACAAGCCCCGTTTCGCCTTTGAGGACCGCCGCCGTGTCGAGCGCCGGTCCCAGCCTGCTACCTCGGAAGACGAATAAGGGAGTGGGGAGTGGGGAGTGGGAGAAAGAACGACACTTTCTTCCAGCGTATCTGACACATGGTTCGCGGGGCTGCATGCTTCCACTCCCCACCCCCCTACTCCCCGCACCCGGCACTTCGCACCCGGCCTGCCGTTTGCTTAGAGAACGTATGCAGTAGCTCCATACATCCCAACGCGACGGCCCGGAAAGAGCGGCATGCCTGGAACGCCAGATTTGAAACAACAGAGACTAGTCGGGAAGCTCCTCCAGCGGACTCGACTGCAGATGCCGGTAATCGGCATGGAGTCGGAGTTCAATGTCTTCCTCGACGAGAAGGAGATCGATCCGCGCGTGTTCTGGGGACATCCCAGCGCGTTCATCGACCGGCCTCTTCTTCCGCGCGAGAAGTCGTCCCTGCAGCTTCCGACGGGAGGCGCCGTCTATTTCGATCGAGGCGTCATCGAAGTCGTCACGCCGGTCATCGAGCTCGCCCCGCACTCCACCGCCCGCACGGTGCGCAACCTGTGGGAACAGATCGGCTTCGTCCGCGGCCAGCTCACGCGGTGGGAAAAGGCGAACGATCACACCGTCCGGCTGAAGGCCTACAGCACCCACTACAACATCTCCTACGAGATCCCGAAGCGGGAGCAGAACGCGAGGCGGAACGAGAAAGCGCTGGCGCTACTGCTCGCCTATATCCTGCCTGTGCCGGTGATGCTGGTGGCGTCGAACCGCCGCTCCACTGGAGTCGGCGTCAGGCCGCGTGGAAGCAGAATCGAGATCACGGTCGATTTCACGCCCGACCCCGGCATGATGATCGCCGCGGCCACGCTCATCGTCGGCATCGTCCGCGAAGTGATGACGTGGCCATCGTACGAGCTGGCCGTTCTCAATCAGCTTCCGATTCCGATCGTCGACGGCGTCGTTCCCGGCAAACACACCACACGCAAAGGCTGGCTGACGAAGGACTTCCACTACGCGCAGAGCCCCTACACCTCCGACATCAACGCGCCGGTCTGGAAGACGCAGTTCGGCGAGATGATGTCGTTGCGCGCGATGGGCGCTCGTGTCGCATGGTACTTCCGGCGCTCGATCCGCAAGTACTCCGACCCCTTCAGCATGCGGCTGCTCTTTGCGATCCTTTCCGGCCGCGCGCCGTCGCTTCTAGAATTGTCCGACCGGCCGGCGGCCTACGAGGATGTGGGCCACCTCTGCCGCTGGGGCTCCGTCATCCATGAGCTGAAAAATCGAGACATCGAGCTCGACATCACCCGGGCAGCGAGCGAGATCTGGGATGGTCAGTCGATCGATGAGTACATCGTCGATCGCGGCAACGCCCGTGCGATGCATCTGACCGAAAGCGCTGCGATCCCTGCACCCCAACGCAAGAACGCCATCGCTGCCGCTCAGCCGGAGAGGGTGGCTCCAAGCCCGGCCTTGCGTCCGCGAGCGGCTCGGCCGCCAGTGCGCGCTCGCCGGCGAAAAGACACTCCCGCCAGACTGATGCCGCAACGGCCGTCCGACTATCTCGACCGCCGCGGCACCTCGCTCCTGCGCGGCACGACGCCCGACCGCGAACGGCGCCGGACGAACGAGCGGCGGAGCGGCACCTACAACACTCCCTTCCCCGACCGGCGCCTGACCCGCTCGGCCTACGAGCAGGTGTTTCTGCAACTCGTATCCGGCCGCAAATTGCGGATGGGCAGCGAGGTGTACAGACCGATCGGGATGAAGGGTTGGTATCACGCCATCTTCCGGCGCGAATCCGACGGCGCCGAGCGCCTTCTCACGATCGATCAGTTGCTGCGGAAAATGAACGACTGGCAGTAGCGGCGGCGCCATCGCGCGCAACCAAGTCCACTACTTCGTTCGTTGCCACGCCACGTAGCCGCCGCGCAAATGCTTTGCCCGCGTCAGGCCCGACTCGCGTGCGAGGTCGAGCGCGCGTGCGGAGCGGCCGCCGGTCTGGCAATAGAAGATGACGTCGGCGTCGCGCGGCAATTCGTTCAGACGGTGAGGCAGATCGCCGAGGGGAAGGTGGCGGGCACCGTCGATGTGTCCGGCATCCCACTCGTACGGCTCGCGGACGTCGACGAGCAGCGAATCCGGCCCGATCTGGTCGTACGTGACCTCGTGCGTGCTGGCGGGATTGCAGAACATGTCGTAATCGATCAGCCGCGTGATCGCTCCATGGGCATCGTGCTGCTGGCGCAGGCGCAGCGTGCGGAAGGTCATTTTCAAGGCATCGAACAGAAGAAGACGGCCGACGAGCGTCTCCCCGATCCCCGTCAGCAGCTTGATCGCCTCGGTCGCCTGAATCGTTCCGATGACACCCGGTAGCACGCCGAGCACGCCTCCCTCCGCGCACGACGGCACGAGATGCGGAGGCGGCGGCTCGGGATAGAGGCAGCGATAGCACGGCCCATCCTGCGCGGAGAACACCGAGGCCTGCCCTTCGAAACGGAAGATCGAGCCGTAGACGTTCGGCTTGCCGAGAAGCACGCAGGCGTCGTTGACTAGATAGCGCGTCGGGAAGTTGTCGGTGCCGTCGATGACGACGTCGTACTCAGTGAGAATGCTGAGCGCGTTCTCCGAGGTCAGCGCAGCGGCGTGCGTCTCGATGGCGATCTCCGGATTCAGATCCTGCAAACGCCCGCGTGCCGCCTCGAGCTTCGGATGCCCGACATCAGACGCGCCGTACAAGACCTGACGATGAAGATTGCTGCCGTCGACGTCGTCAAAGTCGACGATACCGATGCGTCCCACGCCCGCTGCGGCAAGATACAACCCCACCGGGCTACCAAGGCCTCCTGCGCCGACGATGAGCGCCGACGAGGCCTTCAGTCTCTCTTGCCCCGCCTCGCCAATCTCGGGCAGGATCAGGTGCCGCGCGTAGCGAATGCGTTCGGAGGGGGTCAGCATTTGCGGTCTCGGGTTCGCGATTCCGCGCAACCTACGGCAACAGTCTCCCGACGATCTCCTGGATCTTCTTCCCGTCCACCCGCCCTTTGTAGCGGGCGGAGGCTTCTTTCATGACTTTGCCCATGTCCTTCTTCGATTGCGCGCCGGTCGAGGCGATGATCTCGCGGATGCCGGACTCGATCTCTTCGTCGGTCAGCTCGGGAGGGAGCCAGGTCTTGAGCAGCTCCATTTCGCGCCGCTCTTTGTCAGCGAGCTCGGGGCGGTTGCCTTTCGTGTACTGCTCGATCGAATCGAGGCGCTGCTTGACTGCTTTACGGATCACGGTCATCGCTTCTTCGTCGCTCAGCTCGTGGCCCGATTCGATCTGCTGATACTTGAACGCCGACTGCAGCATCCGCAGCGTCGAGAGCCGCTCCGCATCGCGTGCCTTCATAGCCGCGGTGAGCTCGGTGCGAATCTTCTCTGTCAGTTCACCCATTTGCGCTTGCTCCTCACGCCATTCTATTCTCGCCGGCCATGCCACTCGACCTGCTGGCACTTCTGAGCGAAACCGGCGCGCTGCTCAGTGGACACTTCCGTCTGTCGTCCGGACTTCACAGCCCGGGCTACGTCCAGTGCGCGCTGCTGCTGGAGCATCCGCGGAACGCACGGGCCATCGGCGAGGCGCTCGCGGCGAAGGTCGCAACGATGATGCCGGCGAAGATCGTCGCGCCCGCGCTCGGCGGCGTGATCATCGGTTACACGGTCGCCGAGGCGCTGGGATTGCCTTCGATCTTCACGGAGCGCAAGGATGGTGCGATGACGTTGCGCCGCGGATTCCGGATTGCGGCGGACGAGCCGGTGGTCATTGTCGAGGATGTGGTCACGACCGGGAAGTCAACGCGGGAGACGGTCGCGGTCGTCGAGGGGCTGGGCGGCCGGGTGGTGGGATTTGCGTCGATCCTGAATCGGAGCGGGACGCCGAATCCGTTCGATGCGCCGTATGAGGCGCTGATGGAACTGAACCTGGAGACGTATGACGAGGCGGCCTGTCCGCTTTGCGCGCGGGGATTGGCACTCGATGCGCCGGGATCGCGGTTTTCGCGGTAGTGCAGAACCGCCAGCGAGCCGCTGGCGATACAGCCGTCGGGCCGACGGCGCTACGATCGGATCATCGCTTCGTCGCGATAGACTCGTCCGGTGACCGAGAAAGTCATCACCATCGACGGAGAATCGAGCGAGCTGGAGTTGGAGCGTGAGGGAAGCCGTTTTCGCGTCGCCGAACGCGAGATCGAGCTCGTCGCCGTGCATGGAAACGAAGCTGAGCTACGCGTCGATGGCCGCACGCACCTCGTGCCTTTCATCATTGATGGCACCGAGGTCAGCTTCGCGTACGACGGGGAGATCTGGATCGCTGATGTGACGGTGAAAGGGGCTCGTACGCGGGCCCGGCACAGCGATCATTCGCTGAGCGCGCCGATGCCCGGAGTGGTCTTGAAGATCCTCGTCGCGGTTGGAGATCAGGTAGCGAAGGGAGCTCCTCTCCTGATCCTCGAGGCGATGAAGATGGAGCACCAGATCACTGCGCCGCGCGACGGCATGGTCACTGCGATTCACTGCAAGGAAGGGGAGATGGTGCAGTCCGGTTTAGATCTCGTGACGCTGACATGAAAATCACGATCGATCACGTCAATGTCGTCGAGGTAGGACCGCGCGACGGCCTGCAGAACGAGAAGGTCACCATTCCTACCGAGGCGAAGATCGACTACATCACGGCACTCGCAGACGCGGGTCTGACGACGATCGAAGCAGGTGCCTTCGTCAGCCCGAAGTGGGTGCCGCAGATGGCGGATACCGCCGAGGTCTATCGCAACATCCCGAAAGACCCGGGCGTCGACTATCCGGTGCTGGTGCCGAACATGCCCGGGCTCGATCGTGCCATCGAGGCGGGCGTGAAATCGATCGCCATCTTCACGGCCGCGTCCGAGACATTCAATCAGCGCAACATCAACATGACGATCGACGAATCGTTCATCAACTACGCGCAGGTGGCTGCGCGTGCGCGCGCCGAAGGGATGCGCGTGCGGGGCTACGTCTCGACGGCGTTTGGCTGTCCGTACGAAGGCGACGTCGCCCCGGAAAAAGTCCTCGAAGTCTCCGCGCGCCTCCTCGACCTCGGCTGCTACGAGGTCTCGGTCGGCGACACGATCGGCGTCGGCACGCCGGTGCAGGTTCAGGGCGTCGTCGGAATCCTCATGCAGGTGATTCCTGCCTCGAAGCTGGCCATGCACTTTCACGACACGCGCGGGACCGCGCTGGCGAATTCGCTCGCTGCGCTGGAGATGGGCATTCCGACGTTCGACGCGTCGTCGGGCGGATTGGGCGGGTGCCCGTACGCACCGGGTGCGAGCGGCAACCTGGCCACCGAGGATCTCGTCTACATGCTGGAGAAGATGGGCATCGATACCGGTGTCGATTTGAACCGGCTGGTGGCCGCGTCGCAGATCATCGCGCCGTATCTCGATCATCCGCTGCCCGGACGGTACCTGCGGTCGCGGACGCGCGCGGCGGCAACGGCGCCCGCATCCACGGCGACGGTACAATGAGCCGTGCCTGAGTCGCCCCGCTTCGAAAACGGCTGGTTCGTCGTCCCCTGGCAGGTGATCTTTCGCGATATCGACGCCTTCGGCCACGTCAACAACGCCGTCTACCTCACCTACTTTGAATGGGCGCGTGCGCAACTCTGGTTCGCGCTGACGGGCGCTGCCGGCGTGCCGTCCGACATCGGCTTCATCGTGGCCCGCGCCGAGATCGACTTCAAGCTCCAGATCGGTATGGAGCCGATCGATATCTGCGTCCGCATCGGCGCGATCCGAAACACGTCGTTCGATACGCTCTACGAGATCCGCAAACGTTCGAGCGGCCAGGTTGCCGCAACGGGAATGGTCGTCGTCGTTCTGTTCGACTGGAAGGCGCAAACCAAGGTGCCGGTGAGCGACGCGCTGCGGCAGAAAGTGCGCGCGCTGCAGCAAGAGACGTGAGCCGCTTGCGCGTGATGCGCTTATCGTACTTGCCCGAAACCGGGCAGCAAAGCATCTGCTAAACTCCGAGACTTCGAGACAGAACACTGTTTCGCGTCGGAGCGTGCCCGTGATCACCGGCTTCAACACGGACATCAAGCACAACGAGAAGGTCTATCACATCCAGACCGAGGATAAGGGACTCCAGAATCCGTACATCGAGTCGCTTGTCTACGTCGGTGGGGAGATTCTCGCCTCGAAGAAGACGTCATACGCAGAACAGGCCACATCCGGCGTCGACGAGAAGTGGATCGGCAGCCTGATGGAGCAGCAGCACCGGACGATGATCGCCGCGATCAAGCGCGGACGATTCGATGCGCCGGCCGACATCACGAAGTCGACGCCGCGGCCCACTCTGGCCCAGGCAGCCCCGAGCGTCGCTGAGCCGGCGCCGATCGCGATCGACGAAGAGAAAACGCTCGATCAGGTGATCATCGACTATCTGGCCTCCGAGGCCGAGAGCGAGCACCTCGAGCTGTCGCTGCTCAACAGCACGGAGTTCTTCGCCGGGACGCCGGTGGAGTTGCGCGTAGCAGCGAAGAAAAGCCTGTCCCAGAGTCCGATCGCTGCCGCCGCAATCGAGGTGAAAGTGATCTCGACGGTGGAGCCGCCGCGAGTCATCTTCCGCGGCAAGACCACCGCCGACGGCACCGCCATCGTGCGCTGCGAAATCCCCGCGTTCGCCGAAGGCACCGCGGCGATCATCATTTCGGCCCAAAGCCCGATCGGCAACGATGAGGTGAAGCAGTTGGTGAAGAGGAAGAAGTGATTGGTGCGGGAGTCGGTTTTCGGGAGTCGGGGGTCGTAGCTGCGGGAGTCGGCTTTCGGGAGTCGGGGGTCGTAGTTCAATCCTCTACCGATTTCTCTTACGCCCGATCTGACTTTCTCTTGTCTCTAGTCGCTCTTCGCTCGTTTCTGGTCTCTCGTCTCTGATCTCTGGTCTCTGATCTCTAGTCTCTGATCTCCAGTCTCTAATCGCCAATCGCTGGTCAATCTCCTACCCCCGACCCCCGACCCCCGCCCGTTGTCACGCTCCCTGCATTACTGCTCACACCGCAATGCGTCGCCACCGTCTGACTCACGCTCTCATCCTCCTCGCCGGCCTTGTGCTGGTGACGTATCTGCTCATCAGCCTCTACCTTCCTTCGTCGCGATGGCTGATCTTTGGTGTCGACAAACACACCGGCGTCGTCCGCGTCGTGCAGCAGAACGTCACGTTTCTCCCGCCACACCAGTTCTACCGTCTTCGCTTTGAGCGGCGCGAGGGCTTCGCCCAGCGCGACGACATCATCCGCATCACATCCAAGGAAGGCGTGCCGGTTACGGTGAGCTACCGGCTCCGCTTCGGCATCAACGGCGACCGGCTGCCCGATGCGCGGCGCATGGTCGACCAAGGTTGGAACGCCTGGATTCGGGCCAGGGTCGCCGAGGCGGTGTCAGCGGTGACGGAGCAGATACCGATCGAGGATCTGCTCTCGCCGAATTCGCAATTCAATTCGCAGCGCGACCCGTTGCGCCGCACGGTAGCCAACCACCTCGCCAGCAGCGGGTTGAAAGTGACGGCGTTCGAAGTGGCGCGATTCGAGGCCGACCACGATGCACTTCTCCGCGTCAAGCGTGCCGAGCTTCGCCGTGACACGCGCAGCGTGCCGACGCGCGTGGTCATCATCGCGCTCGACGGCGCCGATTGGGAGTTACTGCACGAGCTCTCCGACGACGGCCGTACTCCGAACCTCAGGGCGCTGGCCGCAGGCGGCACGATGACATCGCTGCAGACCATTCAGCCGACCGTCTCGCCGATGGTCTGGACGACAGTCGCGACCGGCCTGACGCCCGATCGTCATGGCGTGATCGACTTCATGGACCGCGGCCGGCACTCGCCGGTAGACGCCTATTCGCGCCGCGTGCCGGCGCTTTGGGACATCGCGGACGCGTTTGGCCGTTCCGCACTCGTCGCCAACTGGTGGTCCGGCTGGCCAGCGACCGCACCGAACAGCATCTTCTATGGCACGCCGGTCGAGAACGTTGCGAATGCTGTCTATCCTCCGTCGCTTGCGGGGCGAGCCGCGTCGCTTGCCGTGCCCGAAAGCACGGTCGGATACGAACAAGTCCACCGCTTTCTCAATCTAACCGCCGAGGAGTGGAACACCGCCATCGACGCAAACAACCCGACGGATCCGATCGTCATCTTCCGCTCGATCCTGGCGAAGACTTGGAACGACCACCGCGTGGCCATCAATCTCTACAACGATCAGCGAAAGAACGGACAAGACCCGACGCTGGTGATGGTCTCGTACGAAGGGACCGACGCGGTCAACCATCTCTTCTCGCCCTACCATCCACCCTATCGCGACGGCATCAGCGAACAGAATTACCGCAAGTTCTGGCCGGCCGTTTCGAATTACTACGCCGAGGTCGATCGGCTCATCGGCGAATGGATGAACGTCCTGCCGCGCGACACCACGGTGATGGTCATGTCGTCGTACGGCTTTCGCTGGGGAAAGAACCGGCCGCGCTCGATGCCGAATGGCGGCGCAGCGCTGTCGGATCACCGCAATCCCGGGATGTTCATCGCCTACGGCCCGCACGTGATCCCGACCCGTTTGCATCCGATGTCGGTGTACGACGTTGCGCCGACCGTTCTCGCTCTCCTCGGCCTTCCGCAATCGACGGAGATGCCCGGGCATGCAGCGACGTGGGCACTCAAAGACATCGCGCCGATCACGTCTGTCCGCGTCGTCAGCTACGGCGAATTCGTCGCTGCGAAGCCGGTGGGGACGTCAGCCACAATCGCCGAGAGGCCGTACGAAGCACAACTGCAGGCGATTGGGCATCTCAACGATCCCACGCGCAATCTGACTCCGGTTCTCGAGGACGAGGGTGACGCAAAGAGTGCTGCGACGCCGCTGTTGCCGGAGCGTTGGGGCCAATACGCGTACTACAACAACCTCGGCGTCGATTTGCGCGCCAAAGGAAAGCTGAGCGAGTCCATCGATGCATTCGACCGCGCCATCGACATCTATCCGGCGCGGCCGACGCCTCATCTCAACGAAGCCATGGTGTACTTCGACAGGCAGCAATACGCGGCGGCCGACGCACAGATCCTGGCTGCGATTGCTCTCGGATTGCCCAACGCGGAAACCTATCTCATCGACTTTGCCGCACTCTACCGGCAGCGCAACATGAACGCCCGCGCGATCGCGTTGCTCTATCAAGGCCGCAAGCTTTTCCCGCAGTCCTACGTCATCGCCGTGAACCTCGGATCGGCGCTTCTCGAGGCCGAGCGCTACACCGAGGGCGTTCCCGAGCTCGTCCGCGCGCTCGGGCTCCAGCCATCCTCGACGGTCGCGCTCAACAACCTCGGCCTGTTTTACGCGAAACAGAACGACTACGGCCGCGCTCTCGACTTCTGGAACCGTTCGCTCTCGGTCGACGCCCACCAACCACAGATTCGCGAGGCAGCGGTTGCGGCGAGGTCGCGGTTATAGGGGCGCCTCACGCGAAAGTTGCGCTTCGACATTCCATTTTCTGCTTAAACATTGAAAAGTTGTGCTTCAACATTCAAGACCGCTGCTTCACCATTCAAGACCGCTGCTTCGACATTCAGGCGCTGTGCTTCGACATTCAGGCCCTCTGCCTCAACATTCAAGACGTCTGCTTCGACATTCAGAACGGGAGCTTCGACATTCAGAAGTTGTGCTTCAACTTTCAACGCGTCAGCCTCGACATTGAAAACCGATGCTTCGTCAATGACGGCCGCATCAATGTCGAAGCACCGGTTTTGAATGTCGAAGCTCCCGTTCTTAATGTCGAAGCAAGCGGCGTGAATGTCGAGGCAAGCGACGTCAATGTCGAAGCGGGCGGCATGGTTATCAAAGCAGCGGGATCCCCATCGAAGCAAAAGCAGATCGATTGCTTCGGCAAGTTCCGTGAGCCGCAGGATGCATGCCTCCCGTTGACACGAAATTTCCCCACCGCTAGACTGTTGACGTCCATTGCGACTGAGTCTCAGTTGCTTAACCAAACCAAATGCCAACCATCGAGCGCGAGATCGGCCGCTTCCAGGATTTCCTGGCCCGGCAGGGACTGAAGCTGACGCAGGAGCGTACGGCGCTCGTCCGGGAGATCTTCGCCACGCATTATCACTTCGAAGCCGATGAGCTGCTCTTCAAGATGAAGCAGAAGAGCGTCAAAATCTCCCGCGCCACCGTCTACCGCACGCTGGAGCTGCTCGTGAAGTCCGGACTCGTCCGGCGCGTTCACCTCGGCGAAGAGCACTACCACTACGAGCACGTCCGCGGCGATTCGCATCACGATCATCTCGTCTGCACCGCCTGCGGCACCGTCATCGAGTTCAACGATCCGGAGCTGGAGCAACGCCAGCTCGAGATCTGCGCCCGCAAGAAATTCACCCCGACGTTTCACAATCTCCAGATCCTCGGCGTCTGCGATTCCTGCCGCCGGAAAGGGGAGCAGCCCGCCTCACCCGATCGCGTCACGTCGATCGGCGAAGGGGCCATGCGGCTCCGAAAATAACCCACTCCATGATCCCTGCCCTCATCATCGTTTTCCGAGAAGGTTTCGAGGCCTTTCTCACGGTCGCCATCATCTTCGCGTTCCTTCGCAAGACCGGCCGCGACTGGCTCAGGCCCGCTGTCTACGCCGGCATCGCCACCTCCATCGCGGCCAGCTTCGCCCTCGGCTACGCGTTGATGCGAATCAGCGAGCATCAGTCGCTGATCGAAGGCATTCTCGGCGTCGTCGCCGCCGTGCTCGTGGCCTCATTCGTCGTTCACGTCTGGCGCATCGCACCGCGGATGAAGGGCGACATGGAGCGTCGCCTCGACAGCTACACCTCCGCGACCTCGCGCTTCCTCGCGATCGCCGGCGTGTTCTTTTTCACCGTGCTGATGGTGACGCGCGAAGGGATGGAGACGGCCCTGATGCTGATCCAGGTCCGCAACAGCCGCTTCATCCTCGGCTCACTCCTCGGCATCGCTGCCGCAGCCGCGATGTCGTGGGCGTGGGCACACTACGGCCACCGCATCGACATCAAACGCTTCTTCCAGGTGACCGGCCTCTTCCTGCTGCTCTTCACGATCCAGATCCTCTTCTACTCGATCCACGAGTTCTCGGAAGCGGAAGTCCTGGGGCGATGGAGTGAAGCCATCCACAACGCCACTGAGCCCTATTCGCCGGTCGGCATCTACGGAAAATGGATCTCGGTCGCGATGGTCGGCCTCTGCGCGGCGTGGCTCGTCGGTGTGTCGATGAAGGACCGGTTCGCAAGGTCACGAGCCGCCTGATCTATGCACAGACAAGAGTGTCTGTGCCACATCGTCTGCAGCACGAACAAGGAACTCTGCCACTCGGAATGGTTGTGTGGCACAGACACTCTTGTCTGTGCAAGTCTTTTCAGACTATCCCAGCGCCGGCAATCGCTCGATCAACTCCTTCAACCTTCGCAACGATCGCTCCTTCCCCAGCACCACCGCCACATCGAAGATCGGAGGCGACGCACCTTTCCCGGTAAGCGCGAGCCGCAGCGGATGGATGAGTTTCGCGGCACTCACGCCCTGCTCTTCGGCGACTTTGCGCAGCGCAGCTTCGGATGTTGCGACGTCGAACGGCTCGGTTGAGGCCAGCGCGTCGTGCAGCGCCGCGAGGCGCGCGCCGAGGTCATCACCTTTGATGTGCTGTTTCACGACGTCCGCGTCGTACCCGATCGCATCATCGTCGACGAAGTAGATGGCCATCTGCTCGGCGATCTCGCGAAGCGTCCGCGCGCGCATCTTGTGGAGATCGATGATCGTCCGCAGATCGTCGAGCGTCTTCGGCCCGTCTCCAAGAAACGGAAGAAGGTGCGGATGGATCTGCTCCGCGGACATGCGCATCAGATACTGGCCGTTCATCCACAGCAGCTTCTCCGGATCGAATACGGCCGGCGCCTTGTTGACGTGCGAGAGATCAAACCACTGCGCCGAGTCATCGCGCGTGAAGATCTCCCGATTCTCGCCCGGCGACCAGCCCAGCAGCGTCAGGAAGTTGAAGAGAGCATCGGGGACAATGCCCATCTCCCGGTACTCCTCCGCCGAGGTTGCGCCGGTGCGTTTGGAGAGCCGCTTCTTGTCGCTGCCGAGGATGAGCGGGAGGTGTGCAAATGACGGCACGGCGGCGCCGAACGCGCGGAAGAGCAGCACGTGCTTCGGCGTGTTTGAGAGGTGATCGTCGCCGCGCGCAACGTGCGTGATCTCCATGTCGATGTCATCGACGACGACGGAGAGGTGATAGGTGGGATTGCGGTCGGAACGGAGAAGGACGAAGTCGTCGATCAGGTCGCCCTCGAACTGCACGTCGCCGCGGATGAGGTCATGGAACTCGATCGTCCCGGACGACACGGCAAAACGAATCACGTGCGGCTCGCCGGGATCGCCTTCGATCGCCCGGCAGCGGCCGGAGTAGTGCCATTGTTTGCCCGCCTTTTCCGCGGCCGCCCGCTCGGCTTCGAGCTCCTCGACCGTGCAATAGCATCGATACGCCTTCCCGCTGGCAACGAGCTCTTCGACACGCTCGCGATAACGCTCCAGCCGGTCGCTCTGATAGACCGGTCCCTCATCCCACTCCACACCAAGCCACTGCAGCGAGCTGATGATCTGCTCCGCATGGCGCTGACGGGATCGCTCGACGTCCGTGTCTTCGATGCGCAGCAGCATCGTGCCGCCATGACGACGAGCGTGGAGAAGATTGAAAATTGCGGTGCGGGCGCCGCCGACGTGCAGAAAGCCGGTGGGGCTGGGAGCGAAACGGAGCTTCATGGGTTGGGATATTAGCGCGTAGCTCTCGGAGAGATCGGAGACAAGAGATCAGAGTTATCGAAGGGGCAGCCACGAATCCGAACCTTTGTTGTCGATCTCGATATCGCTGAGCCCACGATCTGGGACATCTCTGTCGAGAATCTGGACATCTTTGTCGAGAATTTGTTAGATCTTCGTCCAGAATCTAGAGATCTTCGTCCAGAGTCTGGATATCTTCGTCCAGGCTCTGGATGTCTTCGTCCAGGCTCTGGAGATCTTCGTCCAGGCTCTGGAGATCTTCGTCCAGACTCTGGAGATCTTCATCCAGAATCTGGATGTCTTCGTCCAGACTCTGGATGTCTTCGTCCAGAATCTGGAGATCTTCATCCAGAATCTGGAGATCTTTGTCGAGAATCTGGAGATCTTCTTGTCTCTGCTCGTCTGTCTCGACTCTCCTGTCTCTAGTCTCCTGTCTCTAGTCTCTGATCTCCCCTGCCTCCCAGCGCGTAGAATCAAACCCCGTGCACCGCTCGCGTGGTTTCTCGCTTGCTGAGGTTCTGGTCGCGTTGGCGATTCTGGCGATCGTGATCACCACTACCATCGCCATGTTTGCGGAGCGGACGAAGCGGCTGCGCGAGGCCAGCGAAACGATCATCGCGTATCAAGCTCTCTCGAACGAGGCGGAGCACTGGCGGCGCGTGAACTTCACCACGATCGATGACCCGGCGCAGCAGACGTTTCAGTCGGACCTCTCCGTGCTCGCGCCACTCGCTCCGTACAGTACGTCCGTCAAGGTCGACACGCCGCAGCCGGATGTCCGCAACGTCACGCTGACGATTCGGTGGGCGACGAACCGGGAGGCCCGGCTCGCGATCGCGCGGGCGAATACCGGTGGGACTGGCTTATGGTGAAGCGCAAGAGGACTGACGGGTTCACGTTGATGGAAGTCGTCGTCGCGACGGCGCTCTTCGGCGTTTTCCTCTTCATCATTGTCACTCTCACATCGGAGATGCGCCGCAACGAGAAAAAGTGGCCGGTCGACTTCTTCGCAAATCCAGAGGTCGGGAGCGTTCTGGCGCGCATCCGTCACGACGTCTACGACAGCACCTTGCTGCTTCCAAGCTACGATACATACAACAGCTCTCCGACGACGCTCATCGTCTACACCATCAGCGTTGACGGCTCATCAGCCGAGACGGTGGTGTGGGATTTCAGCAAGCCTGGAGAGGTGCATCGAAGGGCATACCGAGCAGCGACGCTCTCCTCGGAGTGGGTGGCTCGTAGCGTCCCGATCTTCATCTGTTCATCGTGCTCGGACCCTGTGTCAGTACATGGCGAGGCAGCGGTGCGAATACAGGCCATCGACAAGGAGGGAAAGCTTGCAATCGACGAGGTCTTCGTTCCGCGCCCGCACGCGTGAGCGCGGCTACGTGCTGATCACAGCGATCGCGCTGGCGATCCTCTACTTCGCTCTGATGGAGCTGATGCTGATCGACTCCTCACGTGCGTTGCGCGAGGCCCAGCGTTTCCGCTCGAAGGTCATCGCCACAACGCTCGCCGAAAGCGCGGCCGAGCTTTCGGCGGCGTCCATGGTCACGCGCAATGCGGGGAACGACATCAACGCGAACGACGAGCAGGGATCGATGAAGGCGAGTTGCAATGTCACGGGTACGGCAAACGGAACCGCATTCACCATTGATGCGGAGGCAACGACGAACGGCGTGGCACCGCTGACGTCGAAAGTCAGCGTACAGGGCAGGATCAGCGGATCCCACGTGATCGTCGACTACACGTATCACTCGCAGTGAGGGTGTCGCTGATCGGGAGTCGGGGGTCGGATCAACCCGGGAGCAGCGAGCAGTTGGTCGGGAGTCGTATCAAATCGCGAATTCAAGTTTCTGCCTGACTACGACACCCGACACCCGACAACCTACGATCTCCGCGCCCGCATCACGCCCAAACTGATGGCAACCGCAGCGAGGCCGCCCAGCATCTTTCCCGGATTCGCTTTCGCGTACGCCCGGACTTTGCCGAACGACTGATTCACGTTGAGGTTTCTCATTTGATCGCGGACCGAGCGGAGGCTCGTCGGATCGATCCCAACCCTCTCCAGAACATTGCTCAGAACGCTGTCCAGCCCGCTCAGGGGACGTTCCGCAACCGGCACACTCGTCTCGCGCTGATAAGGGTGGAACTGACTGGTGGGATTCATGTTGTCAACCATTCACATCCTCCTCGGGAGCGGTTATTTGTACTGCGAGGAGGATGCCACGAACGGCGGCAACGAACGTTAGATCTTAGCGATCAGCCGCTGCATCTGCGGGAGCAGCGATGCGCCGATTGCGACTTTCACGATGTCCGCGAGGATGAACGGCCGAACGCCGCCGATCCACGCGGCATGCGAGCCGGACAGCACAGCCAGCCAGGAAAAGCCGCCGAGGTAGATCACGCCCAGGGCGACAAGCATGCCGGCAACGGCGCGGAGCGTAGTCGAGCCCCATCCCCTCTCTGACACCCAGCCAGCCACCCACGCCGCGCACGGATAGGAAAGAAGGTAGCCGGCCGTCGGACCTGCGAGCCACATCGGTCCGCCGTGACCAAGCGCGAAGACGGGGAGTCCACTGAAGCCCTCGAGGAGATAGAGCGCTGCCGCTGCGGCACCACGAACGGAGCCCAACGTTACGCCGACGAGGAGCACAGCCAGCGGCTGCAGCGTCAGGGGCACGGGCGAAAACGGGAGCGGAATGGCGACCTGCGCGGCCAGAGCGATGACGACAGTCGCGCTGATCACGAGCAGCACGTCGAGCGCCGCGCGCCCGCGCACGAGGCGCGTGAGAAGTGCCGAAGGGATGGTGGCGGCTTTCGTTTGCATGGTTTCAGGCTCCAGTGAGGCAGAGATCAGAAGATCAGAGACAACAGATCAGAAAAACGTCCCTGATCTCTGTCTCTTTCAGACAACAGACTACAAGAGATCAGAGTTCAGAAGAAAGCGTCGCCTTGATCTCTGATCGCTTGTCTCTGATCTCTGTCTTTTTCATTACGAGGATCGCCGGCAACAGCGTGATCGCGGCCAGCCCACTCAGTCCTATTCCGAAGGTGGAAGCATACCCAATCGATCGCAGCCCCGGATAGTGCGAGAACGCGAACGAGCCGTAGCCGACGATCGCCGTCAGAGCGGCCATGACGATTGCTTTGCCGGTCTCATGCGCACTGCCGCGGAACGCAGTGACATCTTCGCGATAGCGCTGAAGCATGTAGATCGCGTAATCGGTGGCCACGCCGATGATCATCAATCCCACGAAGATGTTCATGAAGTTGAACTGAAGGTCGAGCAGCGCCATCAGTCCGAGCATCCCTACGGCCCCGGCGATGAACGGCACAAACGAGAGCGCGGTCAGCTTCACGGTTCGGAAACTGAGGAACATGAGAATGAAGACGGCGATGAACCCGATGATCGTCGAGCGCGTGGCATCCGCTTTCACGATGCGCCGCAACGTTGCGCTGACGAGATTCACGCCGGTGAGGATGTCGCCTGGGTGGCGGTCCGGCACCGCGAGCAGCTTCGGGGAAACATCGCGGCCCCACTTCCCGCCGGTCGGGTAAACATTGATCACGGACATCCAACCGCCGTTGACCTGCTTGATGAAACGGGTGGTGAGCTTTTCGATGTCTTTGTTGCCGATGGTCTGGATCGTGATCGGCTGCGCCGGTTGCAGCGTCTGCGAGAAGAGCTTCATATAGTCGTCGTAAACCTCGGGCCGGAAGCCGTTCTCCGCGAGCGCCGCGCGGAACGTGTGGTCGACACGCGCGAAATTGAACTCATTGCCGCTGCCGGCGCGAAGCCGATCGATGATCTTTTGCTGATCGACGGCCGGCGGCACGAAGCTGGAGATCGACTGATACGAGGCGATGGTGTGATCGCGCACGAGGCCATCGAGGTCCTCCGCCGCGGCGCGCGTCTTCTCCAACGCCTCCTCGACCGTCTTGCCTTGGCAGACGTACATCATGAAGTCGAACGACTGGCCGAACTTCTCGGTGATACGCGTCTGATTGAGGACGCCGGCATTGCCCTTCGCACGCAGGTCCTGGATGTTGTCGCTGAACTTCACGCGCGTAGCAAACAGCCCGCAGGCGACGACGAAGACCACCCAGATTCCGATCGTGATTCCCGGCCGGGCCACGGAGATGTCGATGAGTTTGCCGGCGCCGAACGAGTGCAGATAGAGCTTCGGCGCGCGCCGCGCCTGATTCCGCTCCGAGAACACGATGAGGGCCGGAAGCAGGAACATCACGCACAACAGAAAGAACACGATGCCGACGCCGGTCAGCAAGCCGAGCTGCGTCATGCCGCGAAAGTCGGTCGCCAGAAATGCGAAGAACGTTCCGGCCGTGGTGATGGCCGCGACGAAGACGCCGGGCATCGTCGAGCGCATGATCACGCGGATGGCGTCCTGCATCGACGCGCCGCGGTTCCGCTCATCAACGTAGCGCCCGTAGAGCACGGTGATGAAATCGATCCCGAGTCCCGCGAGCAGCGCGGCGAATCCCGCGCTCGCCTGCGAGAGCTTGCCGTAGGTGACACCAGCCATCCCGAACGTCAGCAAGAGTCCGAGCGCGAGCGGAATGCCCGCGTAGATGACGGAGGCAAGGCGGCGGAACGCGTAGAGAAAGAGCGCCAGAACGCCGACCACCGATCCGATGATGTTGATGATGACATCCTGCCGGATCAGGTCCGCGTCGCCGACAGCGATCTCATATCCGCCGGTGTGCGAGATCCTCGGCAGCGGAGTTCCCGGAGCGGCAGTCTTCTGAAACTCTTTCAGCGCCTGCGCCTCGAGCAGCGTCCCTTCGCTCAGCAACTCTTTGCCAAAAGGAACGTCCTGCGCCGGCTTGCGAGGCTTCGTGAGGATCAGCAGCATGCTGTGATCGGACGACATGTAGTAACCGCTGGACGTGTCAATCTTGAATCCGCTGCCGGCGGACTGAAACTTGCGAAGGAAGATCGGGACGAGGTTGAAGGGATCGTATTGAACGAGCGGCTTCATCGCGAAGGCTTGCGGCGTCTGGAGCATGGCGCGGTTGCGCGCCACCGATGCGCGGATGCCGTCATCCGTCAGCTTCGCAGCCACCTCGTCGAGCTCAGCCGGCGACAGGAACAGCAGCGCCTTGGGAAGAATGATCTCGATGAAGTCGAGCGGATTGGGGATCTTGTACGTCACATCCTCGATCTTCGGATTCTTCCGGTACCCCTCGGCGATGTCATCGATGAGCGAGTCGTAGTCATGAACGTCACGCCCTTTCGGCATGTCGATGACGACGATGTGATAGTCGATCGTGCCGAGGTCCTTCAGCACTTTGCGGAACTCGTTGACCTGCTTGTTCTGCTGCGGGATGAGGTTCAGCAGGTCGGGGTCGAACGACAGGCGCGTCGCGCCGGCCACGGCCAGCACCGCGAGCACCAGCCCGGCGATGAGGATTTCTTTGCTGCGCCGCAGGCAGAGTCGCGCGAGCGCGTCGAGGATTCGGTCGGTCAATTCAGGTCTCGCGGTATCGTTCGTGACGCGCGGAAGGCGGAGGGGATAACAACATGCGCAGTCAGATCAGTCAAGTTGCATTCCTCATGGTGTTGCTGGTTGCGGCCTGTCAGAAGGCCGAGCCACTCACTGCTGCAAAAGCCGAGCAGATCCTGGCGAGCTCCCGTTTTGAGGCCGAGCCCATCTACGCCGAGGTGCCGCAGAAGGTGTGGTGGAACCCGCGTTTTCCGAAGGACGAGTTCGACGAGCGGTCACTGCGCACGTTCGCCAATCTGCAGAAAGCGGGACTCGTCACGGTCACGGGCGGACCAACTTCCGACGGCGCCGCGTACATCGCGAAGACCACGCAGCAAGGCTTCCCCATCCTCGGCACCGCACCGAGCGCGCGCGGGCCCGTCTTCCGCGGCCTGATCTGCTACAAGGTCTACGACGGCCTGCGAAACTTCCAGCGCCATCCGACCGAGCCGACGACCGGACACGGTGAGCTGGTGTGGCACTACACGAAGCCGACGCCGCTCTATCTGATGTTCGAGACGAAACAAAACAAGCCGCTCGACAAACCGTTCATCTCGCTGGTGTCGTTCTACTACAAGGACCACCAGTGGCGATTCGACGTAACGGTGAGGAAGACGGAGGCGGAGTGAACTGTATCCGGCGTCTCTGCGACTCGCGCTGACGCGCTGGTCATCATTCCCGCGCCTCACCTCGAGGAGGAGCAACGTTTTCATCCAGAGATTGGACGGTTGTGTTCTTCTGCGCCGAGCATCGTGACCACCAGCATGAAAGACACAGTGACGCGGGATAGCAAAAACTTCTCAACGTAGGTGTTGCGCGCCGTATTGACACCGTTCCGCGCAATGACTACTATCCGCGTCTTCGCGGAAGCCTGCCGCAAACGTTATTTGCAAGCCGATCCGCCGGCTAAAGGAGAAGTTGTGTCTATGCTCAAGCTGAAAACGACCGCGGTCGTATTGATCTCGATGTTCTTGCCGTTTCTTTTAAGCGCCGCTGAAGGCCCGATCCGGCGCAGCCCACAAGCTGTCAAGGGCGAATACAACGACGACGCATTGGCCACGGCGGCCGCCACCGACCCGGTGGACTTCCTGCACGCCCTGCTGCGCCCGCAGGCGCCGATGGTCCTCTCGACGGAAGGCACCACGAACGCCGAGCCCGATGCAGACAATCCACGCGCGGCGACCGAGTGGCGATTGAAGACGATGGCCGACGAGCATGGGAAGATCCCACCTGGCGCCGTCCACCGCGCCAATCTGCATCGCAAGAATGCCACCCATGGTCCTCACTTCGGTACCATCGGCACCAATTCCATCGGCAGTAATCCGATCAACCGCGTCGTCTCGCTGTCGTCCAGCGTCACCTCGGGATCGTGGACGTCGCGCGGCCCGCAGAATGTCGGCGGCCGCACGCTGGCGCTGCTGGTCCACCCGACGAACAACCAGATCCTTTACGCCGCTTCCGCCAGTGGAGGCCTGTGGCAGTCGACGAACGGCGGCGCGACCTGGACGCAACTGCCTCTCACATTCAACCTTTTCATCGGCGCACTGGCATTCGATCCGCTCAACCCGAACATCATCTATGCCGGCACAGGCGAGCGCTTTTACGACCGGGCCGTGCAGGGCGCCGGCATCTTCAAGTCGACTGACGGCGGGGCGACCTGGACCCAGCTCGCGGCGACCGCGAACTGGTTGTATGTCTCCTCCATCTCCGCGCTACCCGGCGTCACCGGAACGCTTCTGGCCGCGACGGACAGCGGCATCTACCGCACCACGAACGGCGGCGGCACATGGACGCCGATCTCTATCCCCGCGCTCTCGCGCGCCCTCATGGTCGCCTACGATCCGAACAGCGATCCGAACGATCCGAACAGGGCCCATGCACTTGCAGGGGTCTATCTCCAAAACGGCTTCGTGCAGGCGTACTCCTCGTCGGACGGCGGCGCGACGTTCACCGCTGCCACAGGCGCCTCGCTCCACCCAGGCAACAATTTCGGCGACATCGCCGTAAGTTGGTCACCATCCATGCCCGGCGTTACGTATGCCCTCGTCGGAGGCGCTTCCCAGTTCACCCCGTACGGGGAGTTGTGGCGCTCCGCGGACTACGGTGTCAACTACACACGCTATGCAACCGGCACAGGCGTCGGCTGCGTCGATCGCCGCTGCGAGCTATGGGTAGCACCCAACGACGATTCACTCGTCGTGACCGGAGGCGTCGACGTGTTCCGCAGTACCGACTCCGGGTCGACCTTCAGCCGCATCGGCAGCGGCTACATCATCACCAACGACCCGCACCCGGACGTGCATTGCATCGCGGGCGACTCCGCGTACAGTGCGTCGAATCGCACTGTCTACGTCTGCACTGACGGTGGTGTGTTTCGCACCAGCGACATCACCACGGCAGCGCTCAACAGCGGCTCGTGGACATCGTTGGTATCGACATATCAGACGACCCAGTTCTACGGCGGCATTGGTCATAACGTTGGCTCAGCGGCGTACTTTGGCGGGGCGCAGGACAACGGAGATCTTGCCACGACGAACACGTCGTCCAACGCCCGGCTGGTCTGGGGAGGTGACGGCGGGTTTGTTGACATCGATCCGACGTCGGTTAATACCTGGTATTTCGAGGAGCCGTACCTGCTCCTTTATCGCTCCCTGGATGGCGGCTTTTCATTGGCGGGCATCTCGGCTGGTCTTGGCGACTCGAATAACACATTTAATGCGAACTTCATCGCGCCGATCGTCCTCGACCCCAATCATCCGACGACGCTGCTGGCGGGCGGTGGAAACCTTTGGCGCACGACGAGCGCTAACCAACCGCCATTAGGGTGGAGCAACATCCGCCCGAACGGAGGCGGGTGTGTCACCGCGAACCCGAGCAACTGCATCAGCGCCATCGCCGTCGCTCCGGGAAACTCTGATCTGATCTACGTCGGCCAGAACGATGGCGTCATTCAGAAGACAACGAACGGCACCGCCACGACGCCGTCATGGTCGGACGTCGACAACAACAACTCGAAGAATCCGCTGCCGAACCGTTACATCACGCGCATCTACGTCGACCCGGGCAACAACAACACCGTATATGTCACGCTCGGCGGTTACAGCTACGACAATCTCTGGAAGTCGATCGACGGCGGAAACACCTTCGCCTCGGTGTCGGGTAGCGGCGCCACCAGCCTTCCACCGGCACCGATCCGCGGCATCGTCCGCCATCCGCGCAGCGCGCTGCGCCTGTATGCCGGCACCGATGTCGGCCTTTACGAGAGCGAGGACGGCGGCGCGACGTGGTCTGCTTCGCAGGGCGGTCCCGGGGATGTGATGATCGACGAGGTCCGCTTCGTCATCGGCACTGAGACGCTTCTCGCCGCCACTCACGGGCGTGGCCTCTGGACGGCCGACGTCTCGTGCGTGGCAACGATCACGTCGCAGCCGACCGCCAGCCCCAGCACCATCACCACCACCGGTGGCAGCTCGACGCTCTCGATCGGAGTGAGCGGTTCGTCACCAACTATCCTGTGGTACACGTCTTCGAACGTGTTCGTAGGTTCCGGCGCGAGCATCTCCGTAAGCCCGGCGACGACCACGTCTTACTATGCGACTGTGAGCAGCTCGTGTACATCGCCCATCAACAGCTCACCGGTCACGGTCACGGTCTGCGTGCCGGCATCGATCCCGACGGGGCCGACCGCTACCCCCAGCACCATCACCACGAGCGGTGGCAGCTCGACGCTCTCGGTTGGTGTTGCCGGTACGTCACCAATCACCGTTCTCTGGTACACGATTTCCAACACGTTTGTGGGGAGCGGGACGAGCGTGACGGTAACGCCGCCGGTCACCACTAGCTACTATGCGACCGCAAGCAACTCGTGTGGATCGCAAGCCACCAGCGGGCCCGTCACGGTCACGGTCTGCTTGCTGCCGGTAATCACGGCGCAACCGACGGCCACTCCATCGACAATCGACGCTGGCGGCAGCTCCACGCTCTCCATCGGCGTCTCCGGAGCAACGACCGTGCAGTGGTACACCGGCACGACGCTCGTCGGCACGGGAACCAGCATCGTTGTCACGCCTCCGGGAACGTCCGGAAAGACAATCTATTACGCCGTCGTGAGCAATTCCTGCGGAAGCGTTCCAAGCAATAACGTAGGGGTCACGATTTGTACGCCGGGACTCGGCACGACGTTTACCGCTACGCCTTCGACGATCTCTTCGGGACAGAGCTCGAAACTGGAAGTTGGCGGCGCAACCGGAACAGGCCCACTGACTTACCTCTTCTACAAGAGCGACGGCACGTTCGTCGGCTCCTCGACAAACAAGAAGCTGTTCGTCTCGCCGACCGTGACCACGAATTATTACTACAAGGTCAGTAATTCCTGCGGTGTTACAGATCCAAGCCCGACCATCACGGTCACGGTTCAATAGTTCTTCAATAGTCTTCGATTCGAGGCTGCCGCCACTTGCGAAAGTGGCGGCAGCTTTTTTGTTTGAATGCGTAGAACGTCCACATGCGAATACACTTGAAGGCGTGACGGCAGAAGAGCAGAAGATCGAGGCCGCCCGCGAGGCGCTTCGATCGGTCCAAAGCGGCATGTCCCTGGGCCTCGGTACGGGAAGCACGGCGAAAGAATTCGTCGCACTCCTCGGTGACGCGCTCGCTCGCGGTGAGCTGCGCGACATCCGCTGCACATGCACGTCGAAGCAGACCGAGGATCAGGCGCGGACGCTCGGCATTCCGCTCTTCGCCCTCGCCGATATCTCACCCCTCGATCTGGCCATCGACGGCGCGGACGAGATCGACGCGCAACTACGCCTGATCAAAGGCCGCGGCGGTGCACTCCTGCGCGAGAAGATCGTCGAACAGCAGGCGAAGCGATTCATCGTCATCGCCGATGAGTCGAAGATCGTCGAACGCCTCGGCGCCGGCGTGCTGCCTGTCGAAGTGACGCCGTTCGCGCTCGACGTTCTTGAGAAGCGATTCTCGACGATGGGTCTGGCCCCGGTGCTTCGCCTTCGCGATGGCCAGCCGCGCATCACCGACGAAGGACATCGCATCCTCGATGTGCGGGTTCCCGCGCAGAGCGATATCGAGGAGATCGTGGCAAGGATCCGCGAGCTGGCGGGAGTGGTCGAGACCGGGTTCTTTCCGACGGAAGCGACCGAGGCGCTCATCGCCACGAGTAACGGCGTACGCCGGATGACGCGGTAGGGACTGAGCTAGTCGGGGCAACTTCTCACCAACCTCCTGCACTGCCATGAAACAACGTTTTCCGGAATAACTGAGACCAGTTACGGCACTACTCCGTCGATTCCGGCCCGTTTTCTACCAAAATCAGATGATTCCGACCCTCCGACGGCCCCTCGGTCGATTTCAAATTTGAGTACCGACTCAAAAAATATGAGTACGCACTCAAAAAACATGAGTACTGACTCACCGAATTTGAGTACGGACTCAAAAAACATGAGTACCGACTCACCGAATTTGAGTCCGGACTCAAAAAATGTGAGTACCGGCTCAAACGTTGTGAGTCCGGACTCACGGAACTTGAGTACCGACTCACACGATGTGAGTACCGACTCACCGGGCGCGAGTACGGACTCAGATGACGTGAGTACGGACTCAGATGATGTGAGTACGGACTCAAAAGGTGTGTGTGCCGGCTCATCGGTTTTGAGTCCGGACTGGAAAAGTCTGACTCCGCACTCGCGGGGCGAGGATGGCGACGCGATTGCCCGGTTGCCGGGACGTCAAGTTGCCGGTCTCGAAGGTGCGTAATCGCTTTGTGACGTCCGCTTACCGCTTCCCTGCTCGCCGATGAGTCATTAGCCCGCTTTCTCACACTTTTGTCCAAACTCTTTCTAATCGAGCGCCTTCTCCCCCACGCTTCCTGTGGCGCACCAAGTGTGTGAGAAATGTGGGCTAATACTGGGCTAATACCCGCCCGCCGCCCCGCCGTGACGGGGATCGGAGATGGCCAGCAATTTCCCGCGGTCGATCGAGACTGCCTGAACATCGCCGATCGCTTCGCGGGCAGTGATGCCGTGGCCGAGGGCCGTGAGCGCATCGAGTGTTGCCTGCGGCGCGCGTCCGTTCTCGTACCAGATCTCCTCCGGAGTGGCCTGCTGCGACCAGCGCGGTGCGGCGATGGCTTCGGCGAGCGTGCGTTTGAATACGAACATGTCGAGAAGGATTTGCGCGATCGTCGTCGTGATCGTTGCGCCTCCCGGCGTGCCGATCGCGAGGACCGGCTTCCCCCCGCGGAGCACGATTACTGGCGAAAGCGGCGACGCAGGCCGGTTGCCCCACTGCAAGGTGTTCGGTGTGTTCGGTGCAGCGGAGAAATTGCTCATGGCATTGTTCAGAAGCACGCCGAGGCCCGGCACGACGAAGCCGCTTCCTCCGTCGTCGCCGAGGGACGTGGTCAGCGACACGACGTTGCCGTGCGCATCAACGATGGAGACGTGCGTGGTGTGCCCAGACGTCGTGGTGACCGCGCCAGGCTCCGCGATCGCGATCGTCGGCGTCACCTTCTTCGGATCGATCGATGCCCGCCAGAACGCGGCGCGCTCGTCGGAAAGGAGATCGTGCATGGGCACGCGTCCGCCGGTGGGATCGCCGAGAAACTTGTCACGGTCGATCGCGGCACGGCGCTCGGCCTCGAGCAGAAGGTGCAGCGTCTTCGTCGATTGCCAGCCGCTGGTGCCGAGATCGAGTCCGTTGACGATCTTCAGCACCGTACCAAGCGCGAGACCTCCGGCAGCCGGAGGAGCAGGCGCATAGATCTCGTAGCCTCGAAAATCGATCCGCACTGGCGCACGCCAGACCGGCTTGTATTCGCGCAGATCGCGGTACGAAAACGAGCCGCCCGCTGCCTGCACCGCTTCGATCAGTTTGTGCGTCAAGTCGCCGTCGTAGAAGTCGTGCGCTCCCTGCTCACCGATTCGCTGGAGCGTCTTCGCAAGATCATCCTTCGCCAGGAGTTGCGCCGGCGTGGTCAGGTCGCGCCACGGCCGCGAACCGAAACGACGATGCATCATGTCGAGTCCGGCAAGGAAACCCGGCACACACGCGGACGCCGCGCCCTTGCTCGCGAGCACCTTGGCCGCGGCGGGCGCGGTCTCACGGAAATCGAGCGTCCAGACGCCGCCGCTTTCGGCGTCGTAGTAGGTCAGGAATCCGCCGCCGCCGAGCCCGGTCGACTGTGGTTCCAGCACGGCCAGAGCGAACGAGACGGCGACGGCGGCATCGATCGCGTTTCCGCCGCTTTTCAAGACGCGCAAGCCGATTTGAGTCGCCGCAGGCGAGGACGTGGCGATCGCGGCGTGGGTAGCTGTGACCTGCGAACCAGCGAAGATGTTCGTCGCGAGCAGGAGAACGGCCGCAATTCCGACAAGCCTCACTTCCGTCCCCGGCGCGGGGCTCGATTGCGCTCGTAGACGATCTTCAGTCCCTTGAGCGTGAGATCGTCGTCCACGTATTCGATGTGCTCGGAATCGGGAGCGAGCAACGACGCCAATCCGCCGGTGGCAACGACGGCTTTGACATCCGGCACCTCGCGTTTCATGCGCCCGAGAATGCCGTCGACGAGCCCGAGGTAGCCGAAGTAGATGCCAGACTGCATGTTGACGATCGTATTCGAACCGATCACCGCCTCGGGGCGGCGGATATCAACGCGCGGTAGCCGCGCGGCGCGCGCGAACAGCGCCTCCGCAGAAATCGTCAGGCCAGGCGCGATCACGCCGCCGATATAGCGCGCATCGTGGGTAACGACATCGAACGTCGTCGCCGTGCCGAAGTCGACGATGATCGCCGGACCGCCGTACTCCGCATGCGCGGCCACGCAATTGACGATGCGGTCGGCGCCGACTTCCTGCGGGTTGTCCGTGTGAATGGCGATGCCTGTTTTGACTCCCGGCTCGACGAAGAACGCATCGATCCCGAAGAACTTGCGCACCATCGAGGCAATGGAGTGATTGAGCGGCGGTACGACCGACGAGACGATCGCGCCCTCGAAAGCATCGGAGAACGTCTCGCCGATGAGCTGCCGCGCCAGGATCCCGTACTCGTCCGAGGTCCGTTCGCGCGCCGTGGCCAGCCGCCAGGAGCTGACCAGTCCGTTCCCGCGAAAAACGCCGAGAACGATGTTCGTGTTGCCGACGTCGATGACGAGGAGGTTCGACACAGCGCTAGGTTAGCAGGCGTTGATGATGTTGATGCTCAAAGCCAGCACCACAGAGACACAGAGGCCACAGAGAAAAGAACTACCTCAGTGATCTCTGTGTCTCTGTGTGCTTGGTTTCTTTCGAAAACACTCACGGCCGCTTGTAGACCGCCCCATCCTTCATCACGAACGCGACTCTCTCCATCGCGGTGATGTCGGCGAGCGGGTCGCCTGGCACGGCCACGATGTCGGCCAGCTTGCCGGTTTCGATCGTGCCGATGCGGTCCGACATGTCCAGCATCTCGGCGGCGTTGCGCGTCGCGGTCTGGATGGCCTGCATCGGCGTCATCCCGAACTGCACTTCGTACCCGAACTCCCTCGCTTCGTTGATCGCATCCCACGCGAAGCCGCCGGCGTCTGTGCCGAACGCGATCTTCACGCCGCGCTTCAACGCCCGCGCGAAGCTGTCGTGATGAAACGCCGGGATCTTTCCCCAGATCGCGCCGCCCGCGGCAACGCGCCCCGGCGCCACGAACTCGGTCACCGTCAGCGTCGGGCAGAGATACGTCCCGTGCGCCACCATGACGTCGAGGAGATCGTCCGGAATGGCGATGCCGTGCTCGATCGAGTCGACGCCGGCGTTGATCGCGTTCTCGATTCCGGGCCGCGCCATCGCATGCGCCGCCACTTTGTGCCGCAGCCGATGCGCTTCCTCCACGATCGCCTTCATCTCCTCTGCGGTAAACGTCGGCGTCGACGAGAGGGTGCCGTCCTTCGCCACGAAGTAAGAGCGGTCCGCGTAGACCTTGATCCAATCGGCGCCGTGAGCGATCTGCTCGCGTACCGCTTTGCGCGCGGCATCGGCTCCGTCAACGATTTGCACGCCCATCGGAAACGTGACCTCGGGTGAGTAGCCGCTCGGACCGTATCCGCCGGTCACCGACATCGCGCGCGTCGAGACAACCATGCGCGGTCCGTCGATCACGCCGTTGTTGATGGCGCGCTTCAGGTCGACGTCGGTGTACATCGCCCCCTCGGTCTCGACATCGCGAACGGTCGTAAATCCGTGATTGAGCGCGATCTTCAACGCCTTCGTTGCGCGCAACGCGCGATACGCCAGCGACTCCTTGAAGAGCTGGACATCGTAGTCGTCCGAGGTGATGTCGCCCTGCAGGAGCGTGTGGACGTGCGCATCGATCAGTCCGGGCAGCAGCGTCATGTCGCCGAGGTCGATGACTTGCGCGCCAGTCGGAACGGCGCCGCCGATCGACTCGATCTTGTTCCCGCGCACGACGATCACCGCGGGCGACACGACCTTACCGCCGCGTCCGTCGATGAGGCGCGCCGCGCGGATGGTGACCAGTTGCTGCGGAGCATCGGCGGCAAAGAGCGACGACGCAAACAAAAGAAAGAGCGCGGCGATGAGTTGTCTCATGACTAGAATTCTATCGATATGCGCTTTTCCGTGTCCGAGTACGTCCGCTGGGAAGATATCGACGCCGCCGGCATCATCAACTATCAGGCATACCTGCGCTTCTTCGGGCTGGCCGAGGTCGAGCTGTTCCGCTCGTGCGGCCTCTCGTACCGAACGCTTTTCGACGAGCTCGGCCTCTGGCTGCCGCGCGTCCACGTCGAGTGCGATTTCTTCCATCCCGTCACGCTCGACGAGCTCCTGATCGTCGACGCCTACTTCGGAAAGATCGGCAGCAGCTCGATCCACCTCAACTTCGAAGTGCATCGCAGCGACGCACCCGACATCATCGTCGCCACCGGCAAGTACATCCTCGTGGCCGTGAAGCGCGGCGAGTTCAAGCCAACGGCGGTGCCGGATGAAGTGAGGGAGAAGCTGGCGAAGTATGTGGAGGGTTGACCGGCGTGGGTCGGAATCACGTCGCCTTGAAGTCGCTTTTCCTTGATACCGGACTGCCGTACTATGAGATTGGAGGAGTCAATGCCCGAAGCAAAACTCAAGAAGGCGCTGATCACATCGAGGTACCCGACGGCACGCGAGATGGGAAAATTTCTCCATATGCCAATGGCACGCGTAGAAAAGCTCGTGGAGGTACTGAGAGAAGTTCAGAGGGATAATGCTCGACCGGCACAGGGAGCCGCCCGCCGGAGTGCAACAGGTGCGCGGGTGAGCGGGGAGGCTCGTACGGCTACCACTACAAAACGCAACGGTCGAGCCCGACGCTGAAATCTGGAGGCAACGTGGGACGCAGTTCACAAGCCGGAACCGCGTTCATCAATCTCGCGTACGTCGATTCTAACGTAGAGCTTTACTTGGGCCTGCTGGCCGGACTGGCCGGCTTCGGCCTTGCGCCCGTTGCGGCAATGCACGACCCCGGAAGCGATCCTCAATTGAGCCGCATCTACCGATTGATCGAGGAGTCTGTGATCTCGTTTCACGATCTCTCCTATGTGAGCCTCGACCCTCCCTCACCGCGGACTCCGCGATTCAACATGCCATTCGAGCTGGGCCTCGCGGTGGCAGTCGCCTTGTCCGCCAATCGTCGGCATCGCTGGTTTCTGCTCGAGAAGGTCCCACATCGCGCGGCGAAGTCGCTCAGCGACATTAGCGGAACCAACGTGCAGATTCACGACGGTCTTGCACCGTCAGTTCTCAAGGCCGTGTCGAATGCCCTGGCAAGGCACAATCCCCGCCCTACCCTTCAACAACTCAGCGAGGTCTATGACGATGTTGCCACAACGGCCCAGCGGCTCACATCAGACGAAGGCTGGTCCAGCATTTTCCTGGCGGCACCGTTCAACGATCTTCGGGTTGTGGCGGCAGGGAGCGCAGCAACCCACGTACCCGGTCTGAAGCCTTACGTTTCGCCATTCAGAACCCGATGAAATTCGGCTCCGGCTCAATCTCCACTCCGAACTTCTCGCGCACTCCGCGCTGAATCATCGCCACGAGCTCCAGCACCTCACACGCGGTGCCGCCGCCGCGGTTGATTACTGCGAGCGTGTGTTTCGACGACAAGCCGACGTTGCCGTGCACGAAACCTTTGTGGAATCCGGCGTGCTCGATCAGCCAGGCGGCGGAGAGCTTGATCTGATCGCCTGACGGAAAGTGCGGCACGTTCTTCGTGCCCGCGCGAAGAACGATCTCAGCGAGCGTCGACTGCGTCACGACCGGATTCATGAAGAACGAGCCATCGCTGCGCGTGTCGGGATCCGTGGGATCGAGCACCATTCCTTTGCGTTTACGGATGGCGATGACGGCGCTGCGGACTCCTCGCAGGTCGCTGACGTCGATCTCGTGCTCGTCGAGGTACGTCTGCAACTCGGGATAGCGGATTGCCGCCGCGCCGCCGGGAGTCAAACGGAACGTCACTCCGGCGACGATGTAGCGATCCTTCGCCGAGCTCTTGAAAATGCTCTGCCGGTAGCCGAAGCCGCACTCCCAGTTCGTGAACGTCACGACCCGGCCGGTATCGCGCTCGATCGCTTCGACGCGGACGATCGCCTCGCTGACATCCTGGCCGTACGCTCCAACGTTCTGAATCGGTGTCGCGCCGGTCAAGCCCGGGATGCCGGAAAGACATTCGATGCCGGCCCACCCGCGCATCACTGCGAACGACACGAAGTCGTCCCAACGCTCGCCGGCGGCAACGTAAACCATCACCCCTTCCAGCGATTCTGAGCGAATCGTGATGCCGCGCAGATCGATCTGCAGCACCAGACCGTCGAAGCCTTCATCAGCGATGAGGAGATTGCTGCCGCCGCCGAGAACGAAGAGCGGTTCGTGCTGCGACGCAGCCCAGGCGACGGCTTCGCGGATCTCATCCACCGTCTCCGCGCGAACGAAAAGCCGCGCCGGTCCGCCGATCCCGAGGGTCGTCAGCGGCGCGAGAGGGACGTTCCGCTCCAGCCGGCGCGGTGCAACACTCTGCAACGACTCCGTCATCGCCGTTGCATTGTGCATCATCGCTGCCTGAGAATGGCCGGCATGTCAGACATCGCCGTCGCAGAAAAACAGTGGTTCGGCCATCCACGCGGCTTGGCAACCTGCTTCTTCACCGAAATGTGGGAGCGATTCAGCTACTACGGGATGCGGGCGTTGCTGCTGCTGTACATGGTGGCTCCCATCGAGAAAGGCGGACTCGGATTCGCCACCGAAAAGGGAGCCTCGATCTACGGCTGGTACACGATGGGCGTGTACGCGATGTCGATCCCCGGCGGCTGGATCGCCGACAAGTTCCTCGGCCTCTACCGCTCGGTCCTGCTCGGCGGGATCATCATCGCCACCGGCCACTTCCTGATGGCGTATCCATCGATCCAGACGTTTTACCTCGGCCTGATCTTCATCGTCTGCGGCACCGGCCTCTTGAAACCGAACGTCAGCGGCATCGTCGGGACGCTCTACTCGAAAGAAGATGTGCGGCGTGATGCCGGCTTCTCGATTTTCTACATGGGCATCAACCTCGGCGCTTTCATCGCGCCGCTGATTTGCGGCCCGCTCGGGCAGCGCATCAATTGGCACTACGGCTTCGGCGCGGCCGGTGTCGGCATGACGCTCGGCATCATTCAGTACGTCGCCGGCAAGAAGCACATCGCGCCGGGAATGGCGCGGCAGGCGAAGAACGAAGCGGATGAGCGGGAGGCGGAACGCGCCGAGGGAAAGCCGAGCTCATTCACAACGCAGGAGTGGAAGCGAATCAGCGTCATCGCCATCCTCTTCGTCTTCTCAATGCTTTTCTGGGGCGCATTCGAACAGGCAGGATCGAGTCTCAACCTTTTCGCCGACCGCCTGACACGCCTGAATTTCCTCGGCTTCAATTTTCCGTCGAGCACGTTTCAATCCGTGCAACCCCTGTTCGTCATCATCTTCTCGCCCATCTTCGCGTGGCTATGGCTGCGGATGGGGAAACTCGAACCTTCCAGTCCGGCCAAGTTCGGATTCGGACTCTTTTTCGTCGGCCTGAGTTTCCTGCTGCTCGTCCCGGGGGCGGCCATCGCGCAATCACAGGGAATCAAAGTTAGCCCGATGTGGCTCGTCGGCGTTTACTTCCTGCAGACGGTCGGCGAGCTCTGTCTCAGCCCGGTCGGTCTCTCGATGGTGACGAAACTTGCGCCGCCGCGCATCGTCGGTCTGATGCTGGGCGTTTTCTTCCTATCGATCTCGTTCGGCAACAAGCTCGGCGGCTATTGCGCAGGATTCTTCGATCGTCTGCCGCTGCCGAAACTCTTCGGCGCGGTGTCCGCCACCACGCTCGCCGCGGCATTCATCCTGTTTCTGCTGGTGAAGCCGATTCGCCGTTTGATGGGCGGCGTGCACTGACCGGCTTCGATCAGTGCCCCGTCCACTCCGGCTCTCGCTTTTCGACAAACGCGTTCAGCCCTTCGTTGGCGTCGTGCGTCTCCATTAGTTCGTCGAGATATAGGCGCTCGACGGCGCCGAGGCGCTCGTAGAAATCGGCGGTCTGGGCGAGGCGGAACGCGCGCCGCGCGAAGCGCAGCGACGATGCGCTCTGCTTGTAGAGCCGCTGCAGCCATGCATCGGCGCGGGCGTCGAACTCGGCGAGGGGGAAGACGGCGTTGACGAGGCCGAGGCGATCGGCGGCCGCGGCATCGATCGAGTCGCCGGTGAGCAGAAGCTCGAGTCCTTTGCGAGCTGGCAGTTGCCGTGAGAGTTGGTAAGCAGCGACTGGAGGAAAAACACCGAGGTTGATCTCGGGCTGGCTGAACTTGGCGCGTTCGGAGGCCAGAACGAAGTCGCACGCCAGCGCCAGCTCGCATCCACCGCCGAGCGCCGCGCCGCGCACGAGCGCGACCGTAACGACGTCGAGTTTCGCCAGCATGCGAAAGCAGTCATGGAAGTTGCTGAGCATCGTGGCGACGCGGTCGCCGAGGTGATCCTGCACGCTGGCACCCGCGGAAAAGGCTTTTTCGCCTTGCGAGTCGATGATCAGAACGTGCCGGTCGGAGGCGACGCGTGCGATCGCATTGCGGAGCTCTTCGAGCATTGTGATGTCGAGGATGTGAAGCGGCGGATCGGCAAGCGTGATGCGGTAGGCGTTCTCGTCGGACGAGAAGATGATCTTCGGCATAGGCAAATGCTATCGCGATGAGCGGCGGCGCGCAGGCTGCGGCAGGGGCTTTGCCGACCAGATCTCGAGCGAGTAGTCGGTCAGGAAATAGAGCGTGCCCGGCTGCCAGGCGACAAAACGGGCGTTGGCAGGCGAGGTTACGACCGGCGCCCCGCCGAGGAATTGGGGCGAGAAGTCGCGGCCGGTGTATGCGACGCATGCTCCGTCGGCGCGAATCTTCTGCGTGGCTGGATCGAAGACGGCGGACGCGAGCTGCTCTCCCGTCTTCGAGAGATCGCTGGCCGCGTAGGTGTAAAGCTTCTCGCCGAGTACGTAAACGGTACCGTTGGCGAAGGCGATCGAGGAGGGCGGTTGCGCGCCTTCCGTCGCGTGGCTGAAGAGAACTACCGGGTGAGCGGGATCGCTGATATCGACGACGCGCACCTCATTCGGCAACTCGGTGAGAACGTAGGCGCGGTTGCCGTTGGTCACGACGTCGCGTACGGCGCCGGTCATCGTCGCGGTCTGTGCAAAGGCGCTCTTCGGATCGAAGACGATCGCTTTCCCTTCACAGCCGCTGCTGTGGCAATTCAAGACGATCGAAGCCCATGCCGTGCCGCCAGCAGAGGCGATCGATTGCGCCTGCACGTCGGTTCCTTCGTTGATCACTGACGTCGTCAGCGCGTTTCCTTCACGGCCGTACGCCGTGACCCCCAGGTTGTTCTGAATCGTGAAGACACCGCTGTCGCTCGCGGCAACGTCGACGACAAGCGGCGTGTGAATGCCGCCTGTGTATTGCATCGTGTTCGTGAAGACGTCGATATTGTGGCCGTCGAAGAAGTAGAGCCGCTGGCTTCCGGCGACGAGTTTCTTGTAGTAGGCGTTGCCGTTCGCCGTATTGAGCAACGAAGGGACGCGCGTCGTCGCTGCGAGTTGCACGCTCGTGATCCCATCTTCGGTGGCAATATCGGCCACGGCGTTGTCAGGGCCGACGTGGACAGAAACCGGAACGGCGGGCAACGCGAATTGCTTCGTCAGCGTTCGTGTCTGCGTGTTCCAGAGCAGGAGTGCGCTGTCGGTCAGTTCCACCAACGTCGTACCCGCAAAGGCGAGCCGGCGCGCGATTGCTCCATTCGATTGCGGAAGAAGTGCGGTCGAGCCGCTCTCGAAGTCGGCGAGCGTTACGCCGCTGAACGTCGACACCGCTGCGGTCGAACCGGAGAGCGCGACGCCGCCAGTCGCGAGTCCGGCGACATTCGATGTGACCGGCGCCTTCGTGAAATCCGCCGCGGCAAAGTATGAGAGCGAGGTCGTGCCGTCCGCCTTCAGTTCGGCCAGGACCAGCGCGGATCCGGAGCGCGCGATGAACGACGGCTTGATCGCCGTGAGCGCGATCTGCTGTGCTGTCGGAGTTGCCGGCGCGAGATCGGCGGACCAGAGCGTTCCTCCCGTAGTTTCATTGAGAACGAAATAGCCGGTCGTTCCGATCAGCACCGCTGAGGCAATGGGCGCGCGAAGAGTCACAGTAGAGACGAGCGTCGGCGTCGCTGAGCTCAAAGCCCAGAGCGATGCAGTCGCTCCGGACGACGTCAGGAGAAAATTGTTCGCTCCATCCCAAACCGTGTCGCTGTTGCTGTCCCAAGAGCGCAATTGCGTCAGCGCACCGGCGGATGTCTGCCCGAATTCCGTGATGCCGCTTGCCGCCCGCGAGACGTAGACATTTGTACCGAGCGAGATCACCGATGTCGTCGAACCGGTTGCATAGCTCCGCAGCGCGAACGGTGTCGAAAACGATGTCGTATCGTAGGTCAGCAGGCCGAGGTCGCCGCCGGCCACGTAGAGGCGATTGGAAGCGGCGGCGATGCGGCCGATGCGATTGACCGTGCCTCCTCCAGGAAAGAGCTCCGCGCGAAACAACTCCACAGGGCTCGCAGACGAGGCAAGATCGAAGGCACGGACTCGATTGTCGGCGCCGGCTGCGAAGATCGCGGTGGTGTTGATTGGTGCGATGGCCACGGAACCGAACGAATCACGCGCCAGTTTGACCGCACTGCTGCCGCCGCCCTCGGCGTTAATGAAGATGTCCGTCGTGAAGCCGTCAGAAACATACAACCGGCTGTTCGCGGCGCTGACGGCGATCGAGCCCGGAAGCGATGTGATCGTGCCGATGCCGTTCGGAATCGACGGGACGCTGATATTGAACGCCTCGACGGACGTATCGCCATCCGCGGCAAACAGCGTCGATCCGCTGATTGCGAGCGAGCGCACGTTCGGACTGCTGGTCGTGAAGATCGCCGGCGTTTTGGACGGCGTGGTCGGATCGAGGAGGTCCCATTGCGTAAGGCCGGCTGTGGTGGCCACGTAGAGATCGAGCGTCGTCAGCAGCAGATCGTTGACCGTCGCGCCAGCGTCGATCGTTCGCTGCAATTGCAGGTTCCGTCCATTCTTCCTGACGACGAACAACGAAGATCCGCTTCCCACATACGCCAGACCGTTCGTCGCGCGGACGACGCGCGTCACACCGGGCAGCGGAAATGCGACGACGAGCGCGGGCGGATCGACGCTGCGATCAAACAGCGAAACGCCATACGAGGTGGCCGCCCATAGGTCGTTGCCATCAATCGCGACGTCGAGATACGAAGCGCGAAAGGGGACGCTGGCAACCTGCGTGAGATTGCACTGCGGAAAGGCTGCGAGTGAAATGAGGAGAAGTGAGACCGCGACCGCCACACGCCCGAACATGAGAAGGATTCTAGGCCACTAGCGGTCGTGGTCCAACAGGCTCATTTCCCCACCGCCCACACATCCAACCTTACCGGAACCTCGTCGTTCACCGTCACGAGGATCGTGTGCGGGACGTTGATGCCGAAGTCGGGCATGTGGATCTTGAAGTTGCTCGTGGCGTGAATGCGTCCGTCGGGGATGAGGACGATCCGCACAGGGATCGTCATCCGCCTCGTGACTCCATGCAGCGTCAAATCGCCGGTGACGCTGATCTCAATGGGCTGGTTCGGAGCGATCGAAGCCGGGCCGGTGACGCTGACCGACTTGAACGTGGCAGTACTGAACTTGTCAGTCTGGAGATAGCGCTCGCGCATCTCTTTGTTGCGCAGGCTCACTCCGGTATCGAGCGAGTCGATGTTGATGGTGACCTGGACGCTCGACACGGCAGGGTTCGCCGGATCGGCCACGATCGTGCCGGTCACATCGCTCGTCTTTCCGTCGAACGAGTCGTACGTATCTTCGGCGTGAAACTCGGCGACGTTACTGCCGCCTTTCGCGATCGTGTACGTGCGCGAGTCGGCGTGAAGAGTGGTGGCGACCGCGAGCACTAACAGAGCAGTTGCGAATCTCATGCATCCGCGAACGCGAGCGATTACTGGCCGATTCCGGCGAGTTGCAACGCTTTACGGACGTAGGACGGATGCGGAATTGCTGAGAGCAGTTTGGGATCGATCCAGGCGTACTCGCGGCCCCGCGTGCGAAGCCGCCGCGTCACCGCGAAGACCTCGAAAGTGATCCTGCGGTTCGTCACCGTGTGCCGAAACGTTCCCAGCGTTTCGGCAACGCCGACGCGCAGCGGCGCGCCGGTCAGAAGGGTCGTGTCGCCATGCGGGAGGTGAAACATCCCGCGCATCAGTTGGCCCGACTCGCGCCGCATCAGCACGCGTCCGTCGCGATCGACGACGAGATAGAGCGGGATATGCATTTCGCGCGTAGCGACCCTTGCTTTCGGCCGCGGAAACTCATCGACGCGGCCGGCGGAGAACGCGGCACATCCCCGTCGCAACGGACAGACTCTGCAATTCGGATTGCGCGGCGTGCAAACGAGCGCGCCGAGCTCCATCAGCCCCTGATTGAGATCACGCGGCGATTTCGATGACGCGATCAGCTCTTCTGCGTGTGCCCACGCCGAACGCATCAACGCTGGTGACGAAAGCGGCGCTTCGATCGCGAACAGCCGCGCTACGATCCGGGCGATGTTGCCGTCGACGATTGGAGCTCGCTGCCCGTAAGCAATCGAAGCAATCGCGCCGGCCGTATAGCGACCGATCCCGGCGATCGACATCAAGTCATCGACCGACTCCGGGATCACGCCGCCAAAGCGTTCCATCACATCGATCGCCCCTTCGCGAAGCATGCGCGCGCGGCGGTAATAGCCGAGCCCGGACCAGGCTGCCGTGACGTCATCCAAGCTCGCGCGGGCCAGATCACCAACCGTGGGAAAGCGCCGCAGAAAACGCTCGTAATACCCGAGGACGACCTCCATCCTCGTCTGCTGCAGCATCACCTCGGACACCCAGACCCGGTACGGTTCGTAGCCCTCGCGCCACGGCAGCGGGCGCTTGTGTTTCTGGAACCACGATTCGGTCAGAGCGGCGAGCCGGGGTGTTGGCAATTCACTTGTATTGTATGCTTTGCATGCTCTCCATCCAGGCCGCGACAATGGAAGATCAAGCGCAAACGCAGCAGTCCGAGACCGAGCAAGGGAAGTACGTTTACTGCATCATCAAGACTGAAATCCCGCGCGACTTCGGCCCCGTCGGAATTGGCGGCCGCGGTGACAAGGTCTACAGCGTCCCTTACAAAGAGTTCGCGGCCGTCGTCTCCAACTGCCCGCTGATCGTCTTCGATCCCACGCGTGAAAACGCCCTCGCACACGAGCACGTAAACGAGCTCGTCATGAAGGACTTCACCGTGCTGCCGATGAGCTTCGGCACCGTTTTCCGCACCGAGAACGACATCAAAGAGTTCCTCAAAGGCACTTACGACGCGCTCTCCGACGTGCTCCAGAAGATGGATGGGAAGATCGAGTTTGGCTTGAAAGTGAATTGGGACAAGGATCAGGTCATCCGCGAGATCGAAACGGAGAATGAAGAGATCCGCCGGCTGAAGGACGAGATCTCATCGAACACGTCTACGTCGACCTACTTCTCACGCATGCAGCTCGGCCGCGTCGTCGAATCGGCGCTCCAGGCGAAGGCCGACGCATACGTGAGCGAGATTTACGAGGCCCTGCGCGATGCCGCGATCGCTTCACGGTCGAACAAACCGATCGGCGACAAGATGATCATGAACGCCGCCTTCCTCGTCGACCGCGAAAAGACGAAGACGTTCGACGACCAGATCACCGAGATTGCGAAAAAGTACGAGAACAAGTTGTCGTTCCTCTACACAGGACCGTGGCCGCCCTACAACTTCGTGAATATCCGGTTGAAGTTGGAGCGAGGGCAGAGCGGTAGTTGATTCGTTGCTAGTAACCCGGCAAGCCAGCCATGTTCCTTCTCGACGACATCCTCATGCTCCCCATCAAGCTCCCGATCGCGGGCTTCAACTGGGTCATGAAGCAGATTCAGACGATGGCGAACGAGGAGTTGATGAACGATCAACCGTGGAAGGAGCGCCTCATCGAGTTGCAGATGATGCTCGAAGTCGGCGACCTCACCGAAGAGGAGTACACGCAGCAGGAAGCGCAGGTTTTTCAGGCGCTGCGTGAGATCCGGGCCCGCAAGGAAGAGATTTCCCGCCAGCAGCGCGGTGATGACGACGACAGCGGGATCGGCATCTTCACCGGATACGGTCAGTGACGCTCGCCGCCGCGTTCGACCAGCTCGCCGGCCGCCTCGTAATCCTCATCGGAGGGAAGGGCGGCGTCGGCAAGACCACGATCTCGATCGCAGCGGCCCTGCACATAGCTGCATCGCGTAAGGTGATTCTCTTCACGACGGACCCGGCATCGAACCTGACCGACATCCTTCACGGCGAGCTGCGAACTGAAGCGCTCGATGCGGCGGCGCTTTACCAGCGTTTTCTCGAGCGCAACCTCGACAGTTTTCTCGAGCTCGGCGACCGGGGAACGTATCTCGACAAAGATGAGCTGCGGCGATTCTTCGAGCTGTCGCTGCCGGGTGTCGACGAGCTGATGGCGTGGATGCGCATCGGTGAGCTGGTCGCGGAAAACCCCGACACGACCATCGTCGTCGACACCGCGCCGACCGGCCACACGCTGCGAATGCTCTCGTCGGCGGATCACTTCCGCCAGTTCGCCGAAGCGCTCGAGTCGATGCAGGCCAAGCATCGCGGCATGGTCCGCCAGTTCACGCGCCGCGACGTGCGCGATGCCATGGACGCGTTCGTCGATCAGTTCGAATCGGAAGCGAGCCGCACGCGCGAACTGCTCACCGACTCTGCGAGAACCGCATTCATCCCGGTGACGCTGTCCGAGCCATGGGTCGTCGAGCAGACCGAGCGCCTCACGCGCGACGTACGCGCGGACGGAATCACCGTCCCGTTCACCATCCTGAATCGCGCCATCGTTAACCCCGATTGCGAACGCGATCGCACGCACGCGGCACGCGACGCCGAGGCGCGACTGAGACTCGCACCGACCGTCGATGCCCCGCGCTCCTGCTCCCCGCTCGACACCGCACATGCCATCACGCAGTGGAACGCCGGCGTCCCGCCGGCTGGCCCGACAGCGTCCCGCCGCCGCAGCGACGACACCAAACCATCAAACACCTCGCTCGCCATCGCCCGCCTCACCTTCCTCGCCGGCAAAGGCGGCGTCGGCAAGACCACCTCCGCCGTCTCCATCGCTCTCCAACTCGCGGCGCGCAATCGCGACAACCACTACACCGTCATCTCTGTCGATCCCGCGCACACTCTTCGCGATGTCTTCGCCAATCAGCAGCCTCCGCCCAACCTCGCAGTCGAGACGATCGACACGCGCGAGAAGTGGCGCCGGTTCCGCGATGCCCTAGGCGAGGAGATCGACCGCGCCATCGGCGCGATCACGCCCGGCGGAATGACCGTCGCCTACGACGCCGAGGCGATGAAGAAACTGGTCGAGATCGCGCCGCCGGGCGCTGACGAGCTCTTCGCAATCACCCGGCTCGCCGATCTGATCGCCGACGAGTCGCAGTCCGGCATCATCGTCGACACCGCACCCACCGGCCACTTCCTCCGTCTCATCGATCTGCCCAAGACCGCCGGCGAGTGGGTGCGCGAGTTCATGCGCATCCTTCTTCGCTACCGCGAGTTGATCCCTGCCGGCTCGCTGGCCGAGGAGCTGATCCGCGCGTCGCGCGCGCTTCACGCGCTCGAGGAGACGATGCAATCGGACGCCTCGCGCGTCATCGTCGTCACGCGGCCGGAGCGCATCGTCATCGCCGAGAGCCAGCGCCTCATCGTCGCAGTCGAAGAGCGCGGCATGCGGATCGGCGGCATCATCGCCAACTACATCACGCCGGAGAACGATTGCGCCTGCGATCAGTCGTTGCGCGGGTTCGAGCAGGATGCATTAGCGCAGCTCGGCCGCGACAACGTCATCGAGATCGCGCGGCGCGACGCGCCGGTTACGGGGCTTGAGGAACTGAGCGGTCTCGTTCCTCTGCGCAGTTAGAACGAAACCACAGAGACGTGACCAACAGGACGATGCCCTCAAAACAGGACACCCTGCACTTCAAGGCTCCCCTCCTGGACTCGCTCTGGTAGTGAAGCGAGTACCAAGCCGTTTCTTCGCGCCTTCGCGTTTAGATGACGATAACTGACATCCAGTCAGTAGTTTGCGTAGTTCCACGGTCGAACTAATTAGTTCCCGGGTCGAACTATTTAGTTCCCGGGCCGAACTAATTAGTTCCCCGACCGAGCTATTTAGTTCCCCGATCGAACTAATTAGTTCCCCGTCCGAACTATTTACCTCCGAGGGCGAGGTATTTACCTCGGAGGGCGAGGTATTTATCTCGGAGGGCGAGGTATTTGTCTCGGAGGCCGAGGTATTTAGTTCCCCGCCCCGAACTACTTAGTTCCCCGGCCGAACTATCGAGTTCCGGGGCCGAACTATTTAGCTCCGAGGCGGACCTCTGCATCTGCGAGGCCGATGTTTTTACACCTTCGCCCGGAAAATCCCCTTCCCCGCGAACACCGCGGCATCGCCGAGCTCCTCTTCGATGCGCAGCAGTTGGTTGTACTTGGCGATGCGCTCACTACGCGAGAGCGATCCGGTCTTGATCTGGCCGGCGTTCGTGGCGACGGCGAGGTCGGCGATCGTTGAATCCTCCGTCTCGCCGGAGCGATGGGAAATGACTGAGCGATAGCCGGCGCGCTTGGCCATCTCGATCGCGTCGAGCGTCTCGGTCAGTGTGCCGATTTGATTGACCTTGATCAGGATGGCGTTGCAGACGCCCTGCTCGATTCCTTTCGCCAGGATCGACGGATTGGTGACGAAGACGTCGTCGCCGACGAGCTGTGTGCCGGCGCCCATCGCTTTCGTCAGCGTCTTCCAGCCATCCCAATCGCCCTCGGACATCCCGTCTTCAATCGAGATGATCGGGTACTTCGCGCGAAGCTGCTCGTAGTAGGCGACCATCTCGTCGCTGCTACGCGATTCCGCTTCGAAGGCGTACTTCCCTTTCGAGAAGAACTCCGACGCGGCGACGTCGAGGCCGAGGAAGATCTGCTCGCCAGCGCGGTAGCCCGCCTTCTCGATCGCCGTCAGGATCAGATCGAGCGCTTCGGCGTTCGATTTGAGATCAGGCGCGAATCCACCTTCATCGCCGACCGCGGTCGTGAGCTTGCGGTCGTGAAGAATGGCCTTGAGGTGATGGAAGGTCTCGGCACCGGCGCGAAGAGCGTCGCTGAAATCGTCGAAGCCGGCCGGGATGATCATGAACTCCTGGACGTCGAGGTTGTTATCAGCGTGGGCGCCCCCGTTGATGACGTTCATCATCGGCACGGGCAGCGTGCGTGCGCCGGGTCCGCCGAGGTATTGGAAGAGCGGCAGACCGGAGGCTTGCGCCGCAGCGTGCGCCACGGCCAGCGAGACGCCGAGAATGGCGTTCGCGCCGAGGTTGCCTTTGTTCTCCGTGCCGTCGATCTGCTTCATCAGGAGATCGATGAGCGCCTGCTCGCGGGCGTCCATCCCCTCGACTTCCTTGGCGATGATCTCGACGTTTTCGACGGCGTTGGCGACGCCTTTGCCGAGGTAGCGCCGCTTGTCGCCATCGCGAAGCTCCAGCGCCTCGCGCGATCCGGTGGAAGCACCGGAAGGCACGGCGGCACGCCCTGATGCGCCGGAGTCGAGCAGACAGTCGACCTCGATCGTTGGATTGCCGCGGGAATCGAGAATCTCACGCGCGAAAAGCTCTTCGATCTTGAACATGAGCGCGATTATATGAGGCGGTCGGTAGTTGCCGCAGAATGCTCCAGAAATGATCGATCACTTCCGCACGCTGGCAGCAGCCGCCGAGTCCCGGCAGAAGATCGAGCGCTCCGAGTTCCTCGGCATCGCCTTTCCCGTCGAGACCGACGAAGCGTTCTTCAGCGAGCTGGCCCTTCTCACCAAACGCCACTTCGACGCCACACATCTCTGCTGGGCGTTCCGTCTTTTCGCGAGCGGCGAGATTCGCGCGCGAAGCGCCGATGCCGGCGAACCTTCGGGCACGGCGGGGAAGCCGATCCTGAGTGCGATCGAAGGAGCAGGTTTATACGATGTGGCGGTCGTCGTAGTGCGGTGGTACGGCGGCGTCAAACTCGGCACGGGCGGATTGTCTCGTGCCTACCGCGAGACAGCAGCGGAGACGCTCCGGAGCGCATCCCTTGTCGATCGCTACGTCTACAAGCGCTTCCGCATCGTCGTACCCTTCGATCAGCTCGGCGTCGTCTACCGGCTGCTCGACGTTCCACATATCGTCCTTGCCGGCGAGCATTTCGGCGAGACGAACGAGTTCGAGATCGATGTGCGGCTTGGAAAGGCGAACGAGTTCGTGAAGGTGCTGGCCGAGAAACGGCTCACTCTTCGGTGACCGTGGTTCTGGCGATCCGGTCGCCGACGCGGCGCTTGCCGGCAATGACAAGGACGACCTCGGCGAGATTCAATCCCGGCACGATGAGCACGATGTTGCGCACGAGGCTTCGCAGATAGCCGCAAGGCACTTCCCCCGGTATCACGATGCGAAGGCCGAGAATCTGCTTGCCGAGAGAGCGGCCGCGCCAGCCGTCGCGGAAGAGCATTCCCACGATGACGACGCAGAGCGCGACGAACCAGACGATCTGGATCGCTTTGATCTCGCCGCCGATCCAGGCCAGGGTGTAACTGAGAATGGCGGCCGGAAGGACGAGCACGATCGCGATGGAAAGGGCGTCCACCAGGAACGCCGCGACACGCAGGAGTGTCGTTTGGGAGCCATCCGTCGTCATTGGAAACCCTTTCGCCTCATTCTCGTACCACCTTGCTGCAAGGACCACTATGAACGTCAGATCTCGCGTTATCTATTCACTCTCGGCGACACTTCTTCTCGCCGGATGTGGCGCCATAATGGAGCGGCGGGTCACGAACATCGACCGCAAGTGGCCGGCCGGCGCGATCCGCCACATCGAGGTGCGTGAGATCGACGGTGCGATCAACATCGAAGCCGGCTCCGGTAACGAGATCACGATGAATGCGACGGTCCGAAGCCGCCGGAAGCCGAAGGAAGGCGTGGAAAACCTCGGCTACTTCACCACCGAGCTCAATGGCGACACCCTGACCATCGGCCGGCGCAACGAGCATCAAGGCTTCTTTCTTTTCCGCCTCAACAACGACACGCGCGTCGATTACGACCTTCACGTCCCCCCGTCGGTCGCCCTCGACTTGCGCACAGTCAACGGCCGCATCGCAACTTCCGGCGTCGATGGCGAGATGCGCGCCGTGACCGTGAACGGACGCGTGAACATCGAGACTCCCGGATCGAGCGAGGTGGAAGCGCACACCGTCAACGGCCGCATCGAAGCGCATTTCGAGAAGTCGTTCCAGGGAGCGACACTCAAGACCGTGAACGGCAACGTGACCGCAGTGCTGCCTCTCTCCGCCTCATTCAGTGGCGATTTCTCACAGGTCAATGGCGACATCGAAGCCGCCTTCCCCCTCAACATCCACTCACACCCCGGCAGCCGCCGCGTCTCCGGCGAGGTGAACGGCGGCCGCTACGAACTGCGCATCACGACGGTGAACGGCGACATCAAGATCGATACGTCGAAGTCGTCCGCTCCTCCTGCGCCTCCCGCGGTTCCTGCGCAGCCAGCGCCTCCTGCGCCGCCGAGCACGTAGGCTCCGATTTCATTCGCTCGGAGTCTCAGCCACGTGTATTCAGGTCTAGCCACCGCTTGATCATCTCGCAATAGTCGACGTACGTCAGTTTCGCGGGGTTGAGATGCCCAACCCTGGCGATTTCCGGCAACTCACGTTTGAACTTGCGGTAACGAAGGCCGATGTATTCCCACCCGTGAATGTCGGTGAGGCCAGATTCCGTGCGAAGAAAGTTGCGCACGGCTTCAATTGCTGAGTGCGGCTTGTTCTTGTGCTCCTTGATGTCCTGGCCTGAAATGTCGGAGACAAACTTCTGATAGCGAAACTGGCGCCGATCGAGAATGAGCAGCGACTTCCGCCGTTGCCTTGCTGAGCCGAACTTCGCGCAGCCCAGCGCGATGCCCAACTCCAAAGGCATGTTGAACCGCGGCAGGCTGTACTTCTCATCGACCTCGGTTCGCGACAGATCGTGCACCGAGTAGCGCGAATCGCGAATGAGGTCGACAATCTTGTCGAGTCGGATTTCGGCGGAGTTCATGCGCTCGCGCGCGCAGACCGGGCGGAATCCGCAGTCGGTAATCGTGAAGACAATCGCGTCGAAGAGCGTGTTGTAGTCGCGGTCAAACGGGCAGTTGATGAAGACGCTATGGTCGTACTCCTTCTGCGAGACAGCCATGAGGCTAATTCTCGAAGTCGTACGAGCCCTGGGCCTTCATCACTGCCTTAATCGCCGCCGTGATTCGCCGGGAACTGATCTCACGTTTGCCAAGCGGCGACAAATAGGGACGCGAGATGACATGAGTCATGGCCTCGCGCTCTGCGTCTCGGGTCGATATGCGTTTCCCAGCGGAGCGGGCGGGTTCCTTTGCGGTCGCTGCCTTCTTTACCGAGCGTTTTGCCGCCTTTTTGGCGGCGGCAGGTCGTGGAGATGACTTCTTGCGGGCGTTCATTTTCGTGATGGCAATTATACGCGCATCGTTGTAACCAGAGCACCGCTCGTTGACCTCGGCACACAGCCCAGCTCGGATGGCTATACTCGCCACCCCATGACGCGACGCATCACTGCCGCTGTCTTCTTCATCCTCATCGCCATCGCCGCTGTCGCGCCGATCCGCAGCTACGACTACTTCTGGCATCTGACGACGGGCCGCTGGATCGTCGAGCATCATTCCATCCCGACAGTTGATCCGTTCGCGGTGGCGAGCGCGCAGGTGCCGTGGATCAATGGCGAGTGGTTGTACGAGATCGTGCTCTACGCGCTGCACGGCATCGCAGGCGATCCTGGCATCTCGATCATCAGCGCGTTACTGGCGGCGGCGATTTTCGCGGCGGGATTCCTTTTCGCGACACGCGAGAATGCGATCGGGGCGGCACTCCTCATCGCTGCCATCGCTTTTGCCGGCGCTTCGGATCGACTCGGCGTCCGTCCGGCGGCCGTAGCAGCGCTTCTCATCGTCATCGCCCTCGGCATGCTCAGCTCGCGCATGCGCCTCACACCACTCGTTATCGCGTACGCGTGCGTGACCGTCGTCTGGATCAACGTGCATCCATCCGCGCTCCTCGCGCCGGTGCTGGCGCTGATCACGATGCTGATCGACGTCCGCCGCTGGACCGTCGCTCTGGCCAGCGCTGCGGCGCTGCTCATCAATCCTTTCGGATGGAACGCGATTCTCGCGCCGCTGCGTCTGACATCCACGATTCGCAGCGGAGCGTTCGTCAACACCGAATGGCTGCCGTCGTCGTTCAACTACTTCCCGCTGCTGTACGTCGTCACGGCGGCGATGGCGCTGCTGTTTCTGCTCACGCGGGACAAACGAGCCCACGCCTGGCGCCTCGTCACCTTCGCCATCCTCGGGGCGTTGGCGTTTCGCTACGTGCGCAATCAGGGACTCTACTTCGCGGCGCTGCCTCTTCTCGTGCCGCCGCTCGGCAACATTTCGCGGCGCGTTTCCGGCGTGCTCGCCGCGCTCGCGCTCGCTCCTCTTGCGTGGGTCTTTCAGCGCGATGTGCATCATCCCGGCATCGATGACGAGCGATTCCCGATGCGCGCCGTCGCCGCCCTCCATTCGTACCAGCTCGACGGAAACATCTACAACGCCGACCAGTTCGGCGGGCTGCTGGAGTGGACGTTCTACCCCTCGCGGCGCGCGTTGACCGACGGGCGCAACGAGCTGTTCGGAGACTTCATCGCCGCCGATGCCGCCGCGCACCGCGACAGCCGCGCGTGGCATGCGCTGATCGCGAAATACGACGCACGCATGGCCGTCGACGAATACCAGACGCAAAGAATGCAGGTCATCGACGGCCTCACGGGAGAGAAGCGCTTATTGCCGGCATCGCTCGTCCGCTACCGCCGCCACGACTGGGCGCTCGTCGCGTTCGATGATGCGGCGATGGTGTTCGCGCGACGCAACGCCTTCCCGCCGGCGCAGCTCGCGGCGATCGAGTATCGCTATCTCGTGCCTGACGATCCATCGATCGGATACACGACGACGGAGATTCGCGACGCGGCACGCGTTGAGGTTGCTCGTGCTCGTGCGCAGTTCGGGGACATACGAGTTGTGCGAGAACTGGAGCGAGGTATCGCTGCGAATTAGCCAGAAAAACCCTAAACCACAGAGGCACAGAGGTCACAGAGAAACCTCTGTGCTCTCTGTGTCTCTGTGGTGATCTGGTGTTCAACCAATCTTCACGCACACATTCTTCGCTTCCGTGAAGAAGCTCAGTGAGTCGAAGCCGCCCTCTCTGCCCACGCCGCTTTCTTTCATGCCGCCGAAGGGGACGCGGAGGTCGCGGAGGAGCCAGCAGTTGATCCAGACGGTGCCGCTGTCGAGCGCGGCGGCGACGCGGTGGGCGCGGGAGAGGTCGCGTGTCCAGACGGTGGCGGAGAGGCCGTAGCGCGTGGAGTTTGCGAAGCGGATCGCCTCCTCTTCGTCGTCGAACGGGGTGATCGTGACGACCGGGCCGAAGATCTCTTCCTGCAGAACGCGGCAGTCTGTTCCGAGGCCGGTGACGATAGTCGGCTCCACGAAGTAGCCGGGACGATCGACGCGGTTCCCGCCCGCGACGATGGTGCCGCCTTCCTGTTTCGCCAGGTCGATGTAGCGCATCACCTTCTGAAGATGCGCGTCGCTGATGAGCGCGCCGATGTCCGTTACGTCATCGAGCGGATCGCCGATGCGCAACTTCTTGGTGGCCGCGACGAAGCGCCCGACGAAAACATCGTGGATGGCTCGCTCGACGAAGATGCGTGAACCGCAGAGGCAGATCTCGCCCTGGTTCCAGAAGCTCGAGCGGATGGAAGTGGCCACGGCGTCATCGAGATCGGCATCGGCGAAGATCAGGTTTGGATTCTTCCCGCCGAGCTCCAGTGAGATCTTCTTGAAGCGCGGCGCGGCGTTCGCAGCCACCGCGGCGCCGGTCACCGTGCCGCCGGTGAACGAGATCGCAGCAACGTCGTCGTGACATGTCAGCGCGCGGCCCGCTTTCGCGCCGTAGCCGTGAACGACGTTGATCACTCCCGGCGGAATACCGGCCTCGGTGACGATTCTGGACAACAACTTTGCCGTGATCGGAGTCATCTCCGACGGTTTCGCGACGCATGTATTTCCGGCCGCGATCGCAGGTGCGATTTTCCATGACAGCAGATAGAGCGGCAGATTCCACGGGGAAATCAAACCGACGACGCCGAGTGGATGGCGCAGCGTGTAATTGAGAACCGAATCACCGGTTGTATGCGCATTGGTCGACTCGTGCAGGATCGCGGTTGCGAAGAAGCGGAAATTCGCGATCGCGCGCGGAATGTCAAGTGTCCGGGCAAGCGACATCGGTTTGCCGCTGTCAAGACTCTCGAAGTAGGCTAGAAAGTCGAGGTCACGCTCGATCAAGTCGGCGATTTTGAGCAGCAACCGTGATCGTTCAGAAGCAGACGTACGCTTCCACGCTGGAAACGCATCCTTGGCTGCAGCGACTGCAGCGTCGACGTCGCGCTCATCGCTATCGGGCACCTCTCCCATCCACTGGCCAGTCGATGGACAGACATTGGCGAAGTAGCGTCCAGTCGACGGGGGCACAAGTTCGCCGCCAATGTAATTCGCAACACGCACGACTTCGTGCATCGACGCGACCATCGATCCCTTGATCGGCACCGTCATCGCGGGTCCTCCATCGCAAGGAGCTCCTCCGGATCGAACTCCCATTTGTCGATGTCGGGATCCCACGAATCCCACGGCACGATTGCGGCCATCCGTTCCCTCAATCCCTCCGGAATGACCTCGGGGACGATGAACGCTTTCTGCCGCCGCAGTTTGTAGGGATTGCGGAACTCGAATCCGAGCACGCCGAGGATGTAGCGGGCGATGTACCAGGTGGCCTGCGGGTTCCAGCCGTGCGCGATCTTGACGACGACGCCGAGACCGTCCGGATATTCGGGATGCTCGATGGCAAGCCCGAGGAGTCCGTCGGCACCTTCCTTGGCGATGACGCGGCCGTTGCAGGCTTTGAGGATCGTGGAGTCGAGGCGATTGAAGCCGCCGATGAGATCGGGATGCTCGACCATCGCCCGCCAGATCCAGTCGTCGTCTTTTTCAGTGACGAGGTTGGCGAAGAGGCGGGCCAGATCAGTGACGGTCATCGAAACCGTCGGCAACCCGCAGCCGTCTTTGGCGATCGTTCCCTGCTTCCAATCCTTGCCGAGTACGCTCTGGAGGTAGCCGAGGTACTCCTGAAAAAACGGGTGATGCGGCCAGACGTAACCGACGCGCGACCAACCCTTCAACTTGCAGCCACGAAGGATGGCGGCGTGCTCGCCGGAACAGCAGTGGTACCAGCGCCGCGGCCTGCGCACCTGCCGCCCGAACTGCACGAGCGGCACATCGAGCGGCGCCTGCATCATCCCCCACTCACCCTGCAGCAGGATCGAGCGAGCGACACGGACATGTTCCGTGTCGCCGTTGTGCGAGGCGACGGAGATGGCTTTCTGTTCGTCCGTGAGTCCTTTGGCGAACTCGCGCGTGAAGACTTTCATCATGATCGGCTTGACCATCGAGCGCCCGTAGACCTCGACGTTGCCACCGAACGAATGGACGACGCTCCTGCCCGAGACCCACGAGACCGCGCCATGAATCGTGTTCTCCGCCACACCATTGCGCCGGTACTCGACCAGCGGCTGCCAGTTGGGCATGGCGCGGGCGAAGTTGATGGGGAGGGTTTCGTTGACGGGCACTGTCTGATTATAGGGAGTGGGGGGGTGGGGTGTGGGGTGTGGAAGATGGTTGTTGGGTTGACGAGTTGGTGGGTTGGGTCTCAGGGTTGCTGAGTTGCTGGGTTTCTGGATCTCGTGGTCTATGCGGTCTCGCAGCGATGGCAACTGTTTCCTGCGTTGTGAGACCCCGAGAACTCGCAACCCTGTTTCTCAGCAACCTTCTTCCACCCCCCACTCCCCACTCCCCACCTCCATTCCTATACGATCCAACCGCATGGAGCTCGACATCTTCTTCTCCATCTCGCAGACCGAGGTCGATGGTTATCTGCCGAGCGAGCGGGTCATGTTCGAGAATTTCTTCGAGCAGGTCGTGCTCGCGGATCGGCTGGGATTCGGGACCGCATGGGTCGCAGAGAGTCATCTGTCGACCGAGGTTCAGAAGACGAATCCTGGCGCTGTGATCCCGCATTTTGTCGGCGAGATCGGTTTGAACACCGACATCCTGCAGCTTGCCCATCGCGTTTTCGCGAAGACGAAGGCGATCGGCGTTGGCTCGGCGATCATGAACATCCTCTGCAACGGCGGGCCGATTGCGGCGGCGGAGCGCGTGAAGACGTTTCTGGCACTTCACGGACTCGATCCGGAGGAACGGCGCCTGCTGACGATCGGCTTCGCCGCAGGGCGCTTCCCGTTCATCAACATCCCGTACGGCATCGTGCCGCGCACCTCGGTGGAGGAGGCGGCGTGGCCGGTCGTGAAGAGCAGGATCTTCGACGAGGCGACGGAGATCTTCCTTCGCCTCCTGCGCGGCGAGACGCTCAACTCGTCGATGATCACCCCTCGTACTCTGCGGCGCGGCGACTTTCGCAGCTACGCCGACTGGCAGCGCGTCGTCGACGCTCACGGTCAGTCTGTCGACGAGATCCCGATTGCGCCGCGATGGGTTTTCCCGAATCTGAAGATCGTGCCGCAGGAATCGCGGATGGATCTGCTCCGGCTATCGATCGGATCGCACGACGGGGCGACGCAGATCTTTGCGAACACCATCCTCCCGGTTGGTGTGTTCAATCTCTCGATCACGCCTGGCGACGAGATTCAGAAGACGAACGAGCGGATGCGCACGGCCTATCACCCCGATGGCGGCGGCTGGAAGCGGCGCTTGATGCCGCGCACGGTACTGGTCTTCATCAACGATGATCAGGCTCGCGCGGCCGAGGAAGCGCGGGCAGCGTTATCGAACTACTGGCGCGCGCTGGAAGGGACCCTCGACGAGGAAAAGGTTCGCCGCGCCACCGGCAACGCACTCGTCGGCAATGCGGAGATGATCGCCAAGCAGGTCGCGGAGCGGTTTGATCCGGAAAACCGGCTGATGCTGTGGTTCGATTTCAACAATCACGATTCGAAACGCGTGATGAAGAACATGAACGACTTCATGACGAAGGTTGCACCGACGATTTCGCGATGAAGAAACTGCTGGCAGTCCTGCTGGTCTTTGCCGCATGCGCGACCGCGCATCCACCGGTGGTCCGCGATTTAGGCGAGTACAACCGCCTCGTCGCCGCCGATCCGGACAAGCGCCTCGTCGAGATCACGGACATTCCACGCGATGTCCGCTACGCCACGACGAACAACTTTATGCACGCGCAGCTCTATCCCGTGGCGAAGGTCTACCTGCGCCGGCCAGCCGCGATCGCGCTGCATGAGATCGAGCGCGAGCTGGCGCGGGAGGGCCTCGGACTAAAGCTGTTCGACGGCTATCGCCCGTATCGCGTCACCGTTCGGATGTGGAAGCCGATCCGCAATCCTGATTTCGTCGCCGATCCCGCCAAAGGCTCGCGCCACAATCGCGGCGCAGCGGTCGATCTGACCTTGATCGATTTGCGCACCGGCCACGAGCTGGCCATGCCGACCGGCTACGACGATTTCACGTCACACGCGCGGCAGGATTTCACCGACCTGCCTCCCGAGGTAATTGCCAATCGGGCAAAGCTGCGCAAGGTGATGGAAAGCCACGGCTTCGATGCTCTGCCATCCGAATGGTGGCACTTCGATTTTCGGGGATGGGAGAAGTTTGAATTGCTCGATTTGCCGCTGGAGTAGCTGCGCTTCGCGCGTTGTCGGTTGTCGGTTGATTGCGCTTCGCGCGTCGTCATTTGTTTTCCTTGGTCGACAACGCGCGAAGCGCAACTAACCGACAACCGACAACGCGCGAAGCGCAACTAGAACCTTGTCACCATCGAGATCGAGCCCACGCGGAACAACTGCGAGCGGTCGTATGCGGCGTCGATCTGGAAGCGCGGCCAGGCCAGGCCGGCGCCGACCGAGACGTGATTCAGCGATTTGGTTTTCGGGAAGAGAACGGCGGCGGCAACTTCATCGGCATTCGTCAGCGGACCCTGATAGGTGATGGAGTGCTGAGGATCGTGCCAGTAGCCGCCGCGTACGGCGAAGGGGATTTTTGTCGAGAAGAAGTACTCGCCGCCGAGGTGAAGCTCGAGGGCATCGGCGGCGGCGTAGGCCTTGTCGATGGCGCGAACATTCGCGTTGATCGAGACGAAGTTGTCGACGAGGTTCGAGTACTTCACCCGCACCGCGTCGGCATTGATCGTGAGGACCGGAATCGGGCGTACGGACACGCCGAGACCGTAGACGTCGGGGATGTGGAACGTTGTATCCGCAGCCTTGACGTACGCGAAGTTGGTGTTCTCGTTGGCGGCGAACGTCGGCGCGGCGAACTTCGCTCCCTGTTTGTAGGCGCCGCCGATCGAGAACTTGTCATTAGGCGCCCACTTGAAGCCGCCCGCGAACGTGATGTCGCTCTCGTCCTTCGCCACGTCGTTGTTCTTGGTGATGTCGCTCGTGGCCTGCACGGAGATGCTGGAAAAATCGCCGGTCGGTGTCACGCGGAACGTGAAGGCGGTCTCGTTAAAACGCTGGGAGCGTGCCGTGGCGCCGATGGAGAAATTGCCGATCTTGTAGGCGACGGCGAGACCGAACGTCTTCTCCTGAATCTTCACCGAGCTGAGAAAGGGCAGGACCGTGTACTCGAGGCAGGCGAATGGATCCTTCTGGCGCAGCGCCTGGCAAGCGGCGGATGTGATCGGACCTCCGGTGGCGTTCCCGTTGCTGTCGACCGGGAGGAAGAAGTTGGGGACGTCGGTCTTGATCTCGCCGGTGAAGCTGTTGCGCACCGGTACGACCTGACCAGTGCCTTCGTTGCGCAGCGGCTCGTGGTAGTAAACGCCAAAGGTGAAGTGCTTGGTCGGGTAGACGATGCTGGCGAAGGTCGGGTCGATGCGCTGGCTGTAGTGGCTGAAACCGGTGCGCACAAGATCAGGGAACGTGCCGCTGGTCGTGAAGACCTGCTGCTCCTGATAGTTGCGTCCTTCAATCGTGATCTCGGGCTTCCTGAGGATGGTTAGTCCTGCCGGATTGGCTTCCGCGGCGGATGCGTCGTCGGCTAGGCCGAGAAAGGCACCCCCCATCCCGAGCGAGCGGGCCCCGGGATTGCCGAAGTTGAACTGCAGGCCGGAAAGCGATTCGATGTCGGTGTTCTGAGCAGCAAGGGGGAGCGCGATCAGCGTACAAACCGCGGCCATGAGAGCGAATCTGCGCATTGGAATCCTCCGATGAACGAATTGTGCGAAGGATAGCATTGCGGTCTCGGGGTCGTCGCGAGGTCGCGGGTAGGTTGCTGGGTTGCTTCGCAACCGCGAGACCGTGAATCCCGCATCCGCAAAAAAAGGGGCGCGGCAGGAGGGTGAATCCGCCGCGCCCCGTGTGTAGGAGGTTGCCGCCGCTCTACCGTCGAGCGACGAGGACGATCATCAACGCACGCTGGCTTTGCGGGGCCTTCGAAGCGCCGAGAATATAAGTCTGGCCGATAGTCAGGTTCAGCGAGGTCTTGAGCAACGACGTCAACTGGTCCTTTTGTGCGCCGGTGAGTTTGGAGATCTGCAGGTCTTTGACCGCGATCGAGTCGCTGGCAGGGTCGTATTCGCCGAAGTGGAAGCCGGCCCGGTAGCCGCTGGGCATGTCGATGAGCCCTGGGTCGCCTTCTCTTCCCTGCACGGTCGCTTCGCCGACGCTTTCGTAGGCGTTGTAGGGAAGCATGGCCAGCTTCCGGGCCACATCTTTGAGGTCATCAGCGATCTTGGGTGCGCCTTCGACGCGCGTGGCGCCGACGATGCGGACGTAAAGGCGAAAGCTCTGCGGCTCCTTGTCGAAGTCGCCAATCATCTTCACGACCGCTTTCATGTTCTCGGCGTGGTCGGTGACGACGAGGGCATTCGCCGACGGCTGGATCGACATCGAGCCCTCGGCGCTCAGAAGCGGCTTGATTGCCGCCGCAGCTCTGTCAGCCTGCTTGAACTTGAAGGTGAACGAACGTACGGACAGCGCCGGCTTGGCGTCCGTTGCCGCGGCAGGCTCGCCTACAGGTTCTGCAAGCGCTGCACCGCAGAGGGCCAGCGTCATCGAGATCATCAGAAGGACACGTTTGAAGTTCATAAATCCGCCGGCAACTTATCGTCGAAGATCATCACGACTTTGGTGTCGCTGCCGTCGTTCGGCATCTCGACAATCGTCGCGTCGTGGGATGAATACGTTTCGACGAACGATTTCGTCGCGGTCGGGGCGAAATGAGCGGCCGGCGGCCTGGCGGCAACGGCAATGGCACTCGCCGGATGCGTGACCGGGCGGTGCTCGAAACGATAGGCGAGCGTGGCGCCGGTGATCCCCACCGCTATGGTCGCGGCGATGGCAAGCCGCTGCCACACGCTAACCGTGCGATGCGGCGCCAGTGAGGTCTCCGCCTGACGGACACGAACCTGCGACATCACATCGCCAACGAAGGCATCGACGCCGCCGGGAGGGACGAGCTCTTCGCCGCCGATGGAGCGGAAGAAGAGGTCAGGATCGACGCTCATCGCGAAGTCGAGGCAGGCATCGCAGTGACGAAGATGTTCGAGCAGCTCCGGCTCGCTGGTTCCGGGCTGAAGTTTTTCGCGGAAGCTCCGGCAGGTCATCATCGCGATTCCTCCCACAGCCGCGCGTATTCAGGAAACCGGCGTTTCAACTGCTGCTGCATCACTTTACGGGCGTTGAAGAGGTGATTGCGAACTGTCGATTCCTGACAGCCGAGGATCTTGGCGATCTCGGAGGAGCGGAGATCTTCCATCTCGCTCATGACGAAGATCGCCTTCTGCTTGGGCGAGAGGACGTCCGAGACGGCGTTGAAGACTGCCTCGACCTCTTTGCGCTGCACGGCCACCGTCTGCTCCGGATCGACCGAGGTCTTGACGAGGCGCAGGGTCGAGTTGACCGCGTTGTCGCGCGAGTGCTTGTTGCGCATGAAGTCGATGGCGACGTTCGTCACCATGCGGTACAGCCATGTGTCGAAGGCGTACTGGGCGTCGTACTTCTCGATGTTCTCCCACAGCTTGATGAAAACGAGCTGGGAGATGTCCTTGGCATCTTCGCTGTTGCCGATGACGCGGTAGCAGAGGCCGTAGACTTTGGAAGTCTTCCGGCGGACGAGCGTCTCGAATGCGCCCTCGTCGCCGTGCCGGACCTGTTCGACCAACTGGCGGTCGTCTGGCTCCGGAGAGTCGTTTGTCGGGATCATTCGGAGTACTTCCGCGGCCATCGTGACACAGGTACGGCAGTGCAGGACGGAACGTCCAAGGGGGCTCCAGGATTTCGGGAGTCGGGGGTCGGAGGTCGGAGGTCGGAGTAATCTGCCGGCTCCGACCCCCGACTCCCGAACCGCGACTCCCCAGCCACGACGGCATCGTCTATGCTCAAGGTGCGCTGAATGTTGTTTGTCATCTTTGGAGCGGTCTTCCTGGTCCTCTGGGCGGTCGTCTATGCCACGCTCCCAGTGGTGAGGCATCTGGGACAGGTGCTGGCCCGCCTGATGGCACGCAGTGCATGGGCGACGAAGTGGATTTCGAGCACGCAAGACCGCTTCAAGAACTACCTGCCGGTGGCGGCGATTCTCGTCGCCGGAGCGTTGCTCACGGCCTGGGCCGGCGACGGCTTCATCGATCTCGCCGAAAACGTTCGCGCCAAGAGCAGCACTCTCATACAGACCGACGCGCAGATTCACGATTGGAGCGTCACCGAGCGTTCGCCCGGAGCCACCACCTTCTTCACGGTCATGACGATCATCGGCGGGCCGGTCAGCGTTGCGGCGATCGTCGCGGTCATCGGCGTCATCCTGGCAATCCGCCGGCGTTGGCGCTGGCTGATCTACCTCCTCGTCACGGCGGGCGGCGGCGGTCTGCTGAACCTCGAGCTGAAGCGCTATTTCGCCCGCGCCCGTCCCGACGTCGCGGAGATGCTGCGCCGCGCAAACGGCTACTCATTCCCCAGCGGCCACGCTATGGGCTCCGCGGTGGTATTCGGTGCTCTGGCCTATCTGGCGTTCCGCTCCATTCGGAGCTGGCCCGCGAAAACGGCGGTGATGGCGTTCCTCTACACCCTCCTCGCTGCCATCGCCCTCTCGCGCGTCTACCTCGGCGTGCACTGGGTCTCCGACGTTCTCGCCGGCGTCACCGCTGGGACGGTCTGGGTGACCACCACGACGGTCGCCTACGAGACACTGCGAAGAATCCGGCGCGCACGCGGGGCGGGGTAGGCAGGACTTGCCTTGCTATGCTCAAGTTTCCAAAATCCGGCAACACGAGGCGACGGTTGGGAGCAATCGAGCCTCGAATCGACTAAAAGTGGGCTAAAAGACGGGAAAGGGCGGTAATAAGTCGGAATCAAACGGATCGATGCCGGTCCAAAACGGACCGATGCCGGTCCAAAACGGACCGATGCCGGTCCAAATCGGATCGATGCCGGTCCAAATCGGATCGATGCCGGTCCAAATCGGATCGATGCCAGTCCAAATCGGATCGATGCCGGTCCAAATCGGATCGATGCCGGTCCAAATCGGATCGATGCCGGTCCAAAACGGATCGATGCCAGTCCAAAACGGATCGATGCCAGTCCAAAACGGATCGATGCCGGTCCAAAACGGATCGATGCCGGTCCAAATCGGATCGATGCCGGTCCAAATCGGATCGATGCCGGAATGCGCCGGACCGATATCGGAAGCTGACGACTCAGAGGCTTTCGCAAAAGCCGCTTTTGCAAAGATTCGGTTGCAAAGGTAGGAGGCCGAGGTGACGGATGGCGAAAAAGCGCCCCGGTGCCGACGCTGGCAAATTCACGCATCGCGCGAGAGAGATCTGTCAGGCTTCGGGAAGTGCGTCGTCCAAGCGCTCATCCCCCTGACGTGACGGCGCCCGTTGGCCGTACACCTCGCGGACAAGCTGACCGATCGTCCTGTGATCCAGCGCATTGCTGAGCGACGTTGTGAGGCGCGCGAAAAGATCGTCGATCGTGGCCCGTGCGCGGTCGTCTGTGTTGCTCTCAGGAAGCTGATGACGCAGACCTTCAATCTGGGCCACGATCTCCTCGATGGCGATGCGGTCGGGGTCGCAGCCCGGAACGAAACCGGCCAGGTCGCCCCCGGTCTCTTTGACGAGTTGTGTTTCGCCCAGCTTGCGCAACACACGGATCATCTGCGAATCGGTCGTCCCGAACTGCTCGGCCAGCGCGTACGCCGAAGGCGCCTCCTCGCGGCGATCAAAACGGCGCGCGATCTCGATCAGCGCCCGAAGTGCGAAATAGAGATCGAAGCGTGGCTCATCCTGCACCTGCTGTTCGTTCGCACGCAGCAGTCCATAGAGGTGCTGATAGACGTAGCTGATCTCGACTCCCAAAAGGATCACCACCCACAAGATCCAGATAGCGATCAGGAAGATGATGGCCAGCCCGAGTGCGCCGTAGATCAGATTGAATTGCCCATGAAAGAGGTGATCGGCATAGATGCGGAACCCGAAGCGGACCAGAGTGAAAAGCGACGTCGTCACGAGCGCACCGACGGCCGCGGACGAGAACCGCACCGGCGTCGATGGAACGAGCCAGAAGAGCATCGTGAAGGCAATGAAGAGCACGACGATCGGCGCGATGTGGAAGATGATGTCCTGACGGAACAGCACGCGGAGGTAGCGGTTCTTCTCCAGCGTGCTCGTTGTCGTGAACGAGATCGCCATCAACACCGGGCCCCAGAAAAAGAGCATGGTGAAGGCCATGATTTTCTGCCGGTAGGCGCGGGCATTGCGCACCTTCCAGATCTGGTTGACGGTGGCCTCGACGGCCAGGAACAAGCGGAATGTGATGAGGACGAAGACGATGACGCCGAACGTCGAGGCCGTCTGCGCGTTCTCGACGAATTTGGCGAGGTGATACGAGATCACCGGCGACTTGTACGGGATGACGTTGTTGAGGATGCTGTCGATCTGCGACTGGTAATCAGGGAATGCGCTTCGGAAGTAGAGTTGCAGCGCCTGAGTGAAGGCTACCAGCAGCGGGATGAGCGACAGCAGCGTTGTGTAGGCGAGCGATGCCGCGCGTGAGGTTCCTTCGATGTCGTAGAACTCGCGGGTCACCTCGCGGAGAAAGAGAAAAAACTCGACCGTGGTGACGCGCGCCCTCTTCCGGCCGTGCGCTTCACGCCGGTAAAGCAGAACCGCGGGGTCGGTCAGCCACGACCAGACGACCGTCCGGGCGGTGGCAAACCTCGACTTCAGTTTCGCGCGACGCTCTCCCTCGCGCCGTATCTCGGCCATTCCCTCAACTATAAAGGCAAGGAGTGAGCCTGCGGAGAGGAGATGCGATAACGTTACGGATCATGGCTACCCGCCAGCCAGCCGTGGCAGGCACCTTTTACGAGGGAGACCCGGACCGTCTGGCCGCTCAAGTCCGTGCCTGCTTTGCTGAAAACGGTGACGCCGAGGGCGTAGAAAGATTCATCGGAGCCGTCGTTCCTCACGCCGGTTTGATGTACAGCGGCCACGTGGCCGCTGCGTTTTACGCGCAGGCCGAGCTGCCCCGCCGCTTCATCATCCTCTGCCCGAATCACACCGGCTTCGGGCACTTCGCGGCGATCAATCGCGAGGGATCGTGGCGCACTCCCCTCGGCGATGTCAGCATCGACACGCCGCTCGCCGACGCGCTGATGCAGCAGTCAACGCTCCTTGCCGACGACGACCGAGCCCACGCGCGCGAGCATTCGCTCGAAGTGCAGCTCCCGTTTCTTCAGCAGCTCCTCGGCGACTTCACGTTCGTTCCCATCTGCCTCGGCGCGAATCGTTACGACTACTGCGAAGAGATCGGAAATGCCATCGCCACGGTGATCGCCGCTGCCGGCGAGCCGGTCGGCATCGTGGCCAGCTCCGACCTCAATCACTACGAGGACCAGAAAACCACGCTACGCAAGGACCAGCTTGCGATCGACGAGGTGCTGAAGCTCGATCCGCGCGGGCTCTGGCGCGCGGTCGAGGAGTCCGACATCTCCATGTGCGGATTCATCCCGGCGACGGCGATGATGATCGCGGCAACGAAGCTCGGCGCGAAACAGGCAAGGCTGATCAGGCACGCCACAAGCGGCGATGTCAACGGCGACTATTCGCACGTCGTTGGCTATGCGGCAATCGCGATTTCGTAGCGTAAACCGTTGATCCGCAGATGTCGCAGATGGTACGCAGATAAAGGACCGGCAGGGGATACTGTCGCATCGTGAAGATTCTGTTCGCTACCGCCGAGGTCTCGCCGATCGCCAAGACGGGCGGGTTGGGAGATGTCTGCGGCTCGCTACCGAAAGCGCTGGCAAAGCTCGGACACGACGTCACCATCTTCATGCCGTACTACCGCGAAGCGCACGAATGGTTTGCCAACAACGGCGTCACGCTCGATGAAGTCGTGCCACCGATGTACATCAACTGGGGGAATTGGGCAGCCGAGGCGACGTATCTGCGGACGACGCTGCCGGGTACCGACATCCCGCTCGTCCTGGTCGCAAACGACTACTTCTTCAACCGGCCGCATATCTACTCGGCGCGGCTCGACGGCTACGACGACGGCATCGAGCGCTTCTCGTTCTTCTGCCGCGCCATCATCCGCGGCTGCGAGCTGCTCGGCATCGCGCCGGACGTGGTTCACGCCCACGACTGGCATACGGCGCTGCTGCCGATCTACCTGCACTCGGGATTGCGTGGCAGCGAGAACTTCCGCGGCGCACGCTCGGTCTACACGATCCACAATCTCAACTATCAGGGCATCGGCACGCGGCGGCAGTTTGCCACCCTCGGCTTGCACAGCCGCTACTGGGCACCCGACGCGGTCGAGCATTTCGGCGATGTGAACCTGATGAAGGGCGGCATCATCTTCGCCAACCAGGTCACGACCGTCTCGCCGGCCTACGCGAAGGAGATCCAGACGCATGAGATGGGCGCCGGTCTCGACGGCATCCTGCGCAGCCTCTTCTTCAAGCTGCACGGCATTCTGAACGGCATCGACGTTCATGAGTGGGATCCGGCCGAAGATCCTCACATCGCGTCGCCCTTTCACCTCGGCCACCTTGCAGGCAAGAGTCTTTCGAAACGAGCACTGCTGCGCGAATTCAAGCTGACGCACAAGTCGAGAACGCCGCTACTCGGATTCATCTCGCGGCTGACCGATCAGAAGGGAATCGACCTGCTGATCGCCGCGCTGCCGCAGATGCTCGCCGCGGGCGCACAAGCGGTGATCCTCGGGTCGGGCGAGCCGCGATTCGAGAACGCGCTGCTGCACATCGCGGCGCAACATCCCGATTCGTGCCGCGTCGTCATCGGCTTCGATAACGCCCTCGCGCATCGGATCTACGCCGGCGCCGACATCCTGCTGATGCCGTCGATCTATGAACCATGCGGCCTGAATCAGATGTACGCCCTGCGCTATGGCACGGTCCCGGTCGTCCGTCTCACCGGAGGTCTGGCCGACACCGTGATCCCGTTCAACGGCGCCAACCTCGACACCGCGAACGGCTTTGGCTTCATCGCCGTCAACCCCGCCGACTTCTACACCGCCACGTGGCTGGCCATGCTCAACTATCGCGAATCGAAGGCGTGGCGTCAGTTGCAGGACAACGGTATGGCCGCCGACCTTTCGTGGGAGCGCTCCGCCCGAGAATACGAGACCATCTATCATCGCGCACAGTTCTCATGAAGACGGCCGCGTACGAGGAGTGCTATCAGTCGATCGCTGCCATCTGGCGCGATGAGGGCGGAACGACGCTCGACGACATCGCGCTCATGGCGACGATCAACTCCATCCTCGCGCATCGCTTTCCGCACTTCTACTGGACGGGCTTCTACCGCGTTTGCGGAGACCGGCTCGTCGTCGGCCCGTACATCGGCACCGTGGGCTGCCTGCAGATCGAGTTCGGACGGGGCGTTTGCGGCACGGCCGCCGCCGAGCGCAAGACAATCATCGTGCCGGACGTGAACGCATTTCCCAGCCACATCGCCTGCGATCCGAATTCGAAGTCGGAGATTGTCGTGCCGGTCTTCGCGCCTGACGGCGTGCTCGTCGGAGTTCTCGACGTCGACTCCGATCAGCTCGGCGCGTTCGACGAAGAGGACCAGCGCGGTCTCGAAAAGATCGTCGCGCTGTTCGGACAAACGTAGGGCCCAGACCGCAAGCGCAGCCTGGGCCCTGTAAGATTCTTACGCGGCTACAGGCTGATACCGTGCGTCGCCGAATGCGAGCATCGGAAAGAAGATGAAGGGCAGGATCAGCATGCCGATCGCGAAGCCGACGCCCTTTCCAAAGTTCCGCGCGAAGGCTATGTAAACGATGATCAGAACGATGATGTTGACGCCTGGGATGAGCAGCAGGATGAACCACCACAGCGGCTTGCCGGCGATCTCGAGGATCACGATCAGGTTGTAGATCGGGACGATCGCGGCCCAACCCGGCTTCCCTGCTTTGACGAAGATCTTCCACAGCGAAATGACGATCAACAGAATGACGACGAGGTAGCAGAGTCCGAAGACCATCCCGACGGCGGGGGACATCGTCTGCACGGGAGCGGCGGTGTCGGTGGTCGTTTCCTGCAGTAGTGCGAGTGCGAACAGAGCGTTCATCTCTTCTCCTTCTCCAAGCCAAAGTTGTGACCGATTTGTTGTAACAGTATACCGGACTCGGCAGAGGCAAGGATCAAGGAAATCGTTCAGCCAAGGATGACTTCGAGCTCGTCCAGAATCTCCCGGATCGAGTGGTACCGCAGCTCGTCATGCTTGTTGATCAGCGCAGCAAGCGATGGCGTGGCGAAGCCTGCGGCGGCCAGCTCGTGAGAAAGAGGGATCGCGTCATGCCGCAGTGCCGCCGGTGGATGCGGCAGCGGGGCATCGGTTCCGCCCTCCACGTATGTCTGCCGCTCGATCGCCTTCATCCGCTCGCGCAGCTTCGACTGAAATGCGTTGATCTGATCGATGAGCTTCGGATCGAGGGACGTCGCGGTCTTGAGCGACTCCAGATCGCCACGAATGGCGTCCAGCAGCGGCTGGATCCGGCCCGCATCCGGCAGAGGAAGCTCATCGACCGCACCGGCGAGGTCGTTGACTGCAAACTCGATGTCGCTCACGCGCGCGGCGTTCACGCCATCGCGCGCCGACTCGACCGCCCTCGCCAACACGCTCACGCAGAGACCGAGCTGCGGCGCGAGCCCGGTATCGATTTCGTCCGCCGCGGCGCGCAACTGAAACACTGCGGCCTCGATCATGACGACGCTCATTCTTTATTCAGGAAGTTGGTCAACCCCGAAAGGATGTCGATCGGCAACGGGAAGACGATGGTCGTGTTCTTCTCGACGCCGATCTCGGTCAGCGTCTGCAGGTAACGCAACTGGAGCGCGGTCGGCTGCGTGGCCAGAACGTGCGCTGCATCCGCGAGTCTCTGCGACGCCGCAAATTCGCCCTCGGCATGAATCAGCTTCGCCCGCTTCTCGCGCTCGGCCTCGGCCTGCTTCGCCATCGCGCGGAGCATCGACTCCGGCAGATCGACCTGCTTCACTTCGACGTTCGCCACTTTCACGCCCCAAGGTTCGGTGTGCTGGTCGAGAATCGTCTGGATGCGGGCGTTGAGAGCGTCGCGATGGGCGAGAAGCTCGTCGAGCTCAACTTCACCAAGGACGGAGCGAAGGGTAGTCTGCGCAAACTGCGAGGTCTGGTAGCGGTAGTCGAACACTTCGACGACGGCGTTCCGCGGCTCGATCACGCGCAGAAAGACGACGGCGTTCACCTTCAGCGTGACGTTGTCTCGCGTGATGATGTCCTGCGGCGGAACCTCGAACGCTTCCTGCCGCAGCGAGACGCGCACCATGCGGTCGATCGGCGCAAACACCAGGAAGATCCCAGGTCCCTTCGCCTCGGGTAGCAAACGTCCCAGCCGGAAGATGACCCCTCGCTCGTACTCGGGCAGGATCTTGATCGAGGTGAGCAGGTAAAGACCAAGGATGACAATGATGACAACGAAACCCATAAGTACCTCCGCGCGGACGTTGGCGATTGTATCGGTTTCGCGGTCGCGGGGTTGCGCGGTCGCAACCCTCACTCAGCGGGCTCGACCAGCAGATGCAGCCCGTTGATCCCGGCCACGCGCACGCGCGCGCCTTCCGGGATCACGCTCTTCGCCATGGCGTTCCAGAGCTCGCCGTGAACGAAGACTTTCCCATCCGTTCCGATTGAGGTGCGGGCCACGCCGATCTCGCCGATCATCCCGTCGCTGCCGGTCGAAACCCGGCCGTGGCGCGCGCGCAACACGAGCGTCGTCAGGAAAACGGCGATCAGGCCAATGGGGATGCTGACAGCGAGTGCCGTGAGGATGTTCACGCGCATCTGAGGAATGGGTCCGTCGACCAGAAAGAGGCCGCCGATGACCATGCAGACGATGCCGCCTGCGCCAAGAACGCCGTGGCTGGCGAACTTGGCCTCGAGCGCGAAGAGAATAAAGGCCGCCACCAGAAGCGCCAGAGACGCGTAACGGACGGGCAGCAGGTTGAGGGCGAACAGCGCCAGAAGGATCGCGATCACACCCACGACGCCGGGCGCAATCGCTCCGGGATGGTTGAACTCCGCGAAGATCGCCAGCCCTCCCAGGACCAGCAGGAGGAACGCGAAGTTCGGATCCATCAGGGCCGACATCAGCTTCTGCCGCAGTGACATCTCCACCGTGTTGATGTTTGCGTTCGTGACGTGGAGCGTGGTTGTCGTCCCGTCGTAATGCTTGAGGGTCCGGCCGTCGATTGCCATGAGCAGCGCCCGGTCGTTGGGCGCGATCACATCGATCAGCTTCTGCGCCAGCGCTTCCTGCTCGGTGAAGGACTTCGACTCGCGCACGGCACTCTCGGCGACCGCGACATTCCGGCCGCGCTTTGCCGCGATGGTGCGCATGAAGGCTGCGGCATCGTTCTCCATCTTCACCTTCATGATCTCGTCCATCTTTTCGCCGAACAGAACGGGATGGGCTGCGCCCGTGTTGGTTCCGGGAGCCATGGCGGCGATGTCCGCCGCCTCGAGGATGAAGAATCCCGCTGATGCGGCGCGGCTGCCCGCCGGAGCGACGAAAACGATCACCGGCACGCGCGAGGTCATGATCTTCTCGACGATGGAGCGCGTGGAGTCAAGGAGGCCACCCGGAGTGCTCATGACGAGGATCACCGCATCGTCGTGCTCGCGCTGCGCCTGATCGAGCGCACGCCCGATGAATTCATCGCTGATCGGCTGGATCGTGTCGTTGACGTTGAGCCGCAGGACGTTCGCGCGGGCGCGAAGAGCAATGGTCGTGAGGAGAGCAGCAACTAGGAAAGCGCGTCGCATAGCGCTGATCGTACTCTTCCTGACGGCTGCGGGATAACGGAACCACGTCTACTGCGGTCCGTAGTCCGGCGTGGGCTCGTAGTTGAAGAACTTCGTGATGTCGTTTCGGAAGACGAGCTTGAAGTCGCCGATCGGGCCGTTGCGCTGCTTGCCGATGATGATCTCGGCGATGCCCTTCTCTTCCGTATCCTTGTTGTAGACCTCGTCGCGATAGATGAAGCAGACGACGTCGGCATCCTGCTCGATCGATCCTGATTCGCGAAGGTCGGAGAGCTGCGGACGATGATCGCCCGTGCGCTGTTCGGGACGGCGTGAGAGCTGGGATAGCGAGATGAGCGGAAGGTTCAATTCTTTGGCGATGGCCTTCAGCCCGCGCGATATCTGCGAGATTTCCTGGTTGCGCGATTCGGTCTTTCCCTTCACCGCCATGAGCTGGAGGTAATCGACCATGATCATGTCGAGACCGGCTTCCATCTTGAGGCGGCGCGCTTTGGCCCGCATCTCCATGATGTCCATGCCGGGCGTGTCGTCGATGAAGATCTTTGCCTTCGCCAGACGTGCCGAGGCATCGGCGAGGTCGCGCCAGTTGCGCTCGCTGAGCATGCCGGCGCGGATGAGATGATTCGACACGCCGGACTCCGACGAGAGGATACGCAGGCCGATCTGCTCTTTCGACATTTCAAGCGAGAAAACGCCGACCGAGTACAGCCGCTGCGCCGGCGGCCGCGGCCCTCCCGATCGCTCAGGGATGGCGATCGACTCGGCGATGTTCATCATCATGGCCGTTTTCCCCATGCTCGGTCTCGCCGCGATGATGATCAGATCCTGATTCTGAAAGCCCGAGGTGAATTCGTTGAAGCGGTCGTACCCGGTGGGGATGCCGGTGATCAGTTTTCCGGCGTGTTGCAATTGCTCGATCGCGGTCATGTTGCTCCGCGTGATCCGATCGAGCGCAACGAATCCTTTCTCGATCGATCCCTCGGCGATCTCGTAGATCGACTTCTCGGCGATATTGAGCACATCGGCTGGTTCGCTCGGCGCGTCGAGCGCGGCGCGCATCACCGAGTTGCCCATCACGATCAGGCGCCGCAGCGTCGACTTCTCCTTCACGATGCGGGCGTAGCGCTCGACGTTGGCAATATCCGGGATGCCGTCGACGAGCGATGCGACATACGCCGACCCGCCGACCTGTTCGAGCTGCGCGTTCTTCGACAACTCCTCGCGCAGCGTGAGCGGATCGATTTCGCGCGACTGCTCAGCCAGACGGCGCATCGTGGCGAAGATCGTGCGGTGCGCATCGCGAAAAAAATCTTCGGTGTTGATCGTTCCCACCACGCGATAGAACGCATGGTTGTTGATCAGAATCGATCCGAGTACCGCACGCTCCGCATCAGGAGACTGCGGCATCGGCCGATCGAGCGCGACGTCGAGTTGAGCAACAGACATTGGACTTTGGGACGCGCAGTGTAGGTCCGGTTTGTCGTCATGCGGCGACGCCCACAATCGCTAGACAGTCCCTCCACACCTTTTCCACAGGACGGCAAACGCCATCGACCGGGGAGGCGACAGCAGGTTAGCAGAGCAGTGATTCTGCCTGTTGAAAAGTGAAGATTTCTCTTGACATGAAGTTACCGGTTTCTACGTCCCGTAGAATCGGAATCGCGATCGATCGGGCGGGTTTATCATTAGGTATGCCTGACGCAACGAAACCGAAGAAGTTCCGTCTGAAACGACTTCGAGGAAAGACGATTCGGCTGAAGCAGATCCGAAGCGCGACTGGCAGCCCTCGCACTGTTCGAGAAACACTCAAGGCTCTCGGACTCGGGAAGCTGTATCAGTTCGCAGAGCTACCCAACACAAAGGAAGTTCGCGACCTGATCACGAAGGCTCCTCACATGCTTTCGATCCTCGACGGCCCAGACATCCTCTTCCCGCTGGAGAAAAGCACGTTGGGAGATGAGCGAATTCGGGACGTCGTCGAAGCGGTTCGTGCCGAGGCAATTCGCGCCGGGCGAAAGTGAGTGCTTGCGCTCGCGGAACCTTCGCCCTGTTTCTACTCGATGTCTTACTCACGCCCGCCGACGCTCCTCAAACCTCGATAGCCCTCCCTCGGAATGCTCCCCTCCTGTAACCCTGTTGGTCAGCGCGTCGTATGAATCAGTCTGGAGGATTCGCTTTGATCAAACGCATGCTTTTCATCTCGCTGCTGGCGCTGCCCGCGGCCGCGCAGCAAAGTGCGCCGGCACAGGCGCCCGCGGCGCAATCGGCGGCTGTCGCCGTCCCCGATTCGAAGAAGGCGGTCGCCGTCATCAATGGTGAGACTGTCACGGTCGAGAAGCTCGACCGCATGTACAGCAACCTCAACACGCAGATGCGCCAGAGCTACGACGCCAACGGCGGCAAGGGCGCGCTGCTCGAGAACTACATCCGCAAGCGTCTTCTCATCCAGGAGGCGATCAAGTCCGGTTTCAACAAACGGCCGGACGTTGCCGAGGCGATCGATGCGGCCCGCGAATCGGCGCTCTTCGATCGCTACGTGCGTGACGTCGTGGCTGCACAGATCGTGTCGGATGACGACATCAAGGCGTACTACACCGAGCATCCTGACGACTTCGCAACGCCGGAAAAAGTCCACGTGCGGCACATCGTGATCGGCGTGACCGACGTTGGTCCGGCGCGCAAAACGAAGGAAGAGGCCCTCGACCGGATCAAGAAGGTCGCCGTGGATCTTCGAAGCGCGGACGTGGCGTCGGCACAGAGCACGTCGAACCCGGAGGTTCTGGCACGCCTGCGCCTCGCTCATTTCGCGGATGCAGCGAAGAAGTATTCCGAGGATGCGTCAGCGGAGAACGGAGGAGATCTGGGCTGGATCACGAAGGGCCAGACCGATGCCGACTTCGAGACCGCGGCATGGAGCATGAAGCCCGGCACGGTCAGCGGCATCATCCAGACGAAATTCGGATTTCATCTGATCTTTGTCGAAGGACGTCAGGCTCCGGGCACCGAACCGTTCGACTCAGTGAAGTCCAGCATTCGCGAGTTCCTCATAACGCAAAAGGCGACCGACGTCGTCACGACCGTGACGAAACTGACCAACGAGCTGCGCGGCAACAGCCGCATCAGCGTGTTTCCCGAGAACATCAAGTAGACGCGATCGTTTGCAGACAGAAACGCCCGTGGCAACGCGGGCGTTTCTTGGTTCGCCCGGTTCGTAGTCCTGCCCCTGCGAAAGGAGATTCGATCGTGTCAGCCGCGATCGTGGCGGGACTCTTGGGAAATCTGAAGCGGCCATCGACCAAAGTGTGATTCGGTTCCGGTACGCACGGCTAGAAGTGTCCAAGCAGCCTACGCGGGTACGTTATGACAGGGAAAGCGTCGGATGTCGGCCTCGCGCCGGCGATTACTCAGTCTGACCGCTACGGTCAAGTGCTCCGCTGCTGACTCGATGGCCCCTCGCCTTTTCGCACCTGCCAAGTCGCAAATAGAAACGTAGCGACCGAACCGGCAAGGTCGATCGCCAGTTGCGCATGGCGGGACGCCGGCCGAACCGGGCGAGGGCCCTTGCCGTGCGCGTCGCCGACACGGTTACGCAGAGCGCCGAGGCCTTCAACCACAGCAGTACAGCCGCCAAGAATCTGCTTGAACACACCTTCCGTGTGCTGAGTTGGAGCGATGAGCAGGGCTCCCGCTGTCATCTTGTACAGTTTCGGCAGGTCAGCGGACCCATCGTATGCGACGCCGAGGTCTGAGAGGATGTGCTTGCAAGCTTCTTCAAGGAGTGTGCGGGCGGCCGTAATTGCGCCGGCCGGATCATGGGTGTGGCGGCTTAGCGCCCGATTCCACGCCTCGTATACGCCCGGCATGCCAAGTCGCTGGAGCAACTCCGAGGTTGTCTGTTCTACAGGCGTCCCTTCAAATTCTAGTAAATCCAAAAAGGGACGAAACATCTGCCAAATGAAGTCCTTGCGTGCACTGGTGACCGCAAATTCGGCGCTTAGATACTGCATGACCTCTGCGAAATCACGACGATCCCGAATGAACTGTGGCAAGTGTTTGGCGGTGCGTGCGTTTTCAAGCAAGTCGCGTCTTAGCCGTTTGTAATCCGCTTGGACATAGACGCCACTGGAGAGATATCCGACGATCATTTCCTGGAGTGCCTCGGCTGTCTTGTATCCCGCTGAGACGGTCATCGTGAGCCTATTCTAGGGCACTCCACGATCCAGTCTTTCAGGGTCCGGCAACTACCGTCCTGTTTTCCGCGGCGTGGTTGGCCTTTCGCGATACGGGAGGTTTGTGGCAGGGCGGTATGACGCTTCATACGTCTTGATCAAGAAGGCCACCACCCCGACGCCGCAAACAGCATATGTTTTGTAGCGCAGAAGGTACGTCGTCCGCACTGACTATGCAGCTGGCGCCGCGAACGCTCGGTCTCGCACCGCGATGTACTCCCGATCGATCTACGACGCTGCGCTCGCGCTCTGGCTTGCCCCGTGCGCCGTCTCCCACTCTTCCACTTCCGGAGAGAAGAGGTTGATACGCGCTTTCTTGTACTCGCGGGTCGGGTAGAGCGCCTGCCTCGACTCGACGCCGGTATCGATGGCGAGGTCGTTGATGATCGACTCGCACTCGTCGACCGAGCGGCCGTGCACGATGGTGTAGAGGTTGTAGGGCCAGTCGTCGTACACGGGGCGGAGGTAGCAATGCGAGACGGCTTTGTTCTGCGACATCTTCGTGCCGGCATCTTCGACGGAGTCGGACGGGACGATCCATACGCCCATCGCGCTGGCGCCAAATCCGCTCTTCCGTGTCTGCACGACGGCGCTGTAGCGGCGGATATACCCGCGCTGCAGCAGCGACTTCGCGGCGGCGAGCAATTCGTCCGCGCCGATTCCATTCGTTTTCGCCATCGCTTCGAAAGGACGCGGCTGGAGCGGCAGGTCGCGCTGCAGGAGGCGGACGGACTCGATCTCGACCGGCGTCAGCGGTGCGAACTGCGTGTCGCTCTGCGATTCATCGGTGTCGCTGCTGCCTTTGAATTGCCGGAGCGTCGGCAGCGCGCGCACGGTCTCACAACCGGCCTCGCTGCCGAGGATCTCGATCGTGCGGTTGAGACCGAGCAGCGACGACGATGAGACCGCGATCGTGAACCAGAGATTGAAGTCGTTGTTGCGCCGGTAGTTCTGCGTGACGCCGGGATGCGCGTTGATCATCGCTGCCGCGTCGTCGATTCTTTCAGGATCGACTTTCGCCGCCACGAGGCATGAGCGGTAGCCGAGAGCTCGGGCATCAAATTGCGCAGCGAGCTGCCGCAGCAGTCCGTCGCGTTTCAGGCGCTCGATGCGCTTGATGACTTCTTTTTCCGACATGTCGATCGCTTGTCCGATGAGAGCGAACGGCGTCGAGACCAGGGGAATCTCACTCTGCAGGGCACCCAGCAGCTCACGGTCCCGTTGATCGATTTCCTGCATTTGGATCCTCGGCTACATTGGTGGCGTTGGGAATTGGGGATGGATGAATCATACGAGATCGGACGCTGCATCACCAGTGTTCAAACGGTGGAATCGGAGAATCATCCGAAACGAGCCGCGGAAAGTCGTTGGCATCAAGTCGCTCCGCCTTCGCATTGCGTGCCAGGACACCGGCCACCCACTCCCGATGACGGTGCGCTGCCAGTTCGGCGGAGGTCCGGTCGATCCCGCACCAGCGCTTCGGAAACCCCTCCAGCTTCTGCAGCGCCGCATCGAAAAGCCGCAGCCCTCCCGGGTACGTGCCCCGTTTGACGTGGTGATAGGCCGCCGCAAGCTGGATGAGGCCCTGCAAAAACACGTGTATTTCCGACTCCGCTTCGAGCCAGATCGTCTCCCATGATTCGTGCGCATCCCAGAACTCGCCGGCGTTGAAATGATCGAGACCGGCGCGAAAGTATGTTTCAAAGTCGATCATGCGGTAACCGCAGCAGCATCAATCGCCGGCCCTCGTTCCCCGGCGCAACGTCTCGCACATGGCCGTCGTGAAGTCGGCGGTCGTCCCGATGCCTCCGATGTCGCGCGTCCTGTGCTCCGGTCCCGAGTCGAGCACCTTCACGATCGCTTCCTGAACACGCTTCGCAGCGTCGCTCTCGTTGATGTGATGCAGCATCAGGACTGCCGACTGCAGCAGCGCCAGCGGATTTGCTTTGTTCTGTCCCGCGATGTCGGGCGCACTTCCGTGCACGGCCTCGAACACGGCGCCGTTCTCACCGATGTTCGCGCCGCCCACGACACCGAGCCCGCCCACCAGGCCCGCAGCGAGATCCGAGACGATGTCGCCGTAGAGATTTTCCAACAGCAGCACATCGAACTGGATCGGATTCATGACCATCTGCATGCAGAGGTTGTCGACGATCTTGTCGTCGGCCTCGATGTTCGGATACTCCTTCGCGATGTTGCGAAAGCACTCCAGGAACAGGCCGTCGGAGAGCTTCATGATGTTCGCCTTGTGCACCGCTGTGACGCGCTTACGGCCGTGCGTGCGTGCGTACTCGAAGGCGAATCTGGCGATGCGCGTGGAGGCGCGCTCGGTGATGATCTTGATCGACTCGACGACGCCGGGGACGACCTCGTGCTCGAGACCGCTGTAGAGATCCTCCGTGTTTTCCCGGACCACGATGATGTCGACGTTCTCGTAGCGCGTGATGATGTTCGGCATCGACTTCACCGGCCGCAGATTGGCGTAGAGGTCGAGAGTCTTGCGCAGCCGGACGTTGATCGATGAAAAGCCGGTGCCGATCGGCGTGGTCACCGGCCCCTTGAGCGCCACTTTGTTGCGCAGGATCGATTCGAGCACGTCGCCTGGCAATGGATCGCCAAAGCGGGCGAGCGCTTCCGCGCCGACGAAGAACTTCTCCCACTCCACATCGACGCCGGCACATTCGATGATCGAAACGACTGAGGCAGTGACCTCCGGGCCGATTCCGTCGCCCGGAAGAAGAGTGATCTTATGTCGAGTCATGATGAATCCTTTCCGCTCGCTCTCTCGCCTCGGCCAGGGAAAAGTCCATCGGAAGCAGCGCGGCGAGCGGCCCATATTCGGGCAGCTCCTCGATGCAGCGACGGACGCTCTCCAGCGTCGGAGGGATGAAGTCGAGGTACCACATGCGGCCGCGTGTGAGCGGCTGTTTGGAGAAAGTGCCGAGAATCTTGATGGAGCGCTGCAGGAGTGTCTCGAAATAGCGGCGGCGCATCGATCGACGCTCGCCCTGCGGAAGCTCGGAGCGTGCCGGTAAACCATGCACGCGCCACTCCGCATAGTAGTCGACCAGCTCTAGCTCCGTCTCTTCGCCGAGGATGCGCGCCACGCCGCGGTCACGGAGGAGCGAGGCGATGTCGTACGTGTCCGGACCCATTCTGAGATCCTGATAGTCGATCAGATAAAGCTTGTCGTTAAAGATATGAATATTCTGGCCATGATAATCACGGTGACAAAGAACGTATGGATGCCGTGAGATGTTATCGGCCAGCTTTCGGAGCAACGGTTTCAGCGGCTGCGCCGACTCCGGACTCACATCCATCAGCTTCTCGACGTAGAACTCCCGCGACATCTCCAGCTCGTTGAAAAAGAAGTCGCCGGTGAAGGGAGGGTTGATGTCGACGGCGCCGGCTTTCTGAAAGTACGCGAGAAGCGTGACCGCCTTCCGGTACCAGCCGACGCCTTCTTCACGGTCGCGATGCAGAAGATCGAAGAGCGTTTGATCGCCGACATCCTGCTGCAGCATGGCCGCGTCGTTGTGCTCCATCAGCTTCGGCAGGTAGGCGTGCTTCGATGCCGCTCGGTAGGCCGCAAGCACGCGTTGCAGGTCGTGCCGCACCTCGGCGGGATACCAGCTCAATATGTGCACATTCCCGTCGCCGGCCGTAACGCGGTAATAGACGCGCACCGAGGCGTCGCCGGCGAGGCGCACGGCCGACCAGCCGGCGCCGAGCCACGACTGCAACGCGGTGCTCAGCTCCGCCGGAAGTTCAGAGTCTTCCGTCATCACACCCGGCGGCTCATGCAGACTGCGTGACATCAACGGATCTCCCCGCAGTCTGCACGGCCCGGGACGGCAGCCCTATTTCGGCGCCGGTCCCTGTTCCTCGGGCTTCGCGTCGCGGATGACGATCTTGTCGATCGATGTCGGGTTGTTCGGCCGGTCCTGCGCACCTTTCGGCGCGTTCACGATCTTGTCGGCGACATCCATCCCTTTAGTCACCTGTCCGAAGGCGGTGTACTGCTTGTCGAGGAAGGTCGAGTCGCTGGTGACGATGAAGAACTGCGAGGAGGCGCTGTCGGGATCGTTCGACCGCGCCATCGACACGATGCCGCGCTTGTGCGAGACCGAGTTGAACTCCGCCGCGACGTTCTTGCCCGATCCGCCTGTGCCCCAGGTTGCGGGTGAGCCGGAGACCGTGTTCGGATCGCCGCCCTGGATCATGAAGCCCGGGATGACACGGTGAAACTTCGTACCGTTGTAGAAGCCTTTCTCCGCCAGATCGATGAAGTTCTTGACGTGATTCGGCGCGACATCGGGAAAGAAGCGGATGTCGATCTCGCCCGCGCTCGTGTGCAACTCGGCGACTTTGTTCTGGTATGCGCTCATGGGCCTCTTCTCCTCTGCTGCGGCAGTAGTCGGTGACGCCGGCGGTGGAACGCTGGCCTCGGTTGTGGCTGCGGTGGTGGTCGATGCGCTCGTCGTCGACGACGACGTGACGGCTGTATCGCTGTTTGCGGTGCTCGCCGGCGTACACGCAGCGATGGCCAGGACGAGAAACGCGTAAATGGTGATCTTCAAAGGAGCCTCCTTCATCGGTATGGGCGACGAATCCTACTACGCGCAGACGGACGTGCGGCAAGTGGCGATACGAGCTCAGCCACGCAGTCGCGCCGACGCTTTGCGAATCGCGGCATGACTCATGGCAACGTCGACGCTGCGTTGGAGCATCGGGACGTACTGCGAGGCGAACTCCTGGCCCGCTTTCGGCCCGAAAAGCAGGTCGAGACGGTCGGCGACGGCGGCGATATCCGGCGCCTCGAAGTCGGTGCGCGCCATCTCGTCGATGTCGACGATGAGAGAGGTCACCGGCTTCAACCAGGCGAAGAACGGATCGTTGCTCAGAAGCTGAAGGAGCTGGGCCGGCTTCTCGATCGGACCGACGGCGAACGCGTAGTCCTCTTTCGCGGCGTCGATCAGCGCCCGATGCAGCGGGAGCAGGAGCTTGGAGACCTCGCGCAACGCGGCTCGATGCGCGGCGCGCTCCGGCGAGTCCGGAGTGTGCATGGTGCGCGCGTAGAAGGATTTTTTGTCGAGCGGCATGACTGAAAACATCACACCACCACGGTTGGCTGGGGAAGGGTAGGCAGGCAGTCGCCAACCGTGGTGGTGTGAACCTGCTGCTGAGCAATGAAAGTCTACCGCAAGAAGAGTGGACGAAGTAAAGCTCTTTTGCTTGCCTCGGTGGCGGAGGCGGACTTAGAATGCGCCCCCGCGCCGCGGCCGGACCGGAATGCCTTTTCCGAACGGACGGTTAACGTCGCTTGCTCGCACCCGTAGCTTAATTGGATAGAGCATCTGACTACGGATCAGAAGGTTGCAAGTTCGAGTCTTGCCGGGTGCACCAATCAGGAACAAATCGACGGCGGGCAGCGAGCCCGCCGTTCTACTCTTTGAACGCTGAATCAGGTAGAACCCAGGTAGACGCCGTGGCCATGGATCAGGCTCAGTGGATGACGGAAGCCCTCGCGCTCGCGGAACAGGCCGGCGCAGCAGGCGAGATTCCCGTGGGCGCGGTCATCGTCGATCGCGACGGGCAGATCATCGGGCGTGGCAGCAACCGGCGCGAGGCGGGCGATCCGCTCGGCCACGCGGAGCTGATCGCCATTCGCCAGGCGGCCGGAGTCATCGGCGACTGGCGTCTGGAAGGGACGACGATGGTGGTGACGCTCGAGCCGTGCGCGATGTGCGCCGGGGCGCTCGTCAACGCACGGGTCGGGAGGCTGATCTTCGGAGCGTTCGATCCGAAGGCGGGCTTCTGCGGCTCGCTCGGAAGTCTCGTCCAGGATGCGAGGCTCAATCACCGGCTGGAAGTGATCAGCGGTGTGGAAGCCGAGGCATCACGGAAACTTCTGCAGGGGTTCTTTCAAGGTCTTCGCAAGCGGCTGGATTGACACGGAGAGGTGGCAGAGTGGTTGAACGCGGCGGTCTCGAAAACCGTTATACCTTCACGGGTATCGGGGGTTCGAATCCCCCCCTCTCCGCCAGGCCGGCACGGCCGGCAGCGTTGGCAGGCCAAGCCTGCTTCAGGATTTGCGCAGGGATTCACGTTCAGAGTGCGTTGACCAGGGTGCGTTGACATACGGAGAGATGGCCGAGTGGCTTAAGGCGCACGCTTGGAAAGCGTGTGTACGTTAACCCGTACCGTGGGTTCGAATCCCACTCTCTCCGCCATGTTGTCATCTGAGGCAATCCTGGACCGTCCGGAATCATCAATACACTCTCACGGCCGCAAAAAGCCGGCCGCGCGGTACCAAAAGTTCACAACGAGTGCTTGACCGAAGTCAGATTGAAGTCTTAGCTTGATCGGCATGACGAAGACTCTAGTCATCGCTCTTCTTTTGTTTGCGATGAATGCACACGCCGACTCGGCCAATCTCGGGGTGCAGGCGGACACCGTCCCAGTCATCCGGGCCGGCGCCATGTTCTACATCGATTCGGTTGTCCACAACGCCGGTCCCGATGTGGCCCGCAACGTCGTGGTCACGATCAAGGTGGAGGGGTTTCCGGACGCCCAACTCCCCTGCCCGGACGGCCGTTGCCCGATCGGCGATCTCCAGCCCGGTGCTTCTCACGGGGTCGTGTTCTCGCAGCGACTGCCCGACACCGACGTGACGATAACGTTCGAGGTCACAGTCACCAGCGACACGCCCGATCCCCATCCTGAAGACAACAGCGTCACCCGCACGATTGTCGTCTCGACAGGGCCGGATCTCAGTGCCAATTTGCAGGCCCCTCAGGTGATCGATCCCGGGCTGCCGTACGACGCGATCCTCCTGGTCTACAACGCCGGCCTCTCGGCGGCGCATCACGTCATCATCACCCTCGACCTTCCCGACGGTTCGGCGGTGCTATCGCTGCCATCCAACTGCACGGCCAGTTCGCTGCGGGTGACCTGCACGCGCGACGTCCTTGCCGCCAACACCAACTACCTCAACACCACTCCCATACCGATAAAACTGAGAGCACCTCCGCGGTACGAGGGCGGCCTGATCCCGTTCGAGCTGCGAATGCATGCGGACGAGAAGGACTTCGACGTTCCGTTCGACCAGAAATCGACTGGACTGCTTTACCGCACGTTCCTCGTCACCACGAGCGCAGACGACGGCGACGGCTCCCTGCGCGCCGCAATCGCTGCGGCGAACGCGGCCGATTGCTACCTGGCAAGCCTCGACGGCGCGCCGGCCTGCGCTGTCCAGTTCAATATCGGCGAGACCTCGGCGCGGCCATGGAAGACCATCCGCCTCCGCTCACCGCTGCCGTTCATCGGCCCCTACTCCCTCCGCATCGACGGTGCGACGCAGACTGCGTTCTCCGGCGTGACCAATCCCGATGGGCCGCCCATCGAGATCAGCGGCGGCGGAACGGTCGACGGCGCCGGCCTCGACGCAGGGACTTGCAGTGTGACCATCACCCACCTGGCCATCAATGGCTTCCTCGGGAATGGCATTTCGCTGCGCAACTTCAACGGCGTTTCTCCCTTTGACTGTAAGACCTCGATCGAGGGCAACTACATCGGAACCGACCCGACCGGTTCGGTGGCCGTGCCGAACTACCGCGGAATCGGCACGATCCAGTCGAACAGCCCGTTTTTCTTCGGATCCGAAATCTCCGGCAACGTTCTCTCCGGCAACATCCGCAGCGGCCTCTTTGCCGCGGCCGGCATCCTGCACATCAGTCAGAACCGCATCGGCGTGAAAGCGCACTCCGACGAGCCGCTGCCCAACGGCGCCAGCGGCATCTATCTCGATCGCGGCCTCTACCGGAGCGAACTGAGCTTCAACGTCATCGCCTTCAATCGGGAGATGGGCATCGCCATCGACCCCGGCACCCTGTACACCAACATCATCTACAACCGGATCTGGGGCAACGGCGGCCTCGCCATCGACGACGGTCTCGACGGGCCGTCGGTCGCAGTGATGGGCGACAACGGTCCGATCAAGGTCCCCGTCTTGACGAGCGCCGTTTACGACCCAGCGAAGAATCAGACGATCATTCACGGGAGCGCCTCGGGATCGATCGAGGTCTTCGCGAGCGATGCCGCAGGCCCCGGGGGAGCGGGCGACGCGCAACGATGGCTCGCCTCCTCAAGCGGTGGCGACGATTTCACACTGACCGTTCCGGGCGACTTGCGCGGGCAGTGGGTATCGGCAACCGTGACCGTCTTTGGGAAGAAGGCCAACCCGTACCCGGATGTCTTCAATTACCTCCGGACGACGGAGCTCAGTCGCGCGCTGCAAGTGCACTGACGGCCAGTAAGAATGTTCCCGCGAATAGCGCGATCCTCTACGTGGGGGGCGAAAGCGGAAGCGTGATCAGTCGCTTGACGGAGGCTGGAGCTGGCCCGCATCGATGGCGATCGGATCCACCAGGAGCCAAAATCGGTTGACTACTACGGGACCGACGTCTTCAACAGAATCAGCGTCGGCGCCGACGGCACGGTGTACGCCGCCACAACCGACACTGTGTTCGCAAATGAGGATCGTCGAGCGTAGACACGCTGCCGGCAGGCGCTGACCCGTTTAACACGACCCTTCACGCCACTCTAGCGAGCACGGTTCGAAAATCGTCCACAATGCTCCGCCAGTCGGCGCAGTTGCAGCGATTCCAAGAATCCTGGCCCGCCTTGACTCACGTACCTCACTCCGACCACATAAGCTCCCCCGCCACCCAGCGTAACTTCCTCAACCGCTGGCAGACCGGCCTTTTCGACGACATCCGTCTCGAAACAGAAACGGCGCCGAACGGCGGCGTCATCGTTCGAATCGCAAATTCTGACTGACCCGCACTGACTCAGGTCGTTCCTCACCACGACCATACCATCAGCAAGGCACGTCACGGCCGCGCGGCTCGGTGCCGCGGAGCCATCGTCGTGACCACAATCTCCGTGTGTGATGAGCCGCCATAGTAGTCAACGTAATCGATTCGAAATGTGTGCGTGCCAGGAGTCAACGGCGGCGATATCCAACTTCTCAAAGACGGAGGATACGACGACAGTTCTCCCAGGACGCTTCCACCTTCGCTGATCGTAATGTTGCCGCCCCCCATCCCCGGCGTGAGCGCTTGAATGAGGAGAGTGACGTGACCGCCTTCTGTCGGATGTTCCGGCACAGCGGCCACACCGATCCGTGGTGTGACGCAGATGCTGTTCAGCACCTCCGCGCCATCAAAGGTTGGGATAATCACATCCGGCTGGCCATCTCCGTCGATATCGTCAACGACCACGTCGTTCGTGAAAGGTGCTCCGCTCATGGACGTCGCGTATGGCTGAAAACTGCCGCCGGCATTGCGAAGCACCTGCACGATTCCCGGACTGCCGAAGTTTCCGCGCGCGGTCACGATCAGATCGGGAACACCGTCGCCGTCAAAGTCAGCCGGGGTAACGAAATCGACCGAGCTCACCGTGGCGAGGTATTGCAAGCGGTATGAGCCGTCGTTTTTTGCAAAGAGCAAGTTAGCCCTCCCATCCCCCCCCAAAATGATGAAATCGGCGCGGCCATCGCCATCCAGATCCGCCGACGCGATGCCAGCCATCGGATTGTTGTAAGAAAAGGCGATTAGCATGCTCTCGTGCCAGCCTTCTGTTCCTCGGGTGACGAGGCGGATGTCGGTGGAGGCGGAGGTTAAGGTGACGACTGCGAACTGCGCGGGAGCATTCGGCTCGGAGCGAACCACCAGGATTGTGGCTCCTGCCGGCCGGTGGTAGATCGTGGATGCCGTTACGCGGCGGTCCGACGAGATCGTGACTAGCTGAACGTCGTCGCCACGTAGCGCCAGGAGTGCCTGTGATGACGGTGAGCCTATGAAGACATGGCCCACCAGACTATCGGCGTCGATCATCAACGTTGGGCTTTCGAAGCCAGCGGAGGAACCAAACGCGACAACCGGCTTCGTCCCAGCGGCACTCGAGAAGACCGCCAAGTCGGCGTGACCGTCGCCATCAAAATCGCCGGCGAATCCCCCCCTGCCCCAGTACGCCGCCGGCATCGCGAACGGTTTGGCTGCGCGCGAAAACGCGCCATGGCCATCGCCGAAAAGAACCATGGCCCGAAGAATCTGATCTGAGTATGTATCGCTGATCGCAATCAGATCGCGAGATCCATCGCCGTCGACGTCTGCGAGCGCGAGCGTCGTCGGTTTGAATCCCATCGGATAGACGCGGTTTGCGTTTGGCCTTCCGGCGGCCAGCGTCGCGCCGTACAGGACCGGCAACCCGTCACTGCCGTTTGTCGCCGCAAAGTCGGGAGCTCCGTCGCCATCAAGATCCACCGTATCGAAACTTGTGCTCCCGGGCAATTCAAAGTAGCTGGCATCGCGGAAGCGATTGCCGGCGCCCCCCCACACGACACCGACCGTGTTGCCGTTGCTGAAGACCAGATCGCGGATGCCGTCGCCATTGACATCCAGCATCGTCGGATTGTTCAGGACCTGGCGCGTTCCCTGGGGCGCGACCGGAAATCGCTCGATGGTCATGTGACGGTTCTTGACGTGCACGATTACCAGGGAACCGTCATCAATGGTCACGAGCTCCTCGGCACCGTCGCCGTCGATGTCAACCGGTTGGAAAGATAACGCGGGAAAATCGGCTGTCTCACGCGTTTCCGCGAGGTGGAAGTTCCCGTCGTTCCAGCCGAACGTCAAGAGCGTTCCGAGGCCGGGCAGCTGAGGGTCAATCCTCACTACGTCGACATTGCCATCGCCATCAAAATCCCCCGCTGCCATGAGGATTTCCTGCGAGAAGCCAGGAAAGGAAAGATCGACATGCGCAACCTCGCCAAAGGTGCCGTCGCCTTTCGACTGCACGAAGGCATACCCGCTTGGGCCTAAGTCGACAAAGTCGAGTAATCCATCGTGATTGAAGTCAACGATGCGCCATACACCGATGTTTCCTCGGGGCAATGAAGAGGAGAGAAATGGCCTGAATGTTCCGTCGCCGAAACCCAACGCCACCTCCACCGACGAAAAGCCTCGATAGATCAGGTCAAGGTGTCCATCGTGGTTGACGTCGCTCGCCGCTACGAGCCTGTAACCCGGCACATTCTCAAGCGGCATCGGCTGGAAAACGGCTCCGCGGTTCAGAGCGATGACGCGGCCGTCGGGGTCCAGCATCAACGCCGCATCCGGGCGCCCATCCTCGTTGAAATCACCATAGACAGCGGAGAAAATGGGAAACGACGAGGTGATTGCTGGATCAGCGAAGCCAGGAGCGCGGCGGCAGACGGTGTCCGCGGCGCCGGCGGCAGAGACGGAGAGAGTGAGCGAAAGAGCGAGGAACCAGGTTGCGACCACGTATGCGTTGCGAACGGAGCCGTCCAGTCGAATGATTCCGAGAGAATCGCCCGAATGACGCACCGACGCGTTGCTCCCCTTCATTGAAGCGCCGGCTCGAGTGCGACACCTGGCAGATAGACACTCCCGGTCAAGACGAGATGGGGCCACACCTTCGGTTTCCCGCGACCCTCGAACGCGTACATAACTCGCCCAGTTACATCGACTTGCTCACGTGTGCCGGAAAGACGCGTTACTCAGGCTTGCATCCACCTAAGTGCGTCATTTCGAAAATGCCGGAGCCCACGTTCGCGGGCTCCGGCGGCACTACGCTGCACTCAGCGCGAGCGCCGGCGCTTTTCCGGACGTCGAATGATCATGACTGTCTCGACGACCGTCGTTTTGGGGTGGCGTCGCGCATACCTGACTGTTGTGAACCGTCCGGTACGCGTGTGGCGCGCGGCTTTGATGACGAAGATCATGACGGACTCCTTTCGTTAGCGTTGTGGTGTGGGCTCAGCCCACGGGAAGCTTCGGCTCCATGTCGGCCTGCTCGCCGCCATCGGCGGACAATTGATCCTTGCCGGCCTTGAAGGCGGCCGAGACTTCGTCCAGCGATGCTGTGAAAATGGTCAGCACGATCCGCCACGACTTCGGGATGAGCCGCGTCGCGGTGAGGGCCACGATAATCGGCCGTGCCGCGCCGTACACCGTGACCAGACGCTCCGCGCGCGCTGCAGGAGTCTGCGCGCCTGCGAGGGGGGGCACGTCCAGGATGTCAAACAGCTGAACCCGGCGGTCGATGGTCTCGAACGAGAGGTAATTCGTTTTGTCGGAGTGATCGAAGTTCGTGCTCATGATGTCCTTTCGTGCCGCCAGAGAAGGCGGCGGGTTGATGCGGACGTGTCGCGGCGCGCCCGCATTCGTTGCGTATTCGTGCGGCCGGCACTAGACGTGTGCTTCCGCGGGACGGGTGCGCCACTTCGGGGAGCGCATCGGATTTCCCCCTCCCCCCTTCGGCACTCCTACTGCGACAAACAACCCGACCTCGGCCCAGGCGGCCACCAGTGCCATTTGCACCTGCCCGCCAACGCCATACAGCTCGCCGGCCACGATGACCGTGGCATTGGCGAAGTCCTGAAACCCTGCCTGTGGGAACAGACGCGTTCTCCGCACGGCGTTCCAGATGCTGCCGGGGACCATCCAGGAGTATCCGCCCACGGCAATCGAAAACAGGTAGAACGCGAAATTCAGGATCCCGGAGTTGATGTGCACGCCGCCGTTGTCTTCCGCTGAGTGAACGTAGTCGCGCATGTGCGCGGGCTGCGGATCACGGCCGAGAAGCGGGTCGTCGTACGCAGTTCCGGGCGCCTTCATAGAACGGATGGCGATGCCATGGACCGCTGGACCCAGCACACCCTTTCCGATGAGCCAGTCAGACTCAGCCGCCGTCAGGGCGAGCCAGTACTGCTTGATCATGATCCCGGACGCATCGGAGAGGTGCTCGTTCAGCGCACCGGTCTGCCCCTGGTACCCAAGCCCTGCATCAGCCTGTGTCACGCCATGTGACATCTCGTGGCCGATCACGTCGATGTCCCCGGTGAAGCGCGTGAATATCTTTCCGTCGCCGTCGCCGTAGATCATCTGTCTTCCGTTCCACATGGCGTTGTCGAACGATTTGCCATAATGAACGGTCGAGATCAGAGACATGCCACGGTCGTCGATCGAGTTTCGGTTGAAGACCTTGGCGTAAAAATCGAACACCGCACCGGAGCCGTCGAAAGCCTCCTTCGCCTCGACATCATCGATGGTGAACGTACGCTCGGTCGCGACCAGCCTGGCCGTCAGCGTAGTCGTCTGCAGGGCATCGAAGACGAGACGAAGTTTGGGCCGTGACCTGATGGCACGTGGCGGTTGGAGGAGTGTTGCCGCGCGCTCACTGGCGATCTGCGCCGTATGGTGCAACGTTGCGGCGACGATCTCGCGCGCTTCCTCATCGCCATGTTCTGCCAGGCGTCGTTGAAGGTGCGGTGGGATGACAGTGCAGGTGGAATGATGTATGTTCGGGAACGACACAATAACTCCTTTCTTCGCAGATTCGGGGTGCGTGTTGGGCACGGACCGCGCAGACACGCGGCCCGTGCTGTAATCCACTTATCTCACTTCGGTTGCTCGTCGGCTGCCGCCGGTGTCTTCGCTGGTGTCTTCGCTGGTTTCTCTGCCTTGACACGCGGTTTCCGCAGGTCTCTCTGGATCATCCTGGTGTGTGCCTCCACACCGGCGCTCGACGGGTCACGGCCAATTCCCTTCGCGATCTGAAGGGTCTGCAGGACGTCCGCGATGGCACGCGCTTTTCGAGCGCCATAGGTGAATTTCAGGTTTGTGAGGAACTCCTCAACCTGATCGATCACCGGGCGGAACGCGTCCAGGAACTGAAGTGTCGCTCGCGCCTCCTGGACGTCGAACTTGCCCGCGCTATTGAGCTCGGGATTGGCCTCGATCGCCGCAATCGTGCTTCGGATCGATTCGGGGTAAAATGATCGAAACCGATTCACGAATTGCGCGGTTTCCGTATGTCTCCGCTCGAACGCTGGTACGAGACCGGTCACGCTTGATATCGCCTTACTGATCGTGGCTGCGATCTCGTCGTATGCTGTCGGTGCCGTGGAAACGTTATCCGCGGCAGTTTGCGGCGCGCTCTGCAACGCACCGCTCCCCAGGTTGTCGGACATGATCTCCTCCTGTCATAGAGACGTCATGGTCTTTGTAAACTCCACAAACCGGATTTCACGTGGGAACGCGCTACGCGACACACCCCCTCCAAGGGTGTCGGACATGCTCTCCTCCATTCCTCCCGGCGTGACACCCACGCTACGAGCGAGAAGCGTCACGCTTGTTACCCGCGAGGGCTCAGGCCCGAGTACTCGCGAGCGATAGGCACCATGCGCATGTGCCTTGAAGCCGGACCGGATTCATGAATGACACTTAGACGAAAGAGGTCACTGCAAGGTTACATGTCATAGAGACGTCATCAATATTGGTGGGCACCGCGATCGGCCGTTTCACGGCCCCTCCGGAACGGTAGTTCCATAAGAAACTGCGCGGTACCACGACGATGGAACCCTTCTGGAAAAGCGAAAGGGAACGCTCCGCGACACACTTCCTCCCCAAGGTGTTGGACATGCTCTCCTCCATTCCTCCCGGCGTGACGCACTCGCTACGAGCGAAAGCGTCACGCTTGTTACCCGCGAGGGCTCAGGCCCGAGTACTCGCGAGCGATCGGCACCGATGCGCATGTGCCTTGAAGCCGGACCGGATTCCTGAATCAACGCTACTTACTTAGACGAAGCAGGTCACTGCAAGGTTGTTTCTCCTCCATTCCTCCCCGCGTCACGCCCCGCTACGAGCGAGAGAATCACGCTTGTTACCCGCGTGGGCTCAGGCCCGAGTACTCGCGAGCGATCGGCACGATGGGCATGTGCCCTGAAGCCGGACCGGATTCCTGAACAAACGCTACTTAGACGAAACAGGTCTCTCTAAGGTTTCTCGTCATAGAGCCGTCATAAACATTGGCAGGCACCGCGATCGGCCAATTCACGGCCGCTCCGTAACGATCGTTCTGTAGAAAACTGCGCGGTACCACGCCGGTGGAGTCCTTCCTCGAAAAGCGAAAGGGGACACTCCGCGACACACTTCGCCCGAGGGTGTCGGACAGGCTCTCCTCCATTCCTCCCGGCGTGACGCCCGCTACGAGCGAGAACGTCACGCTTGTTACCCGCGAGGGCTCAGGCCCGAGTACTCGCGAGCGATCGGCACAATGCGCATGTGCCTTGAAGCCGGACCGGATTCCCGAATAAACGCTACTTAGACGAAGCAGGTCACTGCAAGGTTTCTTGTCATAGAGACGTCATCAATCGTTGCACGCACGACAACCGGCCGTTTCAGGGCTTGCCGGAGCCATAAGTTCCGTAAGGAAATGCGCATTGGCGCGTTCATGAAACATGGAACAGTTCCGGCAAACGGAGAGGAGCGCTCTTCATGAGCACTAAAATGCACGCCATGAACACTTTCGTGTTACTGGGGATCACTTTTTTGCTACGCGAAGCACTGTTCTTGCTACGCGAAGCAGATTTTTGCTACGCGAAGCAGTTTTTTGCTACGGAGGAGCAATATAGTGCTCTCGTGGAGCACTTTTTAGTTCCTCACCAGGCAGATTTTGCTCATAAGTAGCACTTTTCTGCTTCGTCGTAGCAAATCCGTGCTTCGCGAAGATCAAAATCTGTTACGCGAAGCAAATTTCTGCTACGCGAAGCAAATTCTAGCTACGCGAAGCAAATTCTAGCTACGTGAAGCAAATTCTTGCTACGTGAAGCAAATTTTTGCTACGCGACGCAGATTCTGATCCGCTAGAGGAAATTTTCCTTCCAATGTCTCGCGCCATGTGCGCGACCGGTCACCATGCCCGCATCTGCGAGGACGTGCGGATCGAATGCCCTCGTCCTCACGGCCTTCTGCCAGTCTGGCGAGGCTCGCGCTGAACGTGCCGGCGATTCGGGAGTCCAGCGGCTTCCCTTGCCTAAGACCCGAATTGCGGAATCGCCCGTCTCATGAATTCATCGAACAGCGGAACGGTAAACGCCATGTCTCCATGCGCGGGGCTGTAGACCATGCCTTTCTTGATCAATTTGGCGCGAACCGGGCCGAGGCTGGTCAGCCTCACTCCAAGAGCCTCGGCGATGTCACCTGTGCGTTGAGATCCCGGACCCAGTTCGGCCATCGCCCGGAGGAAGTTCTTTTCGCTTGGCGTGAGGCGGTCGTACCGTACCCGGAAGAAGTTCTGATCCAGACGGGCGCTTACTGTCGCCGTAGCCTCGTTCACGATTTTGAGCGTGATGGGGCTCGAAGGAGCTGCGTTCCACGATTGGTATCCCCATTCCTGCAAAAAATACGGATATCCCTTCGTCAACCGAAAGATCTCCGCGACGGCCTGATCTTCGAAGACGACGCCCACCGCCTGCGCCGGCTCCTTCAGCGCCTTTGCGGAGTCTTCCTCCGACAGCGCGCCGACTACCGGAAAACTGAAGAGGCGTTCTGCGTATGACCGGGAATCTCCCGCCAGGCCGGGCAGGATCGGCAGACCGGCTCCAAGAAGCAGAATCGGCAACTGACGCTGCTGGAGTTTGTGCATCGCCACGATCAGCGCTCCCAGCTCCGTGCGGTCGAAGTACTGGATCTCATCGATCAGGAGTGCCACGGCCGTTTTTCGGTCCTCGGCTGCCTCACCAATGGCCACGAGAACGTTCGGCAGATCGATCTGGAGGTCTCCGCTGTCCGCGGAGCCTTTCTCGGGATCGATGTCCAGTCCGATCGTGATGTCGTTGACGGTCACTTTGAGAGCGCCGACGAAGCTGCGCAGCACAGCAAGACCTCGTTTCACCTTGTCGGCCGCCCCTGCCATCCGGTCGAGATCGAAGAGCAGCGTTCGCAGGTAGGGAGCGAGTAGCGATCCCAGCGGCTTATCTTCGTGCGCTTCGATGGAGATCGTTCGATAGCCGGCAGCAACCGCCATCCGGTCGATTTCGTTGAGCAGGACCGTCTTTCCGACCCCGCGCAAGCCGGTGAGCAGCATGCTTTTCTCCGGCCGCTTCTCCTTGATGCGCCCCAGCAGAACTCCCGCCTGCTCGAGAACGCGATCCCTGCCAACGAGCTCCGGAGGAGGCGCGCCCGCGCCTGGGGAGAACGGATTCTTGATCGGATCCATGACGAGATTATAAGCAGTTATTCACGGTTATACCCGTTTTCGGGTATACATGGATAAACTCGCTACACACGGTCGAGATGGCCGCGAGATGGGGTCACACCTTCGCTCTTCGCGAACCTCCTCGAACACGGCCATAACTCGCGCAGTTTCATTGACTTGCCCCAGGTGTGCCAGAAAGAGATCGCCGCGCACTCAGGCTTGCGTTCGTACCTAAGTGATTGCAAACGCGTCGCTTCTCTGCGGAGTCGCCTCTTCGGAAGGACGGTATTGTGAATCGTGTCCGAGGCCGTGAGTCAATCCGACACTGCAACTTGCGCGAGAATGATCCTGAGTGAGCGAAGGGGCAAAGGTGTGACCCCAGGTTCTCCATCCCATCTTTTCGCTACGCTGGGTCACGATCCGCTTCCGAGCACAGGACGAGATCCGCGACAGCGTGGCAAGCCCTCGAGGAGCAACGGGGTTTGCGTGCTGCCTCTGAAAGCCGGAGGCTGACGGCAGCCGTGAATTACGTCTGCAAACGGTCCGGCTCTACTGCGGGGATACGAACGACACCGAACTTGAGCGGTATCGCCGACACCCGAGCGCCCGCCGAAGCTTACAGGACATCGCGAACAGCCATGATGTCGTCGGACACAAACCAACAACAACCCCCTAGAGCGAGCTATGGGCAGAGAAGGAGACGGCATGAGCGAGAAGCCCTGGAGGAGCGACAGCGAGATACTGGCCAAAGGAGTTGGCAGCGACGCGGAGAGGTTGACAGGCCTCATCGACAGCGCCGGGGCGCGCGCGACTGCGGGCGATTTGGCCGGGGCGGCGGAGTCGCTTGAATCTGTTCGACGCCTGCTCGTCGGCCAGAACTACTTTAGACAGTACGACAACGACATATGGGTTTTCACCGAGGTCATTAGATGCATTCGCCGTCAATCAGCTGAGACGGAAACGCCGCGGTCCTTCCAGCGGTTCATCGACGCCATCCCCAGCGCGCGGATGGACGAGAGTATGACGCGCGCGCAACTCGCGTTCTGGTATGGAACGCCGGACGCAAAGGTCGGAGGCGAGATACGACTCATTCCCTCCCAGGAGAACGCCAAGGGCTGCTTCATCGCGACAGCGACGTATGGATCAGCCCTCGCTCCGGAGGTGATGGCCCTTCGTGATTTTCGAGACGGCGTCCTTCTCCGTCATCCCCTTGGGCGGTGCTTCGTCCGATCTTATTACGCGATTTCGCCGCCGCTGGCTCTGTGGATCAAATCGCGCCCTCTCGCTCAGAGGGTGGTCAGGGCGCTCTTCCTTTCGCCGCTTCTTGCGGTTCTCAGGAGAGCGCGCACTGACGCTCGGTAAGTTGGGATCGCGTTTGAAAACTCAACTTACCGTATAGAATCTCGCGTCTCCTAGTCTTGATCAACCCATTCGCTACGCATCGTACGGAGCGCTTCACTCTTAACGCGTTGGGCCGCGAAGGTCCGCGAGAAACTCCGATCCCGGCGTCACTCCCGTTACCAGCAACTGATCCCTCGCTCGTGTGCATGCCACGTAAAGCAGGTGGCGTTCGGTCTGGTAGACGTCGTCGAGGTCGGACTCGTCGGTAACGGACTCGATGCGTTCCTGCGAGGGGATGACCTCGTCGTCGCAGGCCATCACCACGACGGCTCGGAACTCCAGGCCTTTGGCCAGGTGCATCGTCATGATCGAGAGGCGGTCGTGACGAGTCTCCATTCGCTCATCGAGGAGGAGATGCGCCACGCCGGCCTGTTTTGCGGCGGCTTCCGCTCGCGGGACCTCGGCGTTGGAACGGACGAAGATCGCCAGCTCGTGGGGGCGGAGGCCCTCGTCTACTCGCTGCTTGATCCAGCTCGCGACTTGGTCGCGCTCTGCGTTCTTATCAGAAGCAATCGTGATCGTCGGGGGCACGCCGTTGAAGACCGAGATCGTTCCTTTGCGCTCCTCGGTGATGCCATCGACGTCGGACAGCTCGTTGCCGAGGAGGCGGTCGGCCTGGTTGCGGATCTGGTGTGACGTGCGGTAGTTGATGCGCAGCCGCGTCGAGCGGCCGCGGATGTCGACGCCCAGCTCCTTCCATGAGAACGGCTGCTGGAAGATGCGCTGGCCGAGGTCACCGGTGAAGAAGAGACTGTTCGGGCGACTGCCGCCCATTGCGGCGAGGAAGCGAAGCTCGGGAACGCTGACATCCTGCGCCTCGTCGATGATCACGTGATCGAATGTCGGGCGCGTCAGCTGGGCGACCTTCAAGGCCAGCCGGGTGAAAAGCGCCGCCTCGGTCACGAGCTTTTCATTGGTCAGCTTCGCATCGACCTGTTCAAAGATAGCCCACAACAGCCGCCGCTGTTTCTCCGGCAATCGCGTCTTGCGCCCGAGGCGCTTCACGTCGCGGTATTCGTCCCAGGTGCGCAACTGCCAGGCATCGACGACGCTCGACCACTCCGTCCAGAGGAAGTGCCGGCTGAACTTGTGCGCTTCCGATGCCGCGCTCGCCTCGGCGAGCAGATCCTGAACGATCTTCGCGGTCGCGATCTTCACCGCTCCGAAGTGCGCGGCGTAAAGTCGCGCGCCGATCGCGCCGAGGGATTGCACTTCGAGGCGCTCGGCGATGTGAGGCTCGTTTCCGATCAGCAGCCGGAGCCGAGAACGGAGAGCATTGGCGAGCGTCTCTGAGAAGGTAGTCAGGAGGACGCGCGCGTCGCGATCGGACCGTGCCAGATGGACGGCGCGATGCAACGCAACGATCGTCTTGCCCGTGCCCGCCGATCCGGAGATGCGAGCCGGGCCGCCGTAGTCGTTCTCGACGAGTTGCCGCTGCGATGGATGGAGGAAGACAGTCCACTTCTCCCATGGAGCATCGAGCGCACGCTCGAGCTCCTCGACATTGGCGATCACGCGGAATCTGCGCTGCGCATCGGGATGCTGAAACGCGTCGACCTTCAGCGGGAACGGCGGCGGCAGTGGCGGTTTGACTCCCGTGGCCAGATCGAGCAACGCCTCGGCCGCTTCGGTCGGCAGATGCTCCGCCACATCGAACAGCGTCGCCTCGGTTGCCAGCCGCACCTCGGCCAACCACTCCGCCGGCACGCCGTAACTCGACAACACCCAATCGGGAAGATCGCTGAACAGCAGTTTGGGCGGGACGACTTCCGGCGCCGCTTCGACATAGCGAGGAACGACGATCTCTCGAACGCTCTCCCGCACCTCGACGAGCTGCGCGGCCCCGGTGGTCGGATGCCGCTCGATCTTCCGCCGCTCCGCCCAGGAATACGCCGCATCGTGATGATCGACATAGCAGAGCATCAGACTCGACGCCGTCCGATGGACGATTAGCCGGATGTCGCTGCTTACGCGAATCGACCAGAAGTTTGGATCTTTCGATTTGCCGAGCTTGTGAAACTGCATCGCCGGGTTCGAGGGATTGAGTTGGAGGTCGAAGGCCGTCGTCTTCACGGCCTTCTGCTCCTCGCCGGTGAGCCGCGCGAGGCTGGCGGTGAATGTGTCAGCAAGAAGAAAGGGGTGATGGTAGTTAGAAGTCGACATCGTCGTCGTCATCGTCTGGTTCGAATCTGGCGTCCTCCGTCCACTCTCCTGAGAACTGGCCAGGGACATCCAACTCCTCCGCCGAATTCTCAACGGTGTCCGCAGGCGCGGTACCGCTCTGTCTAGTCACCCAATCTTCTGCCACCGCCTTCCATTCGACAGGGCGATAGAGTTCAATGCCCGCGTCGTCCCGCGCTGTCCAAACATTCCAGAAATCTGGGTCATCCGATCGTGGCTGCAAGTGTTTTGGCAACTCGTCCATCCTTACGAGCACCGGCACTTCCGTAGCCCAGCCGAGAAGAATCGCGTGTTGCGCGGGAAGGGATGGAAGCTCGCGAAGCAGGCCCCGAAGATTATCAGGTACTAGCCGCTGGACGAGTTCTTGGTCGCGGTCGTTACTAATTCGATGAAGAAGGAACGAGTTGCATTGCGATAATACTGTAGCAGAGAGTTCGGATGGTCTCTGGGAAGACAGCACCAGCCCCAAGCCAAACTTTCGGCCCTCACGCGCAATACGTTCGAACGTCTGTGCACAGACTCTTGCGGCGTCATACTCCTCTGCGTCGTCACGATAGCGTTTGATAAATGCATGTGCCTCTTCCATCACGAGTACCGTCGGGAGAGTCACGCCATGGAGTCTTCGATAACGTTGAAGTGCCTCAAAAATCATGCGTGCGGCAACTGCAGTTACTACGTGGACTACCTCGGACGGCACAAGCGAAAGATCGAGGATTGCGATCTCTCCGCCCGCCGCCTGGTCCTCGCCAACATACTGGGAGAGCCATCCTTCGATAGTAAGCGCGTCGTCGGCGACTACCGCTCGGATCCTCGAGTCCGAAAGGAACGTTCGGATTCGAGAGACAAGGAAGTCCGTGAACTGACTGACCCCCTCCTGTTCACCGAGCATCTGAAGGTGGTCAGCCAGATCCGCGCCCTTGAATGGCACGGGGACATCCTCATCCGGGCCCTCTTGGTAGATCAGCCCACCCAACTCGGATACAGCAATTGAGAGACTGCCGACAACATCTTCTAGCTGCTTTTCTGAGAACGCGCGATAGTACTCCACTACTTCAGCACCCTTGGAGAACGTGTGGTAAGCGTGGTCGTGGGCAGACCTGACTGCTTCAATGCAGTCGTTCAAGCTACTCTCCGGGTGCGCCGCGGCCTTCACGCGCAAGTCTTCCAGAATCGCTTTTAACCTATACCCAACCTTGCTCTCCTCGGTTCGGATAGCTCCGGTAGCGATCTCACGCCGGAGAGAGATCAGTACGGACGACAGGTATCTGCGAAGCTGAAGCTTACTCTCTTCTGCGGATAGGTCGGCTCCCGAACGTCCTGCCTTAACCTCCCGTAGAGCGCGTCTCAACAATGGCCTCTGTGTTTTTGCGCTCGCCTGCGTGAATGAGCTCCACTCAGAACTGTTCCAAAACCATAGCGGAACCTTGAGCGCCAAATCTGGAGCTTCTCCGCCGACTTTGAACACTCTGCTCGTAATTTCTTGGTCCGTCGCTGCGAATGCCCTGGAGTACTCACCGTTAGGATCTAGCACGATGAACCGCGCGTTCGGTCGACCGCCCGACACGTGCTGGCTCCTGGCCTGCTCAAGAGACCACCTGATGATCCCAGCGACTGAGCACGACTTTCCACTACCGGTGTTCCCAAGAACTGCCAAATGTCTGCCGAACAACCTGTCTGGGTCGATTGCGACCTCCGCGTTCCCAGCCAGGGGGCTGGCGCCGATCCGAACCCGCCGGCGGGGTCCGGACTCTACAATTGATCGGAGCTGGGTCTCAGTCGGCAGAAGAACGGACGCGCCAACCGAAGGTAGCGCATCAGCACCCCGACGGAAAATATAGCGGTCGATGTCACCAAGGTCCTTTCGAAGTGTACCTAGAGGATTCAGGCGAAGTTTGCGAAGCGGATATGGCAGATCGATCAACCCGAAGTCCTGAACGCCGCGACGCTTAGGAAACGCTGAACGCTCGATTGTCAGCCATTCAATCTGACCTACGAGATAACCGTCGTCGACTGGAATCAGCAGGTAGCTGTTGACTCGTGGGAAGGGCCTCGCGCCGCCCGCGTTAAGCGCCACGGCGTCCGGCGCCTCAATGTCGAGGAGCACTTTCAACTCATCCGGCGACACAAAGTCGACGGTGCCAATGCGTAGCGCGTCTGCGCGAGAAAACGGTGTCTCGCTCATGAGTCTTCAGATACCTTGGGATCGACTTCCGGCGGCGTTGCATTTCCCGCCGACCAGCGCGCTTTGAGCAGCTCCGCCATTCTAAATGTCGTTCGATCGATCGCAGGTTTCGGAAGGTAATAGTCGACCAACGTCTTCAGGTCGCCTACATGACTCCCCACGAAGAGACTGATTTGTGCGTGCCGGCCCAAGCTCTTGTAAGTTTGAATGATTCGGTTCAGTGGATCGTCGTATGAAATCACGACCAAGTGTGTCGAAGGTATCGTGAGCATGTCTTCAATCACTCGATTAATGTGCTCGTCTCCAAAACTGTACCCGAAGGTGACGAGCGTGTGATTCGGTCGGCAAACGGCGGCGGCGAGATCGCGGAACAAATCCACATAAGGATAGGCGGACGTCTCACGGTCTTTCGTTGCATTCGGATAGATCATGAGCTGCTTTGCGTCGGGCACTCCGCTAAACCCAGAAGCTTGAAGAAATGGTTCGATCGTAGTCGCGCCGAACGGTACGCCGATTCGCCTGATATCTCTCCCATCACTTAGCCAATCTACCGACCCGTGAAGCTTCGTGAATCGGGACACACCTTCGAGATAACGAGGTTCGCCACGGATTCCAGGCGGGTTGTAATGCATGTCGATATCCAGTCGGGACGAGCGAAAGATTGGCGCGATGGAGCCTAAGAATCGGTCTAAGAGATGTAGACCCGCGACTTCCGCGCCGGCTTCGATTATTCGATCATAGTTTGTGGTGAAGATGTGCAAACGATCTCGTGTTCCCGTTCGGCTCGCAAAGCTCATCAGGAAGCTCACGAGGTAATTAAACGCCAACTCACGCTTGTCCTGTTTGGCGCTCTTCAGACCCGCTTCACCCGATAGGATCGACTGAGCAAAGTTGCCGAGCAGTGTGGTTAGCGACTTCTCAAGATGTTCAAGCTTGGCCGTGACGGACTCGTCGCCGAGCGCAAGAATGCGCAGACCGGCCACCAGTTCGTTAATGACACGAATCTGATCCTCAAGATTGCCTGGGGGGCGGCCGGCAGCGTCCGCGGATTGGGCGGCAGCCTTTTTCAGGATCTCGTTGTACTCGCCCACGCTCACGGGGCTCATCCAAGATATGGGCGAGTCCGTGGCCAACTGATGCACCGCTTGCGATAAGCCAGATCCGAGAAGCAATGATAGATGTTCCGACTGTGACAGGGCTGTCAGCCACGGTTCTATTCGAGGCCGGAGTTTTTGCGGACTGAGTTCTTGTCCAGGCTTGGACCAAGAGCATCCCGAATCCGGTGAGACAGCAAATGTTGATGGCCGAGTCCCTGCTACGAGCACGACAGGCGCTTGGTCATCGCGTGACTTGATCAGGTTGACGTCTGATGTCGCCGAGGAACTGTCCTGCGCCACTTCGGCCATCACGCCCCTCCAACCCGGAACACCTTCATCACCTCATCCCCGAGGTGGTTGATCACTTTTACGGCGATCCGCCCGTTGGCGGGTTTCGCGAATGGACGTGAGGTCGCGCTGTGGAGCGTGGACCAGGCTTCTTCGTTGATCTCCGCCTTCAGCGTTGTCTTCAGCGCGCCGTAGGGGTCGTTGGCGCCGAGGAAGTAGGCTTGGCGGACGAAGAAGCTTTCTTCGTTGTAGTCGGTGTCGATGAACCAGCAGGCGATGCCGTCGGGGCCGTCGCTGCGGATCTCGCCGGTGTTGGGGTGGAAGACGTCCACTCCGTTGATCCTGACCTGGATCTGGTTGCTCTCCGCTTCGAGAAGATCGATGTCGGGCTCTCCGAAGATGACGAAGAGGTTGCCCTTGCCCGTGTTCTTCAGGTCCTCGGACATGTGGAGGTCGGCGTTCATGCGGGCTTTGAGGACGGGGACGCGGCCAATCTTGGTCAGTTCCGTGGCGTGCGCTTCGTAGTTGAAAGCGCAGGCGATGAGGACGTCGAAGTCGGCGTCGGCTGCTTCGCGGGCGGCGGTGACGAGGTCGGGTCTCGAGACGGTGCCGAACTCGGGGCCGATGAAGATGGCGGCGCGCTTTTCGCTGCCGGCGCCCTCGCCTCCTTCAAGGTAAAGACCGACGGCGCAGACGTACTCGCCCGGCCATGGGGTGAGCGAGGCGAAGGTGATCTTGTCCTCTTTGTGCGCCTGCTGGACGCCGGCGACGCGGAGGGTTTCGAGGATCATGGCGGGGAAGTCGCGTTTGGCGTCGTAGCCGGTCTTGCGGTCGGCGATGCTGTCGATCAGCTCGTCGTTCTCATCGACGCCGAGGACGCGGTGGGGGGAGAGGCTCTCGACGGTGAAGGGGCCGGCAACGCGGACCTTCTTGTTGTCCTGGTACGGCTTGTCGTAGAGGTATTCGAACTCCGCCTTCGCGGCGATGGAGGCGTCAATCTCCTTCTGGCGGGCGATGCGCGCATCCCACCAGGCGGTGTGCAGCTTCTTCGCGGCATCGGACCACTTCGACTCGGCGTCGCGCGGGATCTCCCACTCCTGCCATTGCTGCTTCAACGTGGTGTTGAGGTGTTCGCGCAGCGGTTCGAGCGTCTTCTGCCACTTCTCCCAGATGACGTCGATCTCGGCGTTGTTGGCGATCGACTTGAGGGTGATGTGCGGGACGCGCTCGTAGACGAAGCCCTGGCGGATGTTGCCGCGCACCGTCTGGGACGACGGAACAGTGCGCGTGACCTCCGCTTCCTTCACCTGCCCGTCGCGGGAGTCAGCGAGGTGGTAGTACGGGTAGCGCGCGCCCATGATCCGGGCCCGCGCGAGCGCGAGGGCGACGCGCGAAGTGTCGATCGTGATCCAACGGCGGCCCCATTGCTCGGCGACGGTTGCAGTTGTACCGGAGCCGCAGGTTGGGTCGAGAACCAGATCGCCTGGATCCGTCGTCAAGAGTAAGCAGCGCTGAATAACGGCTGTTCCCGTCTGCACCACGTAGATCTTTGGGTCGGTTCTACTTTGGACCGCGCCACCAATATCCGACCAATTGTTGGTTAGACCCTGGCCAGAGGCATCGTTTTCTACACGAACAAATCTCAGTTTGCTATTGCCGGTAACGAAAAGTCGATGCGCTTTCGCTACTCGTTCTAGGCTAGGTTTCTGAGTCCCCCACCATCGTTCACCGGAAACAAACGTCTTGCCTCGAAACTCGAAGTCATACTTCGCACCAGGGCCAGGTTTTGTCAGGTCTGCATCGGAAAATAAGCGGAACCACTGATCTCGTTTTGTAAGTTCTTCGATCATCGGGTCCGTCGCTGGCTTCGTCGTACCGTCGATCATTTGCAATGATCGGAAGCGATCAGCGGAAGCAGTGCTTCGCGATTGAACGAGCGGTCGATATTTTATCAGCGAGTAATCGCGCGCAAACCAGATAAGGTAATCAAAAGCACCCGCGACGCTGTCGGCACTTTCAAGGCCCGTCGTCTTGCTGAAGCTGATCAGCGACACAAAGTTGGAGTCACCGAAAACTTCGTCCATCAGCGAACGAACTCTATGAACGTTCTCGTCACCGATCTGTACAAAGATTGAGCCTTGATCCGACAACAAATCTCGCGCAGCAACCAACCGGTCCCGTAGGTAGGTCAGGTATGAATGGATTCCATCTCTCCACGTGTCACGAAATGCTTTCACCTGCTCCGGTTCGCGCGTGATGTGATCTGTGTTCCCATCCTTCACGTCCCGATTCGTGGTCGACCACTGAAAATTCGAGTTGAACTTGATCCCATACGGTGGGTCGAAGTAGATGCACTGCACCTTGCCACGCAGCCCCTCGCGCTCGGCGAGGCTGGCCATCACCTGCAGGGAGTCGCCGAGGATCATCCGGTTCGACCAGTTCTGATCGTGCTGGTAGAACTCCGTCTTCGCCTCGGGGCTGGGAAGGCCGTTGAAGTCGGCGAAGAGGTCGAAGTTCGCGCCTGCCTGTTTCGACTCGCTCTCGCTGCTGTGGCGCAGGAGATCGTCGATCAGCACCTTCGGATGGACCTTCTCCTGAATGTAGAGCGGCGGCGCCGGAACGACGAGATCCGACCAGTCCTGCTCATCCTTCCCCCGCCAGACGAGCTGGGGATCGAGGTCGCGGTTGCGCCGCTCGTACGCCACCTGAACCGGACTCTGATCTTCCTTCTCGATGAGCGACTGATACTCCGCCGTCGGGATGTTCTTCCGCGAAGCGTCATCATGCTTGAGCGCTTCGACCTGTTTGAGGGTCTTTGGTTTTCTAGTAGCCATCGGTTCGGTTTACCTTCTCGTGCGGTCGCCACTCTCCGGGTCGTGAGTCATATGGGTCATTCGTAGGTCATTTCCGGCGATCGTTTGCCTGCCTTCGCCCGCCTCATGTCCCCTTTGTGTCCCCTTTGCGGCGATGCTTCGTGAGCCGTTTGACCCCTTTGCGAGCCGTTCGTGAGCCCTTTCCGAGAGACCCGTTGGCTGAGCCGTTTGACCCGTTCATGAGTACCTCTGCTGTCAGCTTCACCTCTCACTCTTCACCTCTCGGCGGTGGGTTTGGCGGGTTTGTGACGGGTTCATCGCTAGCTGTCCGAATGTCCCATATGTCTCAAATCTGTCCCATATCGGTTCATGGGATGGCTCATATGGCTCATATGTGGCTCATTTCTACTTCATGTGCCTCCTATCCGGACACGATGTCCGAATCCGGCATCCGATGTCCGGTTGTCTTCGGCTAGGCATTTCGCGGTTGGGTCCTGGGCCATATGAGTCATTTCTGTGGCATTCCCTTTGGGAACATGGCCCCTTTGGCCCCTTTGTGGCCCCTTTGTGGCCCCTTTGTGGCCCCTTTGCCGCGATGCTTCGTGAGCCCTTTGACCTTTCTGAGCCCTTTCTGACAATTGTCTCCGGAGCGTGGAGACAATCTTCTCGTCGCGAGGTCTCGATCCTGCTGACGTAGGCGGGGGATTCCTCGCCCACCCACCGCCCCGCCCTCTCGGAATGACAGCGGCGCGGGCCGTCGCTCTGATGCGTTCGATTCGTCCGCACGCGCGGCGGCGAGACGCCGCCGGGCCAGCCGGCGGGACGCCGGCGTTCCGCCTTCGGCGGGCTCACGATGCCTTGTGATGACTTGCTGCATCAGGGGGCCACCTTGACGACGCGATCGAGCATTTTCTCGAACTCTGTCTCCACTCGGTTTGCAAAATCCAGTTGCATGTCCCACACATCGACGAACTCCGCGAAGGCCCACCGTCCGTAGCCGCCGAGGTTGTTGACGCCGGGGACCCAGTAGGTGTCCATCGTCGACTTTTTTTCTTTGGCGTCTTCGCCGCGGTAGCCTTTGATCTCGACGACGAGATGCAGCAGATCGTCGTCGCCGTGGCCGTCGTCGACCAGGACGATGAAGTCGGGACGGTACTTGCGCGACTCGGAGGCGTAGCGATACGGGACTTCGAAGCCGAGGCTGTGGTTCTTCACGTAGGCGCGCACGCGCGGGTGGGACTCGACCACACGGCAAAGCTCAGCCTCCCAATCGCTGTCGAGGATGCACCAGTTGACGTGGCACTTGTCGGGACGCGTCTGCCAGCGGTCGAGCTTCGAGGTGTTGAAGCTGACGTAGCGCGTGGAGCCGGATGGGTTGTAGGGATCGAGGACGGCTTTGATCGGACGCTGTCCTTCGAGACTGGAGACGATGGCGCGGGTGATGCGCTCGCAGGCGATGTCGGCAAACGACGGATAGAGGATCTGGGCAGGATACGTGTCGCCTTTGCAAACGAGGTGATGATCGAGCCACTGGCGGGTGATGGCCTTGAGCTGTCCGAAGAGGTGCAGCTTCGGCTCGCCATCGGGATCGCGCCATTTGTCGTAGAGAAGTTTCTGCGTCAACTTGAAGAGGATCGTCGACTGGCGGGTGTCGGCAGTGTGCTCGAGAGTGAGATCGATGCCTTCGCCGATGATTCCTTCGTTGCGCGTGTGCGTAGCCCCGAGCAGGTCGGGAGTCAACACGAAGGTGGAGTCGTCGTCGAACTTCGCCGTGAGCCGCTCTTCCGGCAGCTCGACGCGATAACCCTCGACGCGGGGGAAGCGGATCTCGCAGGCGTCGCGCTCCGGACTGATCGCTTTGACGTGAATCGTTTCTCGCGGCTGTTGCGGCGGCGCGACGACTGGCTTGGCGTTGAAGTCGAAGGGGATACCGAGGATGTCGGCGTATTCGACGTTGAAGAGGTTGTCGGCATTGAGCTCATACGACTGACGCCGCAACGCGCGGCCGATGACCTGCTCGCAGAGGAGCTGGGTACCGAAGGCGCGGACACCGAGGATGTGCGTGACCGTGTTCGCATCCCAACCCTCGGTGAGCATGGCAACGGAGACGACGCAGCGGATCGACTCGCCGAGGCGTCCGGGCTTGCCTACGGTGTTCATCACCTCGCGGAGAAGCTCCTGGTCGGTGAGGTTTTCTGCTGCGCGCTGATCGCCGGTACGCTGGCGCATCTCGTAGCGGAAGGTTTCGATCTCGGCCTCCGCCATCGCTCGGAAGTTGTCCTCGAGCGCTTCGCCCGATTCGAGCTGCTCGCTGTCGATGAGCAGCGTTCGTGGGCGTGAGAGACGATCGCCGTGCTCGCTGTAGTTGGTGAAGAGCCGGAACTTACCCTGCCACGGCGGCTGCGTCACGCCGTTCTCATCGGCGGGATAGTCGAACCCGGAGATGAAGTCGTAGACCAGCTTCGAGGTCGATGTGTTATTGCAGACGACGATGAAACAGGGAGGCACGACGACGCCGGCATCCTTCCAGAGGTTGAAGGTCTTTTCGTAATGGCCGTAGAGCGCTTCGAGGGCGGTCTGGAGCTTTACCGGCAGCGCGAGTGGATCGAGACGCGCCGCCTTGCCTCGCCCCTTCTTCGGCATATCGGCGCGGATGTTTTCCCAGAGATTGCGGAAGACCGGAGACTCTTCACCGGGGATGTTGTCGGACACCGGTACGCGCGGCAGTTTCACGATGCCGCATTCGATGGCATCCATCAACGAGAAGTCGCTCATCGTCCAGGGGAAGAGCGTTCCCTCGGCGTAACCGGAACCGCTGAGAAAGAACGGAGTGGCTGAGAGGTCGATGACCGGGAGTGAGCCGATCCTGCGCTGCACTGCTTCGAGTCCGGAGATCCAGAGCCGTGCTGCTTCCTTGTTGCGCTCAGCCTCCTGCCTCTCGTCGCCCTTCAGCTCCTCTTCTTCTTCGCTGGCCGGCTTCGCGCGATAGCAGTGATGCGCTTCGTCGTTGATGGCCATGACGCTCTTCATGGCCATCAGCTCCGGCATGACGCGCTGGAGCATCTGGCCTTCGGTTTCCAGCGTCTTCATCGCAGGGCCAGTCCGACCCTCGACGAGCCGTCGCCCTGTCTTCGAGATCTCGATCGTCTCGCGAAGCTTGAACGCGTGATAGTTGGTGATGACGATCTTCGCGCGTTCGAGATCCGCGAGCATGTCTGTCGGAACGAGCTCGCGGCTTCGGTAGTAGCTGTTCGCGTCGTTGGGCAACAGCACCTGCAGACGATCCTTGATCGTCAACCCCGGCGCCACGACCAGAAAGCCCCGCGTGAAGTGCCTGCTGTTCGGACGCCGCACCGCGTTGACCGTCTGCCAGGCGATGAGCATGGCCATCACCGTGGTCTTGCCGGCGCCGGTGGCGAGTTTGAGTGCCATACGCGAGAGACCGGGATTCGCGCCGCTGTTCGCATCCTCGATGTGCTGGAGGAACCTTCGGCCTTCTTTGACTTTCGGCGCAACTTCGGCCAGCCAGATCGCCGTTTCCACCGCTTCGATCTGACAGAAGAACGGCCGGACATCGTTGAACGGATGATGCCGCCAGTGCTGAAGAAGCCGAGCCGTCTCCGGCGTGACGTTCCATTGGTTGGGATTCGGCAGTGCGCGCCAGCGCTCGATCTGCACGCGCAGCTCGTTGATGAACGGTGACGTCGGGTCGTACTGCTGCTTCTCGGTCGAAAGGCCCTTGCCTTCATTGAAGACAATGTCCCGCTGTTCCTTCTTGCGCTTTTTCGCCTTCGGAATCGGCGTGATGAACTGCGCAGGGCGCCGCCTCTCGATCAGCGCGTTGGTCGGCTGCCCAGTCTCGTCAAGCTCCCAATGCTTCTTCGGGTACTCGTAGGGCGAGTTCTGGATTGGCTTTTCGAAGAAGGTGTTCGTCATTTGATTCATCGGTTGATGGCGCCAAGGAGACACCGATGACCATCTTCCTTTGTTCCGGACCTGTGAGGATTGTAGCTCCCATTGAATTACTCTCGCGTAAGTTTCGGTCTGGGAGTGACTTACAGGTTGGACACAATTCAGCGCACTGTGGCCTGCGAGAGTCCACGAAGCAGGCAAACGAGGCGTTACAGCAGTTAGACTGTCCCCATCATGCCACTCGTCAAAATCCACGTACGCAGGAACATCGCCGAAGCTGCGCTGCACGCCATCAGCGGCGCGGTCCATGAAGCGCTGGTCGCGGAGGCGAATGTTCCGCCGGACGACCGCTTTCACATCCTCAATCGGCTCGATGTTCACGAAATCGTTGCCCATCCCACGTACGGGGGCGTGAACCGGTCCGACGAGATCGTCGTCATCGAGATCACGCTCAATACCGGGCGGACCGTGGAGGTCAAAAAGAACCTCTACGCCGGCATCGCTAAACGTCTCGAAACGCTGGGCGTCCGGCCTGACGACGTGCTGGTCTCGCTGATCGAGGTGACGAAGGAAAACTGGTCATTCGGCGGAGGGCGGGCCACCTACGCCTGAAAAGCGGTTCACCGGCCCGTCTGTTTGCTAGAATGCGCCGCCTCATTGGTCGGTTGTGGGCTCGCGCGTAACCTGCGTCCTGGTTCGCACGTCTATAGGTCGACAGGTTGAAAGTGCGGGTACGCGTCCGGCCAGTCGGAGCCGGTCCCGACCCTCAAATAATAACTATGAATCGAATCGTCGCCATCTGCCTTGCGGCGGGCATCTTTACGGGGAGCGCTCTCGCGCAAGCCGTTCCGCCCGAACCGCAAACTCCCGCCAAACCGAAGCCCGGCACGATCATCGATCGTCCCGACTCCGGACACATCTCTTCCGAGCCGGTCCTTTCGCCCGCTCCGGCTCCGGTCACGCCCCAGCCGGGAGCACCGACCGGCAAGCGGATCGAGCGCTTCGAAGCGTCCGGCAACACCACGGTGGCCACGGACACGATTCGCGTCTACCTCGGCGTGAATCAGGGTGACCCCTACGATCCCGTCGCGATCCAGCGTAACTTCCTCAACCTCTGGCAGACCGGCCTCTTCGACGACATCCGTCTCGAAACGGACACGGCGCCGAACGGCGGCATCATCGTTCGCGCGGTCGTCAAAGAGAGGCCGCGCATCGGCGCCGTCGAGTACCGCGGCAACAAAGAGCTGAACACCGCCAAGATCAACGAACAGCTCGACAAGGACAAGATCGACCTTCACGTCGGCAACACCGTCGAGCAGACGCTGGTCCGCCGTGCCGCCGAGTCGATCAAGAAGGCCTACACCGAGGGCGGTTTCGAGGGCGTCACGGTCGACACGACCATGGAAGACATGAACGACGGCGAGAAGAAGATCGTCTTCAATGTCAGCGAAGGCATCAAGGCTACGGTGGCCCGCGTCTTCTTCACCGGCAATAATCACTTCTCCACCCGCGTCCTGCGCCGGCAGATGAAAGAGGTGAAGGAAAACAACATCATCACCTGGATCCGGAAGAAGAACCTCTACATCCCTTCCAAGCTCGACGAAGATCTCGAGCACATCAAGAACTACTACCAGGACTTCGGATACACCAGCGTCGCGTTCGGCGAGCCGCAGGTCATCACGACCGGAAAACCGAAGAAACAGCGAGTCAGCATCACGATCCCGATCAAAGAAGGGACGGTCCATCACCTCGGCGAGGTGAGCGTCACCGGCGCCACGCTCCTCAAGGCCGACGCCTTCACCGGCAACTTCCCCCTGAAGAAGGGCGATGTCATCCGCCGCAAGGTCATTCAGGACCGCATCGACGCGATCGATGAGATCTATCGCGCCCGCGGCTACATCTACTCCTACATCAACCCCGAGTACGTCGAGAAGGACGCCAACGTCGTCGATGTGCACATCGCGGTCTACGAAGGCGACCAGTTCCGCCTCGGACGGTTGGAGTTCCAGGGCAACAACAACACGAAAGACAAGGTTCTCCGCCGCGAGATCTTCCTCGACGAGGGAGGGATCATGGACATGGAGACCTTCAAGCAGTCGATTTACAAGCTTGGGCAGCTCGGCTACTTCAAGGTCAACGACAATCCAGACTTCAAGGTCAACCAGGAGAAGAAAACGGTCGATGTGACCGTGAAGGGAACAGAAGAAGGGAAGAACGACGTCCAGTTCGGAGGCGGGTACTCCGAGGGGACCGGGTTCTTCGTTCAGACGCAGTTTTCGACGCGCAACTTCCTCGGCGAAGGGGAAAACCTCGGCGTCAGCTTTCAGCGCGGCAACCGCCAGAACTTCTACTCGCTCTCCTACTCCGATCCCTGGTTCATGGATACGCCGAACAGCCTCGGCATTTCACTCTTCAACCGCGACACCAACTACCCGCTCTCGGTTGGCTATCAGGAGCAAAGCAAAGGCGGCTCGATCGCCTACGGATACCGGCTGCATCGCTTCGACAGTCTCTCGCTCGTCTACGGACTCGAGCATGTGAAGACTCACGAAGAGACGAACTTGCTGCCTGACGCCAACGGCAACGTGCCGATTTCCGATATCCTCGACGCGACCTACACCTCGTCGTCGATCGGCCCGTCCTATTCGTATGACTCGCGCGACAACCCGTTTGATACGACGCGCGGCGCGCGCGTGGCGATGGGAATGTCCTTCGCAGGTGGTCCTCTCGGCGGCACGATCCACGCCATCCGGCCGACGTTCGCGACTACGAAGTACTTCAAGATCTCGAAGAGCTCGTCGTTCAGCGTCAACCTCGACCTCGGCTATCTCAGGCCGATCGACTACGGGAAGGGCTGCTTTCTGACGTACGACAATTTCCAACAGAACAGCAAGCTCTGCGTCCCGAAAGGCCAGCGCTTCTTCGTCGGCGGCGAGTATTCGGTTCGCGGCTTCGAATACGGCACGCTTGGCCCGAACGAGACAGTGAACGGGGTGACACAGATCGCCGGCGGTTACAAACAGGTGTTTTTCAACAGCGAGTACGTCATCAAGGTGAACGACCCGCTGCGCCTCGTGTTCTTCGGAGATGGCGGCTGGGCATACGGGTACCTCGACAAAGTCGATCCGAGCAAGTTGCGTTACTCGACCGGCATGGAGTTGCGCATTTTCCTGCCCGTTTTCCAGTTTCCCATCCGCTTCATCTACGCCATCAATCCGGCCCCGAAACCGGGCGACAAGTTCAAGACCTTCAACTTCACCATCGGGAATACGTACTAAAGGCGCGGCGATTTAGCGATCGTCCACGCCCCAAACAAATTAAGGAGATTTTTCATGAAGAAGCTTCTCGTTTCGCTCGCGGTGGCAGCGCTCGCGGCGCCCATGTTTGCGCAGAGTGCGCCGGCTCGCATTGCCGTGATCGACGTCAACAAAGTGCTCATGAGCTCGGCACCAGGCAAGGCGGCCTACGAACGCCTCAAGAAGATGCAGGACGACCGCATCGCCAAGGCCACGGCCATGAACGATGAGATCGCAAAGCTCGACAACGACATCAACACGAAGAAGCTCACGCTCAGCGAAGACAAGCTGACCGACATGGCCAAGCAGCTCTCCGACAAGAAGATCGCCGCCCAGCGCTTCGCACAGGACGCGGACCGCGAAGTCGGCGAAGCTCGCGACAAGACCCTTCAGGACCTCGAGGCCAAGATCAAGCCGGTCATCGACGCCGTCGGCAAAGAGATGGGCCTGGCCGCGATCTTCAACAAGTTCGAGTCCGGTCTTGTCTACGCTTCCGACGCCATCGACATCACCGACACGGTCATCAAGCGCTTCACCGACACCGCCGCACCGGCGCCCGCCGCTCCGAAGAAGCCGTAACCTCCACACCCACGCGCCTCACGCGAAAAGCCTCCCACCCGGGAGGCTTTTTTCGTTTCGTGCGGCATACAATGCCCGCCCCGATGCCAGCCGTTCCGATCTCAGAAATTGTGGCGTTTGTCGGCGGCCGTTACGCTGGTCCGCCCGGACGGAGTGTCGACGGCGTCGCGCCGCTCGCGGACGCCGGAGCAACGCAACTCAGCTTCCTCTCCAATCCGAAATACGCAGCCCAGCTCACCTCGACGCGCGCCGCGGCCATCCTCGTCAGCAGCGACGTGCAGGACGACGACGAGCGCTTCATCCGCGTCGCCAATCCCTACTTTGCCATGGCCAGCGTCGTCGCGAGGTACTTCGACCGCCGTCCCATGCCGCAGGGAATCTCGCCACTCGCCTCGATCGATGCGACGGCAACGATCGGCGACGGCGTTGCTGTCGGTCCGTTCTCGACGATCGGCGCCGGCGTCACTCTCGGCGACGGTGTGGTGATCTTCCAGAACGTCTCCATCGAGTCAGGCTCGACGATCGGCGAGGGAACCATCGTCTACCCGCAGGTCTCGATCTACGACCGCTCCGTGGTCGGCAAACGCTGCATCATCCACAGCGGCGTCGTCATCGGCGCTGACGGTTACGGCTTTGCGACGCAGGGCGGACGCCATCACAAGATCCCGCAGATCGGCATCGTGCGCATCGGCGACGACGTCGAGATCGGCGCCGGCTCCACGATCGACCGCGCCGCGCTCGGCGAAACAATCATCGGAGACGGAACGAAAATCGACGACCTCGTGATGATCGCGCACAACGTGAAAGTCGGCCGCCATTGCCTGCTCGTGGCCCAGGTCGGAATCGCCGGATCGACCGAGCTTGGCGACAGTGTCGTCGTCGCGGGCCAGTCCGGATTTGCAGGACATCTGAAAATCGGCAACGGCGTGCAGGTCGCCGCAAAAAGCGCCGTGCTCAACGACGTTCCGGACGGCACGAAGGTCATGGGCATTCCCGCGGTGCCCTTCCGGGAGTTTGCAAGGCGCGAGGCGATGTTACGGCGGCTTGTTCGGCGCAAACGGGATTCGCAAACGGGAACAACGCCGAGCGATGAGTGATGAACGACCGCGTGCACCGTTCATCATTCGTCTCTCCGCATTCATCCTTCCACCGAGGTAACCATGCTCACCATCACTGAAATCATGAAGATCCTGCCGCATCGCTACCCGATGCTGCTGGTCGACCGCGTCCTCGAGATCGAAGACGGAAAACGGATTGTCGGCCTGAAAAACGTCTCCGCGAATGAACAGTTCTTCCAGGGCCACTTTCCCGGCGCGCCGGTGATGCCGGGCGTGCTGATCGTCGAGGCTATGGCGCAGTGCGCCGCCATTCTCGGCCTTCGCGAGATGCCGGACCGCGAGAAGAAGCTCTTCCTCTTCGGTGGCGTCGACAAAGCGCGCTTTCGCAAGCCCGTCATTCCCGGCGATCAGCTCAGACTCGAGTGCGTCGTCCTGCACCGGCGCTCGACGTCGGTCAAGATCCATGGCAAGGCCACCGTCGACGGCCAGCTCGTCGCCGAAGCGGAACTGTTCAGCATTCTGATCGACAGGCCGGAGTGATGACGATGCCGGAGATCGATTCGACAGCAGTCGTCAGCAGCAACGCTTCCCTCGCGCCAGACGTCGTCGTCGGCGTCTACGCCGTCATCGGTGCAAACGTCACCATCGGCAGCGGTAGCGTCATCGGTCCCTTCACGAGGGTCGAAGGTCCGACCGAGATCGGCGAGCGCAATCAGTTTTATGGACATGCCTCGATCGGAGGTCCGCCGCAGGATCTCAAGTACAAAGGCGAGCACACCGAGCTCGCCATCGGCAACGACAACGTCTTCCGCGAGTTCGTCACCATCAATCGCGGCACGACCGGCGGCGGCGGCAAGACGACGATCGGCTCCGACAACTTCTTCATGGCTTATTCGCACGTCGCGCACGACTGCCACGTCGGCTCGAGCACGGTATTTGCCAACAGCGCCACGCTGGCGGGCCACGTCGAGATCGCAGACTTCGCCACGATCGGCGCGTTCAGCGCGGTCCACCAGTTCTGCCGCGTCGGCGAGCATGCCTTCATTGGCGGCGGCTCGATGATCACGCAGGACGTCCTGCCGTACGCCAAGACCGTCGCCAGCCGCGACAACCGCAGCTACGGCATCAACACCATCGGTCTGGAGCGAAAAGGCTTTTCGAAAGAGACCGTGGATGCGCTGCAACGCGCATATCGCATTCTCGTTCGCTCGAAGCTGAACGTCGAAGCTGCGCTGGCGAAAATCGAAGAAGAGCTCGGCCTCTTTCCTGAAGCGCGCTATCTCGTCGAGTTCGTGCGCGAGTCGAAGCGAGGCATCATCCGATGAGGGTTGGTGTCGTCGGCACCGGCTACCTCGGACGGCTCCACGCGCGCATTCTCACCGAGATGCCGGAGGCGGAGGTCGCTGGATTCGTCGAGACGGACGATGCCATCGCCGCCGAGGTGTCGGAGAACCTGAAGCTGAAACGGTTTGCGTCCGTCGACGAGCTGGCACGTGAGATCGATTGCGCTGTCGTCGCCACGCCGACCATCACGCACTACGACGTATCGCGCCAGTTGATCGAAGCGGGCTGCGACGTGATGGTGGAAAAGCCGATCACGCCGTCTGTCGAAGACGCACAGCGCCTCATCGATCTGGCCGCATCGCGCGGCCGCATCCTGCAAGTCGGCCACGTCGAGCGGTACAACCCCGCGATCATGGCAGTTGCGCCGTTGCTGCACGAGGTTCGTTTCGTCGAAGCCCAGCGCCTCGGCGTCTTCGTCGGACGCTCGCTCGACATTGACGTCCTGCTCGACCTGATGATCCACGACCTCAACCTGGTGCTCTCACTCCTCGGGCAGCGTGTCGTCGATGTACGCGCAGTCGGCGTGGCTGTGCTCACCGACAAAGTAGACATCACCAACGTCCGCCTCGAGCTCGAGAACGGCGCCATCGCCAATTTGACCGCCAGCCGCGTGTCGCAGGAACGCGTGCGCAAGATTCGCTTCTTCAGCCGCGAGGCCTACATCTCGGTCGATACGAAGGAACAGGAAGTGAAGGGCTACGGCCTTTCCGGAAGGACAATCGTCCCGATCGACATTGTCGTCAAGAAACAGGAGCCGCTGCGCGCCGAGCTCGAAGCGTTCCTCGCATGTGCGCGCACGCGCCAGCGGCCGCTCGTGAGCGGCGAGGATGGCCTGGCCGCGGTCGAGCTGGCCATCCGGGTGGCCGAAGCGATCGAAGAGTCGATGCGGCGTTTCTATCCCGAGGATGCTGCAAAGCGTAGGTAAAGAGGGCAAATGACGAACGCAACCATCGGCATCATCGGCGGCTCCGGCCTCTATCAAATGGAAGGACTGACCGTCCTTGACGAACGAAGCATCGAGACTCCCTTCGGCGATCCGTCAGATGCATACGTCATCGGCGAGATCGACGGCGTGCGCGTGGCTTTCCTCTCGCGTCACGGCCGCGGCCATCGCCTGACGCCGAGCGAATTGAACTTCCGCGCCAACATCTTCGGCTTCAAGCTCCTCGGGGTTCACACGATCCTCTCCGCCAGCGCCGTTGGGTCGATGAAGATCGAGTACGCGCCGACCGACATCGTCTTCCCTCACCAGTTCATCGACCGCACGCGCCATCGCCCCGACACCTTCTTCGGCAACGGTATCGTCGCGCACGTCGGTTTCGCCGATCCGATCTGCACCGCAGTCTCCGCTGCGATGGGCAAGGTCGCCCGCGAGGTGGGCGCGCGCGTGCACGAAGGCGGCGTCTATCTCTGCATGGAAGGCCCGCAGTTCTCGACCCGCGCCGAGTCGAACCTCTACCGCACCTGGGGTGTCGACGTGATCGGCATGACCAACCTGCAGGAGGCGAAGCTCGCCCGCGAAGCCGAGATCTGCTACGCCACCATGGCCCTCGTCACCGACTACGACTGCTGGCACGAAACGCACGACGACGTCACCGTCGACGCAGTCCTCGCCTACCTCGCGAAGAACGCCGAGACCGCCCAGAAGATCCTCCGCAACGCGATCGTCCCGAGCGCAACCCGCACACGCAACTGCCCCTGCGCAACCGCGTTGCAATACGGGATCATGACGAGTCCCTCCGCGATGCCGGAGAAGGCGAAAGCGGATCTGGCGCCGATCATCGGCAAGTACGTGAGGTAGCTCCGACCTCAGCTCCGGTGAAGTCAGGCCGCGGCCTTGTTGCTCCCTTGGTCCAATCCCGCTACTCTCCGCGCCGCGCAACTTGCGCTGGGAGATCTCATGGGCATCCTCGTCGTTGGCAGCGTTGCGTTTGATGCGATTCAGACTCCGTTCGGGAAGGTGGACCGTTGTCTGGGCGGATCAGCCACCTATTTTTCGGTCGCAGCATCGTTCTTCTCGGAGGTCGATCTCGTGGCTGTCGTCGGCGACGATTTCAGCGACGATGATCTTGCGATCTTTCGCGGACGCCGCGTCAATCTCGACGGCCTGCAACGCGTTGCCGGCGCGAAGACGTTCTTCTGGAGCGGCGAGTACGGTTTCGATCTGAACGTCGCTAAGACCCGCGACACGCAGCTCAACGTCTTCGCCGATTTCAAACCGCAGTTGAGCGAGCGGCATCAAAGCCCGGACGTCCTGTTCCTCGCCAACATCCAGCCCGACCTGCAGCTCGACGTCCTGCGTCAGTGCAAACGTCCGCGCGTCGTCGCGCTCGACACAATGAATCTCTGGATCGACATCGCAAAGGAATCGCTCACGCGCATCCTGCGCGAAGTCGACCTCGTCGTGATCAATGAGGCCGAGGTGCGGCAGTACACGCAGGAGGCAAACTTGATCAAAGGAGCGCGTCAGATTCTCGCGCTTGGCCCGCGCACGCTCGTGATCAAACGCGGCGAATACGGCGTCATGATGATTACGAAGGATGCGGTCTTTGCCGCCCCGGCCTATCCGCTCGAAGCCGTCTTCGATCCGACCGGCGCTGGCGACACCTTCGCGGGCGGTTTCCTCGGCTACCTGGCCTCGCGCTCTGAGGCGTCGGACCACGAGCTGCGCCGCGCCATCGTCTTCGGCAGCGTTCTGGCGTCGTTCACGGTCGAAAAGTTTTCACTCGACCGCCTGCGCGAGATCACGCTCGACGATGTGTACGAGCGCTACCAGGAGTTCCGCAAGCTGACGCATTTTGAGGATCACGAAAAGTAGGGCGGCTCGATTTCGCGCGAAGCGCTTTGGACTGCGGTGGCGCCAGCCACCGCTTTTGAACACTAGGTTCTAGACGCAGGCTGGGCTGCAAGACTCAAGAGAGCGTTACTGTTGATTCAGGCCTGCTTGGCCGTGGTGGTTCTCAGCTTTGAACGCGAGTTTCAAAGCGGTGGCTGGCGCCACCGCACTCCAAAGCGCTTCGCGCGAAATGATTCGAGATCCTAATCCTGGCCACCACTTTGAGCGGCCGTGCATCGGATCGTGTCCTGCCTGAACGGGGCTCTACTTCGCTCCGTACACCACCTCACCCCCCACCACCGTGTAACGTACTTTCGTCGCGAAGAGAGACGCTTGCGGCGCGGCGTAGAGATCGCCTTCGACGATCGTCAGGTCGGCGAGTTTGCCGGGCTCGATCGTGCCGCGGGATGACTCTTCGAACGCGGCGTACGCGGCGTCGGACGTGAAGCCGCGGACGGCTTCGGCAAGCGTCAGTTTTTGATCGGGATACCAGCCTCCGGGAGGGTTGCCTTTCTGATCCTGGCGGGTGACGGCGCTGTAGATGCCGAAGAACGGGTTCACAAACTCGACCGGGAAATCCGAGCCGAGGGCGAGGCGGGCGCCGGAATTGAGGACGGTGCGCCAGGCGTAGGCGCCTTTGATCCGCTCGCTACCGAGACGATCTTCGGCCCACCCCATGTCGGAGGTGGCGTGCGTTGGCTGCATCGAGGCGATGATGCCGTGCGGCGCAAGGCGGGAAAAATCGGACGGCGCGACGACCTGCAGATGCTCGATACGGAAACGATCGGCTGGCGTTGCTCCCGCCTGCTCGTAGGTATCGATCACATTGCGGACGCCACGGTCGCCGATGGCGTGCGTGTTGGCCTGGTAACCGGCGGCGCGGGCGCGTCGCGCGACTTCCAGCATGTGCTCGGTTTTGCTGATGAGAAGTCCGCTGTTCGAAGGGTCGTCGCTGTAGGGTGCGAGCAGCGCGGCGCCACGGCTGCCGAGGGCGCCGTCGGCATACATCTTCACGGAGCGGACCGTGAGCCGGTCGCCGTACCCGATGAGCGGTTTGCGGGCGAACCACGATTCGAGAAGCGCGGGCTCGTCTGTGAGCATCAGATAAACACGGATCGGGAACTTGTGCTCGTCGATGAGTTGCTGGATCGCCGTGATCGTGGCCTGTTCCGCGCCGGCGTCGTGCATTTCGGTGAGGCCGTTCGCGGCGATCGCCTGCGCGGCAGCGAGCACGCGCGCTTTGCGAAGTTCCGGCGACGGCGGCGGCACTTTCGAATCGATGAGCGCCATCGCGCCGTCGATGAAGACGCCAGTCGGATTGCCGGCAGCATCGCGCAGGACGCGGCCACCCTCCGGATCGGGCGTCACCGCCGTGACGCCAGCCGCGCGCATGGCAGCGCTGTTGGCGATGCCGGCATGGCCGTCGACGCGGCGGATCCAGACGGGATGATCGGAGATTGCCGTATCGAGCGGTGCGGCAGTCGGGAACTGCTTGCCCGGCCAGTGATTCTGATCCCAGCCGCGCCCGAGAATCCAATCGCCGGCGCTGGCGCGTTGTGCGCGGTCGCGAACCTTGGCGATCACCTCATCGTACGACGCGGTGCCGATGACGTTGACGGTATCGAGCGAAAGGCCGAGTCCATAGAGATGGCCGTGAGCGTCGGTGAGTCCCGGCATCACAGTCGTGCCGCGAACGTCGACGATGCGCGCGTTGGGATGGGCGGCACGGATCGCGTCGGCGGGTCCGGCAGCGACGATGCTCCCGCTCGCGGCGACCACGGACCAGTTTGCCTGCGGACGCTGCGAGGGACCGGCCAGCACCGTGCCGCCTTCGAAAATGGTCTCGCTTGACGGCTTGATCGAGTTGTCGGTTGGAGGAGATTGCATAGTACAGGCGGTGAACGCGAGGAAGAGTAGCGCAGCGGCAGGTCGCACGATCGGCATGCGCGAATCGTATCGGAATAGCGGCTTCCAGAACGCGGGTTGCTGAGAGCCCTTGCGAACTTTATTTGTACTCACCGCAGCGTTCGTCGCCACCTCTGTGGCCGCCGGTGATTTCAGCGCGAGGGATGTGCCTTCCGCTCACATCCGCCAAGCCGGCCGCGTCGAGATTCGCAACGATCGACGCGGCGTCACCGCGTATCGCTTCTTCGGCGATATCCGGCAGGCGCTCTTCACGCTGCGCACCGCTCCAAGGGCTTTGCACTACACGCCGTTCGGCAACGCGCTGTTCGACTCCGGAGCGCGTGTGACGGCGCCGATGCCGGCGTACCTGTCGGCGCTCATCGCGGACGCCTCGAAGCACCATGGCGTCGATCCCCGCCTCGTTGCGGCGATCGCGGCGCGTGAGTCGGCATACAATCCTGACGCAGTTTCACCTGCCGGCGCGGTCGGTGTGATGCAGTTGATGCCTGCGACGGCGCGGTACGCCGGCGTGCGAAACGCCTTCGACGCGCGCGAGAACGTCTTCGGCGGCGTTCACTATCTCCGCACGCTCCTCGATACGTTCCATGGTGATCTCGACCTCACGCTGGCCGCCTACAACGCCGGTCCCGGGGCGGTGCAGCGCTATAACGGCGTGCCGCCATTTCGCGAGACGAAAGACTACGTACGGACGGTTCGCGCAGCGTACGAGATGGCGTTGAAGCGGTAGTCCCCCTTTCACGGGACCGCGCGCTTCGCTCAGGTTAGACTTTGCAAACCATGAGCGACACGCAAATCGATCTCCGCTATCCCGTCGGAAAATTCGACCGCTCCACGACGCCGCACACGGCCGAAGAGAGGAGCACATTCATCGATCAGATCGCCGCAGTCCCTGCCCGCATGCGCGAGGCGGTCGAGGGTCTCACCGAGTCACAGCTCGACACGCCTTATCGCGACGGCGGCTGGACGGTCCGGCAGGTCGTTCATCACGTTCCCGACTCGCATATGAACGCCTACACGCGCGTGAAGCTGGCGCTGACGGAAAACGAACCGACGATCAGGCCGTACGACGAGGCGGCTTGGGCGAAACTGAACGACGTACGCGACACGCCGGTCGCGGTCTCGCTCACGCTGCTCGAGGCACTGCACGACCGCTGGGTGCGCATACTCCGGGCGCTGACCGCTGACGATTTCGCGCGAACGCTTTTCCATCCCGAGCACGGTGTAATGACGCTCGACACGCTCGTCGCCATGTACGCGTGGCATGGCCGGCATCACGTCGCGCACATCACATCCCTGCGCGAGCGCAGCGGGTGGTGACGTTTCGGATACTGGCGGACGGCGACTTCGACGCCGTTCTCGAGGCCTTCAACATCTGAGATGAGCCGCGCGCTCTGATCGCAGCTCCGTCCTACAATCGCGTGATGCCAACCTTCTTCGAGGCGCTGAACGAGCTGATGGCAGCCGAGACGCCGCTCGTCGTCGTCACCGTCGTCGACACGGCCGGCAGCGTGCCACAGGATCGCGGCGCGAAGATGATCGTCACCGCCTCCGGACTCCGCTTTGGAACGGTTGGCGGTGGCAAGGTGGAGACCAAAGCGATCGCCGAGGCGCAGGCGATGCTGCGCGGAGAAGCGGCGGAGACGACGAAATTCGCGCAATGGAACCTTGCCAAAGACGTGGGCATGACCTGCGGCGGCATCGTCAAGCTCTACTTCGAATCGCACAACGTCGGCCGCTGGTGCATCGTCGTGTTTGGCGCCGGCCACGTGGCAAACGCGGTCGTCAACGTGCTCGTTCACCTCGACTGCCACGTCACCTGCATCGATCCACGCGAGGAGTGGCTGGCGAAGCTTCCCGACTCACCGAAACTGACAAAGACGCTGTCGTCCGACATGCCCTCGCTGGTGAAGACGTTGCCGGATGATGCGTTCGTCCTGCTGATGACGATGGGGCACACGACCGACAAACCGATCCTGCTGGAGATCCTGCGCACCCGTTCCTTCCCATACCTCGGCGTGATTGGCAGCGACGCGAAAGCCAACATTTTGCGGCGCGACATCGACGAGGCTGGGCTGCCGGACGAAGCGAAGCGTGCGTTCTACTGCCCTATCGGCCTCGCCCTCGGGACGAACCACCCTTACGAGATTGCGGTGAGCGTGGCCGCGCAGCTTCTGAAGGTACGGGACGCGCGCCTCGCTTCACGCTCTCTTTCAAAAGCTCGAGATTCATCGCCTCCGTGACGAGCGCCCGCATCGTCTCCGATGCATTCTTCTTCGATTTGATCCACGCAACCTGCGGCGGCGTGAGCCAGACAGCAACCCGCTCCGTCTTTTTCTCTCCCACACCCGGCCCCCCACTCCCCACACCCCGTTTCACGGCCATATGCCCCTCGCCAGAGCAAGCGTCGCCACTCGCTTGATGGCAGTCGCGAACGCCGCGGTACGCAGGTCGACGTCAGCGCCATTGCGATCCCGGATCTCGATCTGCATCTTCAGCACAGCGTCGGTCGCCGCTTCCATCTTCGTGCGCAGGTGGGCGTTGACCTGATCCTCGCTCCAGTGCTCATTCTCGATGTTTTGAACCCACTCGAAGTAGCTGACCGTCACGCCGCCGGAGTTTGCGAGGATGTCCGGAATCACCGGGATGCCTCGGGCGAAGAGAATCTTGTCCGCCGCGGGAGTCGTCGGTCCGTTCGCCGCCTCGGCGATGAGTTTCGCGCTGACGCCGTCCGCGTTGTCGGCGCGAATCTGGTTTTCGAACGCCGCGGGAATCAGCACATCGCAGTCGATGTGCAGCAGATCATCGTTTGTGACCGTTGTCGTGCCGGGCAGACCGACGACGGAACCGGACTGCTGCTTGTGTGCGATGGCCATCTCCGGATTGATTCCGTCGGCACAGAAGATGCCTCCGGTCGAATCGCTGACAGCAATGATCGTGGCTCCGGCATCGCGGAAGAGCTGTGCCGCGATCGAGCCGGCATTGCCAAAGCCTTGAATGACGACGCGCGCGCCCGTGAGCGAGTCAAGCCCCGGAACGACACCCTGCTCGATGGCCCTCTTGGTGATGAAGAGACAACCGCGCGCTGTCGCCTCGTTGCGCCCGAGCGAGCCGCCCATGCCCACCGGCTTGCCCGTGACGACCGGAAGATTGTTTTTGCCCGGATGCATCATGTCGTACGTGTCGTAGATCCAGGCCATCGTCTCGGCAGTGGTGTTGACGTCGGGCGCCGGGATGTCGGTGTGCGGTCCGATGGTGTCGCCGAGCTCGACGACGAAGCGCCGCGTGATCTTGCGAAGCTCCGAGCGCGAGAGCTTCTTCGGATCGCAGACGACACCACCCTTCGCGCCGCCGAAAGGGATATCGGCCACCGCGCACTTCCACGTCATCCACGACGCAAGCGCGCGCACTTCATCGGCAGTGACGTCGGGGTGATAGCGAATCCCACCCTTGCCCGGCCCACGCACGCGCGAGTGCAGCGCGCGATAGCCGGTGTAAGTCTTCACCGTACCGTCGTCCTCCTCGATCGGAAACTCGACGGTCGTCAGACGGCTCGTGTGGCGCAGATGGTCGCGCAACCCAGCCGGGATATCAAGGTACTGCGCCGCAGTATCGAACTGCGCCTGCGCAATGGCATAGGAGTTGAGATTTTCGGAGCTCTCTACCGGGATGGGAGTCGTTTCACGCACCGCGCGTTCGCCCATGGACCCCTCCTGTTTGCTGAGAACGAAAACGATACCACGCTACATGGAGTAGAGAATATGACAGTAGACTCGGGCCGAGGTAGCATTCGTGACGATGGAAGCGAGCGAGCTGCTGCAGAACCTGAGACTAATCGTGCGCGACGAGATGACGTCTTTCGTGGAGCACATTGACAAGCGCTTCGACCACGTCAACACCTTGTTCGACGGTGTATATGTCCGACTCGATCGTCTGGAGTCGGAGTTTCAGGCACTCAACGCCGGATTCGCGCGCGTTGGAAGGCCGACTTGATATCGTCGAAAGCAGACTCGTTTTCATCGACTCGGTACTGGGTAGATCAAGACACAGATCGCGGAGCTCAAGCAGCAGATCGCGAACCGCGGTAACGTCAACGCCGCGAGCCAACGACCGCGCGCAGCGCGCGCATTCGCAGGTCGAGCTCGTCGGGCGTCATCGCGGCGTACTTCGGAGGCAGCAGTCGCCGGCTCGACGATTCGAAGACGGCGAGCAGCTCCATGTACTCCAGCATTTCGGAATCGCGGCTTGGGAAATAGTCGGACGCGGCGTGTGTGAAGTTGTCGGCCGAGACTGTGGTCGCGCCGGCGCGCGCGGCGTCGTCGTTCGCCATCAGGATGACCGCTTCGACGTCGGCGTTGCTGTAGCCGATGAGCTTCTGGGAAAAGTTCTCGCGCAGAGCGACGAAGTTGACGGCCGTGACGATGGCGTTTTTCTTCAGGAGCGCGTTGGCGACGGCTTCCACCTCTTCCGCGGTCTGCGAATAGAGGAACGGGATCTTGCGATCGAGACGGCCGGCGCGTTTGAGATCGACGTCCAGCTTATCGGGCCGGTTCGTCATCACCAGGAAAAGGATTCGTCCACGATTCGACGTGTCCGACATGAACTCCTTGATGCGGGCAATGACCCGGGACGACGTCCCGCCGTCGCCTTCGCCATCCGTATTTCCGAAAGCGCGGTCGCCTTCGTCGATGATGACGACGACCTGTCCGATGGCGCGGATCACGTTCAGAATCTTCTCGAGATTTCCCTCCGTGGCGCCCACCCACTTCGAGCGGAAGTTCTTCAGCTTGATCGTCGTCAGCCCGCACTCGCGCGCGAACGCCTCGGCCACGAACGTCTTCCCCGTTCCCATGGGTCCGGTGAAGAGCACGCCCATCGGAACACGCGATGTCTCGCCGTTGCGGATGCTGTTGGCGATGACGAGAAGATCCTTCTTGACCTCGTCCATCCCACCGACGACCTCGAATCCGTGCGCCGGTTCGACGAACTCGATCAGACCGAAACACTCGCGCTCGAGAATCTCGCGCTTGCGGTGCGCGATGAGCGCATCGACTTCTTTGCGGGCGCGGGCATCGCGATCCTGCGGAATGCTGGCAGGCTGCGCCCCGGGGGCGATCAACTTCGCGATCTCGTCGTGACTGAGACCGGCTGTCAACGCGGCAATCTTCTTCGCGCGCTCGGCGGTGTCGGGACCCGTGAGAATGCTGGTGATGAAGTCCTCGCGCTGGCGCGATTCCTCCTCGCTCGCAGGCGGAGGCGTGAGGATCGAGATGATCTGGATCGCCTTGAGCCCGGCCGTGATCTCCCCGTAGCGTGCGACATCCTTGTCATCGAGACGCTTGTCCGCGACGCGGACCGCGGCATTGCGCTCCTCGCGATCGGGCATCGGCAGCTCGACGACGGCCACGCGCGGATTGGAGACGAGCTTCGACGCAAGCTCGGTCAGATTTTCGGCGATGAGGATGACGATGTTGTCGCTGCGCTCGATCTCTTCCAGGAACGACCAGCGGTGCAACGTCACGAGCGCGGCGCGATCCGCTTCGCTCTGAAAGTTGGGATCGCCGGCGGGAGCGATCGCTTCCGCATATTCGAGGATGACCGCCGTCCTCGTGCCGCCCACCAGCAAGCGCTCGAGTGCCGCCAGAACGCGCGGTTTATCGCCGGAGAGAAGCGCCTCGTCGACGTTGACTGTAGGTGCACGCTTAAGGAAACGAACGCCCGTGGCGACGTTGTAAACCGCGATCGTTTCTTTCGACTGATCGAGTAGAACTTCGCCGAGGAACTCGGTGAGAGTGACGATGCGGCCGTCGCTGATCACCGCGTCATACACGTTGCCGTGCAGGACGAAGATGGAGGCCTCGCTCCGCAGGTAGCGGCTGCGTAGCTCATCGGCCCAACTCGGAAGGATGGCTTTCGTCATACGCTCTCCGTTCCGTTGAGTAGTTTCTCGGTGTCGATCGCGGTCTGGCGGATGGAATCGACGCCGTCGAGCAGATCGTCGAGTTGTCCGGACAGCTCGTTGGGCGACTGCATGGTCACGATCTGATCGGCGATGAGCTGGAACGAGTTCTCGATGAGATCGAGTTGCGCGCGGGCGACGCCGAGGTAGCGGCCAATCTCGTGAACGCGCTCGACGCGCTTCTGGATCACGGCAAAGTTCTTAAGGGCAATGTCTCGCTCGGGCGCACTGGCCTGCTGTGCGATCGATCGGTCGTGCCAGCGCTCCCGATCGCGCTCGAGCGCATCTACGTCCACTGTGCCGAGGTAGTTTTCGTAGCGGTTCACGGTCAGCGCCATCTCCAGAAACGACTCGACGAGCTTGTGCGTCTTCACTAGCTCGGTGCGCAGAAGGTCACCGGTGAATGAAGGGTTGGCAGAGGCCAGCTTGTTGATCTGCTGCTCGCGCGCAACCAGCCCGTTCACGCGCTCCTTCTCGCTGTCCGGAAGATCCTTCATCTTTTCCGCGCGGTCCTGCTCTTCCATCGCCAGTCGGATCTTTTCCAGGCGCGGGTCCCAGAGAATGCGGCGAAGGTATTGCGAGTCGGATCCGTGCAGAAGCCAGAGTGCCTCGGCGCCGAGCGCGATGACTCCGGGTAGAGGATTGGCGGTGAGCAGCGACGCCGTCACACCGCCGAGAAGCAGCGAGAGGTTGTAGGGATTGGCGAAGGCCATCTTCAGGTAGGGCCGGTTGTGAAAGGCAGCCTCTTTGACCGCGTCGGTGGCGGTCTCGCGAATGGCGCGGCCGAGGTCCGCCTGCGGTTGCGCGGGCTTCGCCACAGCGGCTGTCTTCGGCGCACGCTGCTGCGACGTCACAGTCTGTAGCGGCGAGGCGTCCTTTTTCGGAGGATCGGGCACGGGATCATTCTACGAGGCTGGCGCGTACAGGAAGTCGAGGAGTTTCTGTTCCACCCCTCGAAACTCCTTTGACGACTTCAGAGCCATGTCCCGATTCTGGAAAAAGGGCACATCGACACGATGGAGGATTTTGGTCGGACGCGGGGCCATAACGTAGATCGAATCGGCGAGATAGACCGCTTCTGATACGTCATGCGTGACGAACAGGATCGTGTTGTCCTCGTCGCGCGATACGTCGAGGAGAAGACTCTGCATCCCCCAACGGGTTTGCGGATCGAGCGCGCCGAACGGCTCGTCCATCAGCACCAGCTTCGGCTTGTTGATCAGCGTCCGCGCGATGGCCACGCGCTGCTTCATGCCGCCAGAGAGGTCTTTCGGATAACGGTCAGCGAAGTCGGCGAGTCCGACTGCTTCGAGATACTTCTTTGAGCGCGTCGCACGCTCTTTTGCGTCGAGACCCTGTAGGCGAAGGCCGTACTCGACGTTCTGTCGAACCGTCAGCCATCCAAACGAGGTGTATGCCTGAAACACCATTCCGCGATCGCGGCCGACGCCGGTGACCGGTACGCCGTCGATGAGGATCTCGCCCCTCGTCGGAGCGAGCAGGCCGGCCACCGCTTTGAGAATCGTCGACTTACCGCAGCCGGACGGCCCCAGAAAAACGACGATTTCGCCGACGTTGGGCTTGTCGGCGATGTCGAGCGTCACTTCGCGCACCGCTTCTGTCTCGCGGCCATCGTGGCCGACGTACGTCACGCCGAGGTCAGTGATGCGCAGCCGCGCTTGTTCGGCACGCTCGCTGACGTAGGTTGCCTTCGACGGCTTGGCGTCGGCGGTGACAGCGACGGTTCCCGGTTCGCCTGCTTGCGGTTGTTCGTCAGCCATCAGCGTCTTCCTTCCAGCGAAAGAGAAGCGCAGAGATCATGCGAATGACCTGATCGGTGATGAGGCCAATGCCACCGATGACGATCAATCCGGCGAACGACCACGAAGCTTTCTGATGCGTTCGGGCAAGCTCGACCATGTATCCGAGTCCATGCTCGGGATTCACCGCTTCGGCGAGGATGACGTAAGTCCAGAGGATCGCATTCATCACTCGGAACGATTCGAAGATCTCCGGAAGCGCCGATGGCAGGAGCACGGTGCGGACGACCTGCCACTTTGATGCGCCTAGAGTCAGCGCGGTCTGCACCAACTCCTCGGGAACGGCACGAATCGCCGAAACCACTACCGGAAGCAGATAGACGAATACCCCAAGAAACAGAAAGGCGATCTTCTCCTGGTCGTAAATGCCGAACCAGAGGATGAGCAGCGGAATGAATGCCGAGATCGGCATGTACCGCAACGGCGCGACGATCGAGTCGAAGAGGTGATTGATCGGGTTAAACGCGCCCATCAGGATCCCGAGCGGAATCGCCACCGCGGAGGCCAGGAGGAACGCGGTCACGATCCGCTGCGTCGAGATCACGATCGAGGTGAAGAGCTCGTACTGAATGAAGAGCTGCAGCGTGCCGCGAATCACCTCACTCGGCGACGGAAGGAAGTCGGCCGGCGCCAGGTGGCCGTAGCTGACAATGCTCCACGCGCCGATGACGACGATCGGCATCACGAATGCGAGCGCCAGCGCCGTGCCGCGCGGCACGGGCTGGCGAATCGACCAGATCGAAATCTTGCGGCGTGTGGCCATTACTGGGTCGTGAGAACGACCTTGATCTCCGTGCGGCGATTCAACTGGCGCCCGGCTTCGCTGGAGTTATCGGCGACCGGATTGGTTGAGCCGCGGCCGATGGTCTGGAAGCGGTTCGGATCGATGTTCGGGAACGTCTTGACGATGTAGTTCTTTACCGCCAGAGCGCGCCGTTCGGAGAGCGTCATGTTCTTGGTGGGTGACCCAGTGGCGTCAGTGTTTCCTTCAACGCGCAGGTAGGTGTTGCCGAATGACGTCATGGTGTCGCCGAGGGAGTCGAGGACGAAGAACGAGCCCGGCATGATGTCGTCGGACCCCGGCGTGAAGTGAACCTCGATCTGTTTGTTGATGATGGCGCGGTCATTCGCTGACGGCGCTTTCGCAGCGATCTTCGGCTCTTCAACCTTCTGCGTTCCGTAGCTGGCGGCGAGCGAATTCAGGAAGCGCGTATCGACCCAGTCCTTCGCCTCGACCGAGCGTGTGACCAGCCCCTTCTTGCGCCAGATCACGAACGCAGTCTCGAACAGAGTGTCGTAGTGGGCTTTGCCGCCGGACAGTCCGTAGAACTGCGCGTTGTCCGCATAGGTCGTGAGCTTGAGTCCGGAGAGCATTCCCGAAACGGTGTCCGTGTCCAGCTTCAGCGCTTTGCCAACGATCGCGTAAGCGTTGGCTGGATCGTTCTTCATCATCTCGATGCCGTCGAGCCAGCCGTGAACGAAGTCGCGCACCGACTCGGGGGCCTTGTCGATCACGTCCTGCCGCGCGCAAAGCGTGTCGGCGATGATGTTGGTTGCGGCGGTGGTAGAGACCAGAACGTGCGCTTCGTCGCCGCGTGCGGTGACGGCTCCGGAGAGATCGGGCTCCCACGTTACGGCAGCATCGACCTGCTTCGCTTTGAACATTGCGGCCGCGGCCGGCGCATCCTGAGTGAAGATGATGTTCTTCTCGACGGCGGCTCGATCGTCGGCCGACAGGCCTGACTGCGACAGGAGATAGAGCAGCAGGAAATGCGACGGTGTGAACTGGGTGCAGGCGATCTTGTGCCCCTTGAGTTGCTCGATCGAGTTGATCGAGGCCAGCGAGACGATGCCGTCGCCGCCGCGGGACCAGTCCTGCATGATCACCGACTTCGCCTTCTGGCCGTTCTCGGCGAGGATCGAAGCCTCGCGCGCCCAGTTGTCGACGGTGTTCCACATGATGTCGACGTCGCCCTTGCGGAATGCAGCCAGCTTCGAGGCAGGGTCTTCGATCAACACGAACTTCACATCCAGCCCGTACTTGCGGCGAAAGTTCGATGAATCGCTTGGATCCAGCCCGTTGTTGAAAACGATCCCGGGCGAGTGACCGGCCCAGGTATTGATGGCAACGACGAGCGGGCGAGTCAACTTGCCGCCGCTGACGTTGACGGCGGAGACACCGGTGACGGAGGCATCGCGCGACGGGTCCGCCGGCGCGTTCTTGAGGGCATCGAAATCGCTGCTGCCGACCGCGCTCGTACTGGTCTGCGATTGCCCTTTGTCGCTGCCGGTGGCCCACTTGCGAATGTCGGCGCCTTTGTAGTGGTAGGCCGCATATCCGACGACGGCAAGGACCACCACGGTAATGAAGAATTTTGCGAACGGAGTGAGTTTCATCAGATCCTCCAAGAAACCTTGCGAGCCCGAGGTGAGCAGCTCCCGCGCTCACGCCCGGGATGACCAATGACTACATCGTCTTCTGGCCCTGCTGCTGCGCGGCTTTGCGAGCCTTCATCTCTGCGAGCTCCTGTTTGGCCTGAACGTCGCCGACCTGACTGCGAAGGCCGGCCAGACGGGAGTCGAGTGACGAATCGGAAAGCTCTTTGCCGAGGTTCGCTTCGGCGATCGTGTTCTTGATGTGCGTCCGCACGTTGTCGAGCGCGCGCACCTCATCGTCGACCGAAAGGCCGTCGAGCTGTTCCTGAATCTTGATCCGCGCCTGTGCCGACTGCATCTTGGCCAGCATCGTTTCACGCTCGGCCTGCAGCTTCTTGATCTCCGACTGCACGCCGAGGAGCGACGTCTTCGCCGACTGCGCATCGGAGTGCGCCGTCTCGAGGTCCGTCTGCATCTCTGCGATGTCGGCCGTGAGCTGATTCTTCTTCTGAATGAGGATGACCGCAAGATCGTCCTGATTCGTCTCGACCGCCGTATTCAGCTCCGCCGCGGTCTGGGCCAGATCAGCGTTCGCCTTCTTGAAACGATCATCGAGATCTTCGCGGCGGCGGATGATCGCCGCGGTGGCGCCCTTCAGCTTGGCGTACTTGGCGATCATCGAGTTGATCGCGTTCTCGTACGCGATCTCGGGGTGCTCCTGCTCGATGTCAGCAATCCAAAGAGAAAGAAAGCCCTTCCAGAGATTACCCAGTCTCGAAAAAACTCCCATAGTTCTCAGCTCCCTGATGGTTCTTGTAGCTTCGGCGATTCGCGAACGACGCGTGCAACCGCTTCCTGCCCGAAGAACTCGAGGACTTTCTGCACCTCGAGCTTCTTCTCGTTGCAGGAGGTTACGACGCTTTGCTGTTCTGCGACCCGGTCCTGCATCACTGTCTTGAGTTTTACGATTTCTTCTTCGTATTGTTTGATGCGTTGGTCCGCCTCGGAGGTTACTTTGTCCGTATCTCCAGCGCCCGCACGGATATAGCCGTCGAGCGCCTGCAGCTCCTGCGCGCCGGCTTCGATGATCTTTTCGATCGGGACGCCAAACGCCCGCAGCGACGCCATCACGATCTGCTTCTTGACCGCAGCCTCCGTGTCCGGAGGAAGTGAGGTCAGCAACTCGAGCGTGCGCGAAACGCGCTGCCGCTCGTCGGCATCGATGCCGGCCGCTTCGAAGACCTTATCGAAGTCGACCTTGCCGCCCGGCGCAGGCGGAGGGGGGGTGTTGAAGACAGGAACGTCCGCTTGCGGCGCCGCCGCGGCACCGTCGTCAGCGACCGCTGGCGCCGGCTCATCCGAGCCCTCGGCCTGGTCCTTGACCACGAACCAGCCCATCACGGTCGATCCCCACGTCTTGTTGTCGCTCATGGAACGAGGGGATTATGACACCGGAGCGATTTCAATCAAGGTAACCGGGGTCACGTTCGACCGTTAAGACATCCAGTTCACGCCGGCTTCCTTGTTCCACTTGGTCGTCATCTTCTTCGACTTCGTCCAGAACTCGATCGACCCTCGGCCGGTAATGTCGCCGACGCCGAACTTCGAATCGTTCCAGCCGCCGAAGCTGAATGGCTCGCGCGGCACCGGCACACCGACGTTTACGCCGACCATCCCCGCGCTGGCGTTCTCCATGACGTAGCGAGCCACGCCGCCGCTTTCGGTGAAGACACTGGCTGCGTTGCCATACGGCGAGCGCTGCTGCACGCGGACGGCCTCGGCCACGTCATTCGCGCGGATGATCACCATCACCGGTCCGAAGACTTCCTCCTGCGCGATGCGCATGTCAGGAGTGACGCGGTCGATCAGCGTCGGGCCGACGTAGTAGCCGTTCTCTTTCCCCTTCACCTTGTAGCCACGCCCGTCGACGAGCACCTTCGCGCCCATCTTTTCGGCCTCGGTGATGTAGCTCTCGATGCGCGCTTTCGCTGCTGCCGAGATGACCGGTCCGATGTGAACTCCCGGCTGCATCGACTGAACGATCGAAACCATCCGCTCGATGATGTGATCACTCTTGCCGACGGCCATCATGACCGAGGCGGCCATGCAGCGCTGACCGGCACAGCCTGACATCGAGGCAACGACGTTGCTCGACGTCATCTCCGGGTCGGCGTCCGGCATGACGATGAGGTGGTTCTTCGCGCCGCCGAGGGCCAGGACACGCTTGTAGTTCGAGGTACCGCGGCGATAGACGATCTTTGCCACCTTCGTCGAGCCGACGAAGCTGATCCCTTCAATTCCGGGATGGTCACAGATCGCTTCGACTGTCTCCTGGCCGCCGTGAACGATGTTGAGCACGCCGTCAGGCAGACCGGCATCGCGGAGTAGCTCGGCGATGCGGCCCGAGGAGATTGGAACGAGCTCGCTGGGCTTCAGGACCATGCAGTTGCCGAGCGCGATGGCGTTCGGGATCGTCCAGTTAGGAACCATGTTGGGGAAGTTGAACGGCGTGATCGAAGCAACGACGCCGACTGGAAAATGCTCGACGCGGCATTCGACCCCGCGCGAGACTTCGAGAACTTCGCCGGCCGTGATCTGCGGTAACGAGCAGGCAAACTCGCAGAGCTCTGCCGACTTCAACACCTCGGCGCGTGCTTCGCTGTCGATCTTCCCGTTCTCCGCGGTCACGAGGCGCGCCAGCTCATCGATGTTCTGCTCAAGGAGTGCTTTGAATCGATAGAAGACCTGGACGCGCTCCTTGATCGGAGTCGCCGACCAGCCGGGAAACGCTTTCTTCGCAGCCGCGACTGCGCGATCAACATCGCTCGCGGACGACAACGGCACACGGGAGATTACCGACCCGTCGGCCGGGTTGAAGACGTCGAGGTAGCGATCCGCCCCTTCGATAAACGTACCGCCAATGTAGTTGCAGACGTCGGGGTATTGCGTGCGGGCAGGGCTTTCCATCGTGGTCATAAAGTCTCCTCGGGTGATTGCGCTCCGAACTCTATCCGGGCCGCGCGAAGAATCAAGCCGCCGCGCGTCTCGAAAATTGCCTTTAGCGGGAGACAGGCCGGGAAGGCTGAGCATCGAGCGCGGCAGGAACCCGCTTCATGACGCAGGTCGCGGAGCCGTGGTCATGAAACGGCATGAAGAGAAGAGCCAGTCCCCGCTCGTCGAATTCGGATGAGATCGTCAGCATGTCGCGCTGGGGCGAAAGGCGCATCGTGAGCGTGCGCGTGCGGCTCGACGCACCTGCGAGGATGGAGGAGGTCGTCTTCTGCGGCGACCAGGTTGCTGAAACTCCGTCGTCGGTCCAGGCGAGATCGTTCTCCAGAACGGCGTCGTAGGTCTTTCCGCCATCGCCCTTCGCCTGTAGCTCGATCCGGCAGCCCGGCTGCAGGATGGTCAGCGTTTCAACCCGGGCAAGCGAGGCTCCTTCGCCGAACACGAACGCGGCCGAACCAGTGCCTTTGCGCACCGGTTGCTCCGCCAGTTTGTAGGTTCCGGAGAGGTCGATGCATACCGGCCCTTTCGGCTGCGTGGCGCACGTGAGCGCCGCAAGCGCGAGGAGTGCCGTGACGATCCGCATCGCGGGCATCATACGCCGCGATACTTGACCCTCCGCCGCCGCGCGCCCATGATTCCCGGCACGCATGTCTGTAATCGGCCGCCTTTTCGCCACCAAATCGCTCGACGACCTCATCGCCGGAACGCAGGAAGAGGGGCATCAACTCAAGAAGAGCCTCGGTCCCTGGAACCTGATCGCACTCGGCATCGGCGCGATCATCGGCGCGGGCATTTTCGCAACGATCGGAACCGCTGCCGCTGGTGACGCGCACCGCCCCGGTGCTGGTCCGGCGCTGATGATCTCGTTCGTCCTCACTGCCGTCGTCTGCGGATTCACGGCGCTCTGCTACGCCGAGTTCGCGTCGATGGTCCCCGTGTCAGGCTCCGCGTACACATACTCGTACGCGACGCTCGGCGAGCTCGTGGCGTGGATCATCGGCTGGGATCTGATGATCGAGTACGCCATCGGCAACGTCGCCGTCGCGATCTCCTGGGCGAATTACATGAACACGCTCCTGGAGGGCTTCGGCATCGTTCTGCCCGGATGGCTGACCGTCGACTACGGCACGGCGATGTCGAAAATGCCGCAGGTCGTGGCCGCGGCGCCGCATATCTTCGGCGTTCCGATCATCTTCAACATTCTCGCCGTCGGCATCGTCACGCTGATCACGATCGTACTGGTGTGGGGTATCCGCGAAGCGGCCAGCTTCAACTTCTGGATGGTGGCCATCAAACTCGCCGTGCTCGCCTTTTTTGTCTTCGTCAGCTTCAAGTACGTGAAGCCGGCGCACTGGCATCCGTTCGCACCAAACGGCTTTCACGGCATCGCCACAGGCGCGGCGATCGTTTTCTTTGCCTACATCGGATTCGATGCCGTTTCGACGACGGCCGAGGAGGCAAAGAATCCGAAAAGGGACATGCCGATCGGCATCATCGGCTCGCTCATCATCTGCACGATCATCTACGCGATCATCGCCGCTGTCTTCACCGGCATGATCCCGTACGCCGACCTGGTGAAGAAACTCTCCAGCGAGCAGGCCGAACCGCTGACGCTGGCGATGAAGTACGCCACGATGCCGAACTGGATGGTGGGTGTCGTCGCCTTCGGTTCGGTCGTCGCGCACACCGCAGTCTTGCTCGTGTTTCAGCTTGGTCAGCCGCGAATCTTCTTCGCGATGTCGCGCGATGGACTGCTGCCGCCATTCTTTGCCCGCGTCCACCCGAAGTTCCGCACGCCGCACGTCGCCACGATCATCACCGGCATCTTCGTCGGCGTGGCGGCGCTCTTCTCCTCGCTCGACGCAATGGTCGATCTGACGAACATCGGAACGCTCTTCGCGTTCTTCCTCGTCTGCATCGGCATCATCATTCTTCGCGTCAAAGACCCGCACCGCGAGCGCTCGTTCAAGGTTCCGGGCGGCACATGGTTCCTCCCCGTGCTCGGCGCGCTGTCATGCCTCTTCCTAGCGAAATATCTTCCGAAAGAGTCGTGGTGGCGCTTCGGCATCTGGCTGCTCGTAGGGATGGTCGTGTACCTCTCATACGGCTATCGCAACAGCAAGCTGCGTCATCGCGGCAACGGCCCGCTCATTCCCCCCGGCGGCATGCTGACGCACGACTTCAACCCCGAACAGCAGCTACCGGAGAGGGATGTGGAGTAGGGCGAGGAAGATGGACAGACGATGAGCGCCACGATTCGAGAGCGGAGCGCGAAGACTAACGAAGGTGCGCTCGACGATGACCTTGCCGCGACTTTTGCGTCCGACGCTGCAGATCGTTGGCTGAGAACGCCCAACCCAATTCTGAATGGCGACCAACCGATCGAATGCCTGAAGCGGCGCGAATACGATCGGGTGCGCGCGGCGCTCGAAGCCCTGAACACCGGCGTGTACATCTGACGCCGTGAGTGCACCGCGCGACCGCATTCCTCACACTTTTTCAGCGACTCCTTTGTGTCGAGCGCCTTCTCCCCCCGTGTTTTTCGGGGGGAGAAGGTGCCGAAGGCGGATGAGGGGGGACTTGCAACCTGCGCGATCTTCAGACACTGCCGATCAGTTTGTGCATGCCTCCGGAATCCCGCTCGTGTATGGATCACTTCAATCGCCCCCTCATCCGACCTTCGGCCACCTTCTCCCCCACAAAAAGCGTGGGGGAGAAGGCGCTCGATTGAAACGCTCTGCTTGCAATTTCCTGCAAGTGAGAAATGCAGGCTAAATGGGAGCTGCCTTGAAGTCACCAAGCCGCCTCCTTCTCGGTGCGGTCATTGGCACCCTTCTCGTCTTCGCGATCGCCCCGCATTGCATCGTCTGGTTTTCGGTTCCGACCGGCGGCATCGGCGCCGTGACGCTGGCGAAGTACCCAAAAGGCTTCGACTACTTCGTCGTCATCGCCCTGACGGTCGCAAGCGCCCTCGGCGCTTTGGCGCTGAGCGCCCGCCAGACCGCTCCGACCCCCGACTCCCGACTCCCGACCCCCGCAAGAACCACCGCGACAATCCTCACCGCGCTCGCCGTCTTCGTCGTCATGCTGGTCGTCCACGACCATCCCTACTCATTCATGGAGATGTTCCACGAAGGAGAGCACCTCACGCCCGCGTCTGTGATGCTGGATGGCGGACGACCGTACGGTGACATCTTCTTCCTTCACGGCTTTGCCATTGACGGCGGCCTCGACGCCTTAGTCCTCGGCAGCAAGCCATCGCCGAAAAAGACGCGGCGGCTGGAAACGGTGCTCGACGCAGCCGCGCTGGCGATGCTGGTTCCGATCGCGGCAGAAGTGACGGCATCGACAGGTGGGCTCGTCGCTGCGGTGTTCCTGGCGCTCTGCGCGATCGGCGCAGGCGAAGTGCCAGTCTTTCCGTACTTTCGCTGGCTGCCGTTGTTGATCGCGGTGTGGGCGCTGCTGGCGTACGCCGGGAGTCGGGAGTCGGGGGTCGGGGGTCGGAGAAGAATCCTCGCGGTTGGCGATACAACTCCGACACCCGCGTTGCTCTACGTGGCTGCCATCGTGTCCTCGCTCGGCATTCTCTGGAGCCTCGACGTCGGTATCTGCGCAGTTGCGGGGAGCGCGATCGTCATTCTGATTTACACGCGCCGCGTCACCCTCATTGCTCTGGCCGCGATTGTCGCGCCGCTCATCGTCCTGCTTGTCGCGCGCGCTGATCTGTCTCACTTCTTCCGCGACTCGTTCGTCATCATTCCGCGAGCCATTGACGCGATCTGGTCGCTGCCTGCGAAACCGCTTCCATCGCTGGCGCTCCTCGTTCACCCCGTACAGCTCTGGGAGTGGCTGGCCTCCGAATCCGCGCGCTACTACCTGCCGCCGGTATTCTTCGGCTTCCTTCTCGCCCTTGCCGTGCGCAAGCGCGACATGCGCATCGCCATCGTGGCCATCTTCTCGATCATCCTCTTCCGCACGGCTGCCGGCCGTTGCAGTTGGAGCCACACGCGCTTCGGCATTCCACTCCTTGGCGTCGCCGTGGTGGCATTCCTAATCGAGCCGCTTTGTCGCGATTGGCTGCGACGCCAGCGAAGCGCCTGGCGCGCCGTTGCGCTGGTCGTGTTCGCGATCCTTGGCTTCCGCTATTTCGAGGTCGCCCTGAACGCCACCCTCGGATGGAAGTTCATCGCCGGCTGGCCCGCCCGTCAGCGTCACGAAGGGATGGTTCCGTATCCGATGCCGCGCGGCCGCGGAATCTACACGTACGCCGAGAACGCCTCCGATCTCGCCGCGCTGCGTGACCTCGCGCAACAAGCCGGGCCCGGCTCGATCTTTGACCTCTCCGGCGAACGCGCGCTCTACTACCTGCTGGACCGCCGTCCTGCCACGCGCTGCCCCGACATCGCCATGCTCTCCACCCCGGAGTTGAGCGCCGAAGCAATGCAGCAACTCGCCGCGCACCCACCGGTCTTCGTCGTGCTAGAAGGAATGAAAGTCTTCGGCTCGCTCGACGGCATCGCGAACCGCGACCGCATCCCGCCGATCGCGGCATGGATCGACGCGAACTATCCGGTGCGCGTAAAGGCGGGACGCTATTTGGTGGGCTTCAGAAAGTAACCGCTGGCACCTTACATGCTACCCGTGTAGTATGTAGGTTAAGTGATTCAGTCTTTCGGCGACGAGACGACTTCAGATCTCTTTCAAGAAGACAACACCCGTCAGGCCAGACGAATACCCCGGGAAATCTGGCGGAGTGTTCAGCGGAAACTCCTCGCGATCGATGTTGCCGCTCGCCTCGAAGATCTCATCCTTCCGGCAGGCAATCGGTTAGAGCGGTTGAAGGGCGATCAGGCTGGGCGCCACAGCATCAGAATCAACGACCAGTATCGAGTGACGTTTCGGTGGGAAAAAGGGAATGCCTATGAAGTCCGCGTCGAAGATTATCGCTAGGAATCCAGACTGGCTGGGACCCGCGATCCCGCCCGGCGAGATGCTCCTCGAGGAGTTCCTGAAACCGCTCGGCATCAGTCAGGTCGATGCTGCCAAGCGTCTCGGGATTTCGTTGAACCGGCTGAACGAAATCGTTTTGGGAAAGCGCGCAATCAGCGCCGATACCGCTCTCCGATTGGCGAGCTTGTTCAAGACCTCGCCGCAGTTCTGGATGCGCTTGCAGGCAGATTGGGAACTGCATCAGGCTATCGAGCGAGCCTCGAAGAAAGCGTCGTAGCCCCTACCGCTTCCACCGTAACACCGGCTGCCTGGCCGCTCTTGCTTCGTCCAACCTACGCACCGGTGTCGTGTGCGGGGCGCTGCGCACCAGCTCGGGGCGCTCTTCGCATTCGCGGGCGATGGCGATCATCGCGTCGCAGAAGGCGTCGAGCTCTTCCTTAGGCTCGCTTTCGGTCGGCTCGATCATCAGGGCGCCGGCGACGATGAGGGGAAAGTAGATCGTTGGCGGGTGGAAGCCGTAGTCCATCAGACGCTTGGCGATGTCGAGCGTGTGGACGTCCTTCGGTGTCTGCAACTTGTCGCTGAAGACGACTTCGTGCAGCGACGGCGCGTCGTAGGGCAGGTGATACGAGCCGCGCAAACGGGCGCGGATGTAGTTCGCGTTCAGCACGGCGATCTGGGCGATGCGGCGCAGGCCGTCGGGACCCATCGAGCGCATGTACGTGAGCGCGCGAACGAGCACGTTGAAATTGCCGTTGAAGGCGCGGACGCGGCCGATCGAATCGGGATGGCCGTGATCGAGATAGAACGTTCCGTCCTCGCGCTTCTCGACGGTCGGCGTCGGCAGGAACGGAACGAGCCGCTCGGAAACGCCGACCGGTCCTGCGCCCGGACCACCGCCACCGTGCGGCGTCGAAAACGTCTTGTGCAGGTTGGAGTGGATGACGTCGATGCCCATGTCGCCCGGGCGGGCGATACCGACGAACGAGTTGAGGTTCGCGCCGTCGCAGTAGAGATACGCGCCTTTGTCGTGCAGGATCTCGGCGAAACGTTTGATGTCGGTCTCGAAAACGCCGAGCGTGTTCGGCACCGTGATCATCAGCGCGGCGACGTCTTCGGTCACCGCGGCGGCGAGCGTGTCGATGTCGACGGTGCCGCGGTTGTTCGATTTCAGTTCTTTGATCTGGTAGCCGGCGAAGGCAGCCGAGGCAGGGTTGGTGCCGTGCGCGGAATCGGGGATGAGGATGTACTTGCGCGCGTTGCCGCTCTTCGCAAGCGCCTTGTGCACCATCAGGATGCCGGTCAGCTCGCCGTGTGCACCCGCGACCGGCTGCATCGTCACCCGCGGTAGGCCGAAGATCTCCTTCAGCGTTTGCTCGATGTGCCAGATCAAGGCGAGGTTGCCTTGCACCTGGTGATCGGGCTGCAGCGGATGCGACAGCGCGAAGCCGGGCGTGCGCGCAAGCTCCTCGTTGAGCCGCGGGTTGTGCTTCATCGTGCACGATCCGAGCGGGTAAAGGCCGGCATCGATCGAAACGTTCAGCTTCGACAGCCGCGTGAAGTGGCGGATGACATCAACCTCGGACACTTCCACTTCGTCAACGATCTCACCGCGCCGCAGCGACGCGGGCAACGCCTCGGCATCCTCGGGAACATCGAGATCCGGCAGCTGGTAGCCGCGCCGTCCGCGCTTGGAATGCTCGAAGATCAGTCCCTCACGATTCGTGCTCTGAGGGACAGCAGTAGTGGCGGCATCGCTTTCGAGGATCGTGGTCATCGCCGCTCCCGGGAGGTCGCCGCCGTCAGCGCGGCGACAAAGTGATCGAGGTTCTCGCGCGTGTGCAACTCCGTGACGGCGACGAGGAAGTCGTTTTCGTGGCCCTCGTAGAACGGGCCGAGCGGAATCCCGCCGAGGATCTTTTCGTGCTCGAGGTCGGCGAGGATTTGCGTCGCAGGAAACGGCGTCCGCACGACGATCTCGTTGTAAACAGGACCGTCGAACGGCAGTGAAACAGATCCGACGCCGCTGAGTTTCTTTCGCAGATACGCCGTCTTCTGCAGGCACTGCTCGCCGACTTCGCGCAGTCCCTCTTTCCCCATCAGCGAGAGATACATGTTCGCGCCGAGTGCGATCAGCGCTTCATTCGTGCAGATGTTCGATGTGGCCTTGCCTCTGCGGATGTGCTGCTCGCGCGTGGCGAGCGTGAGCACGTACGCACGGCGGCCATCGACGTCGACAGTCTCACCGACGAGACGTCCCGGCATGTGCCGCTTCAGCGCCTCTTTGACGACCATGAAGCCGACGTAGGGGCCGCCGAACTGCGTCGGAATGCCCCAGGCCTGCCCTTCGCCGACAGCGATATCGAAGCCGTGCGCGCCGGGCGGAGTAAGGATGCCGAGGGATGTTGCTTCGGTGATCACGGCGATCTTCACCGCGCCGGCGGCGTCGGCAATCTCTCGGATCGCGTCGTAGTCTTCGATCACGCCGAGAAAGTTCGGCGATTGCACGGCGACCGCGAAGACATCGTTCGTACACGCCTCGCGTAGCGCTGCGGTGTCGACGCGTCCATCGGCGGTCCAGCCTACTTCCACGATCTCGTAGCCGAGGTTCTGCACGTAGGTGCGGACGGTTTCGGTGTACTGCGGATGGACCGATCGCGCGATGACGACCTTCTTGCGATTGTGAACGACGCGCTCGGCCAGGAGCACCGCCTCGCACAATCCGGTCGAGCCGTCGTAGAGCGAGGCGTTGGCGACGTCGAGTCCCGTCAGTAGACACTGGTGCGTCTGGTACTCGAAGATGGTTTGCAGCGTTCCCTGCGACACTTCAGGCTGATACGGCGTGTACGACGTCAGGAACTCGCCACGCAGCAGCAACTGATCGATGCATGCCGGCTGATAGTGCAGATACGCGCCGCCGCCAAGGAACGAGACGTGATCGACAGCCGACTTGTTCTTAGCTGCCAGATCACGGAACCAGCGCCGTGACTCGATCTCAGACCAGGGCCCCGGGATGTCGAGCAGGGCGGTCAGTTTGACTTCATCCGGAATCGTTTCGAAAAGCCTGTCGATGGAATCGACGCCGATGACCGCGAGCATCTCGCGGACATCTTCGGAAGCGTTGGAGATGTAGCGGTGGACCGAGGTAAGAGGATCGGGGAGATTGGTCACGTTAGTGGGATTCCGTCTCCACGTACTCGTCGTATTCCTCGGCTGTCATGAGCAACTCATCGACCTCACTCAGGTCTGCCACTTTGATGCGGACCATCCAGCCGTCGCCGTACGGATCGGTGTTGATCAACTCCGGCTTTTCGGCGAGGCGCTCGTTCACTTCGATGACTTCGCCGCCGACCGGAGCGAAAAGCTCGGAGACGGCTTTGACCGATTCGATCGATCCAAGCTCGTCGCCGGCCTCGAGTTGCGTGCCGACCTGCGGCAGCTCGACGAATACGACGTCGCCCAGCTCTTTCTGCGCGTACTCGGTGATGCCGATCGTTCCGACTTCACCCTCTACGTTGATGTATTCGTGGCTCTTGGCGTATCTACTGTCTTCCGGAGTCATCGCCGCTCCTTTTATCGCGATCGCTTGTAGAAGGGTGTGGGGACAACACGCGCCCGAACTTCTTTTCCTCGGATGAGGACCATGAATTCGTTGCCGGGCGCTGATTTGCCGAGCGGAAGATATGCGAGACCGATCGCTTTTTTCAATGTCGGCGAATGCGTGCCACTGGTGACGACACCGATTTCCTCGCTGCCATCGACGACGGGGTATCCGTGGCGGGCGATTCCGCGGTCGACCATCTCGAATCCCGCCAGCTTGCGGCGCGGTCCCTCGGCCTTCTCGCGCTGCAGGACGTCGCGGCCGAAGAAGTCACCCTTCTCGACCTTGACGATCCAGCCGAGATCGGCTTCGAGCGGCGTGGTCGTCTGGTCGATGTCGTTTCCGTAGAGCGCCATCTTCGCCTCGAGGCGGAGCGTGTCGCGCGCGCCGAGGCCGCATGGCTTCGCCCCCGCGTCGAGCAGCTTGCGCATGATGCGGGAACCTTCGGACGGCGCGACGTAGATCTCGAATCCATCTTCGCCGGTGTAGCCGGTGCGCGACACGATGGCCGGCACGCCGTCGACCTTGCCGGTGCCGAAGCGGTAGTACTTCATCGGGGCGAGGTCGACGTCGGTCATCGGCTGGAGCAGGCGTTCGGCCTCCGGGCCCTGCAGCGCCAGTTGCGCGTAATCGGCGCTGACGTTACGGACCTCGGCGTCCATCCCTTTCGCGGCATCGGCCAGCCATTCGTAGTCTTTGTCGCTGTTTGAGGCGTTGACGACCACGAAGAAGTCATCGCTGGCGTTCTGGTAGACGAGAATGTCGTCGACGAATCCGGCCGTCGGATAGAGCAGCCCGTTGTACTGAGCGCGGCCGTTCTCGAGCTTCGAGACGTCGTTGCACGTCGCGCGCTGCAGGAGCGCCAGGGCGTCCGGACCTTTGACGGTCAGCTCGCCCATGTGCGAGACATCGAAGAGGCCGACGTGCTCGCGAACCGCGGCATGCTCCTCGAGGATGCCGCTGAACTGCACCGGAAGCTCCCAGCCACCGAAGTCGACCATCTTCCCGCCGAGCTCGTGCTCGAGCTGGTTCAGCGGGGTTTTCTTGAGAGTTGTGACCTCGTCAGACATGGACAGCCTCCGGGGGACGCGAACCTAGCACGCGCTGTGCCGCGGGCGCAATGACGGTGGCGACGAACGGCTGAGAGAGGAATCGGACAAACTCAACGTCCGTTCTTTCGAGCGGGACTGGGAACTTCCGGTCGGCAACTGGCCCTGAGCGATCGGGGCCTTTTGTTTTTCAGGCGTATCATCACTGCGGGAGTGGCGGGCGTGAAGAACGAAATCGGCGATTTCCTCGATTACCTCACCTACGAGCGGAACGTCTCCGTCAACACCATCATCGCCTACCGCGACGATCTCGAGTCGCTGATCTCGTTTCTCTGCAACGACTATCTGACTCTGGGCCGCGATCAGCTCGACTTCACCCTCATCGATCACCTGGCCATCCGCTCGTATCTCGCGCATCTGGCCCGCCGCAAGCTCGCACGCGCCTCGGCGGCCCGGCACCTGTCGGCAATCCGGTCGTTCTTCAAGTATTTGATGCGCGAAGGCCTTGTCGAGGCCAATCCGGCACGCAGTGTCGCCACGCCGAAGCGCGAGAAGCATCTGCCCACCGTGTTGCAGCCGGCGGACGTGGCGCTCCTGATCGAGCAGCCCGACACATCGAATGCGCTCGGCCTTCGCGACCGCGCGTTTCTCGAGGTTCTCTACGCCTCGGGTTTGCGCATCAGCGAGTTGGTCGGAATCAATATCGAGGACGTCGAGCTTCGTGCGCGGCTGGTGAAGGTGCGCGGCAAGGGATCGAAGGAACGGATCGTACCGTTCGGCTCGAAAGCGGAAGCGTCGATTCGGGAGTGGCTGGCTGTACGCGGCGGGCTGGCCACCGACATCGAGGAGCCGGCCCTCTTCGTCAACTACCGCGGGCAGCGCATTACGACGCGCAGCGTGCGCCGGTTGTTCGACCGCTACGTTCGGAGGGCGTCGCTTCGCGCAGGCGTGTCACCCCACACGATGCGCCACTCCTTCGCCACGCATCTCCTCAACGCCGGAGCCGATCTTCGCGGCATCCAGGAGCTCCTCGGCCATGTCTCGCTCTCCACGACCCAGAAGTACACGCACCTCAACGACTGGCAGTTGATCGCGGTGTACAAGAAGGCGCACCCGAAGGCGTGAGAGCGGCCATTCTCCGTGTTATTTGGGATCGCATCTGAGTTGCCGCGAGTCCCGACCCAAGTTCTTGAGTCCGGACCTTCGTTTCTTGAGTCCGGACCTTCGTTCTTGAGTCCGGACCTTCGTTCCTTGGGTCCGGACCTTAGTTCCTTGAGTCCGGACCTTAGTTCTTGGGTCCGGATCTTAGTTTCTTGAGTCCGGACCTTCGTTCTTGAGTCCGGACCTTAGTTTCTTGCATCCGGACCTTAGTTTCTTGAGTCCGGACCCTAGTTTTTGAGTCCGGACCTTAGTTTCTTGGGTCCGGACCCTAGTTTTTGAGTCCGGACCTTAGTTTCTTGTGTCCGGACCTTAGTTTCTTGAGTCCGGACCTTGGTTTCTTGAGTCCGGACCTTAGTTCCTTGAGTCCGGACCTTGGTTTCTTGAGTCCGGACCTTAGTTTCTTGAGTCCGGACACAAAATTTGTGTGTCGAAACAATCGATTCTGGAATGTATCGAGGTAAAACTTGCCGAATACGCCATCGTCTCGCTAGTCTGATGATGTTGATGTCAAGTTTGCAGAAACGATCGCGCGAAACAAGGCGGGCATAGACTCTGAACATGGCCAACCGCCTCGCCAACGAGACTTCTCCCTACCTCCTGCAGCACGCGCACAACCCCGTCGACTGGTATCCGTGGGGCGACGAAGCGTTCGCGAGGGCGCGTGCCGAGGACAAGCCCCTTTTCCTCTCCATCGGCTACTCCGCCTGTCACTGGTGCCACGTGATGGAGCGCGAGTCGTTCGAAAACGAGGAGCTGGCGGCGATCCTCAACGAGAAGTTCGTCGCGGTCAAAGTCGACCGCGAGGAGCGGCCCGACGTCGACTCGATCTACATGGAAGCGGTGCAGATGATGACCGGCCACGGCGGCTGGCCGATGTCGATGTTCCTCACGCCGGCCGGCGCGCCCTTCTACGCCGGCACGTACTTTCCGCCCGACGATCGTCACGGCATGCCCGGCTTCCGGCGGGTGCTGGAGCATGTGTCCGAGGCGTATCGGTCGCGGCGCGAGGATGTGGAGGCGGCGTCGGCGGAGGTCGTCCGTTCGTTGAGCACCGTGAAGTTTCAGGGGGGCGGAGCGCTCGAGCATGACGCGCTCGACCGTGCCGCCACGCGCATCGCCCAGGGCTACGATCCGGCCCATGGGGGGTTCGGCGGCGCGCCAAAGTTTCCGCCGTCGATGTCGCTCGATTTTCTGATGCAGGTGGCCTGGCGGAACGGCGACAAACGCCTGGACGAGATCATCACTCACACCTTGACGAAGATGGCTCGCGGCGGAATGTATGACCAGGTCGGCGGCGGGTTCCACCGCTACTCCACTGATGCGCACTGGCTCGTGCCGCACTTCGAGAAGATGCTCTACGACAACGCGTTGCTGGCGCGTCTCTACACGCGGGCGTGGCAGTACACGAAGGATCCCTTCTTCGCCCGCGTCGTCAGCGAAATCCTCGGGTTCGTACAACGCGAGATGACCTCTCCAGACGGCGGCTTCTACGCGACGCAGGACGCCGATTCGGAAGGTGTCGAGGGCAAGTTCTATGTCTGGTCGCGCGCTGAAGTGATGACTCTACTGGGCGAAGAGGAGGGACGCATTTTCTGCGCGCTGTACGACATCACCGAACGCGGCAACTGGGAAGGAGAAAACATCCTCAACGTCCCGCGCGATCCGGAGTCGGTCGCTGCCGATCTCGGAATTACGATCGATCAACTCGCCGACGTTGCCGCGCGCGGCAAGTGCAAGTTGTACGGCGCGCGATCGCAGCGCGTGTGGCCGGCGCGCGACGAGAAGATCCTCGCCAGCTGGAACGGCTGGATGCTCGTCGCGTTCGCCGAGGCGGCGATCGCGTTCGATAAAGATCCCTATCGCGACGTCGTTCGCCGCAATGCCGATTTTCTCCTGACGCGGATCGACGCAAATGGGCGACTGATGCGCACGCCGAGGATTGCCGGCCTGCTCGAGGATTACAGCGGCGTCGCCTGGGGGCTCGCCCTCGCGTACGAGGCCACGCACGAGCGCCGTTACCTAGACGCGTCGCGCCAACTTGCCGATCAGATTCTCGATCGTTTCGCCGATGCGCAGAACGGCGGCTTCTTCGACACGCCAACCGATCACGAGGCGCTCATCACGCGGCCGAAGGATCTCTTCGACAACGCTACGCCCTCGGGCAACTCCATCGCAGCGGATGTCCTCCTCCGGCTTGCCCTTCTGTTTGGCGAAGAGCGGTACGCCGAGGCGGCGACGAAGACGATCGCGGCAATCACGCCGGTCGCCGAGCGCTATCCATCTGGCTTCGGTCTGCTGCTCGGCGTTGCAGAATGGCGGGCCGGGCAGCCGAAAGAGATCGTGATCACGGGCGACGTCGACGATGCAGTCTTCCGCGCGCTGCGAAGAGTGGTTGGCGAGTCGTACTTGCCACATCGCGTGCTCGTCGCAGGAAACAGCTCAAGCGATCTGCCGCTGATGCAGAACCGTCCCGCCGATCGCGCGATGGCGTTTATCTGCGAAGCGTATGCGTGTGCGGAGCCGACCGCTGATCCGGAGCGGTTGCGGGTGTTGCTTCAAATCGCGAAGGCCTAAACTACCGCAATGACGGTCGGCGATTCGGAAGCCACGGCGGCATGGCCGCTGGCGAAGCGCGTTCTCTTACGCTTCGCGGCAGCGTTCTTCATCCTTGTGTTTTTTCCGTTTCCGCTTGATCTGATCCCATCAGCTTCGTTGCAAGGGCTCCTCAACAGGGCGACGGATGCGCCGGTGCGCGCGATGGCGCGCTTGCTCCATGTCTCAGTCGACATTCGGCCGAACGGCAGCGGCGACACGACCTACAGTTGGGTCTTCCTGCTGTGCGTCGTAATCGGTGCGTTGGTGACCACACTGGTCTGGAGCGTGATCGATCGGCGCCGCAGAGAGTACGACCGGGCATGGATCGCCCTGCGCGCCTATCTCCGCTTCACTCTCGCGATCGCGATGATCCGGTACGGCGCTGCCAAGGTGATCCCCTCGCAGTTTCCGCCGCCGACGCTTGACCGGCTCTTGCAGCCGTTTGGCGACGCCTCACCGATGGGGCTTCTCTGGACGTTCATGGGAGCGTCGGCCGCATACACGATTTTCGCGGGCGCGATGGAGATGCTCGGCGGTTTGCTCCTGACCATGCGCCGCACGGCCCTTCTTGGTGCGCTCATCTCGATGGGCGTCCTGGTCAACATCGTCGCGCTGAATTTCATGTACGACGTGCCAGTAAAGATCTATTCACTCGAGCTGCTGGCGATGGGCGCCGTGATCGCTCTTCCGGATTTGCCAAGGCTCGTCGATTTCTTCATTCGCAACCGGGCCGTTACACCCGCACCACTGCCGCGCTTCTGGCGAAATCGCATCGTCGGAATCGCAGGAATCGTCGTGCGCACCCTCGCTGTCGCCGCGGTCGTGCTGACTTCGCTGCAGCAAGTGCGCGCGATGCAGAAGATGTACGCCGGAGCGGAAGCACGCTCACCGCTTTATGGAATCTGGCGCGTCGATGACTTCCATGTCGATGGCAAACCGATTCCGTTCAACGATCCGGCGCGCTGGCGGCGCGTCATCTTCGATCTGCGCTTCATGGCCTCGGTGCAGCTCATGAACGATTCGCGGCAACGGTTGAGTACTCAGCTAAACGAGAAGACGCGCACGCTGGTCGTCTCGCGAAGAAACGAGCCGGCATGGGACGGACGTCTCTCCTACGCACGGCCGGACCCTGAAACGCTGACAATGGACGGCGATCTTGGCGCCCACAAAGTACACGCGCTCTGTCACCGTGAGCCAATCCCGAAGTTCCTCCTGACGAACCGCGGCTTTCACTGGATTAACGAGTACCCGTTTAATCGCTAAACTATCCGCCATGTCCGGATCCATCATCGGCGGCGTTCTCGCGCCCCACCCGCCGCACATCGTCTACGGCGACAACCACTGGCGCAACGAGCCGCGGTCGGAGTGCGGATGGGAAGTGCTGCGCTGGGGATACGAGCGGGCGCGTAAGCATTTTCTGGAAAAGAAGCCCGACGTATTTCTCGTCCACTCACCTCACTGGCAGACCGTGATCGGGCATCACTTCCTCGGCATCCCGGAGTTTCACGGGCTCTCGGTCGATCCGATCTTTCCGAATCTGTTCCGTTTCAACTACGACATCAAGGTCGACGTCGAGTTGGCGGAATTGATCGCGGAAGAGGGCCGGCGCGATGGGTTGATCACGAAGATGATGCGGAACCCCAACTTCCGCGTCGACTACGGCACCATCGTCTCCTGCCACATGATGAACCCGGAGTGGGACATCCCGATCGTCGGCATTTCGTCTAACAACTCGCCCTACTATTTTTCGAACGAAATGGGGCAGCAGCAGATGCTGAAGCTCGGACAGGCCACGAAGCGGGCCATCGAGAAGAGCGGGCGGCGCGCGGTGCTGCTGGCGTCGAACACGCTTTCGCATCGGCATTTCACGACGGAGCCCGACATCCCGGAAGACATGTCGCGCGAGCATGTCTACGAGCACAGTGGCTATCTGTGGGACATGAAAGTGCTCGACCTGATGCGCAAAGGGCGGACGCGCGAGCTCATCGCGGTTCTGCCTGAGTTCATGGACATGGCGGTGAGCGAGGTGAAGGCGGGATCGCTTGCGTGGATGCTCTCCGCGCTCGACTTCCCGTCGTATCCCGCCGAGGTCTACGGGTATTGGACTGTGATCGGGACGGGGAATGCCGTCGTCGGTTGGGACCCGCAGTTGAAAGCGGGAGCAACAACGCAGGGAGCGGCATGATCGCGGTCCTCGCACTCTTCTTCGCGACCGCCTTTCCGTCGACCAGCAAGACCTCGTGGATGCGCCCCGAGTCCTTTCATCTGACGATCGGGATGAGCCGGGCAGCGGCCGTGCACGAGCTGGAGTCGAATGGCTGGAAGACGAAGCGCGGCGATGGCGAGAATCAGCTCGTCGTCGATTACGCCGACGATAAGTCGCTGACGCTGCAGTTTGAGAGGGAGCGGTTGAAGTCCGCTCGCTTCGAGCTTTTCACGATTTTGCAGGAGGCGCCGAAAGCATTCGATGAAGAGTGGGCTTACCTGCGTGAAGCGCTGGGAAAGCCGCGCATGAAGTCGCAGAAGATCGTGCTCTACGACCAGATCCTGCCGAACGTCATGGCCGTCCTTTCCGCCGATCCGAAGTCGGAACAGGCGCAGAAGGGCGTGGGCATGCTGGTGGTGCGGTATTACGATCCGGCGAAGTAGACGCGCTACCTCGGCAACCAGCAATTCGCAACTTTTCCACCCACCGTAGACTTTCTTGACCATCGCGGTAGCCTCGGAGGCGATGACGACCTCTGACCCCAGCCGCGAAGCGATTAAGGGCCGCGGCGCGAGCTGGAATCCGCAGAACCGGTTCGAGAAGCTCGAGTACGTGCTCGATGAAGACGCGTCGCCGAACGACGACGAGCCGGCGCCCCTGCCGCGAACGCTCTTTCTGCGCGATCCGACGCGCACGATCCTCTCGGACAACGACAGTCCCGACGTCGGTTTCGACACGAGCATCAATCCGTACCGCGGCTGCGAGCATGGCTGCATCTACTGCTTCGCGCGCCCGACCCACGAGTTCCTCGGCTTTTCGGCCGGTCTCGAGTTCGAGACGAAGATCCTGGTGAAAGAAGACGCGCCGGAATTGCTGCGCGAGGAGCTGATGTCGCGCAAGTACGAGCCGCGGATGATTGCCATCAGCGGCGTAACTGATCCCTATCAGCCGATCGAGCGCAAGCTGGAGATCACGCGGCGTTGTTTGGCCGTGTTGGCCGAGTTCCGCAATCCGGTCGGCATCATCACGAAGAACCAACTCGTCACACGCGACATCGACATCCTGCAGGAGCTGGCCGCGCACAACGCCGTGTCGGTCCACATCTCCGTGACAACCCTCGATCCGCATCTCGCCAATCTGATGGAACCGCGCGCGTCGCGGCCGGAGCTGCGCATCGCGGCGATCGAGGCATTGGCGAAGGCCGGGATTCCCGCGGGTGTGATGGTGGCGCCGGTCGTGCCGGCGATCACGGACCACGAGATGCCTTCGATCCTGACCGCGGCCGCAAATGCCGGCGCAACATCGGCCGGATTTGTCGTTCTGCGTTTGCCCTGGGCTGTGGCGCCACTGTTCGAGAAATGGCTGGAAGAGCACTATCCCGACCGCAAGGAAAAAGTCATGAACCGCGTCCGCGATCTGCGCGAAGGGAAGCTCTACGATCCGCAGTGGGGCATCCGCCAGCGAGGCAAAGGGATCTTCGCCGATCAGATCGAAGCAATGTTCGAGGTGACGTGCCGCAGGCTGCACCTCAACGAGAAAAAGTACGACCTGTCGGCGGGCGCTTTTCGACGGCCCACGACGCAAGGTAGTCTTTTCTGATCATGAGCGACGAGCCGAAAACCGTCTTCGAAGGAACGCACGTCCTGGTGCTGGAACGGGATACATGGCAGTACGTCGAGCGAAAGAAGGGGAAGACAGCGGTGATCATCCTCGCCGTCACCGACGACGATCGCGTGCTCTTCGTCGAGCAATACCGGCGGCCGCTTGACGCCCGCGTCATCGAGTTTCCCGCCGGACTGGTCGGCGATGAAGAGGGCCACGACGACCCCGAGGAGACGGCGAAGCTGGAGTTGGAAGAGGAAACCGGCTACGCGTGCAGGACGGTCGAGCGGTTGACGAGTGGTCCGACGTCCGCCGGGATCACCTCCGAGACCGTCACTTTCTTTCGCGCATCGGGTCTCGAAGAGCGCGGCAAGGGCGGTGGCATCGGCAACGAAGACATCACGGTTCACCGCGTCCCGCGCGGCGACGTCGTCGATTGGCTCGAGCGCAAAAACAGCGAAGGGATCATGATCGACGCCAAGGTATGGGCGGGACTCTGGTTTCTGGATCGGGAGAGAAGAAACACTTAACCACAGAGACACAGAGAGCACAGAGGTTTCTCTGTGTCCTCTGTGTCTCTGTGGTTAAAGCTTCTCGTTCCCCTTCAACCGCTCCAGGATCTTCTCGTGTACACCGTCGAATGAGCCCGACGACATCACGAGAATGACGTCGTCTGGCTGCGCGTCGCGCGCGACCACGCCGGCAATAGCGTCGGTGTCGTCGATCTGCTCGGCACGGATGCCATCCGCATTCAGGCGCTCAACAATGTTTGAGACGGACATCATCTTGTCGAGGCCATAACGCGTTTCGTAACGCCCTTTGTGAAAGACGGCCCCGATGATGACGCGGTCTGCCTGATGAAACGCCTCGATGTATCCGGACTCAAATTCTTTCCGGCTCGAAGAGATCGAGCGGGGCTCGAAAAGAGCCCAGATGCGCTGGCCGGGGAAACGACGCCTTGCGCCTGCGAGCGTCGTGTCGATCGCGGTGGGGTGATGCGCAAAGTCATCGATGACCGTTACGCCACGCTCCACGCCGCGCACTTCCATCCGCCGCTTGATGCCTTCGAACGTCTCCAACCCACGCTGAATCTCTTCGGCGGAGAGTCCGCGATGCCGGGCGATGGCGATGTCCGCCAACGCGTTCACGACGTTGTGCGCTCCCGACATGGTCGTGCGGAAGCGCGCCCATTCGCGGCCTTCCCACCACGCGGTGAATGCGCTGCCAGCCGGCGTGTACTCGGGATTGGTGGCGAAAATATCGCAGCCGCGCGACGTCCCGAACGTGAACCAGCGCGCCCGTGCATCGGCCTGCAACGAGCGCACATTGGCGTCGTCGCCGTTCGCGACGATCATGCCGTCCGGCGCCACCTGCTGCACACCTTTGCGGAAGGCATCGATGATCGCGTCGAGATTCGCGTAGATGTCGGCGTGATCAAACTCGATGTTGTTGACGAGCAGCGTGTTCGCGCCGTAGTGCAGAAACTTCGGCCCCTTGTCGAAAAAGGACGTGTTGTACTCATCCCCTTCGATGACGAACTCGTGGCCATCCCCGAGCTTGAAGTTGTGATTGAAATTGAGCGGGATGCCGCCGACGACCATGCTCGGATCGCGGCCGGCCGATTCGAGGAGCCAGGCCATGAGCGAGGTGGTTGTCGTCTTACCGTGCGTGCCGGTCACGACGATGGAATGTTTCCCCTTGATGAACAGCTCGTAGATCGCTTCCGGCATCGATGTGTACGGCAGATCGAGCTCGAGCGTGGCAGCGGCCTCGGCATTGGCGGAAGAGGCGACGTTTCCGATGACGACGAGCTCGGGATGGAACCTCAGAAGATGCTCGTTCGTATACCCTTCGAGCACCGGAATGCCGAGGCGGTCGAGGTAGGTCGACATCGGCGGATAAACGTGCTCATCGGAACCGGCCACTTCGTAACCCCGCTCCTGCAACATCCCAGCGAGCGAGGCCATAGCGGTGCCACCGATCCCGATCAGGTAGACCCGTTTGACTGGTGGAAGTACTTTAACGTGAGGCATTGCGCCGCGGACCGAGCAAGAAACGTGCTCCGCGGCACAGATTGTAGAATGACGGCCGCTACGGCAGGGAATCGTCTCATTCGCGTGGATGTTCGAATCGGGCGCATCACAGATCGTTTCAGGTCGTCCAACACAGGAGGGTTTTGTCCATGTCGTCGAAGCGAATTCTCATCGTTATGATCGCAGTCCTGGTCGCGCTGACGGCGGCCATTTCCTTTGCCGCTGATCCGCCAGCGAAGGACAAGAAGAGCGATGCGGTCGCGGAAAAAGCGCCCCGCCTCACCATCGTCGAGCCGGTCAAAGACTACGGCACGATTCCCAAAGGCGAGAAACTCGACTGGTCGTTCGTCGTCAAGAATACCGGTGACGCCGACCTTCAGATCATCGCCGCGAAGCCTGGCTGCGGTTGCACCGTTGCTGACTTCGACAAGGTGATCAAGCCCGGCGAGAGCGGAAAGGTCACAGCCCACGTCGACACCACGGCGTTTGCCGGCCCGATCGCAAAGTCGGTCACGCTCGAGACCAACGATCCCACCACGCCAACCTCGCAGCTCACGATTCACGCAATCGTCAAGCCGTATGTCGAGGCGTTCCCGGCCGGATTTGTTCGCTTCAACCTTCTACAGGGCGACGCCGACTCGCAGACGGTCACGATCTACTCCGATGAGGACGATCCGTTCCAGGTCACGAGCGTCGAGACCCCAGCTCCCGAGCCAGGGAAAGACCCCTGGATCAAAGCGTCCTTCGAGAAGATCACCAACGAGGGCGATCTCGCTCCGAATGTCGGGAAGCCCGGCCAGAACCAGTACAAGGTCAAGATCACCGTCGGTGGTCCCGATGCGAGGGTCGGCCCGCTCGCCGAGCATGTCCGCATCGTCACCAACTCCAAGCATCAGCCGGAGTATCTCGTGAGCATCGCGGGCGTGATCCGTCCGCCGTTCCGTGTCGAGCCGTCCGCGCTGAACTTCGGCGAAGTCACACCGGCCGATGTTGCTGCCACCCGCATGGTCGTCCTGCATTCGAACAACATGAAAACGCCGGAATCGTTCGTCGTCTCCAAGGCCGAGTCGAGCAGTTCCGCCATCGTGACCAGCGTGAAGCCGGGCGCCAACAAGGGTGAATACGAAGTGACCCTGCAGATCGCCAAGGATGCCAAGCCGGGCGATCTCGACGGCACGGTGAAAATCTTCACGAACGACAAGGTTTTCCCGATCGTGACCGTGCCGATGAAGGCGACGATCAAGGCGCCGCCCAAATCCGCGGCGAAGTAATCGAATCAGACGAAGCCGATCCCAGGGCCGCCGCCGAGGCGGCCCTTTTTCTTATGCGTTGACGATCGAGATTCCGACGCCGTCGCCGACCGGCAGAACGATCGATGCCAGCCTCGGATCCGTCGTGATGCGCCGATTGAACGCACGAAGCGCGTCGGTCGATGGGTCGTGGACCAATTCCGCCACTTTTCCGCCCCACAGAAGGTTGTCGCAGACGATCATCGCGCCGGGCTCGAGCTTCGGCAGGAGTTGATCGAGATACTGCTCGTACTCAGTCTTCACGCAATCGATGAAGACGAAATCGAACGGTCCGGCCAGCCTGGGCAGAACCTCGAGCGCGGCACCTTCGTGAAACTTCACCTCGCAGACCAGACCTGCCTCCGCGACGAACTGGCAGGCCGTGGCGAGGATGCCGCGATCGAGCTCGATGGTCTCGATCACCGCCTCAGCGCCGCATTCACGGCCGAGGACGACGACGGAGTATCCGATGTTCGTCCCGACTTCGATGAGGTGTTTCGGATTCTTTGCGCGCACGAGGAGCTTCATGAGCTGCCCGACCTCGGGATCCGCGATCGGATGGTTGTGCTCCGCCGCAAACGCTTCCATCCGCGCCAGCAACGCATCGCGGGCCGGAAGGAGCGTGTCGAGATACTCAGCCTGAACGCGTTTGATGACCTGATCGGTTCGGGATTTCATACTCGGAGCTTAACGTAGGTGCGGGGGTCGGCGGGGGTCGGGGGTCGGAGCTGGCTTGCTGATCTCTGAATATCAGAGACAAGAGACAAGAGACAAGAGACAAGAGAGCAGGCTGCGACTGATCTCCCGATCTCCGGTCTCCTGATCTCTGATCTCCGACACCCGACCCCCGACTCCCGACCCCCGCGCTTACAATGCGCAAATGCCTGATGCTGCCGCCGAGCTGCGGCTGATCTCGTTTGGTATCGGACCGGAGACGTTCGTGCTGGACATCATGGCCGTGCGCCAGATCATCCCGTACGCCGGCTCGACCTCGCTGCCGACCGCACCTGCCTTCGTGGAAGGCATCATCGTTCTGCGCAACGAAGTGATTCCGATCGTCGATCTGCGGAAGCGGTTGTATCCGGATCTGCAGGAGCTCAGCGAGCCGCTCGTCCTCATAACGCACAGCAGCGCCGGCGTGATCGGACTCAAAGTCGACGCCGTGCATCGGATCGTCACCATCAGCAGGGACGCGCTCCTTCCGCCGCCGCCGCTCGTCCACGGCATACGAGGCGAGCTGCTCATCGCCATCGTCCCGCACGCCGACGAGGTCTATCTGCTCATCGACATCGAGAACGTTCTCAGCGGCGACGAACGGCGCGAGTTGGCCGTCGCCGACCTTGCGCTTCAAGCGTGACGAATCATCATTCGGGTTCCGGCGGAAGATCTTGCGGAGCGTCACTTCGCTGATTTTTTCGGAATCCGTAAGGGCAATGACGGCAGCCCGACTCGCAGCAATAGCCGCGGTCGCGCAGGAACTTCTCGGTGAATACCATGAAGCCGCCTTCGTAGTAGAAATCGGTGCCTTCGATCAGCGGAGACATGAGTGAAACGATAATCCGATATCCTTCGTCCGTGTTTGCGCGGTCGCGTCTGCTGCAGCTTGCGGAAGGGATGAAGGGGCGGCGGATCGTCGTCTATGGCGACATCGTCGCCGACCGCTTCATCTATGGGACGCCGAAGAGGATCTCGCGCGAAGCGCCGGTGTTGATCCTTCGCCAGTACCGCGACGATGTCCTTCTCGGCGCCGCCGGCAACGCCATCAACAACATCTTCTCCCTCGGCGGCGTACCGATTCCCGTTTCCATCCTCGGTGATGATCCGCAGGGGCAGCAACTCGTCGATGCGATGGCCGGGCAAGGCATCGACTGCAGCGCGGTGTTGCGCGCGACTCGCTACAAGACGCCGACCAAAGTCCGCATCCTCGGCGGCATGCCGCACGCCAGCCGGCAACAGATCGTCCGCTACGACATCGAGGATCACTGCGATCTCACCGGCGCTGAAGCGTCGCGCATCGAAGCGGCACTGCGCGAGCAGGTGACGTCGTGCGATGCGGGACTCATCAGCGACTACGGCTACGGCGTCGTGACGCAGGCGCTCGCCGCCGCTCTGACACGTGCGGCAAATGGAAAAGCGATCACGCTGGACTCCCGCTACAACCTGCTCGCCTACCCCGGCGTGACCGCGGCAACACCGAACGAGGAGGAAGCCGCGGCGGCAGCCGGAACGTCGCTGTTCAACGGCGACGACAGCGAACAACGCTTGAAGCAGGTCGGCGAAACGCTGCAGAAGGCTCTCGGTTGCGGCGCTCTGCTCGTCACGCGCGGCAGCCGCGGCATGGCGCTGTTCGAGGGTGAAACGCGCGCGCCGGTGTTCATCCCTGTGTATGGAACCGATCAGGTTGCCGACGTCACAGGAGCCGGTGACACCGTCATCGCTGCCTTCACTCTGGCGCTTGCAGCCGGAGCCTCGTTCGCCGAAGCGGCGACGATCGCGAACTATGCGGGAGGCATCGTCGTCATGAAGATGGGAACGGCCACCGTGTCGCACGACGAGTTGCACAAAGCGATCGAGCGGGATGAGGCGCTCAGCGAGTGAACGCGCCGATCCTCGATGAACGTGAGCTCGCGGACGCACTTGCGAGAGAACGTTCCGCCGGTAAGACCATCGCCTTCGCCAACGGCTGTTTCGACGTCCTGCACGTCGGCCATCTTCGCTACCTGCAGGATGCCGCGCGTCAGGCGGATGTGCTCGTCGTCGGCATCAACGGAGACGAGTCCGTTGGCGAGTTGAAAGGGCCGGGCAGGCCGGTGATGAGCGAAGCCGAGCGAGCCGAGCTTGTCTCTTCGATTCGAGGCGTCTCCTACGTCACGATTTTTCACGATCGCAGTCCGGGACGCCTGATCGGCGACCTCAAGCCTGACGTTCACTGCAAAGGAACCGACTACACGCCCGACAGCGTGCCCGAGGCGGAGATCGTGCGAGCGTATGGCGGGAGAGTGGCGATCGTGGGAGATGCGAAGGAGCACTCGACGAGCGAAATGCTGCGAAGGATGAAGGCGGAAGGATGAATGATGAATCGATGAGCTTCACTCATCCCTCATCCTTCATCCCTCATCCTTCATCCCTGCTCGTCATCCGCCTCTCCGCTTTCGGCGATGTCATCCACACGATTCCCGCCGTCGTTGCGCTGCGAGACGCGCTGCCGCAGCTGGAAATCGCATGGGCAGTCGAGCCAGCGTACGCCCAACTCGTCGAGCTCGTCGCCGGCGTGACGGCGATTCGCGTGTCGCTGAAGAAGTGGTCGCTCGCGCGGATCCGCGAGGCGGTGCGGAACGTTCGCGGCTACGGCGACGCGATCGACTTTCAGGGTCTCATCAAATCCGCGCTGATTGCACGCGTCAGCGGCGCGGCGCGGCGATACGGATTCGCGCGGGAGGTCATCCGCGAGAAGCCGGCCGCATGGTTCGTCAACCGGCCCATTGCGATCGATCGTTCGCGCCACGTCGTCGAGTGGAACCTCGCTCTCGCCCGAGCGCTCGCCCCTGCGATTGCAGGCGTACCTAAGGTCGATTTCTCTCCGTTCGCCGATGACTCTTCCGGCAAGCTCCGCGCATTCGCCAATCGCATCGTGTTTCTTCCGGGCGCTGGGCGGCCTGAAAAGCAATGGCCAACCGAGCGGTTTGCCGAGCTTGCCCGCCGCCTCGGCAATGACGTCCTCGTCGCATGCGGCCCGGGCGAGGAGTCGATCGGTCGCGCGATCGGCGCCGACCTTGCGCCGCCCACGACCTTCCGCGAATTGGCGTTCCTTCTCCGCGGCGCGCGGCTGGTCGTCGGCGGCGACACCGGCCCGCTGCACCTCGCGGCCGCGCTCGGCGTTCCCGTCGCCGGTCTCTACGGTCCGACCGATCCGGCGCGCAACGGGCCCTACGGACAGCTCGGCAACGTGGCCGAGTCATTCGGCACGACGAAGTCGATGCAATCGATCACCGTCGACGACGCTTTGCGGCTCGTACTCAAAATAAACTCGCGTTGACGGTGATTCGGGGAGGGAGGTAAACTCGCCGGTCATCTATCGAAATCACTCATGCCCCGCAACTTAGCAGCACCTTACTTGGACCTATGAGCGTACGCCTCGGTGAGCTTCTGACCAAAGCGAGTCTGATCAGTCAGGATCAGCTCAAGGAAGCGCTCAAGCTTCAGAAAGAGACTGGCGGAAAACTTGGTGAGACACTCATCAAGCTCGGCTTCGTCTCCGAAGAGGACATCACCGAGTGCCTCTCGCAACAATTCGGCGTTCCGTCAATCAGCCTCGTCCACTTCGAGATCGATCCCTCGGTCATCAAGCTGATTCCGGCCGACGTGGCGCGCAAATACAACATCCTTCCCGTTAACAAAACGGGGGCGACGATCACGATCGCCATGGCCGATCCGACGAACGTCTTCGCGATGGACGACATCAAGTTCATGACCGGCTACAACGTCGAGCCGGTGGTGGCCTCGGAGCTCGGCATCAAGTCCGCCATCGACAACTACTACGGCACGACCTCGTCGCTGGAGTTGAAGAAGGTGATGGAAGATCTCCAACAGTCGGAGAGCGCCGACCTGGAGGTTCTCGAAGAAGAAGAAGACATGGACATGGCGGCGCTCGCCGACTCGGCGGAAGAAGCGCCAGTCGTCAAGCTCGTCAACCTCATCCTGACGGACGCCATCAAGCGGGGCGCATCGGACATCCACATCGAGCCGTACGAAAAAGAGTTTCGCGTGCGCTTTCGCATCGACGGGACGCTCTACGAGATCATGAATCCGCCGCTGAAGCTGAAAGACGCGATCACGTCGCGCATGAAGATTCTGGCGAAGCTCGACATCTCTGAGAAGCGCCTGCCGCAGGACGGCCGCATCAAGCTGAAGATGAAGCTCAACGACAAGAACAAAGAGCTCGACTTCCGCGTCTCGGTGCTCCCGACGCTCTTCGGCGAGAAGATCGTCATGCGCCTTCTGGACAAGGACAACCTTCGTCTGGACATGACCAAACTCGGCTTCGAGCCGGAGTCGCTGGTGCGCTTCGAAGAGGCGATCTTCAAACCGTGGGGAATGGTCCTCGTGACCGGCCCGACCGGGTCCGGAAAAACCAACACGCTCTATTCAGCACTTTCAAAAGTCAATTCGCCCGAAGTCAACATCATGACCGCGGAAGATCCGGTCGAGTTCAATCTGCCGGGCATCAACCAGGTGCAGATGAAGGAGTCGATCGGGCTGAATTTCGCGGCCACGCTCCGCTCGTTCCTCCGCCAGGATCCGAACATCATCCTCGTCGGCGAGATCCGCGACTTCGAGACCGCCGAGATCGCGATCAAGGCGGCGCTCACGGGCCATCTCGTGCTCTCCACGCTGCACACGAACGACGCGCCGTCGACGATCAACCGCCTCATGAACATGGGAATCGAGCCCTTCCTCGTCGCCACTTCCGTGCAGCTCATCGCCGCACAGCGCCTGGCCCGCCGCGTCTGCGGGAACTGCAAAGAGCCTGTCGAAATATCACCGCAGGCGCTGATGAACATCGGCTTCAAAAAAGAAGAGGTCGGAACGTTCACGGTCTATAAAGGACGCGGCTGCGATAAGTGCAACAGCACCGGCTACAAAGGACGCGTCGGCCTCATCGAGGTGATGGGCATCGACGACACGATCCGCGAGCTCATCCTATCCGGCGGCACAGCCATCGACATCAAGAAACGCGCCGCCGAAAACGGCATGATCAGCCTGCGCCGCTCCGGACTGATTAAAATCAAAGACGGCGTCACGACGATCGAAGAGGTCGTTCGGGAGACGATATTGTGAGGGAGTGGGGTCTCGGGTGTGGGGAGCTTAACTTTCTCCTCTTCTACACCCCACTCCCTACCCCCCACTCCCCGGAGAAAATATGCCAGTCACCCTTCATCAACTTCTGAAGACGATGGTCGAGCGCGGCGGCTCTGATCTGCACGTCACGACCAACTCCGCCCCGCAGATCCGGATCGATGGAAAGCTCACGCCGCTCGACATGCCTGTGCTCACCGCACCGGAGACCAAGCAGCTTGCCTACTCCGTGCTTACCGATGCGCAGAAGCACCGCTTCGAGGAGAACCTGGAGCTCGACCTCTCCTTCGGCATCAAGGGGCTGGCCCGCTTCCGCGCCAACATCTTCAATCAGCGCGGCGCCACGGCCGCCGTGTACCGCCAAATTCCATACGAGATCCTCGGGTTTCGCGAGCTCGGACTGCCGACAGTCGTTGAAGACATCTGCAACCGTCCCCGCGGTCTCGTGCTGGTCACCGGCCCGACCGGCTCGGGCAAGTCGACCACCCTCGCGGCGATGATCGACAAGATCAACCGCGAGCGGCACGAGCACATCATCACCATCGAAGATCCGGTCGAGTTTCTTCACTCCCACAAGAGCTGCATCGTCAACCAGCGCGAACTTCACGCCGACACGCATTCGTTCGCGAACTCGCTCAAGTCCGCGCTGCGCCAGGACCCCGACGTCGTGCTCATCGGCGAGATGCGCGATCTTGAGACGATCGAGTCCGCGCTGCGCATCGCCGAGACTGGCCACCTCACCTTCGGAACGCTTCATACGAACTCGGCGGCGCAGACCATCAACCGCGTCGTCGACGTCTTCCCGTCGCACCAGCAGCCACAGATCCGCGCCCAGCTTTCGTTCGTTCTGGAAGGGATCATGTGCCAGAGCCTCCTGCCGAAAGCGAACGGGAAAGGCCGCGTCATGGCGATGGAGATTCTCGTACCAAACGCCGCCATCCGAAATCTGATCCGAGAAGACAAGGTGCATCAGATCTACTCGATGATGCAGACCGGACAAGCCAAGTACGGAATGCAGACTTTCAACCAGTCGTTGGCGACCTTGTACTTCAAGAAGCACATTACGCTGCAGGTGGCGCTCGCTCGTTCCTCGAATCCTGACGAGCTCCAGGAAATGATTTCCCGCGGCGCCGGCGTCCTCGCACCGCAGGGCGCGCCACCAGCCGCGGGCAGCCGTCCGCGCACGGCGTGAAGCAGTCGTTAACCGGAGGAAATGATGCCTACGTTCGAATGGAAGGGATCGCGAGCCGGCCAGATGCAGAGTGGCGTCCTGACCGCCGATTCCAAAGACGCGGCGGAACAGATCCTTCGCCGCCAACGGATTGAAGCGCCGTCGATCAAAGAGAAGGGGAAGGAGATCGCGCTGCCGAAATTCGGCGGAGGGGTCGCCCCCCAACTCGTTGCCATCTTCACGCGCCAGTTCTCGGTCATGATCGATGCCGGCCTGCCGCTCGTGCAGTGCCTCGAGATTCTGGCCGGCCAGCAGGAAAACAAAACCTTCAAGCGCGCTCTCATTCAAATTCGCCAGGATGTCGAGTCGGGCTCCAACCTCGCCGACTCGATGCGCAAACATCCGAAGATCTTCAACGATCTCTTCACGAACATGGTCGCAGCCGGTGAGGCGGGCGGTATTCTCGACACCATCCTTCAACGCCTGGCGCAGTACATCGAGAAGTCGGTCAAGCTCAACAGCCAGGTAAAGTCGGCGATGATTTATCCGGTCGCCGTCATCTCCATCGCCTGCATCGTCATCGCCATCATTCTCTGGAAGGTCATCCCGGTCTTTGCAGCCCTCTTCAAAGGCCTCGGCGCCGAGCTTCCGATGCCGACCCAGATCGTCATCTGGCTATCGAATTTCATCGCCGATTTCTGGTGGCTTATGGTCATCGTCATCGGCGGCACCATCTACTCGCTGCGCCGCTATCACGAGACGTACAAAGGCAAGCGCGTTCTCGATGGAATCGTCCTGAAGATGCCGATTCTCGGGATGCTGATGCGCAAGATCGCCGTGGCCCGCTTCTGCCGTACGCTTTCGACCCTCACGGCGTCGGGCGTTCCCATCCTCGACGGCCTGCAGATCACCGCACGCACCTCAGGAAACGCCATCGTCGAAGATGCCATCATGGCTACGCGGAAGTCGGTCGAAGAAGGCAAGACCATCAGCGAGCCGCTGGCCGACACCGACGTCTTCCCATCCATGGTCGTGCAGATGATCGCGGTCGGCGAACAGACCGGCGCACTCGACACGATGCTATCGAAGATCGCTGACTTTTACGAAGACGAAGTCGACACTGCCGTGGCCGGCCTGATGAAACTCCTCGAGCCGGTGCTCATCGCCTTCCTCGGTGTCGCCATCGGTGGCATCGTCATCGCCATGTATATGCCGATGTTCACTCTGATCGGAAAAGTGGGATAGCGGCCGAAGCCTGAAAAACGATGAACCATAGAGACGCAGAGGTCACAGAGTTGAATGTGACTCTGTGATCTCTGTGTCTCTGTGGTGAAAACCTCGTCACCCGCAGAAACCATGCACACCGACGCCCGCATGCTGATTGCCGTACGCGTCGTCGCCGTGACGACGCTGCTGCTCGCTACGCTCATCATTCAGTACACCGTCCGCGAACTGCTGCCGATCAACTATCTCTACACCACCGCGGGCCTCACGTACGGACTCACCCTCGCGTACATCGGCGTCGGCAAGCTCCTCACTTCACGCAAGCTCAACCTCGTCATTCAGATCTCCGGCGATCTCGTCGTCGAGACGGTGCTCGTCTATTTCACAGGCGGCCTCGACTCGCCGTTCTCGTTCCTCTACCTCGTCTCGATCATCACCGCGTCGATGCTGCTTTACCGTCGCGGAGGTCTTCTTGCCGCCAGCGGTGCCGTCATTCTCTACGGGGCGCTCGCCGACTTGATGTACTACGGCGTTCTCCCTTTGCCCGAGCAGTCATGGTTCGTTCCCACGCCGTGGAGCTCGTCGCGCCTCTACTTCAACATGGCTACGAACTTCGCCGGCTTTTACGCCACGGCGTTCCTGACCTCGTATCTCGCGGAGAAACTGCGGAAGACGTTCGAAGAGCTCGATGCCAACCGCCAGAACCTCGCGGAGCTGCGGGCTCTGAACCAGAACGTCGTCGAGTCGATCCCATCAGGCCTGATCACATTGTCGCAGGAAGGCATCGTCACGTTTATCAACCCCGCGGGGTGCCTCATTCTTCATCAGGACGCGCAGTCGGTGATCGGACACAGGATCGAGCAATTTGGCTTCTACGCCGCGGGCGAGTGGCAGGGGGTTCCCCGAACGCTGACTGCCGAGCCGGTGGTCCGAAGCGAGAAGAATGACTTTCAAATTGGCGATGAGACGCGAAGTCTCGGTTTCGCGCTCACGCCTCTCAACTCCATCGAGGGAATGGCTTCGGGGTACACGCTCATTTTCCAGGACCTCACCGATATGAAGAAGCTCGAAGCTGAGCTTCGACTGAAAGACCGCATGGCCGCCGTCGGCGAGCTCTCGGCCGGCATCGCTCACGAGATCCGCAACCCCCTCGCTGCCATCGCCGGCTCGGTGCAGGTGCTCAAGAAATCGACGGCGCTCAACCCTCAGGAACAACGGCTCATGTCGATCATCCTGAAAGAGTCCGAGCGGCTGAACAAATCGATCGCCGACTTTCTGCGCTTCGTGAAACCGCAGGAGAAACGTCCCGCGGAGTTCGACATTGCCGCCAGCCTTTCCGAGACCCTCGACCTCCTCGGGAACTCTCCGGAGCTCGGCGCCGGTCACACGATCGAGCACTCGATCACACCGCCGTCCTACACCATAGTCGGCGACGGCGATCAGATCCGGCAGGTCTTCTGGAACATCGCCCGCAACGCCGTGCAGGCCATGCCCGATGGGGGCACCCTGCTCGTCACAACCGAGGTTGGGGACGATCACTACAAAATTGTGTTCAGTGATAATGGCCGCGGTATGAACGACGCCGACCAGCGGCGCCTTTTCCAGCCTTTCCGCACGAATTTCCCTTCCGGCACTGGGCTCGGCATGGCCATCTCCTACCGAATCGTGCAGGAGCATGGTGGCCGCATCGATGTGACATCGCGCGAAGGCGTGGGTACGGCGATTACGGTTTCGCTGCCGGTGTCGGCGTCCATTCAGAACGCGGTGGCATGAAGCGCAGTGGTCAGAGACAAGAGATCAGAATGCACGACTCGACAATTCGATTTGGTGACCTCTTGTCTCTGACTGTGTCTGATCTCTTGTCACTTGTCTCTTGTCTCTGATCTCTATTCTTCCCTCAGATACTTCTCCATCAGGTTCGCGTTTTCCATCATGGCCCGGAGCTCCACCCAGTAGGCGCGGCCGTACATGGCCACCGTAGCAATCGACAAGCTGATGTGCAGCCAGTGCGGTGTCCGTCCCGAGGCAACGCCACCTCCCATGATGAACGTGATCATCAGGAGAACCATCGCATAGGTTGCGGCGGGAGACACGCGCATCGTCATCGCCCGCGTCGCCTTTCGAACCGCGTCTGCGTCCGGGCCTCCCTGAGTCTTGTCCTTGAGCTGTTTGCCCATGCCGATGAAGAAGAAGAGGGTCATCGATTGAGAAAACAGTCCGGCCACGACGGTCACGAGCGCAACGAGGATGTGCGTCGCCACGTGCTGCGGCGAGGCCATGTATCCCATGATGCTCGTAGCAAGCAGTCCGGCGATCGAGAGTAGCGTTGTGATGAGAAGAGCCTGAGCCATCGTGGGCGCGAACTATAATCGCCGTCCGTGCCGGACAAGACGAGTTATCGCGACGCAGGCGTGAACATCGACGCGCAGGACGAAGCGCTCCGCGAGGTGCGGCGGATCGCGCGCGGCACGTTCACGCCTGATGTCATCTCCGAGATCGGCTCATTCGGTGGATTGTTCCGCGCGTCATTCGACGGAATGGAGAAGCCGATTCTCGTTTCATCGACCGATGGCGTCGGCACGAAGCTGCGCGTGGCGCAGGCGATGAAGATTCACGACACCGTCGGCTACGACCTCGTCTGCCACTGCGTCAACGACATTCTCGTTCAGGGTGCGCGGCCTCTCTTCTTTCTCGACTACTACGCGACCGGCAGGCTTCGGCCACCGGTGATGACCGATGTCGTCCGGGGAATGGCTCGTGCCTGCAGCGAGAACGGTTGCGCACTGATCGGCGGCGAGACCGCGGAGATGCCGGGCTTCTATGGCGACGACGATTACGACATCGCCGGCTTCATCGTCGGCGTCGTCGACGAGAAACATCTACTGACGGGCAAGGATGTCCGCGAAGGCGACGTCCTCATCGGCCTGCCGTCTGTCGGACTTCACACGAACGGCTATTCGCTGGCGCGGCGCATCCTCTTCGATCAGCTCGGCCATGACCACCAGACGATTCTGCCGGAGGTCGGCAAGATCGGTGAGGTCTTGCTGGCGCCGCACATCTCCTACCGCAAAGAGCTTCTGCCGCTCATCGACCAGAACGCGCTTCACGCCCTCGCTCACATCACCGGCGGGGGCTTGACCGACAACGTTCCGCGCGTTCTGCCGGACACGCTCGACGCGCACATCAAGCTCGGCTCATGGCCCGTGCTCCCGATTTACACCTTCCTCGCGCAGCACAGCGACACCAGCCGCGATGAGATGCTCCGGGTCTTCAACATGGGTATCGGCATGGTGGTCATCGCGGCGAAGGAGCAGGTCGACACGATCGTCCGGCACTTTGGCCAGATCGGCCAGAAGTTCTTCTTCATCGGCAACGTAGTGAAGGGAAGCGGCAAAGTCGTCTACGACAAGCCACCGGCGGGATTTGCATCCTGGATCGAATGACGGCAATTGATAATTGACAATGGACAATTGACAATCAAGACCAGTGATCGGCGATCAGCGATTGGTGCTTAGTAGACGCCGAAAACCCTGACAAACCCTGATCTCTGATCCACTAATCACTGATCTCTCGTCGTCCATTGTCAATTATCAATTGTCAATTATGAAGTTAGCCATCTTGCTCTCCGGCCGCGGCTCGAACTTCGTGGCGATTCATGAGGCGATTGCGCGGGGAGAGCTCGACGCGGAGATCGTGTGCGTGATCTCGAACCGGCCCGACGCGCCCGGAATCGAACGCGCGCGCGCGCTCGGACTGCCCGCGCACATCGTCGATCACCGCTCCTTCGCCAGCCGCGCTGCACACGAAGCGGAAGTCCTGCGCATCCTCGGCCAGGCCAAGCCCGACTTCATCGTCCTCGCCGGATACATGCGGCTGCTCTCGCCTGACTTCGTAGCGGCCTACCCGATGCGTATCGTGAACATCCATCCCTCGCTGCTCCCATCGTTTCCGGGAGTGGACGCGCAGGCGCAGGCCGTCGCTTACGGCGTGAAAGTGTCCGGCTGCACCGTCCACTTCGTCGACGAGAACCTCGACGCCGGGCCGATCATCGTCCAGCGGACAGTTCCTCTGCGCGACGACGATGATGCTTCCACCCTCGCGGCCCGCATCCTCGATGAGGAGCACGTGGCGTATGTGGAAGCGCTGAAGAAGCTGGCGTCGGGAACGTATCGCGTCGACGGTCGAAGTGTCGTCTTCGATTCATAGCGAGGTTGCGCGGTCAGAGCCTCGCCGGCCGAACCGCGCGACCGCGAAACTCCGCAGCCGGGCTACCGCTACCGCATCAGAACGGCCAGAACTTCTTCCACCACGACTGTTTCTCGACAGCAGTTTGGGCGACAGCAGGTGCCCGGCCGATTTGCTGGCCGCCTTGATTGACGATGATCACGCCGACCTGCTGTCCGGCGCGGACCGGAGCGGTGAGATTGCTCGGGACGAACTTCACGGTGATCGTCCCTTCCTGCCCGCGCGGCACGAGCGACTGCACGTCGCCCGCGGCAACGGCAGCCACCGTTTTCGCTTGTCCCTCGGCGACCGCAGCTTGTCCGACCACCATTCCTTTGTGCAGGGGCGTCATCTGCCGCCAGTGCGCGAAGGCGTCGTTGAACAGACGCGCAGCAATGCCGAATGAGCTGTCCTGGCCCGACGCAGCACGAGCGCCCATCACGACGGCAATGATCTCCATATCGCCGCGTTTCGCAGCGGCGGTGATGCAGTAGCCGGCAGGTGCGGAGTAGCCCGTCTTGATGCCGATGGCGTCGCCGTAATAGTCGCGGCTCTTCGGATTGATCATGTGATTCGGATTCGTCAGTCCCGACGTGTAGCTGGCGTTCGTGAAGGGCATCCAGGCCGTCTTCGCGTACTCGCGCATCAGCGGATACTTCATCAGCTCGATTCCCATGATGGCGAGATCGTGCGCGCTGGAGACATCGATACGCTTCGGATCCTGACTGTTCGGCAGACCGTGCGGGTCATAGAACGTCGTCTCTTTGAGTCCGAGCTGGCGAGCCTTGTCGTTCATCAGATCCACAAATGCCTCGGCAGACCCTCCGATCTTCTCGGCGATTATCTCCGCCGTGTCGTTCGCGGAGCGGATCATCGTCGCCGCAAGCAAGGTTTGCATCGGGAAGGACTGACCTTCCTTCGCGAAGATCTGCGAGCCGCCAATCTTGCTCGCGCGTGCCGACACCGTCACGGGCGTGTCGAGCTTGAGCTCTCCCGACTGGATCCGCTCCATCGCGATGATGCAAGTCATCATCTTCGCCATCGAAGCGGTGGGCAGAGGAACATGCGCGTTCTCCTCGAGCAACACGCGTCTACTCATCGGCTCGATGACGTAGGCGGCGCTGAAGCCCTTCCCTGTCATATCGACTTGAGCGCCCTTTGCGGCGCCCGTCCCTTCCTCCTGGGCAAAGGAGGCAGTAGCGAAGGCAGCGATCATCAGTACGGCGAAACAACGTTTCATCGTGAGGACTCCGGAGTTGATTTTGTTTTTCAGGCGGACTCGGGCCGCGATTCGGCGAGCGGTTTCCTGGCAGCGCGGGAGGTGCGCGGAATCGAACCGATCACGGTCCAGTCATGTTTGTGCACGATCACCGGCTCTTTGGTGTCCGGCCAGAGCTCGATGGGGATGTAGTAGTAGCCGTCGCCGAGCACGCGTGACTTGATCGCCAGGTCCCGCATGCTCTTGCACAGCCCCTTCTTGCCACGAATCGCGCTTCGTTCGACGAACGCTCCAGTCTGCTCGCCAACTCCTTGATAGATGGTGATTTCTGCGCAAAGAGAGTTCACTAACGTCATTGAGGCCACTCCATTCAGCAGACTCAGTAGCAAGTTTTGAACCATGGGGGGTGGGGAGTGGGGGGTGGGGAGTGGGAGACCAGAGAACGGCACCTCCAACTCGAGAATGCTTTGCTCCCACTCCCCACACCCAACCCCCCACGCCCACCGTCTACAATTCACCGATGGCACACCACGGATCAGACAAAGAAAAGACCAAGAAAAAGATGGACAAGGCCCGCTTCCGGGCCATCCTCAAAGACGCCGGCGAGATCATCTGGCGGTCGCGGGCGCGGCTTGCTATAGGCATCCCGCTGCTGCTCGTCAACCGCCTTTCCAGCATCGTCCTCCCGTACATGTCGAAGCTGCTTTACGACAATGTGATCGGGAAAGGGCAGGTGGATCTCCTGCCGAAGCTCGTGTTGGTGAGTCTCGCCGTGGCGATCTTCGGCGGCACGACTGACTACGCGCTCGCCCAGATCCTCGGCATCGCCGCGCAGCGATCCATCACCGATCTCCGAACGCGCCTGCAGCAGCACGTGCAGCGGCTGCCGATCCGCTACTTCGATTCGACTAAGACCGGGGTCCTGGTATCGCGCGTCATGAACGACGCCGAGGGGATTCGCAACCTCGTCGGTACCGGCCTCGCGCAGATCTTCGGCGGCATCGTCACTGCAGGCATCGCCACGGCCTTGCTCTTTCATCTCAGCGCGCGCCTTTCGTCGATGGTTTTCCTGGCGTTCTTTGCCTTCGCGGGCATCCTGTTCTGGGCGTTTTCAACCGCGCGTCCTCTGTTCAAACAGCGCGGCGCGGTCAACGCCGAGGTGACTGGACGTCTGACCGAGAGCTTCTCTGGCATTCGCATCGTCAAGGCCTACACCGCCGAGGAGCACGAAGAGAAGGTCTTCGAGGCAGGAGCCAGGAAACTGCTCAACCTCATCGTCGGCACGATGCGCACCATCTCCACTGCCGGCGCCATGACCACGTTCCTCGTCGGCGCGGTCAGCGCGGTCGTGATGTACGTCGGCGGACACCAGGTGGTCGCACACATGGCCGCTGTAACCAAACAAAATCCCAACCCGCCGGTGGGAATGACGCCCGGCGACTTGATCGCCTTCATGCTCTACCTTGCGATGGTCATTGGTCCCGTCGTACAGATCGTCTCGATCGGCACGCAGCTCTCTGAGGCATTCGCGGGCCTCGAGAGGATGCGCGAAGTATTCGGCGAGAAGCGCGAGGATGAGGAAGATGCCGCCAAGAAACAGACCGAGGACATCGCCGGCAGCATCGAGTTCCGCGATGTCTGGTTCGAGTACACAGCCGGCGTGCCGGTACTGAAGAACATCAACCTCGTCGCGCCTGCCGGCAAATCGATCGCGCTCGTCGGTCCCTCGGGATCTGGGAAGAGCACGATGATCTCGCTCATCGCGGCGTTCCATCACCCCACGCAAGGCGAGATTCTCGTCGACGGCAAGCCGATGAACGATCTCCGTCTGGCCGACTATCGCTCACACCTCGGCATCGTGCCGCAGGACTCTTTCCTTTTCGCTGAATCGATCTACGACAACATCGCCCTCGGCAACCCGGAGGCCTCGCGCGAGGAGGTGTTGTACGCCGCGCACATCGCGCACGTCGACGAGTTCACCGAGGGCTTTGCGGACAAGTACGAAACGATCGTCGGCGAGCGCGGCGTACGCCTCTCCGGCGGCCAGAAGCAGCGCGTCGCCATCGCACGCGCCATCGTCGCCAACCCGCGGATCCTCATTCTCGATGAAGCGACATCGTCTCTGGACAGCGAATCCGAGGCGCTGATCCAGGACGGACTGAATTCTCTGATGCAGGGCCGAACCACCTTCGTCATCGCCCACAGACTATCGACGATCCGCAACGCCGACCAGATTCTCGTCCTCGAAGGCGGCGAGATCACCGAGCGCGGCACCCACACCGAGCTCATGGCCCTCGGCGGACGCTACCGCAAACTCTACGAGAAACAGTACGGCGTGATGATCAACCGCTTCGTGAATGAGGGGGAGGAGTTGCGGGATCTGGCGGCGAAGGCGTGATTTTGCATCGCGCGGGGCGCGATGCGTTGTCGGTTGTCGGTCAGTTGCGCTTCGCGCGTTAGGGTTCGCAGTAGGCGGTCGCCCGTCTCGTCAAAGGAAAGTCAGAACCGACAACCGACAACGCGTGCGCCGCCAGGCGCACGCATCACTCCGTCAGTTCCACATTCCAGTACGCCTCGTCGAGGAAGTTCTTCCAGATGTCGGGGAAGTTCCGTCCCTGAAGGCGGTGAAGCGGATGCCACCGCGGCCGCACCGGCTGCCGCTTGATCTGCAGGCCTGTCTCGGTCAGCAGCTTGTTTCCCTTCTTCACATTGCAGGGAAGACAGGCGCAGACGACGTTTTCCCACGTCGACTTGCCGCCGCGCGAGATCGGCACGACGTGATCGAGCGACAGCTCCGACGACGAGAACTTCTTGCCGCAGTACTGACAGCGATTGCCGTCGCGCAGATAGATGTTGCCGCGCGAGAACTTAACCTCCTGCCGAGGCAGGCGGTCGAAGATCAGCAGTTGCACGACATGCGGGATCAGGATGTTGCGGCTGGGAGTGCGGACGTAGTGATCGTCGGCCTGAACCGGGATGTCGGCCCAGTTATCGAAGTCGTAGGTCCGGTACTCGGAGTCGACCGCCTTGACCTGCCCTTTGTACAACAAGGTCAGCGCCCGGCGGGCAGAGGTTATCTGCACCGCCTGGAAGACCCTGTTGAGGACGAGCACGTTACCGTCGAGCATAGTTCTCACTCGTAACGCCTCGGACAGGCTGAGTTGTTTCCATCTCCTGCCCGGTTCCAAGGCTGAGTGACGACATGATACACGGGCCGTGAGAGCGTTCCGAGGTGTGGACGGCACGAAGTTTTCAGCGCCAGAGATGACGAAGCAATCTGCAGCCGACGCTGGCCGCCGAGGCGCCAAGTTGAAAAAACTGGCCGATTGATAGATAGTTATGAGCTAAGACGAATCCGAATACTGCTCTGCGGAGCGCGTTCTGGGTGTGGTTTTTGGGAGGCATGTATGCGCGTTTTGTCACGGATCGCTCTCGTTGTCCTTGTCGCCGCTGTCCTCGTTCCGACCGCGGCATTCGCCGATCAGTACCAGGCGACCTGCCCTCTGACGCTCGTTGCGACCAACGCCGCGCCGACTGCGTTCTACCTCTCGCCGCACGGCGTCTTCCGCTACGGCTCGCAGGTGTTTGCGCTCCGCGGGCAGACGCTCACGACCTACACCGTCACCGACCTCGGCGACATGCAGATTGCGCGCGAAGACTTCATCGGAGCGCTGGCCGCACGCGAAACCAAAGGCGGCGTTGCCTTCGCCAACGGATTCCTCTACGTGAGCAGCGAAGCAGGCCTGGAGATCTACGACCTGCGTAGCGTCCGCGCCGGGGGCACAGCTCCGATTCTCGTCTCGCGCACGCAAAACCTTCGCTATCACCGCCTGGCCATCAACGGCAACATACTCGCCGCGCTCTATCCCGCGACCGACCTTCCCTGCTCCGCAAACGGCCCGACCACGCCAAACTGTTTCAACGCCATCGACATCTATGACGTTAGCAATCCCCTCATCCCGACGCGCGTCAGCTCGCTTTCGACGTTTCTCAGCCCGCTCGGTGGATACAACGACATCGCGTTCAATTTCGGCTTCCTGATCGCCGCGGCGAACGGCAACACTGTGGCGTGGAATCTCACGAACCCGGCCGCCCCGACGCTCGTGGGGAGCATCGCCATCCCGGGAACCTTCCTCGTCAGCAACGGCTCGAACCTCCTCGGTGTCGGCAACCCCAACGTGATCATCACCTACAAGATCGTGCCGAGCAGTGTGTCCGGCAACTTCTTCACCCCGTTCACTTATCACTCCACCGCAAACCTTCAGGTCGAGCGCGCCAACCCGATCATCTTCCATCCTCAGGCGGTCTTCGATGAAGCGAACGAGCGGCTGATCACGATGATCGATGAGCTCGATTACCAGACACTCCAGCCAGCCCGCACGCTCGCGTTCGATGTCTTCGATTACGCAACGGCGATGTTGGAAGGCCGCGATCCGCGGCAGTACGAGCAGGTCTCCTACACGCAGGGCGACGAGGTGAAATGGAACCCGCTCTCCGTCGGCTCGCTCGTCTATGTCGTCGGCGAGATGACCGGCACACAGACCTATGGCGATTGTCCGTTGATGACCGGCCGGATCGAGTTCGATACGATCGCCGGCACCGTCTGCGGCGGCTCGTACATCCACGGCTGGGTGACGGGAACATTGAAGATCACGAACGTCGAGCTCTTCCTGGACGGCGGCTCCCTCGGATCGGCATCCCTCACCGGACCGCCGCGCATCGACATCCCATCGACTACGCCGGTTTCGACGTGGCAGATCGCCGCAAACCTCGATGCCACGACCAAAGGCGTGCACGTTTTTCGTGCCGTCGGCACCGATGTGAACGGCAACCGCCGCCAGTTCTCGAGCCAGTTGATCCTCTTCCCCGGCCCAGGATCCAATTGCGTGGCGCGCCGGAAGGCAGCCGGCTCACACTAACGAATCGACGATCGCCATCGCAGCCGCGCGCGGATCGCGCGCGTCCGTGACCGGCCTTCCGACGACGATGTAATCCGCGCCTGCCGCGATCGCCGCGGCGGGCGTTTTCGTTCTGCGCTGATCCCCTGCGTCGCTGCCCTCGGGGCGAATGCCGGGCACAACGATGCGCAGCTCGCTGCCGCAAGCCTCGCGAATCGCAGCGATCTCGTGCGCCGAGGCGACGACGCCGCGCAGACCGGCAGCCTGCGCCAGCTTCGCCAGACGGACCGCGTTGTCGAGCGCTGATCCGGTGAAGCCGATGCGCATCAATTCCGCATCATCGAGGCTCGTGAGAATGGTGACGCCGAGGACGAGCGTGGCATCGCTGGCGCACGCGCGGAGCATCCAGGTTCCGCCCGAAGCGTGCACCGTGACCATCTCCACGCCGAGTCCCACTGCCGCGGCCACCGCGTGCTGCGCAGTATTCGGGATATCGTGAATCTTGAGATCGAGAAAGACCTTCAAGCCCCGATCCTGAACCTCCCGCACGATCGACGGCCCATTCGCTACGAAAGCCTGCAGACCGATCTTCAGCAGACCTACCGAACCGTGCAGAGCGTCGGCGAGGCGAAGAATCTCGTCGCGCGAAGAACGGTCGATGGCGACGATCAGGCGGTCAGTTGCTTGCATGGAGGGGATTCTACGCGGGGGGGTCGCGGTTCGGGGGTCGGGCGTCGTAGAAGTAACATCGACGCGGGGGTGGAGCGTCGGGGGTCGGGAGTCGTAGAAGTAACATCGGTTCTCAAAGGCCGATCAAGGCCGATGGACCGAAGACCGATAGCCGACGAGGAGAGACTAACATCCCACTCCGACACCCGACACCCGACACGCGACCCCCGACACCGCACATGAACAAATTCGACATCGCCCGCGCACTCGACGAAATCTCCGACTACCTGGAGCTGAGCGAAGCGAACCATTTCAAGGCGGTGGCTTTTGAGCGCGCAGCCAACAGCATTCGCGGACTCGATCGCGAGCCTGCGGACCTCATCGCCAGCGGTTCGTTGCTGGAGACGCCGGGCATCGGCAAAGCGACGGCGGCCATCATCGAAGAGCTCGTTCGAACCGGCGAATCGAAATACGCCGAGGAGCTTCGCGGCCAGTATCCGCCCGGAATCTTCGAGCTGATGCGCGTGCCGAAGCTCGGCCTGAAGAAGATCGGCGTGCTTTACGAGTCGCTCGGCATCGGCAGCCTCGATGAGCTCGAGGAGGCTGCGCGCGCCGGCCGTCTCGCCGCGCTGAAAGGCTTCGGCCCGAAAACGGAGCAGTCGATCCTGAGCGGTATCGAAAAAGCGCGCCGCCGCGAATCTCACTTTCTCCTGCCGGTCGGCGTGGAGGTCGGCGAACAGATCCGCGAGCACCTCGCCGCGATCCAGGAGATCGAGGACGCCGAGGTTTCAGGCAGCGTGCGGCGGCGGCTGGAGGTCATCCGCAACGTCAACATCGTCATCGCCACGCGCGCGCAGGAGCCGGTCGTACGCGCTCTCGAGAGTTTCGTCGAGCGCATCGAACGGATCGACGAAAACACCGTGAAGGCGTTTGCGCGCAACGAGATCGAGGTCTGGTTCCACTTCGCGAAGCCGGACGCGTTCGGCGCGACGCTCCTGGTCACGACGGGCAGTCAGCAATTCGTCGAGTCCTTCCTCGCGCGCGGCGGGAAGCTGGGCCGGGCACGAACGGAGAAGGAGCTGTTCGACAAGTCCGGTCTGGTTTGGGTCGATCCGGAGCGCCGCGAAACAGGCGACGATCTCGTGCGCAAACGTCACAAGCGACTCGTCGAGGTCTCGGATCTTCGGGGAACGTTTCACGTCCACACGACCTTCTCCGATGGGCGACACACGATGAAGGAGATGCTCGCGGCCGCGCGCGAGCGCGGCTTCGACTACGTCGGCATCTCCGATCACTCGCCTGCCGCGTTCTACGCCCGCGGGCTGACGGTCGAGCGGCTGCGCGACCAGCAGAAGGAGATAGCCGTTCAGGAGAAAGCTGTAGCTCCGATGCGGGTTTTTCGCGGCACCGAGGCCGACATTCTTCCCGACGGGTCAATCGACTACGACGCGAAAACGCTGGCGAAATTCGACTTCGTGATCGCATCGATCCATTCGCGCTTCACCATGACGAAGGACGAGATGACCGAACGGATGCTCCGCGCTCTGGATAATCCGCACGTGACCATGCTCGGCCACCTGACCGGCCGCAAGCTCCTCACGCGCGACGGCTATACGGTCGAGTACGAACGGATCTTCGAGAAGGCCGCAGCGAATGGCGTGATGATCGAGATCAACGGCAATCCCAACCGCCTCGACCTCGACTGGCGCTACATCCGCCGCGCCCTCGACCTCGGCGTCACCTTCACCATCAACCCCGACGCCCACTCCACCCACGAGTACAACGCGCTGATCAGCGGAACGTGGGTAGCGCGCAAAGCGGGACTGACCGCGAAAGAAATCTTCAACACGAAGCCGGTCGAGGAAGTGGCGGAGTACCTGGAGTCACGGCGAGCGAACGCGCAACCCGCAAAGTGAAGCGCAACCCCGCGGCCGCAAGAGGGGCGCCGCGTTCTCATCCACGCGGCACCCCTTCATCACGCACGGCTACTTCTTCGAATCTATGGCGATCTTGTGAACGAGATCCATGATCTCCTCGTCATCCCGATCGGATTGCGCCTTCGCCGCAGCCTTCGCGGCAAGAGAGGGGGCCATAAAGCCCTGCATGGGAGGAGTGGTGGGAGGAGTCGTTGAGGGTGGTGTGGTGGGAGGGTTGTTGGCGGGTTTTTGCGGCTTGCGGCGGTTCATCGTCCGATCGACGACACTCTGCAACTCATCGACATAGATCCGCGCCCCGCCGCCGTCAGGCTGCTTCACGTGACGCTTGCCCCATTGAAACAACTGAAGGGCCTGTTCGCCTGAGGTGGACAGCTTCGTGTTCATCGAATACGACATGGCCATCGTGATCGCGGCCATCCTCGTGATGATCGGTTGCAACTGGCCGTGGTAGTCGATCGCGGCCTGAGCGGCGGCGGAGTCGAACATGTTGCGCTGTTGAAACGGTGGATAGGAGTTGACGGCGTTGATCATGGTTGGGATGAGCGCGCGTCCGAACTTCGCGCTCTGGGAGATGCGTTTGATCTTCGTGATATCCGGCTGGATCAGATCGGGGATGATGGCCTCCATTTCGTTGAGCAACTCGACCATCCTGGCCGCTGCGGCGACAGGGTCAGGGATGGCCGCGATGGCCGTTGGTTTGGTCCTGGTGCGCTTCTGAACGACGGTTTTGGAAGAGCGGTTTCCGGGGCGTTTTTTCGTTGGCATCTCTGTCTCCTTTGCCGTGCAGTCGAGGTCCAGCCTCCTGCCGGCTCACTCTCTTAGACGAGTCAAGAAATGAAAGGTTACTGGGAGAGGATGCGATCGGGATCGGCAGGGTCTCGATCTCTGCCCGGCAGGTGACGATCTACCCTTGTAGACCGCGATCTATGCTTGGTAGCTACGGATCTATCCTCAGTAGATCGCGATCTATGTTTGGTAGATGCGGATCTATCCTGGGAAGATCGTGATCTCTTTTGGGGAGATGCGGATCTCTCCCGGGGAGGTCGCGATCTCTTTCTGGGAGATACGGATCTCTCCTTGGGAGATCGTGATCTATTTTTTTAGATGCGGATCTCTGCCGGGGAGATCGCGATCTATGTTTGGTAGATGCGGATCTATCCCGGGTAGATCGCGATCTAAATTTTTAGATGCGCATCTACTTTTTTAGATGCGGATCTACTTTTTTAGATGCCGATCTCTTTTTTTAGATCGCGATCTATCCTTGGTAGATCTCGATTTGTCGACGGTAAGTCGTGAAGATGACTCAACGACGAGGCCGTAAGTATCAGCCGATCAATGCTTTGCCGCTAACCCGAATTTCTTGCACTCTTACTAATTGACTGCAATCGCGTCGCCGGGCAATTCCAGTGCCAAGTTTTAGAATTGCAGGTTAACGCAGGCCAGGGCTAAGTTGGGGCCAAGTTCCTCCCCTTACACCCGCGCCTTCGTCACTTCCTCAATCACCCGCGCCAGCACCTCATCCGCCGCGCCGAGCTGTTTCACGCGATCTTTGCGGAAGCTCCACTCGATCTGGCCGTTGGCCAGGCTCTTGGCGCCGACGCCGATGCGTAGGGGGAAGCCGATCAGATCCGCGTCCTTGAATTTCACCCCGGGGCGCTCGTCGCGATCGTCAAGAAGAACGTCGACACCCGCTGCGCGCAGCCTCTGATACAGCTCCTCGGCGGTGGCGCGCACGTTGTCTTCTTTGCCAATCTGCGTCACGACGACTTCGAATGGCGCGATCGGCATCGGCCAGATGATGCCGTCGTCGTCGTGGCTCTGCTCGATCGCTGCGGCGACGGTGCGGCCGATGCCGAGGCCGTAGCAGCCCATGATCATCGGCTGACGGGCGCCCTTTTCGTCGAGAAACGTGCAGTTCATCGGTTCGGAGTATTTCGTCCCGAGCTTGAAGACGTGGCCGACCTCGATGCCACGATGAATCTGCAGCGGCGTGTCGCAGCGCGGGCAGGGATCGCCGGCGAAGACGGTCGTGAAATCGCCGTACTCCGGCTCCGGGAAATCGCGTCCCGGATTGGCGCCGGCGATGTGGGTGTCTTTCTTGTTGCCGCCGACGACCCAGTTCGCGACACCTCTCAGGGAAATGTCTGCGAGCACACGCGCGGCATTCGTGCCGACCGGACCGCAGTAGCCGACCGGGCCGCCGGTTGCGGCTTCGAATCGCGTGTCGGGCATCATCTCCAGGAACTCGGCGCCGAGGTGATTCTTGATCTTGATCTCGTTGCCTTCGCGGTCGCCGCGCACGAGCACCATCACGCAGCCTTTGTCGGTGTCGAAGACGAGCGTCTTCACCAGCTCCGAGGTCAGCTTGCTGAGGAACTTGCCGACATCGTCGATGGACTGGGTGCCGGGAGTGTGGATCGGCGCGAGCTCGGCGAGCGGTGCGAGCGTGGCATCGGCATCAAAGAATTTAGAAGTCGCCTTCTCGATGTTCGCGCCGTACTTGCAGTTCGGGCACGAGACGACCGCGTCTTCGCCGGACTGCGCCAACACCATGAACTCGTGCGATGCCGAGCCGCCGATGTTCCCGGTATCGGCATCGACAGCGACGTGATCGAGCGCGCAGCGATGGAAAACGGCGCTGTAGGCAACGCGCATCTTCTCGTACGTGTCGTCGAGCGACTCGCGGCTGGCGTGGAAGGAGTAAGCATCCTTCATCACGAACTCGCGCCCGCGCATGAGACCGAAGCGCGGACGTACTTCATCGCGGAACTTTGTCTGGATCTGATAGAGGTTCACCGGCAGCAGACGATACGAGTTGATGGCATCGCGAACGGTGTCGGTGATGACTTCCTCCGCCGTCGGCGCGTAGACGAAATCGCGCTCGTGCCGGTCTTTGACGCGCAGCAGCTCTTTGCCGTAGCGCTCCCAGCGGTGCGACTCCATCCACAGCTCGGCCGGCTGAATCGTCGGCATCGACAGCTCGATCGCACCAGCGCGGTTCATCTCTTCGCGGACGATCGCCTCCATCTTCTGCATCGATCGGAGGCCGAGCGGCAGCGATGTGTAGATGCCGGCGGCAACTTTTCGGATCATGCCGGCGCGCATCATCAGCTTCTGACTGATGACGTCGGCGTCAGCGGGAACTTCACGCAACGTGTTGATGAAATATTGGCTCCAGCGCATGGGGGCGGGATTGTATCTCGCGGTTGCGGCGTCGTGACGTAGGGTGTGGGGAGTGGGGGGTGGGGAGTGGAAATGAGAATCGCGTGACTCACTCTACCGCCTCCCACTCCCTACTCCCCACCCCCTCGAATCCCCGAAATATACTTTCCACTCCATGTCCCGGATCCTCAAGTTCGATCGAACGCCGGTCGCGCGGCTCATCTCCTGCGCGGCATCGTTCGCCTCGGCAGCGCTGGTGTTCGACTACCTATCGAAGGGCGAAAAAGAGATCGAAGCGCTTCCGATGGCCGGATTGATTCTGCTCTTCGTTGGAACGCTGGCGGCGGCAGTGCTGCAGTACGGCGATCACATCTACCTCAGCGACGACGGCCTGATGTACGAGAACTGGGTGTTGAAGCACCTCGGAAGACGCGGACGCTGGATGCGCTGGGAAGACGTCGTCGAGATCCGCGAGATCAAGCAGAAGGTGCTGATCCTCTTCTCGCGCGACGGCCGTCGCATGCTCGTCGACGCCATCCTCGGCTACGCGATTGCGAAGCACGAGATTCTCAGGCGCGCGCCGCAAGCGATCATGTCGGGGACGTTGGCAAGGGAGAAGTCGTGAGGAGACTGTGCGATGACGCGCTATCGCGAGTTTGCGACGATGGTTCCTACCCTCGCTGTCTCAAGCGGTCGTCATTGTCCGGACGTCACCGTTTCGAACTTGTGGCTTTGCGCCGAGTTGATGGTTTTCGGCCGGCGTTCGTCTTACCGGCACTCTTGCGCTTTTTCTTCGCCTCGGCTGCGCGAATCTCATCCATCATCTGATTGAGCTCAGCAACTCGCTTCGCCGGAATCTTGTAATAGGCGGCTATCTCCTCAGGAGTGGGAAAAGGCGTTGTAATGATGATCTTCCGACTCACGCTGGCATTGTACGGCGAGCCGTGGTGGATAACGGCTCCCATAGGAGTCAGTTCTTGAGAACTGGCACTTTGACGTCCCGGCCCTACATGAGCTACCCGATCACCCTCTCGTAGAACTCCCGATACCGCGGCACGACCCGGTTGACATTGAACTTCCCTTCGGCCAAATCCCGCCCGTTGCGGCCGAGGCGGCGTTGGAGGTCCGCGTTCGAGAGGATCTCGACGGCTCGTGCGGCCATGCCTTCGATGTCGCCGACGGGGAGGAGGTAGCCGGTCTCGCCTTCGACGACCACCTCAGGCAAGCCGCCGGCGCGGCTGCCGATGACCGGGACTTCCGAGGCCATCGCTTCCAGCGCCGCCATACCGAACGACTCTGCCTCGGATGGGAGGAGGAAGACATCGGCGGCGCCGACGACCTCCTCGAGATTCGGGACATTGCCGAGGAAGAAGACTTTTTCGCGGAGGCCATGATCGCGGCAGAAAGCCTCGGCGACCGAGCGCTCCGGGCCGTCGCCGATCATGACCAGACGGCTCGGAATGGTGCGGGTGACGCGCTCGAAGACCGCCAGAACGTCCATGATCCGTTTCACGGGACGAAAGTTCGAGACGTGGCAGAGCAGCTTCTCGCCAGACGAAGAAAACAAATGCGAGAGGGCGCTGTCGTGTTTACGGAATCGCGCGGGATCGACGAAGTTCGGGATGACCTCGATCTCCTTGTTCGTGCCGAAATTGCGCGCCGTCTGGACGCGCAGCCACTCCGATACCGCGGTCACGCCGTCCGAGACTTCGATCCCGAATCGCGTGATCGGCAGGTAGCTCGGATCGCGGCCGACGAGCGTGATGTCTGTGCCGTGGAGCGTAGTAACGAAGTGCAGCTTGCGCGACGAAAGGATCTCGCGCGCAAGGTGGGCGCTGATGGCGTGCGGAATCGCGTAGTGAACGTGAAGGATATCCAGCTTTTCGTAATCCGCCACCTCTGCCATCTTCGTTGCCAGCGCCAGCGTGTACGGCGGATACGGATCGAAGAGCGGATACGGCGTGACAGTGACCTCGTGAAAGCGCACACGCTCGTGGAGCACGCTGAGGCGCGACGGCATCTGGTAGCTGATGAAGTGAACGTCATCGCCGCCGCGCGCCAGCGCGATGCCGAGCTCCGTGGCCACGACGCCGGATCCGCCGAATGTGGGGTAGCAGGTGATGCCGATTCTCATGGTTCGTTGTAAGTGGCCACTTCCATCACGGCTCTCTCCCTTCATATGCCGCGATGATGTCGTCGACCTTCGGCGGTTGTTTGGTCATGAACGCTTCGCCATATTCGACGCCGATCAGCGCGCCGAAGTGGCGGCCGCGCGCTTCGATCATCTCCAGAAACTTCTTGTCGGCGATGAACGTCGGCGGTTCCTTCGACTTCGGATTGTGAAACTGCGACTTGAAAGCGGCGATGGCGCGCATCTTCGTCTTCCACGTCTTCGTTACGTCGACAACGAAGCTGGGCGTGACGAGATAGTTTTGCGGGTAGTAGATCGTCACTTGCGGCCGGTGCGCGGGAAGGTCCGTCTCGAGCGCGCGCAGACCCGACAGAAAGGAGGCCTGCGCGACGATCTGTCCCGTGCGGATGTGGTCGGGATGGCGGTCGTCGGGCCACATCGTGAAGACGACTTTCGGTTTGCAGCGGCGGACGGCGGCGACGATCTGCATCTCCTCGTCGCGGCCGGTGCGTATCCCGCCGTCGCCGAAGTCGAGCTGCTCCCGAAAGCGCGCGCCGAGGATGCCGGCAGCTTTGAGCGCCTCGCGGCGGCGGATTTTGGGAGTGCCACGCGTTCCCAGCTCGCCGCGCGTCAGCTCGATGATGCCGACGCGCAGTCCGTCCTTCACCGCTTTCGCGATCGTGGCGCCGCACGAAAGCTCGATGTCGTCGGGATGCGCTCCGAAGAAGATCATGTCGACCGGTTCAAGCATCGTTCGAACCTCTCATCGCCGTGTCACCGCGGAAGTTGCAATGCGCGTGATGCTGCATCACAAACTCACCACCTTGCACACGTCCTCATCCTGTTCCGCTTCGTCGATCATTCGATCGATCAGGTGCCGGCCGTGCTCGTTCCAGTAGCCGAACCAGCCGGTTACGCGGTCTTGCGGCAAGCCGTCGGGGAGGAGCGTCGTCACCAGATCGCGGACCGCGGCGTACCGTTCCCGGTCTTTGCGAGCCAGGCCGCGGATGGCGCGCTCGGTCAGCTTGTCGAAGTGATACTCGATATGACCGATCGAGCGATTGATGGCTCGCGCCAGCGCGTGTTCGGCGGGAAGTGCGATCTCGCCGATGCAAACAAGCTTCTCGATGAGTGCACGCCGCGCCTCGGCGGCCAGTTGCTCGACCTCGCTCACGCCCGCCGGCTCGCGCGTCGCAAGCAGCGCGTCCGCGCCGGCGAAGATCTCTTCCGGTTTGATGTCGTAGCGCGCGATCGTGCGGACGATGCGTTTCGGCGCGACCAGCTCGTGCGCGCGAAGAGCGACGTGCGGCATCGGGAGATCGAGCAGCTCGTGCAACGGTGCGATCTGCGCGTAGTACGCCACCTCGGAAGGTCCGCCGACGAAGAGATCGGGGCGAAGAACGAAGTCCTGCAGCAGCGGGCGAGTCAGCGCGGAAGTCGACGTTCGTTCCGGCGAAGCAATCGGTCTCGAACCATCGAGCAGCTCGCGTCCGCCGTGATCATCCAGCTCGAAAAGTAGCGTGTACGGTTCGCCGTCGCGCGGAACGACTTGTGGTGCGTAGCCGGCGCTCTCCAATGCCTTCGAGCGTTCGGCAAGCTCATGCTGAATGCTGTCCCAATTTTTCAGGATGTCGTCAAACAGCGGCTGGCCGGCGCGGCGTAGCTCAGGGAGAAGCGCATCTACGAGGATGAACTTCTCATCGACCGCAGACGTGAGCAGCTCCGCGAAGGAATCGCGAAAGGTGATTCCTTCGCGCAACCAGGCGGGGCGGGGGATATCGAGGTATTCGATGAGACTGCGCGTCAGCTCTTCCGGTATCGGCAGCGAGCCGACGACGCGTCGTGAATCGGGCTTGCGCGCGCGAAGCGTTGTCAGATCCAGCTGCTGCTTCGGATCGCGCTTCGGCAGTGCCAGCGTCGCCACCTCGGCGAAGTCGTGATCCTCGGTGGCCAGCCAGAAGAAGACGGTCGTCGGAATGCCGTTTGCCTCGTTGACGCGCTTCAGCTTGAGCATGCCGGCGAGTTTGGCTAGCGTGTAGATCGGTCCGCCGGCGAAGCCGACCTGCTGGCCGGCGATGACGGTGAAGGTTTCGCCGGTGGCCCAGCGGGCGAGATCGTCGTCGACGTTGTGATTCCAGTGACGGTTGGATTCGGCGAGGGCTTTGACGAGGGTCGCCGCCGGGCCGGCGGCGGTCCAGCCGGCGGGCCGCCGACGCTCCGTTCGCGGTTCGCGCTCCAGGAATTGAGTTGCGTTCTTGTCGGCGACGAGCCAGTCGCGCGTGAATTTGCTCAGGCCGGGATAGTTGACCAACGGAAAGCGGAGACAGGGAGGTTCCGTCTTCACGCTGGGCTTCACGCTGCTCATGGGGCTTTGCTCCCGACGAGGATGAGGCGCGGCGAGGCGGCATCGAACGGCGCGCCGTCAAAGTCGCCGAAGACCTGGCGGATCGAAAGGCCCGAAGAAGTGAACATCGTCGAGATCTCATTGAGATCGTAACCGCGAACGCGCTCCAGGTAACGCTTTTGACCGATCGTGATCCGTTTGTTGAACGAACGGTCACGCGGATCGAACCAGCGCTCGATCTCCACGCGGCCGCTTGGCGTATCACGCGTCTCGCGCTCGACGAGCTTGTCGAGCTCGCGGTCGACGTTGAGATAGTCAAAGAGGAACACTCCGTCCGGCCGCAGTACGCGCGCCATCTCACGCACCACGCTGAGGTTTTCCTCTTCCGTCGCGAAGTAGCCGAAGCTCGTAAAGAAGTTGACCAGGCCGGCGAAGCTTCCGCTGCAGTAGGGGAGCGACCGCATGTCCGCGCGCGCGACGGGAAGCGGTCCATATTCATCGATGCCGGTGCGCAGGAGCGTGAAGGAGAGATCGCAGCCCACCGCGTCGAAGCCCGCACCGTTGAATTCCGTGAGATGGCGCCCCATGCCGCAGGCGAGATCGAGAATGACTCCGTTGACGTCGCCGAAGTGCTCGCGGAAGAAGAGCACCTGCCGCCTGGCTTCGTGCTCGTCGCGATGCGCGTAGAGCTCGAGGTACTCCTCGCCGAACCATTCGCGATACCAGGTCATGACAGCGAGAGATCAGAACAGCAGCGATCAGAGACAAGAGATCGGAGATCAGGAAGGCTTCGCTTGATCATTTGTTCGCGCAAAAGAATTCTCATGAGTCACGAGAGACAGAGATTAGAGACCAGGCAGGCTTCTGATCTCTGGTGTCTCTGATCTCTGATTTCCTGATCTCTTCATCCACTAGTGCACTCTGTACGAATCGGGATACGTGAAGCTCACGCTCGCGCGCGTGACGCCGTTGCCGAGGACGATGGCCAGGTTCGGCGTGAGGGCGTAGAACGGGCGAAGGTCGACCGGATTGCCCAGAACCTGCGTACCGGAAATGCCGCAACGATCGCCTGCGCTGAGCATGCGCTCGACCGGCTTGCGTACGCGCATGTCCTGGTAGAGCGTTCCGATCTCCTGACGCTCTGCGCCGTACGGGCGCTCGGTGTAGGTCTTCGTCATCGACGTAAGTGCGAGATCTTCTTTCGTCAATCTGTCGTTGGTGTCGTATGCATACGTGATGTTCGCTTCCCAGTCGAGGCGAGGCGATCCCTGCACGACAGCTCCGTTGTAGCCCCCTCGGATCTTGAGAGCCGATAGGTTGTTGTTCGTGTATGTGACGTCGGCGGTCATCGTGACGACATCGTCGCAGCCCGCGGCATTCTGATAGGCAACCTGCTCCTGCGCGATCCGGTTTTGCGCGTCGAAGGTGTAGTGCACTGTGTACTTCTGGCCATCGATGACGACGTCGTCGCGATCGAGCAGGAGAATCCCGATGTCTGCGGTCTTGTGTGCAGCGAAGAGCAGCACGTCGCCGCTGGAGGGCGACGTGATCTTCTCGAGATAGTCGGCCCCCTGGACGTAGCGGATCTCGTTGCCCTGCCGGTCGCGCCACGCCTGGATGATGTCGCCCGCGTACGACCAACCTTCCGCTTTGCGCGCCTCCTGCACTTGCTGCTGGCGCGCGGGCGTGTAGCGCAACGCCTCGAGCATCGAGCCATTGAAGAGACAGGGCAACGACTCGTTCTTCGCGAAGCGATTGTCGGCATAGAAAGTGGAACGCGTCGCAGTCGCACCATCGCTACAAGGCCTCGAGCTCCAGGCAGATTGCGAGGTCAGATACGGACCGTGCCAGCAGTGCGGGCACCAGGTCGCGCCGATTGGAAGGCGGAATCCGCAGAAGGGGCAGATGAACTTCGTCTTCATGTCGGACATCTCGCTCTCGATGCCGAGGAGGCGTTGGTCGGCCGCAGACTTCGCGCCGGCGTCCGGCTCCAACTCCTCGTAGCGATGAAAACGCTCCGAAGCCTTTGGAAGATCTCCGAGCTTCTCGTAGACGACACCCTGATTAAACACGGCAGCAGGATCGGTGGGACGTTGCTGCTCGGCGTCCTGAAATAGTTTCAGCGCCGCCGGCAGATCGCCTTTGGTGTAAAGGTAGCGGCCGCGCGTGAAGATCGCGGTGTACTCGTCATCGACCTGCCGCTTTTTCTGCAGTTCCCGTTCGAACTCGAGCTCGAGCTGCAACCTGGCCACGAGCGGCTTCTCCGCGCCGGCGGGGAAGAGCTGGTTGTACCGGTCGACCTTTGCCTGCGCTTCGGAATAGCGTCCGGTACGAGCGAGCAGGACGCCCATGTTGTAAAGCACGCCGGGAACGTCCGGCTGGAGAAGATCTGCTTTTGCGAACTGCTGGTAGGCGCTCGCGTAGTCTTTGATCTCGGCAAACTTCTTGCCGAAGTACACGGCTTTGACGAACTCCTCGCTGGGAGGCATGGCTGCGGATGCCGCCGGCTGGAGCGCGGGTGCGGGAGTTTGCGCGGGAGCAGGCTGCGCTTCCTGTGCAAGAAGGCAGAAGGCAGAGAGCAGAAGGCAGAGATTTGCAACGAGCGCTGGCCTCATTTCCCTTCTGCCCTCTGCCTTCTGCCCTTTGCCTTCATTTGAGGAGCGCCTCGATCACGGAAGTGAGCCACAACTGCTGCTGCTCGGTCGGTGATGACGTCGCCAGCAGCGCGTAGAGTGCGTGCCGCTTCTGCTGATCCGAGGCGGTTGCATCGCGAAGCACGCGCTCGGGATCGGTCACTCCCGGGTCGAAGACGACGTCTTCCGCGTCTTTCGGCGCCCAGTGCGGCCCGACATCGCTGCCGAGGAGTCTAGACACGAGGGCCAGCCGCTCGCTCTCTTTCTTAGCACCGTTGGCAGCGGCGACCAGGCGGCTCTTTGCTCCCGAACCGACGATGATCGAGCGCAGATTGGAAAGGAGCTGGATGCGTTGTGTGCAGGCGTCGAGAACCTGCGCTTTGACCGATTCGTCGCCGATCGATCCGCTGACTTTCAGCACGTTTTGGATGCGCTGGGATTCAATACTGATGAATGCGTCCGCGACATCTTCGGGCGCGGGCAACTCCGGTTCGTCGGCTACGACAACCGTAGGCTCAATCGCAGGTGGGGGACCGAGGGGTGCCGGGGCTGGAACGGATGCGGGAACGGGTGCCGGGACCGGTCCTGGCTGCGGAGCAGGAGCCGGTTTCTGCACGTCCGCCGGAGTGATCGGAGATGGTGCAGGTGACAGTGGCGCTGGCGTCGGCACGGGGCTAACCGGCGATGCTATGCCCGGAAGCGGGATGTCCGCCAGGGGAAGATCGAGCGAGGAGGTCGAAGCCGCAGTCGTATCGACGGCCTTAGTGATCCGAAGATCATCCGGGCTGTTGGATGCGACCGCTGTCGCAACCGCCTGCGGCATCGTGACGAGTTTCGGACCGCCGATGAGCGGAGCCGTGACCATCGGCGCCGCAAGACCTCGAATCAGCTCGGCGTCCGACAAGATGCCGGCGTCGAGTAGACGCTCGCGGACCCGCTGGCGGACGTCGTTCGCGAGCTGCACCTGCGACCAGCGAGCGGAATCCGTGAGCATGTTGGGGCTGGCAGTTTCCACCGTCATGTCGCAGTGGCACGGCCCGCACGTATCCGCCTTCCACCAGTCAGCCCGTCGCTGGGTGCGGAAGAACTCGACCACGGCCATGTTGCGCTTGAATTGAAGGTCGCGCGCGCGGTCGCAGGCTGCCTGCGAGGAGAATTGATTGATACCGTACAGCTCGATGAATCCGCGGTTGTCCGGGCGAAACATCAACACGTGATAGTGGAACATCTCGCACGGACGCCCGGCGGCAGCGGCAACCGGCGGACAGACGAGCGGTTGCGCGAGCGCGGAACTGAAGCACGCGCACACAAGCGCGACGATTGCTAAGAGAGTTCGCATAGGAGCGGCGCGACTTGCCGGGATTATATGTTCAACGTTCGTATGCCACCGTCGTAACCCGTTCGCTAACAAGGAGAACCCATGAAGAAGCGCATTCTCATCGTATCGGGGGTTGCGGTCCTGGTCGTACTGATCATCGTCCCGCTCGCGCTGGCGCAGCACGGGCTCGGAATGGGCCGCGGACATGGATGCATGGCTAGCGGCCGCAGCGGCATGATGATGTTCGGTCACTTCGGCCGCGCCAAAGCGGCACTCAACCTCTCCGATCAGCAGGCTGCCGACATCAAGAAGATCTTCGCCGATCTGCGGACGCAGAATGAGCCGTACCGCGCGTCGATGCGCAGCGGCATGCAGTCCGTCGCACAGGCTCTGATCGCGAATCCGAACGATGTCGCTGCCGCGCAGGCGCTGCTCGACAAGCAGAGCGAAGCTGAGCACATCATGAAGAGCAACGCTCTCAACGCCGCCGCAAAGGCACTCAACGTCCTCTCCGCCGACCAGCGCGCCAAAGCTGCAACGTTTCTGCAGCAGCGGATAGCCAGACAGGCCGAGAAGTAAGAAGATGATGAGCGCCACGTCGATGTTCGGGGGAGCCTCTCTTGGCTCCCTTGCGCTCGATCGATCGGTTTTTACGGCGGAGAGGGCGCAGACGAGAAGCGCAATAAGCGAAGACCCGATCGAAGCGCGCGCGATTACCGCGGTCAAGGCGGGCGATGCCGGTTCGTACGGCTACCTCGTGACGAAATACACGAAGCGTGTGGTCTCGATCGCCTGGGGAATCGTGCGGAATGCAGCCGACGCGGAAGACCTGGCGCAGGAGGCGTTCGTCAAGGCGTACGAGAACATCGCCCGTTTCAAGACCGGCGAGCCATTCGGTCCCTGGATCTATCGCATCGTCACGAACCTCGGCCTCGACCTGATCAAGCATCGCAAACGGTTCCGGCATGAAGAGATCACCGACGCGGCACCGGCAGAGCGGCGTGACCGCGCCGATCTTCCGGCGATCACGAACGAGCTGGCGGCGCGGATCGATCGCGCCATCCAGTCGCTTCCGGAGATGCAGCGTATCGTGGCCCGCCTGTATCTCGTCGAGCAGTTCGGCCACACTGAGATCGCCGCGATGACAAAGCTGACTGAGGGCACGGTGCGGTCGCATCTGTCGCTGGCACGGGGCAAGCTGAAAGAGAAACTGGCAGACCTTCACGGGGGCAACAATGACTGACGACACCTTCCTCGAGCAGTTGCGTAACGACGCCCGGCAACTTCAGTACGAGCCGGATGACGTAATGACAACGCGCATCGCGGCCCGCGTCCGCGCGCGTGTGTCCGAAGAAGCGGCGGGAGGCGTGGCGCTGATACTGGCGCGCTGGTTCCGGCCGGTCGTGGCCTCGCTCGCGGCACTCTCGCTGGCGGCGATTGTCGGCGTCGGCTGGCTGGAGCTATCTCCCGAGCCCGCGCCGGGCCTCGACGCGGTGTCGAGCAGCCAGACGGTCGACGTCTCGGTCGGAGGAGATGTGTTCAGTGTCGAATAAGACCCGCACAGCGGCCGTCGTGGTCGTGATCGTCGCGTTTCTCGCCGGCATTCTCGTTGGCGTGGCTGGCGACCATTTCTACCTGATCCGTCTCTTCCCGCGGCGCGCAGCACGTTTCGCCGCCGACCGGATGGCGGAACGACTCGCCGGCGAGCTCGAGCTCACGCCACAGCAGAAGACGCAGGTACAGCAGATCATCGAACGCCACCGCGCGAAGATCGACGCGCTCATGAGCAATGTCCGTCCGCAGGTGCGCGGCGAGATCGACGCAACGAACGCGGATATCGAGATCGTCCTGACGCCCGCGCAAAAAACGAAGTTCGCCACGTTGCGGATGCGCGTCGGCGCCCGGCGTCGCGCGCGCTGACAAACGCGGGTCGGCTCAAGCTGCACCTGCACGGTGACGCCTGCTCTTCCTTATTGAGGACGCTCCCCTCGATATTGGAAACGCTCCGTTTCGAATCGGAGGCACTCCGTTTGGGTATCAGAGACGCTCCGTTTGACATTGGCGGCGCTCCGTTTCACTTCGGAGACGCTCCGTTTGACATTGGCGGCGCTCCGTTTCACTTCGGAGACGCTCCGTTTGACATTGGCGACGCTCCGTTTCACTTCGGAGACGCTCCGTTTGACATTGGCGACGCTCCGTTTCACTTCGGCGGGGCTCCGTTCGACATTGGCGGCGCTCCGTTTCACTTCGGAGACGCACCGTTTGACATTGGCGGCGCTCCGTTTCACTTCAGCGGCGCTCCGTTTCACTTCAGCGGCGCACCGTTTAACATTGGCGGCGCACCGTTTCACTTCGGCGGCGCACCGTTTGACATTGGTGACGCTCCGTTTCACTTCGGCGGCGCGCCGTTTGACATTGGCGACGCTCCCCTTCGACGATGCCCGGAAGGCGTGAGGGTCAGACCTTCCCTCGTGGCCGACCTGCAAACCATTAAAAAGCAGTTACTTGCGAGGGCCGACTACTGCCGTCACGATGCCTTTTCAGTTATTCGCACGTATTCAGGAGAAGAAGACGAGGGCCTGACCCCACGGCAACGCCCAATTGCGTGTGACTCACGAAAACCACCGCCGGGCGGGACGCCCGACGGCCGCGAGCGAGACGCTCGCACTCCTACCTTGCGCCGTCAGGGCGGACGCGCAGGAAGAACGTGCAGGCCTTGCCCGTCTTCGACTCGACCCAGACGGAGCCGGCGTGCGCAAGCGCGAATTCGCGCACTTTGAAGAGGCTCCTTCCCGTCCGCTCCGGCCCCTGCGGATTCCAGACGAAGCCGGGCTCGAAGATCGCGGACCGAAGCTCTTCCGGCACGACCGGACCGTTGTCCATCACGAAGAGCAGCAGCAGCGGCTTACCTTTGTGCTCCATCCAGCGAACGCCCATCACAACCTGGCCGCCGGGCGGAACATAGTGGAGCGAGTTATCCATCAGCACGCTGAGCGCGTCGGCGAGCTGCTCATGGTTCCGGAAACGCTCCTCCAGCTCCGGCACGTCGCGTTGGAGCTGGACGTTCTTGAGATCGGCGAACGGACCGAAACGCTCGGCGACCGAGTGGATGATGTCCCCAACCTTCGGGATCCGTGCCTCCGGCGCCGCTTCTTTTACCTCGGGCGCCATTTCCAGCGACGAAAGAATCTGATCGATCGTCCCTGCCCAATCCTGAAGAAGAGGATCGCGCTGGCCCGTGCGCGCGGACGCGAGCACCGACTCGCGCAACGACCGCAGCGGCGTGAACACCGTCTCGCGCACGAAGGCCACGAACGACGCATGCGCTGGATTCATCGGATCGGCTTCGCGGAACATCAACACGGCGCCCATCGCGCCGCCCGAGATGGGAACGAGTGTGTAGAGGATGTTGCGGTTGTTGATCCGGAGCGCGGTCGACGACGGCACCGACAACTCGCCGACGCGCGCGCCGCTCAGCGTCTCGATCTGCTTGACCGTCGCCAGATCGGTCTGCGGCACACGGAACAGCCGCTTCGCCTCTTCGGTGACAAACTTCACGCTGCGGTCGGCAGAAAGCACGATCGCCGGCGCGCCCGCCGCCATCAGGACGTTGGCGATGCTGGTGATGGCCGGCGAGGCCGACTCGACAGGGAACGGCAGGAGAGGTGCTTTGGGGAAAGGCTCCGGTTCCGGAGCCATCGCCGTTGCAGCCGCGGCCTGGCCGCTGTTTCGAGGAGTTGCCGACTCGCGCGAAGGTTGGGGCTGCTGCGGCTGCTGCTGCGCCTTCGGCTTGGCGGGGAGCGGTGCGCTCGCGCGCGGCGTCTCGATAGGGGGCGAAGGCGGGATCACCTCAGAGGCTGCGCTTGCGGACGCGGCCTGCTTCGGTTTTCTGGGCTTGTCGCATCGTTCGCAGAGGATTCCCCGCGTGATCGCCGCACCGCACATGAAACATTTCGAGGCCATGGGACAAGCTCAGCTCCGGGATCTTACGCCCGCTACTTACAGAGCTGCAAGATGATAGCTCACGGGTCAGTTTATTACAGCCCTTCCGATTCATTCTGACCCACAGCCGGATGATAGGCTTCGCCGCCGTCGGAGGGCTTCATGAAACAGATCGTCGTCATCGGCGCAGGCACCATGGGAAACGGCATTGCCCACACTGCCGCCGCATCCGGTTTTAACGTAACCCTCATCGACGTGGCCGAGGCATTCCTCGAGCGCGGGATGTCGACGATCTCCAGCAACCTCCAGCGCGGCGTCGACAAGGGAAAAATCACCGCCGAGGAAAAACAGCAGGTTCTCGGTCGGATTCGCGCTACGAGCGACGTCGCCTCTGTGTCCGATGCCGACATCGTCATCGAGGCGATCATCGAAAACCTTGCTGCCAAAACACAGCTCTTCGAGAAGCTCGACTCGCTCACACGGCCCGACTGCATTCTCGCCTCGAACACGTCGTCGATCTCGATCACGAAGATCGCCGCGGCGACGCGGCGGCCGGACAAAGTCATCGGCATGCACTTCATGAATCCGGTGCCAGTCATGACCCTTGTTGAAGTCATCCGCGGCATTGCCACCAGCGACGAGACCTACGGCCGCGTCGAACAACTCTCAAAGCAGATGGGCAAAACGGCGATCGAAGTGAACGACTATCCCGGCTTCATCTCCAACCGCGTGCTGATGCCGATGATCAACGAGGCGATCTTTGCGCTGTTCGAAGGTGTGGCCACAGCCGAATCGATCGACGGCGTGATGAAGCTCGGCATGAACCATCCGATGGGGCCACTCACACTGGCCGACTTCATCGGGCTCGATGTCTGTCTGGCCATTCTTCGCGTGCTCGAAGAAGGATTCGGCGATCCGAAATATCGCCCCTGTCCGCTGCTGGTCAAGATGGTCGATGCCGGCTGGCTTGGCCGCAAGAGCGGCCACGGTTTTTACGACTATCGGAAGTCCTGAATAACAGGGATGACGTAACGCCTCAGCGGTGTTCTAATCGCCACCACATGCTCTGCCAGACCTGTAGCGCGTTGAACGATGACGAGCGCGAGTATTGCTTTCGTTGTCAGGCGAAACTTCTCGTTCTCTCCGGAGTGAACTCGTTCGAAGAGGACGAAGTCGAGGAATACGACGAAGAAGGCGATGTATCGCTGGACGAGCATCTGCTCGAGCGCGTCTCCGGTCTCGAGGAGATCGTCAAGCGCAGCGCCGAAACGATCCGCAGCGTCGTCGACGCAATCCAGAAGCACGAACGGGCCATCTTCATCAACCAGACCGGCCTCCTCTCCGTGAAGGAATTGCTGGAGCGGAAGAACGTCGTTTCCGCGGACGAGCTGGTCGAGCTCTGGGAATCGAAGATGGGCGAGCAGATGCTCGCACTCGAGAAGAAGCAGCGCTTCACCGAGCGCAAAGACCGGATCATGTCGCTGTTCCGCGGTGAGCGGCGGGAGCGCTTCGTACAGCTGGTTGCCGAGGCCGAGTCGGCCATCGACGCGTTCGATCCTGATCGCGGGATCAAGGCGCTGGAAGAGGCGTTCAAGCTCGACCGCGACAACTATGAGCTTTCTTTCTTCCTCGGCGAGATGTTTTTCAACGACGGCAACCTCGACCGCGCCAAGCACTACCTCGAACGTACTCTCGAAGTGCAGCCCGATCATTTCGACGCCGCCGTTTTTTACGGCGTGCTGCTTCACGAGCGCCAGGACCTCAAGGGCGCTGAGCGCTGGCTGCGGCGCGCAATCCAGATCTCACAGGAGTCGTTCCTGCCGTACTTTTCTCTCGGTGCGATCTACGCTCGCAAAGGAAAGCTGCTGCGCGCGCAGAAGTTCCTCGAGAAAGCCATTCAAATCGAGCAGTTGCCGCAGGCGCACTATCTCCTCGGCACGATCTTCTACGACAAAGGCCAGCTCGAGCGCGCCATCAAGTCGTTTCAATCCGCGCTGAAGCTCGACCCCGAGTACGAGGAAGCGATCTACCACCTCGGCCTCTGCTACCTCGACCGCAACTGGAACCGCAAAGCGATCGATTGTTTCCAGGAAGCGCTGGAGCTCAATCCGAACAAGATCGAGTACCAGCAGGCCGTCAAGATCTACGAGGGCATCTCCGGGCACATCCCGCTCGAGGGTCCAGCCGCGGACGAGTTCAAGAACGCCGAGATACTGGCGACGAGCGGCAAGTACATCGAAGCGCTCGATCACTACCGTCGTGCGTCGGCGGTCGATCCCGACAACACCAGCATCCTGATGCCGTACGCGCTTCTCTGCTCGCACCTCGAGATGAATACCGAGGCAATCGCGGCCGCGCGGCGGGTGCTTCGCCAGCGGCCGACCGATGTCGTTGCAGCGGCTGCGTACACGACGCTCGTCGAAGCGCTTCGCGCCGAGGGAAACTTTAAGGACGCGAATCGCGCGCTCGAAGAGATGTTGCGCGACTACACATCCAACTACGCGAAGTCGATCGCCTACTACGAGAAGGCGTACAACCTCGCCGAGATGGAAGAGAGCCTCGATGAAGCGCTCGAATCCGCGCAGCTCGCCCTTCGCTATTCACCCAAAGAGCTGAAACAGTTCCCCCTCGCCGCCCTCGGCTGGGTCTACTTCAAGCGCCGCGAGTTCGACAACGCTGTCGATTTCCTGACGAAGTCCGCCGACCTCGGCCCGACCGCAACAAACCTCATGCACCTCGGCATGGCCCTCCTCGAAAGCGGCCAGAAAGACCGCGCCCGCCAGGTCTTCCGTAAAGCCAAGAGCTTCAAAGCGCAGGGCGCCGGACTCGAAGAGAAGATCCTCGAGCAGATCCGCTCCACCACGAAGCTCATCGACCGGCTTCACGCAAAGCGGCGGAGAACGGCGAACAAGGCGTAGCGCGCGCGGCGCGCCCCTACCGCCGCGGATTCGCCAGCCTCACCGGGGTGATCGTCTGCGCGGAGATGTGGATATCGCCTTCTTCGGCGTAGAGCTCGACGCGCTCGCCGCCTCCGTTGATTTTGCCGGTTGCGTGGATGCGAGTCTTGGCGCCAGCCTGCTCACGCCGGACGGTGAGGCCGGTGAAGTCGATGTGCATGACGTTCGCGTCAGGATCAGACGTCACGATTGTGGCGTCGATGTCGGCACCGAAGCGGGGACTGACGTTCAGGATCACGTTCCCCTGCATGGTGCGGGCTCCCACCTTGAGGGTCCGATGTCTGGGATCGGCGGTGATGGTGATATCGCCAGAGGTCGTCTGCGCGTCGACTGCGCCCGACGTCTGCCCGACGATGATGTCGCCGCCGCCGGAATGGAGCGTCATTGGCCCGCCCGAGTACAACACGTGAAGGAGGCCGCCGTCGGTCGAAACCTCGCCGCCCAAGCGCGCCGCGCGGACGAGGATGTCTCCCGCGCCGGTGTGCGCGGAAAGCAAGCCAGTGACGTCGCCAAGGTTCAGAGGGCCGCCCATCAACGTTACGTTGCACTGTCCAAACACAGCGCCCAACTCCAATTCGCCGGCGCCAATCTGGATATGAGCATTGCCACGAACTTCCCCGACGGCGATGGCGGCAACAGACGCGACGAAGGACCAGTCGCCGTCATGAAACGGCAATTGAATCTTTACCCCAGGAGTCAGCATCACGTCGCTCGGCGCCGGCCGGTGCTCTGGCGGGTTGAGCCGCATGGAAGAGGCCTTACCTGGGTCCGATCCCTTAGCCAGCAGAAGAACCCGCCCCATCATCGTCGCCGTGTTGATCGTCGGCCCACCCGGACCGTTGATTTGTCCGCGGAAAATCGTGCCGGCGAAACGCGGGCTCCGAATCGGGAACGTCGTAAGGATGTCGCCATTGATCGTGTCTGCGACCCAGTTGAATTTCGCCGACGCCGGCACGTAGACATCGATGTCGGCGTTGACCGCCTGCACTTCCGCTTTCGCGATCGGGTTCTGCTGATAGTCGTAGATGACCCGGCCGTTGACGATGTTGAGAATTGAGGCACCAATGACGTCTTCCATGATCACAGTACCCGCAAATCCGTTGACCGTCACACTGCCGGTGATGTGCGAGACGCGGATGTGGTCTGCCGATTTGGAACCGATTTTCACAGCGACACTCTTCGGCACGCGGATGGTGTAGTCGACCGTGGCGTGGGCATTGCGCAATGCAGGCATCAACGTGCGAATCAGGCGTACTTTGGAGTCGCCCTCGAAGCTGATGGTCACCGCGTCCGACGCTTCCTTCAACGCGGTGGCGTCCGAAGCGACGATCGAGCGCTGGGCCGTAACCGTAATCACGGTGCCCTCGCCGCCGATGACGTCGATGCTGCCGAACGGATTATCGATCCAGACGGATCCCGCCGGCTCGATCGCAAGCTGGCGCACGATGCGGTTGCTTGGCAGGAACGTCGTCGCCAAGAGTTGTGTCGCCGGCAACAGCACCGCGACAGCGATGAGAATTCGAATGCTTGGTTTCATCGGGGTTGAATGCTGCTCAATGCCTCTGCCGCTTTGACGCGTACATAGACGTTTTCGTCACCCTGCGCCGCTTTCTTGCGCAGCGTGTCGACCATATCGGGATCGAGGACCGCGCCGCTGCGGGCAAGTTTCGCGAGCGCCTCGACTGCCTTCACGCGCACCGCGGGATTGGGATCGTTCTTCAGCGCTTCGACGAGCGCGTCGCGCGTGCCGCCGGTCATCGCCGACTGCATCGACTGCAGCGTATCCGCTGCCTTGATGCGCACGCCCTGGTGCTCATCGTTGCGCAGCACGGTAGCCAGCGCTTCGGTGATCTCCGGGTCAGGGTTGTCGACGCGCGAGTATGTTGCCCGCACCCAATCGATAGCGCGCGAGCGCGACGGCGACATCTTGTCCTCGTTCTCCAGGACGTACCGCAGCAGGCGAACCATGCTCTTGTCCGCCGGCTTGCCAGTGACGGTTACGTGCGACGTGATGTCGAACGAGACGCCGATCTGTTGACTCGACGGCGACGCGTCCGTGAACTGAACATTCTGGATGTCAGGCCGCCCTTCGATATTCGGACTGATCGACGCGGCCGGAAGAACGCGCGATTCGGCGATGGAGTAGGACGGCTGAATCGCCGTGACCTCCGCCGGCGTAGGCTTTAGGCCAACGTTCGGCGTGGCGCGATATCCGGCATAGAACGCGCTGCCGCCGACGATCACGACTGCCGCCGCCTCGGCCAGCCAGCGCGCGGCGCTGCGGCGCCGGAAAGGAACGACGTTCGCAGGAACCTCGGAAGCGGCGGAGATCTCCGCGAGGAAACGCTGCTTCACACGAGCCGGTACTTCCACTGTCGGCAGAGTTTCCAGAATCCGCCAGGTCTCCTTCGTTGCCTCCCACTCGCTGGCGCAGGCAGCGCAGCTTTCGATGTGCTGATGCGTGAGCTCGCGCTGTACCGGGTCGAGTGACTCGGTGAGCAGCAGCGGCATGTTTTCTGCCATCACACGACATTCAGACATTGGTCACCTCCACGTGCGACGAGTGCTTGCTTGAGCAATTCCAGGGAGCGAAAGACCCTGGTTTTGATCGCATTCTCGGAAACTCCCGAGATTTGCGCGATCTCCCCATACGTCAATCCGTGATAACGCGAGAGCACAATGGCCTCGCGTTGATCCGGCGATAGCACCATCAGCGCTTCCTCGATCATTTCCTCGTTCATTTTTTTGTCTTCCTGCCGTTCGAGATTCCGATACGGCGAGAGCTCGGCCGGCGCCTGAAGGGTGATCAGCACATCCTCCCCTTCCTTCTTCACTTTGTTCTCCGGTTTTCTCAGGTAATCGCGGCATTGGTTGCGCGCGATCGCGAAAAGCCACGTCGAGAACTTGGCGCCACCACGAAACTGATTTGCGTTCTTGAACATCCTGGCAAAAACTTCCTGTGTCACGTCTTCGCCCGATTCGCTGTTTCTCAGGAAGCGGTATGCGAAGTTGTAGATTCGACCTGAATAACGGTCGTAAAGCTCTGAAGCGGGAGCGAAATCACCCGCCTGAACGATGCTCATCAACTCCTCATCGCTCAGGTGTTTCATATCCCGGTCTCTCTTCTTGGACGTAGCCATCGCGGAAAGGTTACTGACGGTCCGGAACAACGGCGGGGACCGGTTCGCTCAGGTGTTTCATTTCCCGTCCTCTCTTCTTCGACGTAGCCATCGCGGAAAGGTTACGGACCGTCCGGCGGAACAAGGGCGGCGACCGGTTCATTCGACTGCTCAGGCCGCTCGATGAAGGCGGTAATAATCGCGAAGAGATCGAGCATGATCCAGAAGACCTCGGTGTCGCCGAAGTTGAACTCGAACATCCCGGCTGCTCCGAGACTGGCGACGACCACCACGCCGATCTCCGCGTATTTCGTTGCCGGCCCTCCCCAGGCGCGCGCACACTCTCGCAGGAAGAGTCCCTGGAGAAAGAGATACGCCAGAAGGGCCAGCACACCGCGTTCCGCGAGAAGCTGGATCACGTTGTTGTGCAGGTGCGGGATACGGAAGCGGGGCGCATCGTGCTTCCGGTAAAGGGGGTAGATCTCCTTGACATTCGCAGGCCCCACGCCGAAGACCGGATAGTCTTTGATGATCTCAACGCCGGCCTCGGCCATACGAATCCTGTCGAGGTTCGACGACTGCCGCGTGTCGAAGCTCGAGATCACCCTGCTGAACAGCGGCAGCGGCGCGAAACTGATCGCGATGATCGCCACCGGGACGGCCCAGGCCAGCGCCTTGGGCCACTTCAGGATCAGCAGCACGGCGATGCCGACGATCCATCCGAGCCAGGCACTGCGCGTGAAGGTGATGAGGAGCGCCAAGTTCGTGACGGCCGCGCCGGCGAGCAGCCAGAGATTCCCGGCTTCGTAAATCCAGAGCACGATGAACATCAGCGCAACCGGCAGCAGCAGTCCGGACAACGTCATCACGTGCGCGGTCGGACCGGTGATGCGATGCTCGAGGTCGCGAAAGCCGCCTGCAGTGACGTATTGCGCCAGGCCCATGGCTGACGCCATCGCACCGAAAATGAGGACCATCCGCAGCGCCGTGGCGCGCGCTCGCGGGACGTTGCGGAACAGAATCAGCGCCGCCGGAAAGAGCAGCATCTTTCCCCACAACGCTGACTCCCCGAACGAGTGGATTTCGCGCACCGCGACCAGCGCAGAAACCGTAGACGCCAACCCGTACAGCGCGAGCGGTACGTAGAGAATGTGAAACGACGGCTTGAGGAGACGCCGCCAGAGACACCAGCCGATCGTCACTGTCGTGGCAAACGCGAAGACTTCCGACGAGGCTACCCAGCCGGCGCAGAAAAGGTGACCGACGTAGAAAAGAAGAGCAACCGCGACGGGGAGTGGTGTTTCTTCAGGAACGTCCAGCCGGCGCTTAAGGAACACGGCGTGACGTCACGCTTCTTCGAAGGCTTCGTCGACGAGCATGACCGGGATGTCGCTGACGATCGGGTAGACGCGGTGGCACTTCACGCACTGCAGCCCCTCTTCGACGACGAGCTCCTCGCCCCGCATTTTGTCGCGGAACTTGTCGCGGACAGTCACCCGCTTCGCTTCCGAAAGTGGCACGGGCCTGACCTCTTCTTTGCAGATCGGGCAGGCCAGAATCTCGAGAAGCTGGGGCTGGATGGCCATGACGGCGCGGAGTGTAACATCGCGGTCTCGCGGTTGCGAGGTCGCGCGGATGCGTGTCCTCCGCTCCGGAACTACGCACCATGAAAGTTCTCCACCTCGCTTCCGGCAACCGATGGACAGGCGCCGCAGCTCCGGCATTTGCTGAAACGGAGGCGCTGCGCCAGGCCGGCGTCGACGCGCACTACGCTTACGTTGGCGGCTACAAGCTCCAGCAGAAGATCGGGCATCACGACTTCGCCCATCCGCTCATCGGCAAGGCGCAGACTCCCTGGTCGTTCCTGCGCACGGCCGACGCTATTTCGCGGCTGAACGACCACCATCGCTTCGACGTCGTTCACGCCCACCTCACCTACGATCATTGGCTGACGCTCTTCGCCGCGCGCGGAAGCGGGCCGGCCATCGTCCGAACATTTCATGCGGCTCGCGTTCTCCGCAGCGATCCGTTCACACGATGGCTCATCGCCCGCACGGATGGGATCTGCGTCAACAACGATTCCTTCGCGGCGATGGAACCGGTTCGGCGCCGGAACCCCATCTTCACTCCACCTCCCATCGACGACCGGCAGTTCACCCCTGACGGACCCGACCTTCGGTCACACTACGGGCTCGGCCCCGACACTCTGCTGCTCATGGCAATCGGCAAGCTGTCGAAGGACCGCGGTTTCGAAGACGTTCTGCGCACGTACGCGCTGGTGCGCCGCGAGATCGCCAACGCGCGGCTCATGATCATCGGTCACGGCGAGCACCGTCCGGCGCTGGAAACATTGGCGCGCGAGCTTGCCATCGATGTGATCTGGGCCGGCTATCACGAGGACGATCTGGCCGAGCACTATCGCGCCGCCGACATTCTTCTGTTCACCGCTCGCGGATCGGACGAAGGTCATCGCGCCGTGCTCGAGGCGATGGCGTGTGGCGTCGTGCCGGTCACTTTTCCGATCGCCGGAATCCCCGCGTTGCTCGGCAGCCTCAGTGAATCGCTGATCGCGAGCGCCGGCACTCCCGAGGCAGCGGCGCAGAAGGTCACGGGCATTGCGCACGGAGACATCGCGGAACTTCGGCGGCGTGCCTACGAGCAATCGCAGGAATTCAGCTACGCGCGCGCGGCGGAACGGCTCATCGAGACGTACGAACGTCTCACAGCGTCCTCAACACTGCGCGTACAGGGCTCGCGTCTCCCCCTTTGATCCGAAGCGGCAGTGCGATCAGCTCGTACTCACCCTCTTCGACACCGTCGAGCACGAGACCTTCGAGCATGGCCATGTCGTTCCGCGCGAAGGCGTGGTGCGCTTCGAGGGCCTTCGAGTCGAACGGATCGACCGATGGCGTGTCGATTCCGATGAGCCGCACACCATGGTGGTAGAGATCGTCGACGACCTCGGGCGAGAGACTGGCGAAGTCGGTGTTCCAGTGGCGGGGATCGGGAAACGTGCCCGTTCGGAAAAGAACGCGCGACGCGCAGATGTCTTCAATCTTGTTCGCAATGTGATCGGGCGTGATCCGTTCGCCGCGCGCGATGTCGATGTGCACGACGACGCACTGCCCGAGATAGTAGTAGTCGAGACAGCGTTCGGCGATGTCAGGTCCGCCGGCGAGGTAGTGGCTTGGCGCATCGGCATGCGCACCGACGTGTAGCGACGTGCGGATATCGCTCAGCGTGAGGTTCGCGCCGTCGTGCATGTCGCTGTTGATCGTCCGGACAAACGGAGTGTCGCCCGGCCAGACGCTGATCGTGGCGTCGATCACAGGTGAGATATCGATCAGCGTCATCGTGCGGCCGCGATGATCTTCATTTCCACCGCGATCGGCGTCGGCAGCGAGTCGACGCCAACGGTGGTTCGTGTGGGCTGAATACGGCCGATCAACTCCGCGTAAACGCGGTTGAAGGAATCGAAGTCGCGCTTCATGTCTGTTAGATAGACAGTCACATCGAGGATTTTCTCCAGCGAGCTGCCGGCGTCTTCGAGAATCGCGCGAACGTTGTCGACGGTGGCCCGTGTCTGCGCCTCGATCCCGACAGGAATCTCATTCGTCACCGGACGCCGCGGTCCGATGCCGGAAAGGAACAGAAGATCACCGACGCGGCGGGCGTGCGGGTAGGCGCCGACGGGCGATGCGGCTCGCGAGGTATTGAACGTGTTGCTTTTCGCCGGTGCTGCGCGGAATTCGGGCTCCGTCGCCAACTCGCTGGCATTCGGGATGACGCCCGGATCCGACGTCATCTCGCTCTCGCGATGCACATCCGGACCTCCCTCGGCTACGTTGTGCGTCTCGAGACCAGTGCCCTGTTCGACCGGTCCTTCATCGAACTCCTTCTCGAAATCTAGCTCTTTGTTCGGATTCGGCGTCAGCTCGACGATGGCGTTGCCGGTGCCCCACACCGGCTGGTAATCCCACACCTTGCCGTCGTATTTGTTGTTCTCGCCCGCAAGCGCAGCCAGCCACCAGATGGCCTTGAAACCCATGTCCGCGTTGGCCTCGCGGCCAAACTCGCGTGCCACCTGAGCCACATCCTCGAGCCGCCCTTCGCCAAGCATCTCCAGGATCTTGCGGTTCCACTCATCGTCCTTTGACGACGAGATCCGGTCGTGCGCCATATCGATCTCGCCGACTTCGAAGCGGTTGGAGAGATTCGAGACGATGACGACGATGGTCTTCTTGCCGTACCGCTCGATCGCCGTTCGCGCGGCCCGGCCGAGCGCGCGCGTTTCGTCGCGCTCCGCGTAGATATTGCATGAGACGACCGAAGCCGAAATGGCGTTGTTCGGAGTGAGCAGTTTGAGCGCGACGACCGTGCCGGTATCGATCGGAAAGCCGTGATAGGCAACGGTCGCTGTCTGCATGCCGAGGTCTTTGCAGATGCCGGCGTAGAGCGCTCCGAATTCAGGATCGACGCGAAACGAATACGGGATCTCGCCCAGCTCGTACCAGTTCTGATCGACAAGCGTCCAGGTCGGATTGGGATCGGTTTGAAACAGGTGACCGATGACGGAGAACCATTGCGTCGAATAGAGGAGGATCAACTCGGCGCCTGAGCGCTCGATCTCGCGGCCGACCGCCTCGTAGCTCGCCTTCAGCGATGCCCAGCCGGCGTTGCGGTCCGCACCGAGAAGGATGTGCGGCTGCCCGGGCACGAGGTACGCCTTCTGGAGTAAACCGCTCACGATCTAGTGGACGTACGAATCGGATTCGATGTCGACGTTGCGCGACTGCACGATCGATGTTGCCAGAAGCGCGCGGCGCCCGATCTCCTCCCACTGCTCGGAGCGAACGAGATCGGGCAGAGCCAGAGAAGCGCCCAGGTTCACGGCCATGCAGCCGGCGTCGAGATAGTTCTCGATCGTGTCGAGCGGAACCGGGCCGCCGGCCAGCATCGGCACATCGCGGATCGGGCCGCGCAGCGTGCGGATGTAATCGGGGCCGCCGAGGTAGAGCGCCGGAAAGACTTTGACGATGTCGCAGCCGGCTTCCCACGCGCGAATGATCTCGGTGGCTGTGCCGGCGCCGGCGATCGAAAGGAGATCGTGCTCGTTTGCGTACTCGATCACGGTGACATCGGTGTGCGGCGAGACGATGAGCTGCGCTCCGGCGCGGCGAGCCTGCGCGGCGTCATGCGAGTTGCGGACCGTGCCGGCCGCGATTACGACGTCGAGCGGCGCGTACGTTTGCGCAAAGCGCGAGATGAGCTCGAACGCCTGGGGCGTCGTCAGGGTCACTTCGATGATGCGAATGCCGTTGCGCGCGTACGCCTCCGCGACCGACTCCGCCTCCTCCACGCTCTCCTCGCGAACGACTCCGATGATCTGCTCCAGCGCTACTTTTTCGAACAGCTCTTTGCGGGACATGGGAAAAAGATATCAGGTTCGTGGGGTGGGTTGTGGGGAGTAGGGAGTGGGGGGTGGGAGCTGAACCGCTGTCTACGCACGAAGCCAACCGCCGCCTTTTTCTACCACACCCCACACCCCACTCCCCACCCCCCACAATCCGGTAAGCTTCACCCACCCCGGGAGGCTCCGAACATGGTCCTGATCAACAAAGCGATCAATGAGGTGACTGTCAAGCTCGTTTACTACGGGCCCGGTCTTTGCGGGAAGACGACGAATCTCGAGAAGATCTACGGCAATCCGAAGCTCGACAACAAGGGGAAGATGATCTCCATGTCGACGGAGACCGACCGGACGCTCTTCTTCGACTTCATGCCCATGGAGCTCGGCACGATCGCGGGGCAGAAGGTGCGCGTTCAGCTATACACCGTGCCCGGACAGGTCTTCTACGACGCCACGCGCAAGCTCGTTCTGCGCGGCGCGGACGGCGTGGTCTTCGTGGCTGATTCGCAGTCGTCGATGCGCGATTCCAACACGGACAGCTTTGAGAATCTGAAAGCCAACCTTCGGATCAATCGCATCGATCCCGACAAGATCGCTCTCGTTCTCCAATACAACAAACGCGATCTCCCGAACGTCGATTCGGTCGAGGCGATGAACGCGTACCTCAACCCGAACGCCGCACCGGCCGTCGAAGCGTCTGCGATCAACGGCACCGGCGTGACGGCCACGCTGCGGGCGGCAGTGACGCGGATTCTCGATAACCTGAAGAGGAACGTCGACACCACGCTGCACGAGGAGCCGGAGCTGGCCGCGCCGGACATGTCCGCAAAATCAGGCGTGACGCAGATGTCGGCCGGAACACCGAAGCTGTCGATGAAAGACACGCCGGGCACGCCCTCCCAATCGCCGTTATCCTCAGCACCCGTATCGCCAGCGCCTGCTCCGTTCGATGCCGAAGCGACGATGGCGGTCTCTCCGTTCGAGGTTCACGAGTACGAGCCAGAGTCGTACGACGGTGTGGCCGTCGCGGAGGAAGAGGATCCGTTCGGCGCGATGGCGACGGTCGAGCCGGAGCCCGAACAGGCAGGCGATCCGTTTGCCGAAGGAGCCGCGGCAATTCACGATTCCGGCGCAGAACGAGCCGACCTCCAATCGCTGCTGACATCAGCGAGCGCAGTGGTGCAATCGCTCGAAGCCGCGCTCGATCGCGCGAAGAAGCACGAGGCGGAGCTGCGCGCAAAACTGAAGTAGCACGATCGCTACTTCGCCTCGCTGTACGGCACGCAGTAGGGATCATCGACGTCGCAGGTCGCGAACTCGAACTGCACGGTAGTGTGGCCGATGCCGTACTCCCGCTCCAGCAGTTCATTCACCTGCGCCAGCAGATTGCCGGTCGAGCGCAGCGGGATATCGCCAACCATCAGATGACACGACAGCGCCGGCCGCGAGGGCGCCAGCGCCCAGATGTGAAGGTGATGCACGCCGTCGACGCCGTCGAGCGACGCGATCGCTTTCGTCACCTCGTCGGGATCGATACCGGCCGGCGTTCCTTCGAGCAGCAGATTGATCGCTTCCCGCAGAATCCCCCAACTGCTCCAGAGAATCAGCACACCGATGGCGATGGAGACCGCCGGATCCCAGTACAACGCGCCGGTCGCGCGGATCAGGAGCGCTGCGGCGATGATTCCAGCCGAGGAAAAGGCGTCGCCGAGCATGTGCAGGACGGCGCTGCGGATGTTGAGATTCTGATGCCCGTGCTCGCGCAGCCAGAGCGTGATCGCGCCGTTGAGCACGAGCCCTGCCGCGGCCGTCACGAGCATGGCCGTGCTGTTCACCGCGACCGGCGTGCGCAGCCTGGCAATCGCTTCGACGAACAGGAAGATCGTGAACGCCGCCAGAGCCGCAGCGTTGATGAACGCCGCCAGCACGCCGGCGCGATGCCATCCGTACGACTTCGCGCTCGTCGCCGGCCGCCGTTCCACCCGCACGGCGAAGAGAGCGAGCAGTAGCGCGAGCGTGTCTGTGATGTTGTGCAGCGCATCGCCGACGAGGCCAAGCGAATTCGCCGCGATGCCAACCGTGAGCTCGACCGCAACGAACACGCCCGTGGCGACGGAGGCCACGAGCAGCTTCCGTGAGATCTGGCCGTTGTGGCTGTGGTCGTGGGACATGTGTTTGAACCACAGAGACACAGAGATCACAGAGGTTTTCTCTCTGTCCTCTGTGTCTCTGTGGTTATGCCTTTTTCAGCGATCTCGTCGACTTCTCAACCTTCGCAGACTTCCTAACCACTTCCTCCGCCATCGACACCCGCTTCTCACGCAGCCGCGAAGCCAACGCGTCATCCGTCAGCGCGATGATCTGCGCCGCGAGGATGCCTGCGTTCCGCGCGCCGCCGACGGCGACCGTCGCCACGGGGATGCCCGGCGGCATCTGTACCACCGCAAGCAGCGCGTCGAGCCCCTGCAGCGCGCCGCCCACGAGCGGGACACCGATCACCGGCTTGGTCGTGAACGACGCGACCACTCCCGGGAGGTGGGCGGCCATTCCAGCGCCGGCGATGAACACCGCGGCGCCATCGCGCTCGGCGGCCGTGATGACCTCTTTCGTCCGCTCCGGACTCCGGTGCGCCGAGGCAACGCTCATTTCGTAGGGGACGCCGGCGTCATCGAGGGCCGCACACGCCTGCGACATCACCTCGGCATCCGAATCGCTTCCCATGATGATGCAGACCCAGGACATGGAAGCGAATGGTAGCAGGCGCTCGTGGCTCAGAGGTTGTGAAGAATCGCGCGGCTCGAATCGTAGCTACCGGCAGGCCTGGATTGGTCCGGCGCGCTCCTTCAATGAAGAGGAAGGCTTGGCGGCGTTCTGAGGAGGTACCACCGATCGTGGAGACGGGGACATTTTCGATGTCAACGTCGTCATTTTGGATGTGAGATCGTCATCCCCGGAGGTCATCGATGACATTTTTTGAGCAAATTTTGCATCCTGGAAGTCATCGATGACATATTTTTAGTCATCGATGGCATCTTTTAAGCAAAATTTGCATGTTGGAAGTCATCGATGACATTTTTTAACCAAAATCGGCATCCTGGATGTCATCGATGACATTTCTTAAGTGAAATCGGCATCCTGGATGTCATCGATGACATCAGTTGTTCGCGATCGTCTTCATGGATGTCATCGTCGTCATTTCTTATTTGGAATCGACATCCTGGATGCAGGCGTCGTCAGTTTCTAATCGAAATCGTCACCATGGACTGCGACATCCTCATTCCTTGATGGCTCGATGTCGACGTCCTCGAAATCGTCGCTGACGTTAAGGAGAATGTCCTCAACTTTGAGGAAAATGTCCTCAACATTCGGAAGATTTTACTCAACGCTGAGGAAATCGTCCTCAACGTTATCGCGATCGTCCTCAACGTTGGGTAGTCAAATGCCGTGACAGGAAGGAGCTAGCCGAAGCAAGCGAGCCACGGCTGGGCGGCTCAGCGCGGCGCTTCCGCTTCGTCAATCGGCGTCGCGTGGACGCTTGTCGAGCTTCCGGGCGTCAGGCAGCTTCGAACGAGTGCGCTGAGCGCCCCGATGTCGAACGGCTTCGGCAGAAACGCGCAGATGCCCTTATCGACCGCCGTCGCCACCTCGGGGGCCCGATTCGCGCTGATGATGATGACCGGAATCTCTTTCAACTCCGGCTCGAGCTCGCGCGCCTGGAGCACGTCCCAGCCGGACAGGACCGGCATCATCAGGTCGAGCACGACGACGTTGGGATGCTCGCTGCGCATCAGATCGAGCGCTTCTTTGCCGTTGGGTGCTTCGCGGAAGACGTAGCCGTCGCGGCGGAGTGCCGCAACGATCATCCGCCGGATGCTCGGATCGTCATCGACGACGAGCACACAGAAGGGACGTTTGCTCTCGGGTTCCTCACTTGTCTGGACCACAAAGTTTCCAGCATGCACGAAAAGTGCCTCGCGGAATATCGTACTCGCAGCGGGCGCTTCTCGAATGGCTTTGAAAATCGCCGTCGCCATGTCGGGCGGGGTCGACTCATCGACCGCCGCGTACATCCTCAAGTCCCACGGACACGACGTCGTCGGTCTGTCGATGCAGATGTACGACAACCTCACGAACGCTGATACGACCTACGGCGGATGCTGCACGATCGATGACCTCACCGACGCGCGGCGCGTGGCCTGGAAGCTTGAGATTCCGCACTTCACGCTGAACCTCGAGCAGAACTTTCACGAGAAGGTCATCACGCCGTTCGTGCAGTCGTACCTGAGTGGCCTGACGCCCAGCCCATGCGTGCTCTGCAACACTCATGTGAAGTTCGACCTCTTTCATCAGAAGGCGCGAGCGATCGGCGCGGAGAAGATCGCCACAGGTCATTACGCCCGCATCACGCGCGACGCCGCCGGCCGCTTCGAGCTCCGCAAGGCGCTGCATCTCGAAAAGGATCAGTCGTACTTTCTCTTCGAGCTGAGCCAGGAGCAGCTCTCCGGCGCCCTCTTTCCCCTCGGCGAGATGACCAAGCCGGAAGTGCGCGACGTCGCCGAAGAGGCCGGCCTCACCGTGGCGCGCAAGAAGGAGTCCTTCGAGATCTGCTTCGTCCCGCAGACCGACAGCTACGCCGCGATCGTCGAGCGCGAAGCCGGCATCGCACCGGGCGAGTCGTCCGGCGAGATCGTCGACACCCACGGCAACGTCCTCGGCACCCACGACGGCTACTACCATTTCACGATCGGCCAACGCCGCGGCCTGCAGGTCGGCGGAACGGCAGACAGGATGTACGTCGTCGACGTGAACCCTTTCACGAAGCGCGTCACCGTCGGCGACGCCTCCGACCTCGAGCGCGACGAGCTCCACGCCGAGCGCGTCCACTGGATCAGCGGCGACGCGCCCTCCGGCCCCATCGAGGTGCAAGCCCGCGTCCGCTCCCGCGCCGCCGACATCGCCGCGACTGTCACACCGCTGCCCGATGGCCGCGCGCAGGTGCAGTTCGCGCAGAAACTGCGCGCGGTGGCGCCGGGACAGGCGGTGGTCTTCTACGATGGGGATTTGTGTTTGGGTGGGGGGTGGATCAGCAAGCCCGTGCCCGATTCGACCGATATCGAGAGTATCAAAGAGGCAGCGACCAGAGACGGCGAAGCCTCGAAAGATGCAACTCCGTTAGAATAGGCTTATGGGCTGGCAACACACGCTCGCGCTGGCAGCAGACATCGCTTCTGTGATGGGCCTAATGGTCAGCGCTGTTGTTTGGTTAAACGTCAGAAAACTAAGGGCGTTCTACACGTTTCGGGCTCGCGTGCCGGAAGTGATTGCGTCGCTGAACGAGCGTGCGTCAAACTTGTCGTCACTACTCAGCGACTTCGAAGGTTCCAGGCAAAGCATCGAGCTGGAACTTGCGGAAGCAGCCGTGCTCATCCGGTCACTCGCGAAGAAAAGTAGTGGCGCTCCTAGAGCAGCAGCCGAGAGCCTCGCTAGTCGCATAGAGCTAAACTTCCCCCGTTCGGCATCCGACGCCCGCCAGCTATACGTCGCCATCCGAACGCTCCTGCTTACCTTCAAAGAAGTGCAAAGCGATTACAATTGGGAGCCGTAGCCATGGTCGACAAACCTGACAAGTGGGTGCAACTAGTCGCCGATCTTATCGAGCGAACACAAGAGAACCGACTCAAATGGTCGTCCTATGTTCCGAAACAAAACCCAAACATACAAATGGTGTATCGCACTACACACAAAGATAAAGGATTGCGTCTTTACAAAATAGAACCGCACACGTCTACGGATAACGGACCGTTCGGCGGCATCTTTGGTGTGCGTGAGCGTGTAGTCTTAGAGATCATAGACGCACAGCAGAATCCCGTGTGGAAAGTGCCAGATAATCCTGCGCTAAATGATCTACTGGAAGCGGTGCGTTATCAGGTCGCCGGAGTCGACGAATTCTTAACCGACCTTCTGAGAGTTTGAAACGACCATCTTTGTGATGTGTGACGGTTCACGCACAACACGAGGCTGCTCGGCAAACGCTGCTCATTCGCTAGAACAGCGCCTGCCCCGCCACCCGCGCTTCGAGGGCGAGTAGTCTTCGCTTTACGTCGATTCCGCCGCCGAAGCCGGTCATGGAGCCGTTGGTGCCGATTACGCGGTGGCACGGGATTACGATCGGGATGGGGTTGGCGCCGTTGGCGGCGCCGACGGCGCGGATTGCGGCGGGCCGCCCGATCCGATTGGCGATGGTGGAGTAGGTCGTCGTTTCGCCGTAGGGGATCTGTTGCAGCGCGCGCCAGACGGACATTTGGAACTCGGTTCCTTGCGGGGCCAGTGGAAGCGCGAAGGTTTGCAGCTCGCCGGCGAAGTAGGCGCGCAACTGGCCGGCCGCCTCGGGGAATGCATCGTCGTCGCGAATCCAATCGGGCTTTGGCTTTGCTCCGGCGAAGTGGATCTCGACGATGGATTCGCTGTCACCGGCGATGAGGATTGCTCCGATTGGGGTGTCGGTGAATGTGTAGCGCAGCATCGGGCGATAGGTATTTTATCCGCAGATGACGCAGATGTTTCGCAGATGAGAGCGACGCGGTTTTGAACTATCTGCGAACATCTGCGACATCTGCGGATAAATCCTGCTAGCTACAAACTGCGCCAGAGCAGCATCGTCGCGTACGACCGGTACGGCCGCCAGGCTTCGGCGCGGGCGAGGAGCTCGCGGTCGCTGGTCGTGCCGGCGGCTTTGCGGATGCCGAGGTCGCTGTGGGGGAAGGCGTCGGGCTCGCGGAGGGCGCGCATGGCGATGTAGTGCGCGGTCCACGGGCCGATGCCGGGCAGCGCGGTCAGTCGCTCGATCGACTCATCCAAGGTCGCGCCGCGCGTGAACGAGACTTCGCCGCGGGCGACGGCTTTCGCCAGGCCGCGAATCGAGCTCCAGCGCGCTTGGGGCATGCCCGGGTTCGTGCGTGCGCGCATGAGCGAGAGCGGCGTGATGCCGTGTCGCGTGGCGATCCGCGCCATCAGCGTCGTGGCACCGGCGACGCTGATCTGCTGGCCGACGATGGCGCGGATTGCCATCTCGAATGAGTCCCATGTTCCTGGCACGCGGATGCCGCGATGCGCGCGGACGAGCGGACCGAGCGTTGGGTCACGCGCGAAGTGTTTTTCGATCGTCTCGATGTCGGCATCGATGTCGAAGATCTTGCGGACCTGATCCGCCGCCGATTTGTCACTGACGTTGATCGCGTTGCCGGCGGCGTCATGCGTTACGCGAACGGAGCCACGCACGTATGCAACGTCGTCGATCGTTTCCAGTCCGGCGATGGCACGCGGGCGGAGGAACTTGAGGATTCCGTCCCAATCGTACGGGGAGCGGTAGGCAAGCTTGATCACCGCGACATTCTCACATCGGCGAGGCCGATGTGGTTGCTGCCATTGCTCCCGAGGCGCGGCTACTTTCCGCCGGTCATCAACTCGTCCGCGCCGCTCATCCGCAGCTTGATCAGCTTCTCGACAGGGACGCCTTTGTATCCACTTGCCTCGACCTTGCGGATGTAGTCGGGGGTCACTCCGAAGATGCGCATCTCCACGAGTTGGTGCGCGGTGAGGTGCCCGTAGCCCATGGCGTTGAGCTCTTCGATTGTCTTCGGCGTCACGCCCTGGATGCCGAACTCGCTCAGCTCGTGCGAACTGAGCGTGTAGCCGAGGCGCTTGTATTCGGTGATCTTCGCGGGGGTGATGTCGCCGATACGAAGCTGCTCGGCTTCGTGCGCGGACAGATCCTTCAGGCCTGCCGCGCGCAGCTCGTGCACATACGCGGGCGTGACCCCCAGGATTGCCAGATTGGCGAGCTTGTGCGCGGAGATGTCGGTATAACCAAGCTCGCGCATGCCGGTGACGAAAGCGGCGTTCACGTTACCGACGCGGAAGTTGACGAGCTCGCGAAAGGTGAGATTCGGATAACCGAGGCGGGTGAATTCACGAATCGCGTTCGCGTCGATCCTGAAGATGGCCGCCTCGATGATCTCCTTCTGCGTCGGCTGATAACCGAGCGCGCGCAGATCGCGAACGGTCTGCGGAGTGAAGTCCGTGGTCGCGAACATGAGCAGCTCATCATCCTTGAACGGCGTGTAGCCGAGGGTGGCCATCTCGCGCACGAAGGCCTCGCTCGGCGCGAACTTGAAGTTCCCCGCTCCGTTGCCGTCGGAGAAGCGCCCTTCGAAGCTGATCTTGCCAGCCGGGCGCGACATCGCGAACTGCACGTTCGCCGCGGTCGATTTGATGTCGGCGGACGTGAGCCCGGTCAGCGAGCCGAGCGACAGCTCGAAGCCCATCACGTTATTCATCCCGCGGCCGAGGCCCCGCTCTGACTCGTGATTGCCTCGAAAAAGTGTGAGCTGGAGGGCGGAGCCGTCGGTATTCAGCTCCGCGGTCCAGACACCGTTGCGGGAATCGCTGGCGGCGTAGACGGTGAAGCAGATGGCGACGGCGAGGAGGATCAAGAGTGCGGTTTTCATCGGGTTTCTCCTTCGTTTGCGGATCATGTACGAAACAACTCGTAGCTGTCAACGAAGAACTTCGTAGAATGTTGCGTGTCATCCTTGTCAACCACCGGACCCGGCAGCGATTTTGGCAATACGACCTCGCCGATCAGGGTTATCGTATGTCCGCACATTCGGAGGTGCACCATCAGCACAGCGCAGACGCATCAAAAAAAAGACTGGGTGAACATCGCGTTCCTCTCTCTCACACCGATCATCGGCATCGTAGGAACCGTGGCCTGGACGTGGTCGCACGGCTTCCACTTCTGGATGCTCGCTCTCCTCATGGGCATGTATGCCGCGGTCGGTTTCTCGATCTGCGCCGGCTACCACCGCTTCTTCTCGCACAAGACATATGAGGCTTCGCCGATCGTGCAGGCCTTCTTCGCGTTTTTCGGAGCGATGGCCGCGGAGAACTCGATTCTCTGGTGGTCGTCCGCGCATCGCGTTCACCACAAACATGTCGACAAGGATTGGGATCCGTACAACATCCAGCGCGGATTCTGGTGGGCACACATCTTCTGGATCTTCAACAAGAACGAAGATTTCGATACGACCTTCGCGAACGCGCCTGACCTGCTGAAAAACCCGATCGTGATGTGGCAATACCGCTGGCACAAGGTCATCCTGATCGTGGCCGGCTTCGGCATCCCCACGCTGATTGGCGCCGCGTTCGGCGATCCGATCGCGGGATTGCTCTGGGGCGGCTTCCTCCGCATCGTCGTCATCCATCACACGACTTTCTTCGTCAACTCGCTCGCGCACATGGTCGGCAAGCCGCTCTTCAATGCCGAGGTTTCGGCGCGCGACAACTGGATGGTGGCGCTGCTGACGCTGGGCGAGGGCTACCACAGCTTCCACCACCGTTTTCCCACCGACTTCCGCAACGGGATCCGCTGGTACCAGTGGGATCCTTCGAAGTGGCTGATCACGGCCTTCCGCTCGCTCGGTCTCGCCTCGGAGCTCCGCACGACGCCGCTGCCGCAGATCGAACAGGCGCGCATGCAGGCTGCGCTTCGCACGGTCAAGACACAGATCGAAACGACCTCGGGCTCGCTCGGCGATGAGATCCGCCGCCGCGCGCACGTGGCGATGGAGCATCTCGAGACGGCGCTGAAACTCTGGCGTCAGCACGCTGAGGAGAAAGCCGAGGGGCTTTCGAAAGCGTGGCGCGAAACACGCCGCGCGTCGCGTCTTCACGTGAAGCAGTCGCGTCGCCAGTGGAAGTGGGTCGTGCGCACGCTGCGCAGCATGCCGGAAGCAGCGTAGCAAAGGGTCTCAGCGTTGTAGCGCAATGCGCCGGTACTCTTCCGGCGTCACATGAGGCGGGTCGGATCGAATGCTCCGACACCCGACCCCCGGTTTCCGACTCCCGCCTCCGCCAACGCGGCGGCGGTCTACCGCGCGCCGACGTCACACCTCCTCGTGAGGATGTCCATTCGAGTTCGCGAGTGGACGTCCGTCGAAAGATGTGCCTTATGTCTCGGAGGGCCGTAGAATCGCGTTAGTCCCCTCTCCGATGAACGCAACGCGCGAACAACTCGGGCAGTACCAGATCCTCGGACCCATCGGAGCCGGTGGGATGGGCGAGGTTTATGTCGCCCGCGACCCCTCGCTGGGCCGGAAGGTGGCGATCAAGCTCTTGCCCGTGCGCCTCTCCGGCGACCGCGAGACGTTGGTCCGCTTCACGCGCGAGGCCCGTGCCGCGTCGGCGCTCAATCATCCGAACATCGTCACGATCTACGAAGTGGGCATGGACAAGAGCTCAGGCTCGCCCTACATCGTGATGGAGTACATCGAAGGGCGCGACCTGCGCAACCTTCTCGCGGACGGGCCGCTGCCGAACCGCAGAACACTCGACATCGCCGCGCAGATCGCCGACGGTCTGGCCGCCGCGCACGAGCAGGGAATCATCCATCGCGATCTCAAGCCCGAGAACGTGATGGTGACGAAGGACGGCTACGTCAAGATCCTCGACTTCGGTCTGGCCAAAATGGTCGGAACGAAAGAAGAGGAAGAGGACACGGCACGGCTTGACATGCCGGGAACGAACCCGGGCACCATCCTCGGCACGATCGGCTACATGTCGCCGGAGCAGGCCACAGGCAAGGGCCTCGATTTCCGTTCCGATCAGTTCGCGCTCGGCGCGATCTTGTACGAGCTGTCGACGGGAGCGGCAGCATTCGAAGCCGAGAACGCGATCGATACGCTGTCGGCGATTCTGCACCGCGAGATCCCTTCGATCGCGCGTTTCAACGCGCAAGTGCCGCAAGCGTTCTGCGGGATCGTCGACCGGCTGCTTTCGAAGAACGCGAAGGATCGGTATTCGTCGACGCGCGACCTCGCCACCGATCTGCACAACATCCGCGACCGCTTCGCCACGAAGACGCGGTCGGAGGAGCGGCCGCGGCCTCCGAAAATCTCGCGGAAGCGGTTGATGATCGCCGCAATCGCCGGCGTCGTCCTTCTGCTGGCCGGCACGGCTGCCGTCTGGCAACGCCACGCAGCGACGACAGCCGCAGCACCCGCAGCGGCATCGAAGAAGTATCTGGCCGTCATGCCTTTCAAGAACCTGACGGGCGAACCGAACGGACAGCTCGTCGTCGAAGGTCTGGCCGAGACGCTCTCTGCCCGTCTGGCACACTTCACCTCGGTGCAGGTGATGCGGCCGACAACACCCGAAGCCCTTGCAGAAACGAACCCCCAAAAGGCCGGCCACAACCTCGGCGCAAACGTCGTGCTGACCGGCTCGATGCAGCGCGCCGGCGACCGAGTGCGTATTGCCTACGAGATCGTCGACCTGGCGAAGGGGACGTCGCATTCAGGCGACCTGATCGAAGGCTCCGCCTCCGACCTCTTCACGATCCAGGACAAACTTGCCGACAGCATCGCCGCGTCGCTACAGCTCGGCGCACCCGCTTTCCGCGCCGCCGTCCCCGACAGCAGCGTCTCGCAAACCCGCTACCTCGAAGCCCTCGGCCACCTCCGCCGCTACGACAGCGAACCCGAGGTCGACAGCGCCATTCACATCCTCGAGGGGCTGGCCGCGCAAAGCAGCTCGGCGTCGATTCAAGCGGCGCTCGGGCGTGCGTATCTGGCAAAGTACCAATTGACGCACGACGGGAAATGGGCGACGCCCGCTGCGGCAGCGTGCGAAAGGGCGATCACTGCGGACCCGCAGAACCCCGACGTGCACGTAACGCTTGCGGAGTTGCGAAGAGTGACAGGAAGCCTTCCGGACGCAATCAAAGAGTACAACGCAGCTTTGGCCCAACAGCCGACAAATGCGGACGCTATCCTCGGTTTGGCAGAGACATACGAACAGCAAGGCAGGTTGCCTGAGGCCGAGAAGGCTTACAAGGAGTCAATCGGCTTGCAGCCAAACTATTGGGGCGGTTACAACAAGTTGGGCGCGTTCTACGCCGAGCACGGAAGACCGACTGAAGGAATCTCGATGTTTCAGAAGGCCGTGAGCTTGAGCCCCGAGAGTGTGCGGAGCTATACCAACCTGGGCGGCGCGTATTTGCGCTTGGGGCGATACGAGGATGCAGTACAGGTATTGTCGAAGAGCATTGCAATACAACCCACCGCCTCAGCCTACTCGAACCTTGGGATGTCTCATTACTATCTTGGACGGTACGCCGACGCTGCTGCGGCGTTCGAGCGCGCTGCGGCAATGCTCCCGAAGCGTCAGGTTATCTGGCTCAACCTCGGTGATGCCTACAGATGGGTGCCTGGAGCCGATTCGAAAGCGGCGAAAGCCTACGACGAGGCCATCCGGCTGGGGAAATCAGATCTACAGTTGAATCCAACCGACAGTGCCGCGCGAGCTAGGCTGGCAGCATGCCTTGCCAAGCGCGGTGACACTAGTAATGCTGCCCGTGAAATCGCCACGGCGGTTTCGGGCGATCCCGCAAACATCTATGTCCTGTATAACGCCGGCGTAGTCGCCAACGCTGCAGGCGACAAGCAGTCGGCCGTGCAGTACTTGAAACGCGCCGTGGATAAAGGCTACAGCCGGGCCGAGATCGAGCGCAACCCTGAGTTTTCAATATTGCGTGAATCGGCGGACTACAAAACAGAATTTGCAGTGCGCGTACAATAGAGACTGTCCTTTGGCATCGGGAAAGAGGGAGGCAGTATGGCTAATGTAAAAGTGACGCTGGTCAGCGGCTCCAAGACGATCACCGTCGACGACGCACATGTCAAGGTTTCGGTATCGGGTAAAACGAAGGTGCTGTGGTCATGTCACGACGGCGATTTCCAGATCAAGTTCAAGCCTGGATCGGATTGGCCGAACCCCGTCACGACCGGAACTGGTGGAGTCTGGAAGGCGGAGTGCGGACCATTCACGGCCCCGGGCACGCTGGAATACGCTGTTGAGTCAACGGGCTACCAAACACTCGACCCGGAGATCATCATCGATCACTAGGGCGCAAGCGATGAGCAATAACGGCGAGAAACCCTACCTGCTGGGTTTCTCGCCGTGCGTTGTTTTTTCCTACTTCCCCAGCTTGTCGCCGAGGTCTTTCACAGCCTCGCCCACTTTGCGGCGGGTCTTGCCGAAGCCGGCTTCGATTTTGCCGCTGGCGCGCTGGCCGGCGCCTTCGTTCTCCATCACGGGATCGCCTTTGACGCGGCCGATGTTCTCTTTCACGGCTCCGCTCGCCTGGTTGATCTTGCCCTTCACTTCGTCGGTGTTGAATCGCATGGTTGGGTCTCCTTCGGTACTCAGATAACTCAAGAACCGCGCCAGCAGCCGGACGGCATCACCGTGCTATCATTTGTCCGTCACTGACAGTTATGGTGGGAGGGTGTGATGGGAGAAACCAAGCTGTTCCAGGTTTGCTACGAGGGCGAGCTGACCATTGACGTTTCGAACGCCATGCGCCGCCTGGGAGCTGAGCCGAACTTCGATCAGAGCTGGCATGTCTGGGTTCCCGAGGGTGGCCACGCCGAGCTGATCGTCCGCTACTTGAGGATGGAGGCCGGCATGGAGGCGCGCGTTCTCGTCGGCTGCGCCCAGTTCACCACCTCGCGCGACTTTCTGTTCATCCGCCACAGCCTGACTCCCGGCGCGGACTACAGCGAGCTGCACGACGCCATCGCACGCCTCGGCATCGTCGTCGAGTTGCCGTTCGAGTCGACCTTCGTCGTGCAATCCCCCGACACCACCGACGTTCAGACGTTGGGCCTGGCATTGGGCGAGCTCTGTCCCGACGACGCCCTCATGGTCACCGGCATCAGCCACGACTGGGCGTACTGCGACGGTACGACGAGCCGCATGAACGTGGCGGCAATGGAGCTGACGGAACTACAGTTCCGGACGTTCTGATGGGGGGTGGGGAGTAGGGTGTCGGGGGTGGGAGAAGCGATTGAAGCAGAGATCAGAGACAAGCGATCAGAGACCAGGGACACTCGTACCTCGCATGCGCTGATCTCTGATCTTCTGATCTCTGATCTCTTCCGATCGAGAACCAACTGCAGGCCTCCCACACCCCACCCCCAACTCCCCACCCTCCATCCGATATCATCACGCGAAACCCATATGTCAGTTACCGAAGAGCGGCAGCGGCCCGATCTGTCCGCATTGCGTATTCAGAGAGACGATGAGGACGCAAAGTCCGTCGCCTGGGGGACTGTTGCCGGCTGGATCGTGGCGTTGGTGGTCGTTTTAGGCGCTGCTTACGCGATCTACGCCCTGTGGATTGGGCCTCGCCGCGCGCCCCTCGTCGACACCATCGTCGTCAAGCCCACCGTCAACGTCACGAACCCGCCGCTGTTGACAGCGACCGGCTATCTCGTCGCTGACAAGCAGTCGAAGATCACTCCGAAGATCTCAGGAAAAGTCGTCAGTCTCAATTTCGACGTCGGCGACAAAGTGACCGCCGGACAGGTGCTCGCCGTTCTCGAGAGCACGAACTTGCAGGCGCAGCTCGATGAGTCGCAGGCGGCTCTGACCGAGGCCGACCGCGAATGGAAGCGGCAATCCGCACTCTGGAAAGAAGGCGTCACGACGCATGCACTGCTCGACTCGGCGGAGGCGCAGCTCAAAGGCGCTCAGGCACGAGTCGAACAGATTCGCATCAACATGCAGGACATGGTCGTCCGCGCGCCGTTCGCGGGGACGATCGCCACGAAAAACACCGAAGTCGGCGAAGTGATCTCGTCGGTGATGATGACGCAGGCCGGCGGCACGCTTCCTGCCGGCGCGATTTGCACGCTCGTCGATCTGAAAACGCTCGAAGTCGTCGCCGACGTCAACGAAGCCAGCATCGGTCAATTGCATGAAGGGCAGTCAGCTGAGGTTTCGGTGGACGCGTTTCCGAATCAGAAGTGGAAGGGCGTGCTGCGACAGATCATCCCCACCGCCGACCGCGCCAAAGCGACCGTGCAGGTGAAAGTGAAGATCGTCGATCCCAGCGACCGGCTGCTGCCGGAAATGAGCTCCAGCGTTTCGTTCCTTCAAAGCGAGCGCACCGATGCCGAGATGCACGAGCCGGCGCGGCTCTGGGTGCCGGCATCGGCAGTCGCCAACGGCAACGTGGCCGTCGTCGATGCCGAGAAGCACGTCGCGCTCCGGCATGTCACGACCGGCGCTGTGCGCGAGCAACGAATCGAGATCACGAACGGAATCAAGTCCGGCGACCGCATCATCACCTCGGGTGCCGAGGCGCTCAAAGATGGGCAGCTGGTCAGGATCGAATAGCTCGGATCGAATCGTTACGAAGGAGCGGCAATGGACACACTGGTCGACATCAACAACGTGCGCAAGGTCTACAAACGCGATGCGTTCGAAGTACCTGTGCTCAACGGCGTCACGCTGGAAGTGCCGCGCGGCGATTTCCTCGCGCTCATGGGGCCTTCCGGCTCCGGTAAGACCACGCTGCTCAATCTCATGGCTGGTATCGACCGACCCACCGCCGGAAGCATCTTCGTCGACGGGAAGGAGATCTCGCGCTTCTCCGAAACGCAACTGGCGAGCTGGCGCGCCCGCCACGTCGGCTTCATTTTTCAGATGTACAACCTCATCCCGGTTCTCAACGCGGCTGAGAACGTCGAGCTGCCACTGCTGCTGACGAAGCTCTCGAAGAAGGAGCGCCGCGAGCACGTTCATGCCGCGCTCGGCATCGTCGGCCTGGAAGATCGCTCGCTCCACTATCCACGTCAGCTCTCGGGCGGACAGGAGCAACGAGTGGCAATCGCGCGCGCAATCGTCACTGATCCCACGCTGCTCGTCGCTGACGAACCGACCGGCGATCTCGACGCGAAGAACGCGCAGGAGACGCTCGATCTGTTGCAGCGCCTCAATACCGAATATCAGAAGACGATCGTCATGGTCACGCACGATCCCAAAGCGGCACTGCACGCAAAGCGGACGCTGCACCTCGAGAAGGGCCTTCTCGTCAACGGGTACAACCTCGACACGATGGCAAGCGCATGAGATTCCTCAAACTGATCCGCCGCAATCTCTTCCGCAACAAGTTGCGCGCCATCCTCACGATGCTGCTGCTGGCCGTCATTTTCTTTTTCGTGGCCACGCTGCTGGCGATCCTCGATAACTTCGAGAGCTTTTCCAACGCCGGCGAAGGCGCGAACCGCCTCGTCGTGCAGTCGGCAATCTCGCTGGCGAATCTGCTGCCGTACGCGCACGAGGCGAAGATCCGTGCGCTTCCGGGCGTCGTCGACACTGCCAAGCTCCAGTGGATCGGCGCGTACTACAAGGAGAAGTCGAACTTCTTCGCGAACTTCGCGATTGACGTCGACAAGATGCCGACGGTTTTCGATGACTACAAGGTCGATCCGAAGGAGCTCGCCGCTTTCCAGGCGGACCGCCGCGGCGCACTTGTCGGCGTCGATCTCATGAAACGCTTCGGCTGGAAGATCGGCGATCGCATCACCCTGAAGCGCCAGATCTTCCCGTTCGACCCCGAGCTGACCATTCGCGGCACCTACGTCCATCCGGTGCAGACGACGTCGGTGTTCTTTCCTATCGAGTACTTCGACCAGTCGCTGCCTGCGCAAACCCGCAGCGAGGTGGGCACGATCTGGGTGAAAGTGAAAGATCCGAAGCAGATGGCAGCGATCAGCCAGCAGATCGACGCCATGTTCAAGAACAGCGACTTCCCCACCGAGACCTTCACGGAAAAAGAGTTCCAGCAGAACTTCATGTCGATGATGGGGAACGTCAAACTGCTCTTCACCGCAGTTTCGACTTGCGCGATCTTCATGGTCATCCTGCTGGCGGCGATCACGATGTCGATGTCCGCACGCGAGCGCGTCACCGAGATCGCGGTGCTCAAGGCGATCGGCTTCGAGCAGCGACTCATCCTCGGCATCATGCTGACGGAGTTCATCCTTCTGACGTTGATCGGCGGGGCCATCGGCAGCTTTGGCGCGCACTTCCTCTTCCTTTTCGTCGACGCGGGAAAGATGACGCAGGGCTTTCTGCAGAATCTGGGCGTGCACGCGAAGACACTGGCTGTCTGCATGGCCACGGCCGCAGGTATCGGCCTGATCGCGGGTGGGTTGCCCGCTCTTCGGGCGTCGAATCTGCGAGTCGTTGATGGTCTGCGGAGGGTCGTCTGATGATCCCGCTCAAATACAACATCGGCAATCTGACGGCACGGCGGGTCTCCACGTTGATGACGATTCTCGGCATCGGCGTGGTCATCGCCGTGATGATCTCGATGATGGCGCTGCAGAACGGCGTCAATTCTGCCGTCGTCTCCTCCGGCTCGAAGGACAACCTCATGGTCATGCGCGAAGGCGCGGCCGCCGAGCTCTCGAGCTGGGTCACCAAGGACGCCTTTCGCATCATTCGTGCGATGCCCGGCATCGCCAAAGACAACAGCGGCGCGCCGATGATCTCGCCGGAGCTCGTGATCATCTTCAAGATCCCGAAGAAGGACGATCCTAAAGGGTCGAATGTATTGGTCCGCGGAGTGACGCCCGAGGCGTTCGTGATGCGGCCGTATGTGAAGATCATCGAAGGACGGATGTTCCACCCAGGCGTCAACGAAGTCGTCGTCGCCCGCCGCATCCGCGACCGTTTCGTCAACACAGCAGTTGGCGATACGTTCCAGTTCGGCACGCAGAGGTACAACGTCGTCGGCGTGTTCGACGCGCAGGGAACAGCCTTCGACTCCGAGATGTGGTGCGACGCGGATTTCCTCGGCCAGGCGCGCAAGCGCGACGCCTACTCGTCGCTCATCCTGCGTCCCGTCGACCACGCCGCGTTCGAGTCGATCAAGGCCGGCATCAAGGACGACAACCGGCTCAAGCTCGACGTCAAGAGTGAGTACCAGTACTACGCCGATCAGACGAATGGTCTTGCCGGCATCGTGATTCTGGTTGCGATCGTGACGTTCTTCATGACGATCGGCGCAATCCTCGGCACCATGAATACGATGTTCTCGGCGATCGCCTCACGCGGACGCGAACTGGCCACGATGCGCGCCCTCGGCTTCAAGCGCCGCGCGATCCTCTTCTCGGTCGTCATCGAGAGCGCGTTCGTCTCGCTCCTCGGCGGTATCGTCGGGCTCTTGCTTGCGATTCCGGTCAATGCAATCTCGACAGGAACGACGAACTTCGTGACGTTCTCTGAAGTCGCCTTCAACTTTCGTGTCGACTGGCACGTGGGACTGACCGGCATCATCGTCGCCCTGATTGCAGGGATCATCGGCGGGGCACTTCCGGCAATCTCAGCCGCACGGATGCCGATCACAACAGCACTGCGCGAGATATGAGGACGCGGGAGTCGGGAGTCGGGGGTCGGGAGTCGTAGTAAAGCGCGGGGGTCGCACGTCGGGAGTCAGGGGTCGTAGCAAAACCAGCCGCCGAATCGCGCCAATCCCAACAACCCTCTCCGACACCCGACACCCGACTACCGACACCCGTTCTGAACCGCAACATCGTTTCTTCGTATACGCTCAGCAGCGTCTGACATGCTGCCTGTACAACAAAAACCCGAACCACCCAAATCGCGCCGAGGAGCGCGACTGTTCCTGGTGTGGCTGCTTGGGATCGGCATCATCATCGCCGGTGAGCTGATCACCCGGTTCGTTCTGCGGCCACTCGATCTGCCCGGCGGCGCATTGTTCGGGTTCACGACGTTTCTGGCCTGCCTGCTCGTCATCGCACTGACGCTCTACGGCCTCGCGGTCTTCGTCCGCTGGACGCTGCGAAAACTCTTCTGGCGCGTGGGACGAAGGCTCTTCCTGAGCTACACCCTCATCGGCGTTTTGCCGTTCTTTCTCTTCGCGATTCTTCTTCTGACGATCGGCTACATGATCTGCGGCGTGATGACGCATGCCGCGTTGCGCGGCGAGCGCCAGGCCAGCCTCGGCCAGTTGGAGTCCTCCGCGTTCGAGTACTCACTCACCGGCAAACATCCAGCCGGCGCGACGAAGGCACTCGAAATTTATGACACAGACAACGCATCCGGCGGCAAGCTCCCGTTGTGGCTAAAGGCGACGACGTTCAGCGGGATGGTTTGGCGTGACGGTCAGGCACTCCTGGTGGCATCGCGTCAAGTCGCGCGTCAGGAAGGTGCGGCAGCGCGGACGATCGTGTTCGCTGAGCCGCTCGATGCTGAGTGGATCGAACAGTTTCAGGACAAGTCGGGAATGACCATCCTCACCAAGGTCGGCGACCGGACAACAGCCCGCTATCGCCGCGGAGTTCGTGTGGAAACTGGGGGACGCTCATTCAACATTGATGGAGACGACGACGGTCAGTTCACCGACCTCTTCGTGCGCTCCGCCGGCCGGAAAGTCATCTGGGCTGACCAAACTGACCTCACGGACTGGGACGCCGGCCCGGCTGCCGAAGGGAAACACACGCTCTTCACGCTGATCGTCAATCCGTTCCAAAACCTCTTCCACTTCTATTTCGGCGCGGCGGCGGACAACTACGTCAATGGCCTTCTGCAGTTCACGGCCTTCCTCATTATTCTGCTGCTGGTTTTCTACGCGATGGCGGTGCTGTTTGCGGCGGTGCTGATCTTCTCGATCACGCGCGCCGTGAACCGCATCGAGAAGGGCACGAAGGCCGTCGAGCGCGGCGACTTCACCTACCGCATCGCTATGAAGCCGCAGAATCAGCTCGGCGAGATGGCGCAATCGTTCGACCGGATGACCGAGTCGATCGCGGCACTGCTCGTGAACGTCGCCGAGAACGAGCGATTGCAGAGCGAGATCGAGATCGCCGCATCGATCCAGCGAAACCTCCTGCCGAAAGAGGGCCCGCAATTCCGCGGCGTGTCGTTCTCCGCACACTTCGAGCCGACGGCATCGATCGGCGGCGACTACTACGACGTCTTCAACATCGACAAGACGCGCCTGGCAGTGGCCATCGGCGACGTATCGGGTCACGGTCTCTCGACGGGACTGGTGATGGCGATGGTAAAAGCTGCCATCACTACGCTGGTCGAAGAGGGCGCCGAAGAGACATCGCTCTTCCAACGCCTCAACGATCTCGTCTTCCGATCGACCGAGCGCCGGGCCTTCATGACGCTGGCCTTCACGATCTTCGATCTCGAGAAGGGCACGATCCGCCACACCAACGCCGGCCATCTCTATCCCTACCTTCTGCGCGAAGGGCAGCGTCCGCGCGGCATCGAAGTTCCTTCCCTCCCCCTCGGCGTCCGCAGCACAATCAGCACGCATACCGCCGAGGTCGACCTGCAGGAAGGCGACGCAATCGTCTATCTCTCGGACGGCATCGTCGAAGCGCAGGACGAGAACGGCGAGCCATTCGGCTTCGATCACCTCGAAGCGCTGCTGACCGAGTCGACCGACCGCTCGCCGAGCACGATCCGCGACCGCATCCTCGAAGCCGTAGCCCGCCACTGCGGCACGCGCCCCGCCGACGACGACCGCACCGTGATGATCCTGCGCTTCGACAACTTCAAACCCTCGCGGCCGGCAGCAGTGATTTCGGAAAACGCGGTTGCAACGGTTCCCGATAACGAGGAAGTCGTCGCGACCACGTAACGTCAACCGCGAAACGGGGCGCCGCGTTCTCATTCACGCGGCGCCCCTTCCTCACGCGCGGCTACTTCTTCGGATCCGTTGCGATTTCCTGAAGGAGATCGAGGATCTCTTCACTATCAGGATCGATATCCAGATCGATTTGCGCCTTCGCCGCAGCCTTCGTTGCAAGAGAGGGGGCCATAAAGCTTTGCATGGGAGGAGTGGTGGGAGGAGTTGTTGAGGGTGGTGTGGTGGGAGGGTTGTTGGCGGGTTTGCGCGGCTTGCGGCGGTTCATCGTCCGATCGACGGCACTCTGTAACTCATCGACATAGATCCGTGCCCCGCCACCGTCAGGCTGATTCACGCCGGCTCATTCTTTGAGACGGAGCACGGAAGAAAAGATTACTGGGGTGGATCGGCGAGGTCTCGATCTCTGCCCGGCAGGTCACGATCTGCCTTTGGTAGATCGCGATCTCTTTTTGGGAGATACGGATCTCTCCCTGGGAGGTCGCGATCTCTTTTGGGGAGATGCGGACCTCCCCCGGGGAGGTCGCGATCTCTTTCGGGGAGCTGCGGATCTCCCCCGGGGAGGTCGCGATCTCTTTCGGGGAGATGCGGATCTCCCCCGGGGAGGTCGCGATCTCTTTCGGGGAGATGCGGATCTCCCCCGGGGAGGTCGCGATCTCTTTTTTTAGATGCGGATCTATCTTTGGTAGATCGCGATCTATGCTTGGAAGATCGCGATCCATGCTTGGTAGATGCGGATCTATCCCGGATAGATCGCGATCTGTCGCCGATAGGTCGTGATCCTTCCAGTAACGATCACACCAACGACGAAGTCGTAAGTATCAGTCGTTCAATGCTTTGCCGCTAACCAATTCCTCCTACGGCGTCGACGGCGGCGGCACTCTCTTCTTCGTGGCTTGCTCGAACGAGTACGCGAGTTTCAGCAGCGTCGGCTCGCTGCACGCCATGCCGGTGAAGCTCACTCCGTAGGGTTGTGGCAGGGCCTTGAATCCTTCCGGGAAGGCCGTCGGCGGCGCGTTCGGGATCATTGCCCACGGCACGATCACGGTTGGGTAACCGGGGCGGGCGGCGATCGAGGCGCCACCGGGGCCGGGGAAGAGGATCGCGTCGAGGTTCTGCGCCTTCATCACTTCGTCGATACCGTGCGTGGCGGTGAGGCGGATGTCGTTGGCGCGGTCGGATTCGTAGCGCGACTTGTAGAGATCGAGATCCATCGCGTCGGAGATGTCGAGCAGCGACTGGCCGTATTTGATCGCGCCCATCTTGGCGTGATCGGTGTTCCACTTGCGAAGGTCGGCCAGCGATTTCACCGGCGCAGCCTTGCCGAGGGCGGTTAGCCACTTGTTGAAGTCGCGCTCCATACCGTAGGCGAGAGCGATCGAGCACTTGTGGCCCTTCACCTCGTCCATGTCCGTGCATACGCCCCAGAGGAAGTAGTTGTCGGCGGCGTTCTTGTCGGTGATGCTGGGGATGTCGGCAGGATCGACGACGACTGCGCCCTGTTCCTTGAGGACTGCGATGGCATCGTTCATCGCCTTCGTCTGATCAGGATTCAATCCGCCACGGGGCGTGGTCGCTCCCGGGAGCGTGATCTTGTCGTAAAAGCCGGCGCGCGGGATGCCGATGCGAGCTCCTTTGAGGCCGTCCTTTTTCAGGAACTGCGTGTAGTCGTGATTCGGTGGAGGCGTGCAGAGCTTGGTGGCCGGATCGTTCGCGTCAGGATTGTTGCCTTCGAGAACGCCGAAGAGGATCGCGGCGTCGGTAACGAACTTCGCCATCGGGCCGGCCGTGTCCTGATCGGCGGTGATGGGGATGACGCCGTATCGCGAGATGCGGCCGACAGTCGGCTTGATCGCAGCGAGCATGTTCTGGTTTGCCGGGCTGAGGATCGATCCCGACGTTTCGCTTCCGACGTTTGCGGCCCAGAAGCTTGCGGTCGTTCCTGCGCCGGAGCTCGAGCCACCCGTTGCAAGGGCCGGCCGGCCGTCGCCCATTTCGGTGCGCGGGTCGCGGCGCGGATCGTAGGGATTGAAGCCGTAGCCATTGAGCGCGTTGTAGTTCGTCGGCATCGGCGGATTGCCTGCCACCCAGTTCGCGAGCTCGGTGAGCTGCGTCTTGGCCATGATGATGGCGCCGGCATCGCGGAGGTTCTTCGTGAGCGTCGCGTCGTACGGCGGCGTGAGGCTCGCGAATGCGAGGGCACCGCCTGTCGTGAGCAGGTCGGTGGTCTGGATGTTGTCCTTGAGCGCGATGGGGATCCCGTGAAGCGGTCCGCGAATCTTGCCGGCCGCACGCTCGCGATCGCGCTCGTCGGCCTCTTGCAGCGCGTTCGGGTTGACGGTGATCGCGGCGTGCAGCTTGTCTTCGTACGTCGCAATTCGCGTCAGATACTGCTGCACGAGCTCATGCGAGGTGACGCGTCCATCGCGCAGCGCGGCCTGCATGTCGGAGATGCTGGCTTCGACGACGCTGAATGGTTTCGGGGCGGGCTTGTTCGTCTTCCCCGCGGCGAGTGTCGTGCTGGCGATTGCGAAAAGGAGGAGGGCGGATGTTGCGGCGCTCTTCATGGCGCGGGATTGTAATTTAGGAGTTGACCGCCGCGCAGACACTCTTGTCTTTGCGGTGAGGCGCTACTTCGTGATCACTCCGCGTAATCCTCCCGAGATGAGCGCAGCGAGGTTCGTGAGGACCCGAGGCAAGACAAATCCTCCGGGACTGGCCAGGTACATCGGCTCCCACACGGGGTCGAACTTCTCCTTGTACTGTCGCAGGCCCTGGAAGTTGTAGAAGTTTTCGCCGAAGCGATAGGCGAGCGCACCCATGCGGTTCCAGATGGTGCCCAGCGAGCGGTTCTCCAATCCGGACAGCGGAGCCATGCCCAGGTTAAACCAATGGTATCCGTGCTCTTTCGCCCAGAGAATGAGGCTTACGAACATGTAGTCCATCACTCCGTTGGGCGCGTCGGGCAGGTGGCGCATGAGGTCGCCGGACAGCTCGACGCCTGCCCCCTCCCACAGATTGGAGAAGGCCACGATGCGATCGCCCCGCCGCACGACCGCAACCTTGCAGCGGCGGATGTACTGCTCGGAGAAGAAGCCGAGGGAAAAGCCTTTCTCGCGCGTACGCTTCTCGGCGAGCCAGGAATCGGAGATGACGCGGAGCTCTTCGATGACCGGCCCCGGATCGATGATCTCGAAACGGCAGCCCTCCGCCTCGACGCGACGCAGTACGTAGCGCATCCATTTGCGGTGGCGCCCTTCGAGCGAAAAGTCCTCCAGCCTCACGCGCCCCTGTTCGCCGACCTTCAACAGCGTCAGCCCGAGGTCGAGATACAAGTGCATGTTCTGCCGCTGCACTTCGTAGAACACAGGCCAGCCGGCGTGCAGATCGCACAACTCGCGGAACTGCCAGATCAGCTCCTGTTTTTCGTCTTCGGCGCCGATCGGATCGCCCATGGCAATCCAACTGCGGCCTTCGATGCCGTACATGATGAATGCTCGTCCGCTCGGGCTGAAAAGCAGTGGCTTGTCGCCGAGCAGGGCGAGGTTGGTCTGGCTGTTCTTCTCGTTGACGATGATTGCGGCGGCATGCTCGACCTCTTCAATCCGCGGCGGATCGGGCTCCTCGGGTGCGGGACGGAGCAGCCGCTGGATGGAAAACAGAAGCAACACCGCGATGACACCGACTGAGGCTCGCAGAAACCGTGGCGCGTCGGCGCGGAACTGGAAGTGCCACCAAAGATCGCGCGAATACTCGACGTGTTTGTAGCTGAAGAAACCCAGCCAGGCCGAGGTAATCACAACCAGGATGATGGCGGTGATCCATCCCGGCCCGAACCCTTCATTGAGGAGAGCGGCCTTGCGGTAGAAGTGGCGCCGGGACGCCACGAGAGCGAACAACATCACGGCCAGGATGATGGCTTCTTCGAAGTCGCCGCCTTTGAAGAGCTGGAACAGGATGCCCGCACCGAGCACTCCCAGGGTGACCTGGTATGCCCCGTCGAGGCGCCGTTGCAGCCCGCGCGCGAGCAGCAACAACGCCGCGCCGGTAATCGATCCGAAGAAGTGTGACAGCTCGAGGATCGGGAGGGGCACGACACGGCGAAGAAAACCGAGACGTCCTGGAAGTGTCGGCGTTGCGCCGGAAAAGAGGAGCACCGCGCCGCCGACGAAGGTTGTGAAGGCGAGAAGCTGCGGCGCGAGGCCCGGTGCCCATCGCCCGAAGATCCTCCACGCTTTTGCCACCCCTTCGCGCCTCTCGACGATCTCGTGAATCGCCAGCAGCACGATGGCCACAAGGAGCGGTAGCAGGTAGTAGATGGCGCGAAAGGCAACGAGCGCGCCGAGGATCGACGATGCCGAGAAGAATGGCACCAGGAAGACGATGATGATGGCCTCGAAAATGCCCAGGCCGCCAGGCACACTGGAGGCGACGCCGGCGATCTGCGCCAGAAGGAAGACGCATAAGAACTGGCTGAACGTCAGCGGCAGCGAGACCGGCAGCAGGATGTAGAGAACGCTGGCGGCGAGAATCCAATCGAGGCACGAGGTCGTGACCTGCGCCAGAAACAATCCCGGCGACGGCAGCTCGAACTCCCACTGTTTGAAGCGGATCGGCTGGCGGCGGATTGCGATCCAGAGCAGGTAGCCGATCGCCGGCAGAAGAAGCACGATGCCGAGGAGACGGATCGAGACGAATGGCAAATGAATCGAGGGGGGAATCTCCGGCGGCGTGGCCAGAAAGAAAACCCCGCCGAGCAGGACGAAACCGAGCCAGAAGGTGATTGTGCAGAAGGCGATGACTTTGGCGATCTGGACGGCGGTGAGTCGCCATGCGTTGTAGAGCCGGAAGCGCAGCGAGCCGCCCACGAGCCCGGAGAAGCCGACGCTGTTGTTGAAGGCGTAGCCGATGAACGAGGCCAGAGCAATCTTGAAGTACGGAAGCGGATGCCGGATATAACGGAAGGCCAGGGTGTCGTAGCCGGTCATCACCAGGTAGCTGAGGAGCGTGAGGACGACAGCGAGAACGATTTGTTGGCGCGGAAGAGTGTTGATGTAGGCGAGGACTTGGCGATAGCGGTACCCAGCCAGCGTGTCTTGCAGTACCCGCAGCGCGATGGCGAACAGAGCCAGCACCAGAAGCGGTTTGAGAAACGGCACGAGCCGTTTGAGTCGATCCATTCGTGGTGATTCTATGCGGTCGCGGTTGCTGTCGCGCGGTCGCTCATTCGCGGAGTGCAGAACCCGCGAGATCTCGCGACCGCGAGATCACTCCACCGCAATCCACAACGGCACGCCGTGCGCTGCCGCCTGCTTGGCTGTCAGAAAAAGCTGCACGTACGTCTGCACGTCGAGGTCGGCATCGAAAAGCGCATCATCCTCGAGGTACTTCGCCGCGAGCTGCAGCAGCTCAACATCGTCGGTCGGTAGAGCGGCGCTCGTGGCAAAGAGGCGCAGCTCATCGAGAAGGACGGGCAGGCTTCCGGCCTCCAGCGGATCGGCGACAGTCGGGATGAGGATGTGCTCCACGTTCGCGAACGGCAGAGGCAGATAGACCGATTGGTAGGCGTCGATGCCGGAGATCTGCGGCGCAGAGGGGATCGCGCGCATGACGCTCTCCTGCAATTTCGACCATCCAATCGCTTCGACCGGATCGGAGCGATAGGCCTCGGCCTCCACAAATCCGAGCGCGGGAAATCGTTCCCGAAGTTCGGCGTCAATGGCCTGCGCGAGATCTGGTGCAAAGACATCGGCAGCACTGCCGGCGACGAAGACGATCGACACATGGGCAGCGTACCGTACGTGGGCGCCGTTGTGCAGTGGGATCGGGCCCGGGATTTAATAAACGCATTTCAGGCGTGAAACCGTGACCCGGTCAGGAACTCATGTGTGTTCAGGTCTGGCAATGCCCAGGTCCCGGCAGATCTTGCGAATCAAGTCGTCCCCGATTTCGGCGTGTCGCGGAACTGCGGAACGCCGGTTGAGGCTCACGTTGACGTACCAGGAGTGACGCGAACCCTCACGCAGCAGCGTGCAGCCATGATCGCTCAGCCATCGCTCCGGAGCGCGGCGTTTCATACTGCAATACGAATCTCCTCGAAGTCCTCCGTTGCTGCGGAGCGGGCATCAGCACGGTTGAACTCGAGCGCCTCCGCGAGCGTTATCCGGAGCGTCGCCAACAACTCTTCTCGTGTGCTCTCCTGGCAGTTGACTCCGGGAACTTCTTCGATCCAACCAATCCAAGCGTCACCGGACTTCTTCACGATCGCTGTGTACTCAGTCATACCGTTCATCTTAACAGGCAACCCTTCCGTCAGTTTCTCGCGAAAAGCCCGCCGTCGAGCGAATCTCCAAATTACAATCCCCGCCCATGCGCCGCACTGTTCTCGCACTTGCCGTCTTTCTCGCCACCACCCTGTTCGCCCAGACACCTGCAGCAGATCCGCCGATGCTCGGATTCAGCACGGCAACTGCCGCGAAGGAACGTGCGCTCGAAGCGCAGTTCGATTCGTCGCTGAAACGCGACGAGCTTCGCGATTGGATGAAGCGCCTTTCCGCGCGGCCGCATCACCTCGGCTCCACCTACGATCACGACAACCAGGTATTCATCGCAGCGTCGTTCAAGTCGTGGGGCTACGATACGAAGATCGAAGAGTTCAGCGTGCTCTTCCCGACGCCGAAGCGGCGCGTCGTCGAGCTCATCGCGCCTGAGCGTTTCATCGCGAAGCTCGCCGAACCGCCAGTGCCCGGTGATGCGACGTCGGGACAGACCAGCGAGCAGCTTCCGACCTACAACGCCTACTCGATCGATGGTGATGTCACCGGCGATCTCGTCTACGCGAACTACGGCATCCCTGCCGACTACGAGTTGCTCGAGCGAAACGGCGTCGACGTGAAGGGGAAGATCGTCATCACGCGCTACGGCGGTTCGTGGCGCGGCATCAAACCGAAAGTCGCTGCCGAGCATGGCGCCATCGGCTGCATCATCTACTCCGATCCTCGTGACGATGGCTACGCGCAGGGCGACGTCTATCCGAAAGGTGCCTACCGCAACGAGAACGGCGCGCAACGCGGCTCGGTGATGGACATGCCCGTCCATCCCGGCGACCCGCTCACGCCCGGCATCGGAGCGACCGCGGACGCGAAGCGCATCGACCGCAAAGACGCCGAGGTCATCACGAAGATCCCGGTGTTGCCGATCTCGTATTCGGATGCACTGCCGCTGCTGCGCGCGCTCGGAGGTCCGGTTGCGCCTCCTGACTGGCGTGGCGCGCTGCCGATCACCTATCACCTCGGGCCTGGTCCATCCCGCGTCCACCTCGCGCTCGAGTTCAACTGGAACATGGTGCCTGCGTACGACGTCATCGCGCGCATGGCCGGATCGCAATATCCCGACGAGTGGGTCATGCGCGGCAATCATTCCGATGCCTGGGTGAACGGCGCGAGCGATCCGATCAGCGGTCTGGTCGCGGAGCTGGAGGAAGCAAGAGCGATCGGCGAGCTGGCGAAGAGCGGCTGGCGTCCGAAACGGACGATCCAGTTCGCGGCGTGGGACGGCGAAGAGGAAGGACTCATCGGATCGACCGAATGGGCGGAGACGCACGCGGACGACCTTCGGCGTAACGGCGTGGTCTACATCAACTCCGATACGAACGGACGCGGTTTCCTCGATGCCGGCGGCTCGCACACGCTGGAGCGCCTCGTCACGCAGGTTGCGCGCGACGTTCCCGATCCGGAGCGCAACGTTTCAGTCCTCACGCGCATGCGCGCCCACGAGGCGATGCTGAACATGAATGCGGAATCCAGGAACGCGGAATCGAAGAAAGAAGCGCACGAGCACGAGCTGATCCGGCTCGACGCGCTCGGCTCCGGCTCCGACTACACGCCGTTCCTGCAGCACACCGGCGTCGCCGCGCTGAACATCGGATACGGCGGGGAGGGCGGCGGCGGGTCGTATCACTCGGTGTACGACTCGTTCGATCACTACACGCGGTTCGGCGATCCCACCTTCGATTACGGCGTGACGCAGGCGAAGACGACGGGGCGGATGGTGCTGCGGCTCGCCAACGCGGACGTGCTTCCATTCGAGTTGAGCACCTTCGCCGACACGATGTCCCGCTACCTCGACGAGCTGACGAAGCTGGCCGAGAAGACACGCCAGGATATCGACGAGCGAAACCGTCTCGTGCGCGAGCGCACCTACGAGATCGCCGCCGATCCGACAAAACCGTTCGTGGCGCCGAAGGCGGAAGCGGCCGGGGAGTACCTCAATTTCGCGCCGCTGCAGAATGCGGTTTTGCATCTCAAAGAAAGTGCGCGTGCGTTCGACCGGGCTGCGGCAGCTTTGCCCGCCGATGCAACCGCACGTCAGGCGGCTGCCGATCAGGCCTTGATGCACATCGAGCAGTCACTGCTTCGCGCGGACGGATTGCCGCGACGGCCGTGGTTCCGCCACCAGATCTACGCGCCCGGCTTCTATACCGGCTACGGCGTCAAGACCGTGCCCGGCGTGCGTGAAGCGATCGAACAGAAGGAGTGGAGCGAAGCAAACCGCCAGATCGAGATCGCCGCAGGCGTGATCAACGCGTACATCGCGCAGACGGAGAAGAACCTGGAGACGCTGCGCGGAAAGTGAATCAGTAGTGTGGATCTGACAACGCGCCGCGTCAGCGGCGCAACCAACCGACAACCGACAACGCGCCGCCCACCGGGCGGCGCAATCACCTCGCCAGCAGGTAAATCACTTCGCCCTTGCGCGACATCCCCAGATCTTCGCGGGCCACCCGCTCGACCGCGTAGGTCGACTTCTTCACGCTGTCGACCTCCGCGCGAAGGCGGGCATTCTCCTTCTCGAGCTGCGCCACATCGGCGTTGAGCGATTCGATGCGCTTGCGCGATTGCTGCAGCTCCGAGGTTGCGCGCCCGGTGTAGAAGAGCGACGCCACGCCCCCAAACGCGAAGACGGCAACCAGGACCACCGCGATTCTGCGGATGGCCTGTGCGGCTCGGCGTGGAGCCCGTGTGGTGACGGCGGGATGCATGTGTCAAAGGTAGTGTCGCGGGTCAGTGCGGCGCTGTCAACGCCGTATAATTCGAATCAGTGACGCGCGACGCCGCACAGAACCCTCTCACGGATCGATATGCCTCGAAGGAAATGTCGTATCTCTTCTCGGCCGACTACAAGTTTCGGACATGGCGGCGACTCTGGATTGCGCTTGCCGAGGCCGAGCGGGAGTTGGGGTTGGCGTTTACGGATGCTCAGATCGCCGAGCTGAAAGCACACGCCAACGACATCAACTACGCCGATGCGGAGCGCCGCGAGCGCGAGATCCGGCACGACGTCATGTCGCACATTTACGCCTACGGCCTGCAGGCGCCATCCGCGAAAGGCATCATCCACCTCGGCGCGACCTCGGCGTTCGTAACCGACAACACCGACATCCTCCAGATGAGCGAGGCGCTGGCCATCATCCGGCGGCGTATCGTGAACGTGATGGCTAAGCTGCGCGATTTCGCCTGGCACTGGCGCGCCACTCCGGCGCTCGCCTTCACGCATTTTCAGCCGGCGCAGCTCACCACGGTCGGAAAGCGCGCCACGCTCTGGCTCCACGATCTTCTGCTCGATTACCGCGAAGTCGAGTTTCGCACCGCGAGCCTTGCACTCCTCGGCGTGAAAGGTGCGACCGGAACGCAAGCGTCGTTCCTCAGTCTCTTCGACGGGGACGCCGCGAAGGTCAATCGCCTGGAGCAACTCGTCGCCGAGAAGGTGGGGATGACTCGAAGCTATCCCGTCTCCGGTCAGACGTACTCGCGCAAGGTCGACTCGCAGGTGGTGAACGTGCTGTCGGGCTTCGCGCAGTCCGCATCGAAATTCGGCTACGACATGCGCCTTCTCCAGCATCTGCGCGAGATCGAAGAGCCGTTCGAGGACGATCAGGTCGGCTCCTCGGCCATGGCGTACAAGCGCAACCCGATGCGCGCGGAGCGAATCGATGCGCTGGCGCGGCATCTCATCGTCAACGCTCTGAATCCCGCCTTCACCGCCGCCACGCAATGGTTCGAGCGCACGCTCGATGACTCCGCCAACCGGCGCATCGCCGTTCCGGAGGCCTTTCTCGCTGCCGATGGAATCGCACTGATCTATGACAACATCGCTGCCGGGCTCGTCGTTCACGAGGAAGTGATCGCGGCGAACGTCCGGCGGGAGCTCCCCTTCATGATGACGGAGAATCTGATGATGGAAGGCGTGCGGCGCGGCGGCGATCGCCAGGTGCTGCACGAGCGCGTGCGGATTCACTCGCAGGCCGCAGCCGGCAGGCTGAAATCGGGTGCGAGCGACAACGATCTTCTCGACCGTATCGCCGCGGATTCATTCTTCGGCATCGATCGAGCATCGATCGAGGAAATGGCGCGGCCTGATGCGTTCACCGGCTTGTCGACGCAGCAGACGGAAAAGTTCCTGATCGAGGATGTCGATCCCATTCTCGATGCCGAACGTACGCAGATCAGATCGGATGTTGGCGAGGTGCGTGTATGAAGCGAGCTCTGATGACCGTGGCGATGATGGCACTGGCGGCGTGCGCAACCAGGCAGCACGGATCGCCGCAATCGGTGCCGGCATCGGCAGCGGCCGTGCCACCGCAGGAAATGTCCGCGCACGGCGTAGCGGGCTGGGTCGGCCAGGAATTCGCCGGACGCACGACGGCCAACGGAGAGATTTTTGATCCGATGCTGATGACGGCGGCGCACCGCACGCTCCCGTTCGGAACGCTCGTCGATGTTTACAATCCGAAGACCGGCCAGACCGTGCGCGTCCGCGTCAATGACCGCGGACCGTACGTCGGTGACCGGCTCATCGACCTTTCCTACGCCGCAGCGCAGCAGATCGGACTCGCCGATGGCGGCGGTGGCGAAGTCGACATCAGCGTGGCGAAGGTCGGCCGCGGCGACCGGGAGCCGCCCGCCGCGTTCTCGGTGAACGTGCCTGACAACACACGCGTGGCCGCAGTCCCACCTGCTACGGCGACAACTCCTGCACCAGCTCCCGCTCCCACTCGAGCGCCTGCAGAGTCCCAGCCGGCGCCCGTCCCGGCAACTGTCGAGAGCGTGCAAGTCACCGAGCAGCACACAAGCGGCACGGAGATGCGAAAAGAAGTCGCCGCCGACGGCACGACGATCGTCGAAGTCCCGGTGACGTCAACTCCGCTTCCCGCGCCGGTGCCAACGCCGGCGCCCGTTACTCCAACAAAACGCTCGACGCCCGCCGCCGCAACACCGGCTTCCGCCACGTCGCGGCCGCAGTCTGCGTCGTCTCGCACCGGGCGGTATCAGGTTCAGGTAGGTGCGTTCTCCCAGGAAGCGAACGCGAAGGCGCTCCAGAAAAAACTGAAAGCCATCGGCCAGGACGCGATGATCGAGCACACGTCCCTCTACCTCGTGCGCATCGGTCCGTTCGAAACCCGCGAACAGGCAGTCAGCGTCCGCGCCAAGCTGGAAGCTGCGGGGATCTCGGCGATCATTACTACGCAGTGATACGCGGGGGTCGGGAGTCGGGAGTCGGAGCAAAGACAAAAGAGCAGAGATCAGAGACAAGAGATCAGGAAACCGGAAGGTCGCCAGCAAGCCTCTGATCTCTGAATCTCCGATCTCTGATCTCTGATCTCCAGACTGAGTCTCTGATCTCTGATCTCTGATCTCTGATCTCTGATTCCTCCGACCCCCGACTCCCGATCACCGACCCCCGCACCAGCTATAATCCGCCGCCCATTTCAAACCGCAAGGACAACTACTCATGGCGAATCGCACGTTTACGATCATCAAGCCGGACTCCGTACGCAAAGGCAACTTCGGCAAGATCATCAGCCGGCTCGAGTCCGAGGGCTTCCGCATCCTCGGATTGAAGAAGGTCAGCCTTTCCACCAAACAGGCCCAGGGCTTTTACGCAGTTCACAGCGAGCGGCCGTTTTATCCCGACCTCGTGAAGTACATGACTTCCGGACCCGTTTACGTCGCGGCGCTGGAGAAGGAAGGCGCCGTTCCTGCGCTTCGCAAGCTCATGGGCGCGACCGATCCTTCGAAAGCCGATGCCGGAACGATCCGCAAGGAGTTCGGCGAGTCGATCGAGCAGAACGCCATTCACGGATCCGACTCCGATGAAAACGCGGCGATCGAGATCGGCTTTTTCTTCGCCGAATCAGAGCTGCTGTAGAACGCGGGGTGTCGGGGGTCGGGGGTCGGGGGTCGTAGGGCGGTGCTCCGACTCCCGACTCCCGACTCCCAACACCCGAATCGGTGCCGCTTCGTCGTAGTCGACCGGAAGGTAGAGAGTGAAGCAGGTGCCTCGTCCCAAAGCTGACTGAACCTCGATCCGGCCATGGTGCAACTCCACAAAGTTGCGCGTGAGCGACAAGCCGAGCCCGGTTCCGCCTCGCCGCGCCCGACGCCCATCCTCGGTCTGATAGAACTCGTCGAAGATCCGCTGCAGCTCATCGGGCGCGATGCCGATCCCTTCGTCCGTGACGTCGATCCGAACAGTGGCCACATCCAGCGGCGACAAAGAATCCGTAATCGACCGTACCGAGATCGTGACGGGGCCGCCTCGCGGGGAAAACTTCACCGCATTCGAGAGCAGGTTGAAGAGGATCTGTTTCAGCCGTCCCTCGTCGAGCCGGACGCGCGGCACGGCGGGGTCGATCGATGCGCTGATGCTCACCTTTGCTTCGGCGGCGAAGCCCTTCATGACCCGCTCCACCGACGCGATCGTGTCGCGCAGGTCGAACTCGTCCGTGCGCAGCTCCATCTTGCCCGCTTCGATCTTCGAGAGGTCGAGGATGTCGTTGATCAGATCGAGGAGATGGTTCCCGGCGACGTGAATGTTTTCGAGGAACTTGTAGAACCGGCTCGGAAGCGTGGTGCCCGTGTTCTCGAGCAGTACGCTGGAGAAACCGATGATCGAATTCAGCGGCGTTCGCAACTCGTGCGACATATTGGCCAGGAACTGATTCTTGGACCGGTCGGCCGCGAGCAGGCGGAGGTTCGTTTCGCGCAACTCGTTCGTGCGCTCCATGACGCGCTGCTCGAGCGCGTACGTGAGCCCTTCGAGATCTTTGTAGAGATGCGCATTCTCGATGGCCACTGCGGCCTGATTCGCGATCGCGGTGAGCAGAAGCATGTCGTCGGGCGTGAAGGCATTCTTCTTGAAGCTCTCGACCGAGATCACGCCGATCACGCGGTCGCGGGCGATCATCGGAACGCCGAGCCACGATTGCGTGGGTTTCGTGTCGGCCACGGCCATGACGCCGAGCCGTTTTTCATCAGCGGTGCTTCCGATGAGGAGCGGCTCGTGATGATTGACTACCCAGGAGTTCAGACCCTGGCCCACCGGTATCCGTTCCACCGGCAGCCTGATGTCCTCACGGATGTCGAGCTCGAACGACAGCTCGTTCGTCGACTCGTCGAGGAGAGCGATCGTGAAGAGCGTGCAGTCGACGGAGCGTTTGCACTCGTTGTAAATCGCGCTGAGAAGCTGGTCGGTGGTGTATCGCAGCGAAATGGTCTTGCCGATGTTGGTGAGCGAGGCGATGCGCTGCAACTGCTGCACGCTCTTTATCCTTGTCTTGGCCAGCATGCGCGCCATCCCGACGGCGATGCTTCCGCTGAAGGCGAGGGCGATCAGCGCACCCCAGCCCATGGCCGCAAACCCGAGCGCGGTCATGACGGCGTACGGCAGCGTGACGAGATAGATCGCCAGGTCCACTCCGTCGAGGTGCAGAATCTTCCGCAGCGAGTAGCCGTACGACTGCGCCACTCGGAACATGAGCAGGATATTCGTGACGCTCAGGACGACACCGCAGAGCGCGATCTTCAGTGCGGCTCCGAAGGTGGCGTGAGCCAGCGGGAGCTCGCCGTGGAGCCGCTCGTACAACGTCGCCGCCGTGACCACGGGGATGCCGTACGTTCCGAAAAGGCCGAAGGTCTTGACGTGATCGAGGAAGCGGTCGGTGGACTCGATTTTTGCGGGACCGATCTGTTTGAGCGCAAGAAAACGCGCGAACGCGGCAACGATCACCGCCAGCCACGACGCCGCCACGACACCGAGAATCGGGATCATGACCGTGTACGCCGTCAGCACGAGCGAGACAAAGATCAGCTCCGTTAGCTCGAACTTCAGGAGCGCCAGTGTCGTGGCGAACGCGACGAGGATTGCGATCACGACGATGGCGTTCGGCTGCAGGGTCCGGAGGATCGCCGCGGTCTGGTCGAACCGCAGCCACGTCACCCAGAGCATCAGCAGCAGGCCGGCCAGCCCCTGAGTGAGAAAAACGGTAATCGTGCGCCGTTGGGCGTTATCGGAACCGTGTGGCATCGGATTGTGAGTGAACCCGGCAGTTATCGTAGCACCGGAACCCGGCGCTGCACTGCTCGGACGGGAGGCTCATACCGCATGGCGACGTCGGGAGAAGTGTCCCACCCTTCGGCAGACTGATGCGGCACAGACACTCCTGTCTGTGCTTTCTGAGTTGTCGATCAAATGTCGCGGAGAGCCAGACCATGCTCGAAGCGGCACTCGCCGTCACGAGGGATCTCTGCGTTGTCTCGGCAGATGAGCACGTTGCGCAGCTCGACGGGAGTGGAGATTTCGACGTCGTGCGCGACGACGCACGACTCGAGAACGACGCCCGGAGCGATCCGGCAGTCATCCCAGACGACGGAGTCGCGAAGATCTCCTTCGCTGGTGCTTCGGGCGCCGACAATGCTTCGCGTGCACTTTCCTCGCACCGACGCCGTGTCATGCACGAGCGAGTCGTCCGCCACGTGCGCTCCGCGGGAGGGGGCGAGCGTGCCGTCGACCGTCCGGGCGAGTAATACGCGCGACGCTGCCATGTAGCGAAGAGGCGTGCCGATGTCGAACCACAATAGTCCGTCGTCGACGACTCCCGCCACGCGCTCCTTACCGCTTTCGATCAGCGGCTGGTAAACCTCGTCGACGATGCCCGAGAATTCTTTGTCAGGCAGGTAATCAAAGATGCGGCGGGAGATCAGATGCGTGCCCGCGAACATCAGTGGCTCGCCGGTACCGTTCCCGAAGCCGGTGACGAGATTCTGCTCGAACCAGACTGGCGTGAAGCGGTCACCCTGCGGCGGATGCCGCAACGTCAGCGCAGCCAGCGCGTCGCTTTCGCGCAGAACGGAACGCAGGGCGTTATAGGGAGGGAACTGGATCGTGTCTCCGTTGACGAGAAAGAACTCGTCATCCGCCTCCAGCAACGGCCGCACTCGGCGCACGCCTCCGCCGGTGCCGAGGATCTCTGACTCATAAGAAAACTCGAAGCGCGCCTCGCCGGCATACGCCTCGCGCAAACATCGCTCGATGGCCTCGGGAAGATGATGGAGATTGACGACAATGTCTCGAATGCCCGCAGCAAGCAGCGACTCGACGGCCCAGGCCATCAGTGGACGCCCGCACAACGGCACGATCGGTTTGGGAGTCGTGTACGTGACCGGACGGAGCCGCGTGCCGTAGCCGGCGGCGAGGATCATTGCTTTCATGGTTTGGTTGCAACCAGATTCACAACTGATCCGGCGTAAAGATCATGTTCTCCCCGAGGTCAGGACGTGCCCTCCGCGCCAGGCGATATAGATCCGAGTACGTCTGGCGAATGGCCTGATCCATCGACATACCGAGCTCCGCGGTGACGGTTCGAATCACATCGATTGGACCTTCGATCTCAAAGTAGTCGCCGATGGGTGTCCGGTCGAGGACGACCTCGACATCGCGGATGCGCCAGACCTCGCGAAACTTCTGGTAGCGGAAGACCGGTTTGTAGCCGAGCGCGTCGAAGAGCTGGATGGCGAGCTCGAAGCTCTCCACGCCGGTCTGCACTTCCTCGCGCGACTTCACGCCACCCTCGATCGACATCGGCCCTTTGTACGTCGCGATCGAGTATTTGCCGAATTTGCGCACGCGCAGCAACGAGCCACGCGTCCTCAAATCCCCGCGCCGGTCGAGAACGATGTTGTCCTCGAACGTCTCCGGATAGAGCCGCTGCCCTCCGATCTCGTGCAGCCTGCGCACGAGATCAGCGCGGTCCTTGAGGGCGAACTTGACTTCGATTTCTGTGGCCATGGGTTCAAGGATTAGTGATGAAGGATGAAGGATGAACGCGGAGCATACGTTCATCCTTCATCCCTCATCCTTCATCCTTTTTCAGCACCTCCACTCCCGGCAGCGTTTCCCCCGAGATGAACTCGAGCGATGCGCCGCCTCCGGTCGAGATGTGGCTGATGCGATTGGCAAATCCGGACGCCTTCACGGCTTCGACCGATTCACCGCCGCCAACGACCGTAATCGCATCGGCTTCGGCGATGGATCGCGCCATCGCCATCGTCCCTTTGGCGAAGGCTTCCTTCTCGAAGACGCCCATCGGTCCGTTCCAGAAGATGGTACGCGCGCTCTTCAACACGTTGTCGTACTGCACGATCGTCTTCGGGCCGATGTCGAAAGCCTTCTGTCCGGCCGTGAGCCCTTCGGCGACATCCACCGAATCGATCGACGTTGGCGATTCGAGATCGCCGGCGACGATCAGGTCGACGGGCAGCGTCACATTCTCGATTCGCTTTGCCACTTCGATCGAGTCTTTGTCGACGAGTGAGCCACCCATCGGAACGCCGCGGGCGGCAAGGAAGGTATTTGCCATTCCGCCGCCGATGAGCACGGTGTCGGCGAGCTTGACGAGCGCTTCCAGCGGCTCGATCTTGCCTGCGATCTTTGCACCGCCGAGGAGGGCGACGAACGGGCGCTCGGAGACGTTGGTGATCTTCTGGAGAAACTCGATCTCTTTTGCCAACAGCAAGCCGCCGGCGGTGCGATTCGTTTCGAACAAGCGCGGCAACGCGTCGATCGACGCATGTGCGCGATGGCACGCTCCGAATGCATCGTTGACGTAATAGTCCGCGAGTTTGCGCAATTGGGCAGCGAAGGCAGCGTCGTTCGCTTCTTCGCCTGCATGAAAGCGAAGGTTTTCGAGAAGCAGCATCTGGCCCGCTTTCAGTTGCGACGCCTTCGCTTCGGCTTCATCGCCTACGCAATCGGCCGCCCACTGAACCTCAGCGTCGAGCAGGTCAGCCAGTTTCGCGCGCACGGGCTCGAGCGAGTACTTCGCTTTTCGCTCACCTTTCGGCCTGCCGAGGTGGCTGGCAATCACGATGGCGGCGCCGGCATCTTGCAGACGACGTAGCGTCGGCAGCGTCTCTTCGATCCGCGTCGCGTCGGCGATGCGCGCGCCATCGAGCGGCACGTTGTAATCGACGCGATAGAAAACGCGTGCTCCGGCGGGAAGCGTCAGGTCGTCGAGCGTTCGGATCCGGATCATGCGGGTCGCGGGGCGTCCTTCTTCACCCGTCCAACGTAGGCGATCAGATCGAGGATTCGATTCGAATAGCCCCACTCGTTGTCGTACCACGCCAGCACTTTGTGCATGTGCGGATCGACCGAGCGGGTGAATGTCGTGTCGATGATCGAGGAGTGCGGGTTGTGGTTGAAATCGACGGAGACCAACTGCTCGTCGGAGTAATCGAGGATGTTCTTGAGCGGACCTTTCGCGGCATCGCGCAGCACCCGATTGATCTCCTCGGGATTCGTTGCTTTTTCGGTCCGGAACGTCAGATCGACCAGCGAAACGTTCGGCGTCGGTACGCGCACGGAGATCCCATCGAACCGTCCCTTCAGCTCCGGCAGCACGAGGCCGACCGCTTTGGCCGCTCCTGTCGTGGTCGGGATCATCGACATCGCCGCCGCACGCCCGCGGCGCACGTCCTTGTGCGGCAGATCGAGAATCTCCTGATCGTTCGTATACGAGTGGACCGTCGTCATGATCCCCAACTCGATTCCGAATGTTTCGTGCAGCACCTTCGCCACCGGCGCAAGGCAGTTCGTTGTGCAGGAGGCATTCGAAATGATCTTGTGCGCGGCCGGATCGAAAACGCCTTCGTTGACGCCGATGCAGATCGTTACATCGGCGTCTTTCGAAGGGGCCGAAATAATGACGTGCTCGACGGAGCCGCGAAGATGGCGTGAGGCCTTGTCTTTTGATGTGAAGCGTCCCGACGACTCGACCACGATCTCGACTCCGAGGTCGCCCCATGGAATGTCGTTTGGATCGGGAGACGAGAAGACGCGCAACTCTTTTCCATCGACCGTGATGCTTCCATTCGTGTGGCCGACGTCATTCGGAATTGTGTGGTGCACCGAGTCGTACTTCAGCAGATACGCCAGCGTGGCCGCGTCGGTGAGATCGTTGACGGCCACAAATTCGATTTCGAGATTCCGTTCGAGCGAAGCGCGAAGCACGTTCCGCCCGATCCGCCCGAATCCATTCACTCCTACCCTGATCATTGATTCTCCAAGTGTTTTCTGAGTCTGCACACAGTCGTGTCATGCTGGCTCGGCGCGTAGTATAACGACGCGTTTCACTGCGAAGCCCATGCACGTTGAACCTATCCGTTGGCGCGGCGACGCGCTGGAGTTGCTCGATCAACGCCTTTTGCCGCGAGAAGTCCGTTACGTCGCGTTGCACGATGCGCACGAGGTCGCTAATGCCATCCGAGACATGATGGTCCGCGGCGCGCCGGCCATCGGCGTTTCGGCCGCTTTTGGCGTCGCGCTGGCGGCACAGCGCGGCGACGATGTCGATGCCGCTGCTGCCGAGCTGCGCAAATCGCGTCCGACAGCCGTCAACCTCATGTGGGCGCTCGACCGGATGCTGCGTGCCCGCGATGCCGGACGCGATTTGACTGCCGAGGCGGAGGCGATGTTCCGGGAGGATGTGGAGTCGTGCAAACGCATCGGCCGATTCGGCGCCGCGCTCCTCGGCAACTCCGTAACAGTTCTGACCCACTGCAACGCCGGCGCGCTGGCCACGGCCGGCTACGGCACGGCCCTCGGCGTGATTCGCGCGGCGGTCGAAGGCGGCAAACGCGTGGCGGTCTTCGCCGACGAGACGCGCCCGTATCTTCAAGGCGCGCGGCTGACTGCTTGGGAACTACACGAGGAAGGAATCGACGTCACGCTCATCACGGACAGCATGTCGGGCCACTTCTTTCAGCAGGGCAAGTTCGACGCTGTGATCGTTGGAGCCGACCGCATCGCTGCCAACGGCGATGCCGCGAACAAGATCGGGACGTACACGGTGGCCGTTCTGGCCAACGCGCACGGGGTGCCGTTTTACGTTGCTGCTCCGCTGTCAACGATCGATGTTCACTGCCCGACCGGCGCGCAGATCCCGATCGAAGAGCGAAGCGCCTTGGAAGTGACGTCGATCAACAACGTCTCGATTGCGCCGGAAGGCATCAGCGTTCGGCACCCGGCATTCGACGTCACGCCGTCGCGGCTCATCACCGCGATCATTACCGACCGCGGCGTGTTGCGTGCGCCGTACGAAGAAGCGATCCGCGAGGTATTTCGATGACCGATGAGCCGGTTGCAGAGCCGACGGGCGAGGAAGCACCCAGCATCTCGCCCGCGCCCGTCGAGGAACACACGGTGCACGAGGCCGTCGAGCAACCGAGTGCGCCCGTTCCTGTCGTTGAGCACCATGCCGCGCCACCGCCGGCCGCCGAGATCCGCGTCTCCGCGCCGCGCCCCTTCTCGCTCGCCATCGCCCGGCTCGTTCGCGCGTTGTGGCTCGGCAGCGGCGCGTTTCTGCTTCTCACAGCTGCTGCCGCGTTCGGAGCGGCCAGCAACACGACGGACGCTGCGAATGTCGTCGGCGCCGTACTCACGCGCTGGCACTACATCGCCCTTTTTGCCCCGCTTCTGCTCCTGCTGCTCGAATGGCGTCGCAGCCGGCCGGTCATGCTCATCCTTCTCTTCATCGCCATCCTCCTCGCGTCCTCGCAGGCGTTGCTCGACACGCGCATCCGCATGATTCGTCTCGACTCCCTGGTGCCGATTAGCAGCCTCTCGCCCGATGACCCGTTGCGGCGGCACTTTGGCTTCCTGCACGGCATGTCGTCGCTCTTTCTGATCGGTCAGGTCATCGCTGCGGGCGTCGCGGTCGCGATGCGCGAGGAGCGCGCCCTATAATCGCCGCGGTGAAATCGTGGATTTGCTGATCGTTGACGACGAGGCGTCGCTGCGCGACTTCCTCTCGATCGTTTTTGAAGAAGAGGGCTGGCGCGTCGAAACGGCTGGCTCACTTGCGGCTGCGCGCCTCGCACACGCGAAGCACGAGCCCGATCTCATCCTTTGCGACCTGATGCTGCCGGATGGCTCGGGCATCGACCTGCTGCGCGAGGTAAAGGCCTCGGCTCCTTCGGTGGCGGTCATCATGATCACCGCTCACACGTCGACGAAGTCCGCGGTCGAGGCGCTGAAAGCAGGCGCGTTCGACTACATCGCCAAACCGTTCGATATCGACGAGCTGAAGATCATCGTGCGCAACGCCGTCGAGCGAAAAGAGCTCGAGGACGAGAACATCCACCTCCGCACGGCGCTGGAAGAGCGCTTCACGTTCTCCAACATCATCGGCCGCAGCGCACGGATGCAGGAGATCTTTTCGGTCGTGGGGCGAATCGCCAAAACCTCGTCGACCGTGCTGATCTCCGGCGATTCCGGCACCGGCAAGGAGCTGATCGCGCGGGCCATTCACTACACTTCGGGGCGCCGCGGGAAGTTCGTTTCGATCAATTGCGGTGCACTGCCCGAAACGCTGCTGGAGTCCGAGCTGTTCGGCCACGAGCGCGGAGCGTTCACCGGGGCGATCCGCGAGAAACGCGGGCTGTTTCACGAAGCGGACCGAGGCACGATCTTTCTCGACGAGATCGGCGAGACGTCGACGGCCATGCAGATCAAGCTGCTGCGCGTCCTGCAGGATCACGTCGTACGCCGCGTCGGATCGAACAGCGAAACGCAGGTCGAAGTGCGCGTCATCGCGGCGACGAACCGCGACCTGGCGGAGTCGATTCGAGCAGGCACCTTCCGCGAGGATCTCTTCTATCGAATCAACGTCATCCCCATCACGCTGCCGCCGCTGCGCCAGCGCAGGGAAGACATCGCTCTGCTCGTCGAGCACTTCATCACCAAGTACTCGAAGACGCTCGGCGTCCCACAAAAACGGATCTCCTCGGACGCCATGCGCCTGATCGAGAAGTACAGTTGGCCCGGCAACGTGCGCGAGCTGGAAAATGTCATCGAGCGGATGATCGCGCTGGAGTCGTCAGACGTTCTCACCACGAAGTCTCTCCCCGAGCACGTCCTCCTCGGTGGCGCCATTCCGGACATGACGTTCGAGCTGCCCCCCGCCGGGATCTCACTCGAGAGTCATCTCGAGGGCATCGGCAAGTTCTTCATGCTCAAAGCCCTCGAGCGCTCCGGTGGCGTGCAGACCCAGGCCGCCGAACTGCTGCGGATGTCCTTCCGATCGTTCCGCTACTACGCCAAGAAGTACGATCTCATCGTACGGGAAGGGCGTAACGATGAGACCGTGGAGGTCGAAGATGAGAAGTAGCGTCGTTCTGCTCCTCGCATGCGCGCTTGCGTGTGCGCAACGGGTGCCGGCACCGCCGGCGGCGTCAGCGGCGTCAGCGGCTACGGCCCCTTCGGACGCGGCCTCTCCGCGAATCACCCTTCCCGACAGGTCCGTCATCTTGGTTGAGGTCGCGGCGGATGACGAAATGCGCGCGCAGGGTCTGATGTATCGGGACCATCTCGCCGATGACCGCGGCATGATTTTTCTCTTTCCGCAAGCGGGCGAATATCCATTCTGGATGAAGAACACGCTCATTCCGCTCGACATGATCTGGAGCGATGCCAACCATCGCATCGTGCACATCGCGCATGACGTTCCGCCCTGCAAGGCCGACCCATGCCCGAACTACCCCCCTCACGCCGAGGCGTCGTCAGTCCTGGAGCTCGCGGCAGGGGTCGCGGCAAAGCATCACCTTGCCGAAGGAAACACGCTGAAGTTCGAAGGCATGGACAATGTAATCGTGCGGTAAACGGTTCAACACCTCCCGAGTCTGATTCGTATCAAAGCCCGCCGGGAGTGCTGAATTATTCAATCGCGAGGGTATGTTCGGACCGTCATGTTCCGCAGCCGCGGGGAGAATCTGCGCTCGACGTACATTCTGCTGTTCCTGAATGTCGCCTTCTTCTTTCTGCAATTTCAGGATGGTGCGAAGTTCACGCGGCTTTTTGGATTCGACCGTGACGCCGTCGCCGCCGGCCAGATCTGGCGCCTCTTCACCTACCAGTTCGCGCAGGCCGGACACCTCGGCCTCTTCACGATTCCGCCTGTTCTGACGCTCTTTCTCAACCTCGTGCTGCTTTCTCTCATGGGATTCGCCGTGGAAGCGGAGTGGGGGACCGGCCACTTTCTTCGTTTCTATTTGATGTCGACGCTCGCCACGGCCCTGGTGGCGGCATGGTTCAACACGCCGCTACTCGGCTCGTTCTTCATCAACTTCACGCTTCTGTTCGTCTACGCCGCTCTGAACCGCGACCAGACGTTTTCGTTGTCGACGATTCTTCCGATCCGCATCACATTTTTGGCGTGGATGGCGCTCGCCGCGCTACTGACCGGCGTCTTCTTCGGCAGCAAGACAAACCTCGCGGCGCTGGCGGGTGCAGCGGTCGGATTCGGCTATTACATCTCGCAACGGATACGCGTTCTCGCGCTCGTCACGGGTGGAGTTGGCGCGACAGCCAAGGTCGATTCCGATGATCGAGCGGTGATCACCGCGACGCGCAACGTCACGCGTGTGACAGCCGTGAAGAGGGCGATCGAGACTGGCTCGGTCACCGACATCGACCGGCTGATCAAGCTCGCCGAACGGGAGATCGTCAGCGGCGTGAACATCTGTTCTCCGGGCGACTTCAAGCCGGAGCATTCGGACCGCTATTGTGTTCGATGCGAAGGCTTTGCGGAATGCACGGTGCGCCAACTTCGCATGAATCGGCCGAACGTGCCGGTGCCGGTACCTGCGTCCGCCTCAATCGAGCAAGCCGGCGCGGCTACGTAGCCGGCGGTCCGCTCTGCGGTCCACCGCCGTCACCACCGCCCGGCCGGCGACGCCGAAAACGTCTCCGCCGCTTCGATCCGCCTTCACCCTCGGGGCGCGGCGCGCCGCCATCAGCTTTTGCTTGTGGCGGACGAGGGGGACGAGCCTCGCGCGGTGGCCGCTGGGGCGGATGCGGAATCGCTGCTGCCGGTGCACCGCCAGCGCCAGCCGGCGGAGCTCCGGCCTCTCCGCGCCCGGCACCTCGACGACGCCTGCGACGACGTCCGGTCCGCTCTCCCTCGGGTTGCGCTGCGGCCTGCTGCTGCGGTGGCCTTACCTGCGGAGGACGTTGAGGTTGTCCGCCGCGTTGTGGCGGCCGTTGCGGACGCCCGTCTCGGCCCTGCTCCCGCTGCTGCTTCTGTGGTCTCCCATCCGGCCTGGGCGGGCGGGTACCACCGCCGGCTCGCCGCGCATCCTTCCGGCCCGTCCGCTGCTCGAACTCCTGCAGCTTCTTCTGCATGAACTTCCGGATCGGCCCGTCCTGCCGCGCACGCACTTCGTCGAAACCGCAGTAGGGACAGCGCCGCCAGCCTTCGGGGTAGGTCTTTCTGCAGGAGCTGCAAAGAATACTTTTGGGCAGCGGCATGGTCGGGCGGGATTGTACACTTCCGGCCGTGGACGCCAGGAACGATGCCGAGCGGCGCAAAACACTGCTGACCCTGATCGAGTTAGCGGAAGGCTCGAGCCCGTCCGATTGCTGGGACGATGCGCGTGCCGAGGATCTGCTGCGATCCCAGTCGAACCCCGACGAAGTCCGCGAACTGGGGATGAGCGAGGAGATGATTGCTAGGGTGTTTGGGGGGTCGCGAGTCGGGAGTCGGGAGTCGGAGAAATCTGGGGAGTCGGGTGTGGGGAGTGGGGGGTCGGAGAAAAACAAAGCTACCGCTTCTCACCTCCCTTCGGCCCAATCTCCTGTGCCGCCCGACAAGTCTCGCACCCCGTCCGAAAAGCCTGATGCCTTCACCTCCCGCCCCCCACCCCCCACCCCCCACCCCCCGTCCTTCACCATCCGCGTATCCGCCCGATTCGAAGCCGCGCACTTTCTTCGCGAATACCGGGGGATTTCCGAGCCGCTTCATGGCCACTCGTACATGGTCGAAGCCGATCTGGCTGCGGCCGGCGGCGGAGTCGACGCTGACGCGATTGCCGTCGATTTCGTCAGTGCCCGTCGAAAGCTCGAGGCACTGGCAAAGACGCTCGACTACGGTTGCATTAACGATGTTCCTCCCTTCGACAAGGTCAATCCGTCTGCCGAGAACATCGCGCAATGGTTTGCAAGCGCCCTCGGGGCCGCCGTGGCCGAGGAGAGGGCTGTCGTGCGAGCTGTCACGATCTGGGAAGGGCCGGTGAATTCGGTCACGTTCCGGCCGTGACGCTTCGGCGCGCGTACCATTCCGTTCTGTGGAGCTGACACTCGTCATCATCATGCTTGCCGTCGGCATCGGGCTGGCGGCCTCCGTGGCCATCACGTTCGCTGCGGCGCAACGGGAAGCCGACCAGCGTGGCGCGGCGCAGGCAAACGCCGCTCCTGACCGCAACCGGGTAGCTGCATCGATCCTCTTCAACCTTCTACTTTTCGGTGGCATCGAGGCGGAGACTGCCCGGCGCGAGATCCGGCGCGGTGCAGGGCTGGCTGGGCCGGTCACGTCGGGAATCGACATCGCCAACTGGGGTGAGCGCTTCGCGAAGATCGCCTCCCCGGAACAACGAACCTGGCTGCTCGACACCGCCGTGCGCCTCGTCGCCGACCGCACGACACCGGTACCGTTGCGCCAGTACGCCGCGCTGCTGGACCTCAGCTTTTCCCTCGGCTTTCAGACCGATGCTCTGGCCCGGCTGCGCGAGGTCTACGGTTTCGACTACGTCGACCATGCGAAAGATGCGCGCCCGCGCGGAGCCGATCGCGCGGGAATCTCGACGCCGCTCTACTCGCGGGATCAGCGTGAGACCGCTGACCTCTTGCGGGTCCTCGGGCTCGCTATCCCCGCAGATCGCGCCGGGATCATCGCTGCTTATCGCAAACTGGCGGCGCAGCATCACCCGGACAAGGTTTTCAGCGAAACTGCGGCGGTCCAGAGCGAGGCGGCCGCCCGCTTCATCGAGATCACGCGCGCGTATGAGATACTTCTCAGCATCTACTTGGAGTGACTGGAGCCTCGGAACCGGCTTCCTGTCACGAGAAGGTGTCGAATCACCCTCGGACGTACGTGGGGCTTGCGTACGATTGTCAGCTGTGTATAATGCCCGTCCGGGAATTCGGGCAGTTTCCTGTTTGTTCGCAGCCGGTTTGCCAGCACTTCCCTCCGTTAGACCGTAGTAAATCTCGACGACAGCAACAATCAGGACGGACGTGTCCGGTCGCGGTGACGCGGCACCGACCAGTCCGAATGTCGAAGAGGTAGTTTCAACAATCGCCATCCGAACGTCGTAACCCATATCGTTCCAACGACTTCGGATAGCTCACTCCAGCAGATCTGGGGGCCCTTGGTAACCTTTTCTTTCGCCGCGCATCTAATAGAGATAACGGCACGAGTTACGCATTTTTCGATGTTTGACGTACGGGAGACACGATGAAAACCGCAGTAGCGACAGATCACGAGCAGGGATGGGACTTCGAGAAGGCTGCGATGCCCTACGTCGACTCCCTGTACAACACCGCCTATCGCATGACGCGGAACTCCGAAGACGCGGAGGACCTCGTTCAGGAAACCTACCTCAAGGCGTACAAGTACTACGACAAGTTCGAGGAAGGCACGAACTTCAAGGCGTGGCTCTTCAAGATCATGAAGAACACGTTCATCAACAACTATCGGAAGAAGAAGCTCACGCCGCACAAGATCGACTTCTCCGAGATTGAAGAGTCGTACGAACGGGTCATCCAGAAGAACGCGCCCGACCTGATCAAGGACCCGGAGAGCGAGATCTTCCAGGACATGATGGACGCCGACGTCAAGCGTGCCCTCGATTCGCTGCCGCACGATTACAAGATGGTCGTTCTGCTCGCCGACATCGAAGGCTTCTCGTACAAGGAGATCGCCGAGATCCTCGACTGCCCGGTCGGGACCGTCATGTCGCGCCTCTACCGCGGCCGCAAGATGCTCGAGCGCACGCTGCTCGAGTACGCACGCAAGTACGGCTACATCCGCGGTACCGCAGAGCCGGCCAAGATGCGCTCGCGCAAAGACGAGACGAAGGGCCGCAAGAAGAAGGACACCGAGACCGGCGACGAGACCGAGATTCAGGAGCCCGAGACTGACGAAGAGGCGATTCTGTTCGCCGACGACGAGGATATCGAGCTCGAGATCGAAGAGGAAGAGCCGGAGCAGTTCGAGATCGAGTAACTCGCTGCATTCATCGCAAGATCAAGTCTTCGGGCGGCCGGTTGTTTCGGCCGCCCGAAGTGTTTAGAGCAGAGATCAGGGACAAAGAGATCAGAGATCAGGTCACTACTTTCTCCGCCACATCTGATCCCTTCGCTTTTGTTTGCCAGCGATGAGAGATCGGTGATCACGATCGTGCCGACCTCTTCTGATCTCTGATCTCTCGCTTCTCCTGATCACTGACTCTCCGGAATTCAGCCTGCGGCCGGGCAGTTGCGATCGATACAGAGTCGTCACCTCGATGGCCAAGGAGACCGCAGTAATGATCTGTGACGATGTGAAACGAGTTGCTTACTTCTTCCTCGATGGCGCAATGGGCGAGAAGAAACAGACCGACTTCAAGACTCACGTCAGCCTATGTCCCGAATGCGAACAGCGCGTCAGCATCCACCGGCGCCTGAGGAACTTCATCAGCCGAAGGCTCGGACGCATGGCAGCGCCGCCAACTCTCCGGCAGCGCCTCACCCGCAGCTTCCGCGCCTTGCGTGAGGTCTAGCCATAGAATCCTCGCGTGTCTGATCACCCACTGATCCTCGTTTCTTCGAATCCGAACAAGGGAATCGAAGCCGAGCGAATCCTCGGACTTCCTCTACTTCGCGTCTCGATCACTCTGCCGGAGATTCAGGCCGCCGGAGTCGAGGAGATCACGCGCTACAAGCTCGAGGTCGCCCGTTCAAAGGGTTACAGCCGCATCATCGTCGAGGACGTTTCGCTCGGTTTTGATGAGCTGGGCAACTTCCCCGGACCGTATGTGAAGTGGCTGCTGGAAGCTGCCGGCGGAAAAGGCCTCGCTGCGATCGCATACGCGCTCAACAACCGTTCTGCGAAGGCGGAATGCTGCGTCGCCTACTGGGACGGTACGCAAGGCGAAGTCTTCCGTGGCGTGACCGAAGGAGAGATTCTGGTCGAGCCCCGTGGCGACGGGAACTTTGGCTGGGATGCCTGGTTTCAGCCTCGGGGATCGAAAAAGACCTTTGCCGAGATGTCGCCCGAGGAGAAGGACAAGGTCTCGCACCGCGGTGCGGCATATCGCCAGCTCGGCGCGTATCTCAAAACGCGAGACTCGTGACCCGGTAACCGGACGCACTGAGTCCGGGGGAGGACGGTCCCCAAACCATCTACCGGGATCATCCGTAGAAGACATTGAGAATGATGGATTTGGCCGTGCCACCGGTTGGCAGGCCGATTGAATTGTACGGGATAGCCTTCGGAGACTCCGAGGGATCAGTGGAAAGGACGCCCCAATGTGGATTTACGACGGTGATCAATGGATCGAAGAGGGCGCGAACGAAGCCGGGAAGCGGCAGCCGGAGACGATCATGCCCCGACACGGTGAAGATCTCTACCCCGAGTTGCAGGTCGTCGAAGTCGAGATCGTCCCGGTTCCGCAGACGAACTACGTCCCGCACTTTCCGCTACATTAGCCAAAGAGAATTCGCTCACGATTGGCCGCGCTTTCGGGCGCGGCTTTTTGTTTTTCAAGATAGGGGTAGGGAGAGACCAGTGAAGGTCTCCCCCTCCCTCCGAACCGGACGGGCGGATCTCCCGCATCCGGCTCTCCAGTTGGTGATCTTGTTCA